>NZ_JBIATV010000006.1:0-424319 GCF_042892175.1 Streptomyces sp. NPDC001828
TGCGCCCCAGACCCCCTGCGGGGGCTCCGCCCCCTGCACCCCCTTCGGGGCTCCGCCCCGGACCCCGTTCGCGCCTGAACGGCGCTCGTCCTCAATCTCCCCCAAGGCCTTAAGGGCCAGGGGGGACCCCCATGACGGGCTGAAATGCCCCGATGCGGGCCCGCACCGATCCTGCTAGGGGCGCGGGGAACTGCGCGACCAGCCACCCACGGCCCGAGGACGAAAACGGGGTTAGGGGCGCGGGGAACTGCGCGACCAGCCACCCACCACCCGCACCCACCACCCGCACCCACCACCCCCACCCGACGGACACTCCCAACGGACTCTCCCCCAACGGACTCTCCCCCGGCGGGTCTCGGGAAGGGGCGGGGTGGGGGAGAACAAGACACCAGCACAACACCACCCGCACGGAAGGGCACCAACCCCGATGGACATCGACCACCTCATCCCCGCGCCCAGCACCATCCGCCCACCCACCGCCGACCAGAACGCACCCACCCCGGACCCCAACCGCCTCACCGCCGCCACCACCCTCCACACCGCCCCCGGCACCGAACCCCTCGCCCCCCTTCTCCGAGGGACCATCGGCGCCGCGACCGGGCTCGCCCTGCCCGACGCGGGCGGCGCGGGCGACGCGGGCGGCATCGTGCTGCGGCTCGACCCCGGCATCCCCGGTGGCCCGGAGGCGTACCGGCTCTCCACCGACCGATCCGTCCAGGACGTCGCCGTACTCATCGAGGGCGCCACCCCCGCCGGCGTATTCCGTGGCATACAGACGTTCCGTCAGCTGCTGGGGCCGGAGGCCTTCCGGCGGGCGCCGTTGCGGGGCGGGCAGGACTGGCCGGTGCCCCGTGTGACCATCGAGGACAGCCCCCGGTTCGGCTGGCGCGGGCTCATGCTCGACGTCTCACGGCACTTCATGCCGAAGGACGGCGTGCTGCGCTATCTCGATCTCATCGCCGCCCACAAGCTCAACGTCTTCCACTTCCACCTCACCGACGACCAGGGCTGGCGGATCGAGATCAAGCGGTACCCCCGCCTCACCGACGTCGGCGCGTGGCGCAGCCGGACCAAATGGGGGCATCGCGCCTCGCCCCTGTGGGACGAGAAGCCGCACGGAGGTTACTACACCCAGGACGACATCCGCGAGATCGTCGCGTACGCCGCCGAGCGGCATATCCGCGTCGTGCCCGAGATCGACATCCCGGGACACTCGCAGGCCGCCATCGCCGCGTACCCCGAACTCGGCAACACCGATGTCATCGACACCGCCTCCCTCTCCGTCTGGGACACCTGGGGCGTCAATCCGAACGTACTCGCCCCCACTGACAACACCCTCCGTTTCTACGAGGGGGTGCTGGAGGAGGTGCTCGACCTGTTCCCCGAGGACGTCTCGCCGTTCATCCACATCGGCGGTGACGAGTGCCCCAAGGAGCAGTGGCAGAAGTCGGACGTCGCCCAGGAGCGCATCCGCGAACTCGGGCTCGCCGGTGAGAACGAGCTCCAGTCCTGGATCATCCGGCACTTCGACACCTGGCTGAGCGCTCGCGGGCGCCGCCTCATCGGCTGGGACGAGATCCTGGAGGGCGGGCTCGCGCCCGGCGCCGCCGTCTCCTCCTGGCGCGGCTACGGCGCCGGAATCGCCGCCGCCGAGGCCGGGCACGACGTCGTGATGTGCCCCGAGCAGTACGTGTACCTGGATCACCGGCAGGCCGGCGGTGCGCAGGAGCCCGTGCCGATCGGGTTCGTCCGCACCCTGGAGGACGTCTACCGCTTCGAGCCCGTTCCGCCGCGGCTCGGCCCCGAGGCGGCCGCCCATGTGCTGGGCACCCAGGCCAATGTCTGGACGGAGGTGATGGAGAACCAGTCCCGCGTCGACTACCAGGTGTTCCCCCGCCTCGCCGCCTTCGCCGAGGTCGCCTGGAGCGAGCTGCCCGCCCCCGCCGAGCGCGACTTCGCGGATTTCGAACGGCGAATGTCCGCCCATTACAAGCGACTTGACGCGCTCGGCGTCGACTACCGCCCGCCCACCGGCCCGTTGCCGTGGCAGCAGCGCCCCGGAGTGGTCGGACGCCCGATCGAGGGGGCGCCCCCAAACAGGTGAGCCCGGCGTCAAGGGCGGTGCCCGGCGGCCGTGCGCCTGGGAGCGTGGCCCCGGGTCACGGCCGCCCCGGCCGCGACCGGCTGCGAGGAAGACCGCTGTGACGAACACCCGGCGTGCGGAACGAGGCGTACCGCATAAGTCGTACAACGCCTGCGAAACCGGAACATTCCCCAGGTCGGGGACGGAAGTGCGCTTCGCGGACCCTGCCGTCGGCCGGTCCGGAAGATGTGCCAGAGTTGCCACGTCCGGGCTGTGAGCACGTACGGTACGGCCATCAGCAGGTGGCCACAGACGGCACAGTCGTACGGCCGGGACACCGGGAAGGGGCAGCTGGGTTGACCACGCACGCACCGCAGGCGGCGCAGTCGGTGACGCTGCCTGCCTCACTGGACGAGGCCGTGGCGGCGCTCGCGGCCATGCCTGCCGCCGTGCCGGTCGCGGGCGGCACCGATCTGATGGCGGCCGTCAACCGGGGCCTGCTGCGGCCCGCGGGGCTCGTCGGACTCGGCCGGATCAACGAGATCCGCGGCTGGCAGTACCAGGACGGCCACGCCCTGCTCGGCGCCGGTCTCACCCACGCCCGGATGGGGCGCCCGGACTTCGCGGCGCTCATCCCGGCGCTCGCCGCGGCCGCGCGCGCCGCCGGCCCCCCGCAGATCCGCAACGCGGGCACCCTCGGCGGCAACATCGCCTCCGCCGCCCCCACCGGTGACGCGCTGCCCGTGCTCGCCGCGCTCGAAGCGGCCCTCGTCATCGCGGGCCCGGACGGCGCCCGGCGTGAAATTCCCGTGTCGCATCTGCTGGCGGGGCGGGACATGCTCGCCCCGGCCGAGTTGATCGGTTATGTCCGGGTCCCGCTGCTGCACGCTCCCCAAGTTTTCCTCAAGGCCACCGGCCGCACCGGCCCCGGCCGTGCCACCGCCTCGGTCGCGGTCGTCCTCGACCCGGCCCGGCGCGGGGTGCGCTGCGCGGTCGGCGCCATCGCGCCGATGCCGCTGCGCCCCCTGGAGGCCGAGCGCTGGATCGCCTCGCTCATCGACTGGGACGGCGAGCGCGCGGCGCTGGCCCCGGAGGCGCTCGGCGCGTTCGGCGAGTACGTGGCCGCCGCCTGCATCCCGGATCCGGAGCCACCGGCGGACGGCTCACCGCCCGCGCCCCTCTCGCCCGCCGTACTGCATCTGCGGCGTACCGTCGCCGCGTTGGCCCGACGAGCACTGGGGAGGGCGCTGTCGTGACCAGCCGCAACAACGATCAGAACAGCGGTCGCGACCACGACCGGAACGACGACCGCAACGGCCCGTACGAGCCGGAGCGCGAGCACGAGCACGGCTACGGGCAGGTGCCCCGGCACGGTGGCTGGGAGCCGGTTCCGCACGGCGGCGAGTACGAGCCGGACGCCACGGCGTTCGTCCAGCTGCCTCCGGACATGGACCTGATGGGCGCCCCCCTCGCGGCGCCCGGCCACGGCTACGTGCCGCCGATGATCGTGCCGCTCACCCCGGCCGCCGCGACGGATCCCGGTGCCACCGGCGTCTGGCGCATCCCGACCGAACTGACCGGCCAGGGCGCGCCCGAGAGCGATCCCGCGCCCGGCGCGCAGACCGTGGTGTGGCCGGAGCCTGCCGCACCCACCCCCGTGCCCGCGACGCCGACGCACCCCGCCCACGACCCCTCGGCCACGGCCCAGTGGAACTTCGCGGACGAGCCGTCCCTCGCCGGTACGGGTCAGTGGACGATCCCGGTCGCCGACGGTGAACTCCCGGAGGAATCAGGTGAGTTCACCACGTCGTCGCTGATCGAGCAGTGGGGTTCGACCCCGCCCGCCACCCTCCCCGGCGGAGCCCCGGCCCCCTGGGCGAACCAGCTCCCCGAGCCGCCCGCGCCCGAGGCGGTGGAGGAGCCATCGGCACCCCCGGCGTCCCCGGCACCGGAGACTCACGCAGCCCCGCCGGCGCCCGAAGTGCCGGACGTACGTGACGTATCGGACCCGCTTGGTCACGCGGACGCCCCCGCCCCGGAGCCGCACGCGCACCCGGAAGCCGCGCACACGCCGCACACCCCCGAGCCGCCCGCCCCGGCGCCCGGGGCGTTCGCGCCGGAGCCGCCCCCGGAAGTGCCGCTGATCGTCGAGCCCCTCGCCGAAGCGGTCCCGGAGGCGTCGGCACCCGACGCCCCCGATGCCCCCGACGTGCCCCAAGCGCCGCAACCGGCGGCCGAAGCCGTCCCCGACGCGGTGGCCGAACCGACCGGAACCGGCGATGTACCCAAGGCCCGAGAGGCCCGAGAGGCCCAAGAGGTCACCGAGGCCCAAGGGAACCCCGAGGGCCGGGAGGCGCAGGACAGTCCCGGGACACCCGAGGCGGCGGAGCCCGTCGCCGGGGCCGAGCCGGAGTCGGAGCCCGCGCCCGCCCTCGCCGGGGCGCCCGACCTCGAACACCCCCGCGCCTCCTACGTGCTGCGGGTGAACGGCGCCGACCGGCCCGTCACCGAGGCGTGGGTCGGCGAGTCGCTGCTCTACGTGCTGCGCGAGCGGCTCGGGCTCGCCGGGGCCAAGGACGGCTGCTCGCAGGGCGAGTGCGGTGCGTGCAACGTCCAGGTGGACGGGCGGCTCGTCGCCTCCTGCCTGGTACCCGCGGCGACCACGGCCGGCAGCGAGGTCCGTACCGTCGAGGGGCTCGCCACCGACGGCGAACCCTCCGACGTGCAGCGGGCGCTGGCCGAGAGCGGAGCCGTGCAGTGCGGCTTCTGCATCCCCGGCATGGCCATGACCGTGCACGACCTGCTCGAAGGCAACCACGCCCCCACCGAGCTCGAAACGCGCCAGGCGCTCTGCGGCAACCTGTGCCGCTGCTCCGGCTACCGGGGCGTGCTCGACGCCGTGAAGGACGTGGTCGCGGGCCGCGAGGCGGCCGGCGCGGCCCCGGCCGACGAGGCCCGCATCCCGCACCAGGCACCCCCCGGGGCCGGCAGCGCCAAGCCCCCGCACACGCACGACGGAGGCATGGCGTGAGCAACGACGCAGCCACCGCGACGGTCGAAGGCGCCACCCCGGTGGCGGGGCCGGAGCAGGAGCCGCCCGCGCACGGGATCGGCGCCTCGCTCGCGCCCGTCGACGCGCGGGCCAAGACCGAGGGGACCTTCCCCTACGCGGCCGACCTGTGGGCCGAGGGCCTGCTGTGGGCGGCCGTGCTGCGCGCCCCGCACGCGTCCGCGCGCATCGTCTCCATCGACGCCGCGGCCGCCGTCGCCATGCCGGGCGTACGGGCCGTGGTGACCCACGCCGACGTGCCGGGCGACCCCGCGTTCGGCCGCCGGATCGCCGACCGCCCCGTGTTCGCGTCCGACTACGTACGCCACCAGGGCGAGCCGATCGCCGCGGTGGCCGCCGATCATCCGGACACCGCGCGCCTCGCGGCCGCGGCCATCGCCGTCGAGTACGAGGTGCTCGAACCGGTCACCGACCCGGAGAAGGCGTTCACGGCCGAACCGCTGCACCCCGACGGCAACCTGATCCGGCACATCCCGCTCCAGTACGGCGACCCCGAGGCGACCGGCGAGGTCGTGGTCGAGGGCCTGTACCGGATCGGCCGCCAGGACCCGGCGCCGATCGGCGCCGAGGCGGGCCTCGCGGTGCCCCGGCCCGACGGCGGCGTGGAGCTGTACACCGCCTCCACCGACCCGCACAGCGACCGCGACCTGGCCGCCGCCTGCTTCGGCCTGGAGCCGGACCGCGTCAAGGTCGTCGTCACCGGAGTGCCCGGCGCGACCGGCGACCGCGAGGACCTCGGCTTCCAACTCCCGCTGGGACTGCTGGCGTTGAGGACCGGCTGCCCGGTCAAGCTGACCGCGACCCGCGAGGAGTCCTTCCTCGGCCACGCCCACCGCCACCCCACCCTGCTGCGCTACCGCCACCACGCGGACGCCGAGGGCCGGCTGGTCAAGGTCGAGGCGCAGATCCTGCTCGACGCGGGCGCCTACGCAGAGGCCTCCTCCGAATCCCTCGCCGCCGCCGTAGCGTTCGCCTGCGGCCCCTACGTCGTGCCGCACGCCTTCGTCGAGGGCTGGGCGGTGCGCACCAACAACCCGCCCTCCGGACACGTCCGGGGCGAGGGCGCGCTCCAGGTGTGCGCGGCCTACGAGGGTCAAATGGACAAGCTGGCCGGGAAGTTGGGCATCGACCCGGCCGAACTGCGCATGCGCAATGTGCTCGCGACCGGTGACCTGCTGCCGACCGGTCAGACGGTGACCTGCCCGGCCCCGGTGGCCGAACTCCTCGCCGCCGTAAGGGACTTCCCGCTGCCGACCCTGCCCAAGGACGCACCCGAGGACGACTGGCTGCTGCCGGGCGGCCCGGAGGGCGCGGGCGAGCCGGACGCGGTGCGGCGCGGGGTGGGCTACGCGCTCGGCATGGTCCACATGCTCGGCGCCGAGGGCACCGACGAGGTGGCCACCGCCACCGTCAAGGTCCAGGACGGCATCGCTACGGTGATCTGCGCGGCCGTCGAGACCGGCCAGGGCTTCACCACCCTCGCCCGCCAGATCGTCCAGGAGACCCTGGGCATCGACGAGGTGCACGTCGCCCCCGTCGACACCGACCAGCCCCCGGCGGGCCCCGCCACGCACGGCCGCCACACCTGGGTGTCCGGCGGCGCGGTCGAGCGCGCGGCCAAGATGGTCCGTACCCAGCTGCTCCAGCCGCTCGCGCACAAGTTCGGCATGTCCACGGAGCTGCTCCAGATCGCGGACGGCAAGATCACCTCGTACGACGGCGTCCTGTCGACCACGGTCAGCGAGGCCATGGAGGGCAAGGAACTCTGGGCCACCGCCCAGTGCCGTCCGCACCCCACCGAGCCGCTCGACGAGACGGGCCAGGGCGACGCGTTCGTGGGCCTGGCGTTCTGCGCGATCCGCGCGGTCGTGGACGTCGACATCGAGCTCGGCTCGGTCCGCGTCGTCGAACTCGCCGTCGCCCAGGACGTCGGCCGCGTCCTGAACCCCCGTCAGCTCGCGTCCCGCATCGAGGCCGGCGTCACCCAGGGCGTGGGCGCGGCCCTGACCGAGAACCTGCGGACGGTACGCGGCCAGATCCGCCACCCCGACCTCACGGGCTACGCCCTGCCGACGGCCCTGGACGCGCCCGACATCCGCATCGTGAAGCTGGTGGAGGAGCGGGACGTCGTGGCCCCGTTCGGCGCGAAGGCGGCCAGCGCCGTCCCGGTCGTGACCTCGCCGGCCGCGATCGCCTCCGCCGTCCGCGCCGCGACCGGCCGCCCGGTCAACCGCCTCCCGATCCGGCCCCAGGCGGCGGTGGTCCAGCAGGGTTAGACGGCCGGCCGCCGAGGGCGTACGAGGAGGTCGACCACGCCGGTCAGGTCCTCCCCGGCGTCGCCCTCGGCGAGGCGCCGCCGCATCAACTCGAAGTAGGGAAGCAGCAGTTCGGGGTTCACGCCCTGCTGCTCGGCGGTGTCGAGGAAGGTCGCCACCCCGCCCACCTGCATGCCGAGGTTGGACACGACGCCGGTCGTGTAGTCGCCGCTGTTGAGCCGCGCGGCGGTCTGGTGCACCGACGGGGCCATCGCGCCGAGCCAGTCGGTGAGCAGCGGGGCCAGCGAGGCCGGGTCGATGTCCTCCGCGCGGATCAGGGCGAAGGCGTGCGTGACCCCGGCGAACATCCCGTACATGGCGCTGAGCAGAGCCACGTCGTGCAGCGCCGCGAAGCCCGCGTCCTCGCCGACGTACGTGGTGCCGGCCGGGACGGCCAAGGTCGCGCGGTGCCGCTCGAACAGCTCGGGCGAGCCGCTGTAGATGACGTAGGCCCCCGCGTCCGGCACGCCGATCATCGGCGGCACGGCCATGATCCCGCCGTCCAGATAGCGGGCGCCGCGCTCGCCGGCCCAGGCGGCGCGGGCGCGGGCCTGGGCCGGAGTGGTGGTGGTCAGGTTGACCACGTCCTTGCCGTCCAGGTCGACGCCGTCGAGCACCTCGCCGACCGAGGCGTCGTCCAACAGGCAGACCACGACAAGGGAGTTGGCGGCCACCGCACCGGCGGCGTCGTCGGCGACCCGGGCCCCTTCGGCGGCGAGCGCGGCGGCGCGGGCGGTACTGCGGTTCCACACGGTGAGCGGATGGCCGGCGGCCAGCCAGGTACGGGCCAGGGCGGTGCCCATGGCGCCGAGGCCGAGGAGGGTGACGGGGGTGACGGGGGTGACGGGGGTGGTCGGGGCGGGCTTCTCAGGATTGTTCTGTGCCATGCGGATCAGGCTCGCCGCGCGGCGAAGGATGCTCAAGTACGCACTAAAAAGTGGGTGGGGTGCCGCCGTACCGGCCCCGGCGGAGCCGCGCGGGCCGCCGTACCGGCCCCGGCGGATCCGCGCGGGCCGCTGTACCGGCCCCGGCGGATCCGCGCGGGCCTGGCAGGGGCACGGGCGGATGACGTCCGGCACACAGGTTCGCCCGCACTGTCACCCCTGAGGGCCCCCGGATGCCGGATCCGCGAGTTCTCCGTCCCGTACGCTGCCGGGCGAAGAGACGGCAATCGGCCCATGCGGAACGGGAGTTGGCGATGGCGTCAGAGGTGCCCGGCGCCCAAGGGGCGGGCGGTGCGGATCTGGTCGCGCACGCCGACGACCTCGGGGTGGTCGGCTCGGACGCGTACCGCCTGTACGAGGGGTTCCGGCGCGACGGGGACCACGCGAGGGCGGCCACCTTCGAGGCGGCCCGCGCGCTCAGCGCGAACAACTTCGCCAGCGGCGCCGCCCTGTTGAAGCTCCACGACACCTGGCAGCGCCAGTACACGACGCTCCGCGACGCCTGCGCGCAGATCTCCAACCACCTCGACCACTCGACCGCCCGGCACGCGAAGGATGACGCGCGCGTGCGGGGCTCCTTGACCGCCGTGTCCGTACTCAGCGACTACCTCAACTAGCCGACGGGACAGGTGACTTGCTGAAGTACGCGGACGTGTTGAACGCGCCGGTCGGCAGGCTCGGGAGCGCGGTCGACGACTGGTCGCAGATGGCGGTCCGGCTGAAGGGGCTGGCCGAGGAGGCCCACGACGGCCTGCGGGCGCACGCCGAGACGGCCAGGTGGGCCGGGGTCAACGCCTCGGTCACCCGCGAGTTCGTCCGCAGGACGGTGAAGGAGTTCGCGGACGCGGAGAGGGAGGCGGCGGGTGTGCACCGGCTGCTCCTGGACGCCTACACGGAGTTCAAGAGGGCGAAGGACGGTCTCCAGGCCGTCCTGGACGGCGCGCGGCGCGGCGGCATCGTGGTCGACGCGCACGGCAGGGTCGCGGCGCGCGAGCCGCTCGCCGACGACACGGCGGCCCGGCACGACCCCGGCCTCGACTTCCCCAAGGCCCTCAAGGCCCAGAACGCGAACGTGGCCGCCTGGCAGCAGAAGGTGGACGCGCTCGTCGCGGCGTGCGGCGCGGCCGACGAGGCGCTGCGGGCCGCCCTCACGGCCAACATCCCCGACGCGCACGACTTCACCGCCCCGAGGTACGCGTCCCTGGACGACGAGGAGGCCGCGCGGGCGGTGGACCTGGCGAAGCGGGTCACCGGCGAGGGTGGCACGGCCCGCAACGTGGACGAGCTGAGGCAGCTCCAGACCCTGCTGGACGCGAACGCCCGGGACCCCGAGTTCTCCACCGCCTTCTATCAACGCCTGGGCCCACAGGGCGCGTTGGACTTCTACGCCCGGCTCTCCCTCGACGCGACCGGCCTCGGCCCGGCGGGCCTCGACCGGGCCGCGATGGTCCGCCACGTCCAGGACGACCTGGGCCCGATGCTGGGCCTCGCCACGAACCCGGGCACCACCGGCCACCTTCCGTCCCGCTGGACGGCCGACCTGATGCGGGCGGGCCGCCGCCCTATCGACGTCGGGGACCTGGCGGGCCCCGGCGCGCGGGTGTACGGCTACCAGGCGCTGGGTGCGCTGCTGCGCCACGGCACGTACGACAGGGCGTTCCTGCTGCCCGTCGCCCGCGACATGGCGGGCTTCGAGCACCAGCACCCGAACCTCTTCGAGCGGGCCGTCCCGGCGGTCCCCGGCATGTCCCTGAACCTCGACCCGGCGGGCGGCCGGGGCTTCGACCCGTTGACAGGCCTGCTGTCAGCCATGGCCAACAACCCGGCGTCTTCAGCCCAGTTCTTCAACGAACCGCTCCGCGCGGACACGGACGGCGACGGCCTGGTGACGACACACGACGCGGCGGTCCGCACCCCCTCGGGCACCCCCCTGACCATGATCGACCACCTCCTGGACAAGCCCCCCACGACCGACCTCCACGACGCGACCCCCGACGCCCGCACCCCCTACCAGTCGGCCCTGGGCAACGCCCTGGAGGCGGCGGTGACGGGCCGGGTGCCGGGGAGTGCGGGGGGTGCGGGGGGTGCGGGGGTGCGGTCGGTGGAGCATACGGGGGTGATGGCGAGTGTGATGGAGCAGGTGGTGGCGAAGATCGGCTCGGACCCCGGGCTCCTGACGGAGGGCGAGGACGGCACCCCCGGCAAGCTGTCCGGCCTGGCGGGGCACTTCGGAAACATGGCGGCGGAGTACATGCCGGACTTGCAGGCCGTCGCCGAGAACGGCGCCCGTCAGGCGAGGCCGTTCGGAGTGCTCGCGGAGTTCAACAGGGGGCAGGTGGGGCACTTCCTCGGTGCCGTGGCCCAGGACCCCGAGGCGTACGGCGCGCTCACCAACGCCCAACAGGCTTATACGACACTGCTGGTGCGGGATGTCTTCGCGCACCCGGAGAATCACGGCCACGATGTGGGCGAGGCGGTACGCAACGCGGTGCATCCGGGCGGCCAGATCGCGGGAATGATGGCCGAGGCGCGGGTGGAGGCCGTCTACGAGAGGCATGCCGCCGCCGACGAGGAGTTCAACAAGGCCGTCGAGGAGAGGGTCGACTGGACGGGCCGAATGATCGACGCGGTCGGCGGCAAGTACATCGAGATGCTGCCGATCGGTGGCGACGCGATCGACTGGCTCAAGGAGGACATCTCGAGCTCCCTGGTGGAGCGGGCGCAGCAGGACTCGTCCAACGAGGCGAGCCAGGAGGCCGTCGCCGGCTACTCGAAAGCGGAGGCGAGCGCCAAGCGGGCCGCCGCCGACGCGGTGGGCGCCGCAGGGCGTAGTGCGGGCCTTGAGGAGCGGGACATCAGGGAGTATCAGGGGGCTGCCTCTACCAGCATCGCCGATGCGTATTCGGACGGGCGTAATGTTGCCGCGACCGCTGCAGCCAGAGGCGCTGAAAAGTGATACGTGCCGGGCGCCCGGCAGCCGCTGCCATGGCGGCCAGTTTGCTGCTGCTCGCACTGAGCAGCTGCTCGCATGAGCCGTCCGTGCCGAGCATTCCCAAAAGCCTGTGCTGGGGGGCATTCACCGGGAGTTCCGTTACGCCCCTACTCCCGGATGGCGACTCGGCCTCCCTGAAGAATGACGGCCGCTTCGACGCATTCGAGGCGCAGAGCAACGCTTACTGCACGCTGTTCGTCGACGACCATGCCGCCTTAATTGTCTCTGTCGAGCGCCGGAACAGCGGCAAGGGCACCGATTGGAACGGCTTTGCGCGCACTCACGGAACCCCGGTACAGGCCGGTGACGAGGGGTTTGTCTGGGACAGAGGGGCGGGTGCGGTCTTCTTGTGTGAGCGCCCGGACCTTCCGAGGGGGCCCGCGTTGCCCCCGTCGCAGAAGTATGTCGAGTTGGAGCTTTCCGCCGACCGGGCCCCGACAGTGCCCCGCACCCGCGAGGTTCTCACCGTGCTGCTGAAGCAATATGTGCAGTTCGCGACGCGGGAACTCAAATGCGCTAACAAATAAGGCAGTTGGAGGCCGTGGCGGGAATCGAACCCACGTAACTCGCTTTGCAGGCGAGCCCCTGAACCACTCGGGCACACGGCCATGTGCTGGTGCGTTGGTACGAACGTAGGGGGTGGGCCGGGGGAGGGGAAGAGGGGCGGGCGGGCTGCAATGTGACTGCCATGTGGCGTTCACAGGGGCCGGGACTACGACCATCGGCGTAGCCGGAGTCCCGTCCTTTGACAGGGGTCAGACCGTGATACGCCTCTTACTCTGGGCGGATGAGCGCCCTTGAACCGACCGATGCCCGCCTCGCCGACCTCCCACCGGAAGGCGTCGGCGAGGGCGGGATTCTGGGGCGGGAGCATCGCGCGCTGAGCTTCGGGATCGTCACCGTCGTGCTGCTCATCGCGTTCGAGGCGACCGCCGTCGGCACCGCGATGCCGGTCGCGGCGCGCGAGCTCGACGGGGTCTCGCTGTACGCCTTCGCCTTCTCCGCGTACTTCACGACGAGCCTGTTCGGGATGGTCGTCGCGGGGCAGTGGGCCGACCGGCGCGGTCCGCTCGGGGCGCTCGCCGTCGGGATGTCGGCGTTCGCGGCGGGGCTGCTGCTGTCCGGGACGGCGCTGAACATGTGGACGTTCATCGCCGGCCGGGCCGTGCAGGGGCTCGGCGGCGGGCTCGTGATCGTCGCGCTGTACGTCGTCATAGGCCGGGCCTACCCCGCACGCCTCCAGCCGACGATCATGGCGGCGTTCGCGGCGGGGTGGGTGGTGCCCTCGGTGGTCGGGCCGCTGGTGGCGGGGACGGTCACCGAACAGCTGGGCTGGCGTTGGGTGTTCATCGGCATCCCGGTGCTGGTGATGTTCCCGCTGGCGCTCGCGCTGCCCGCGACGCGGCGGATGGCGGCGGGGCCCGCGGATCCGTCGGCGCCGCCCGTGCCGTTCGAGCGGCGCCGGATCAGGCTGGCCCTGTGCATCTCGGTCGGCGCGGGACTGCTCCAGTACGCGGGGCAGGAACTGAGGTGGCTGTCGCTGCTGCCGTTCGTGGCGGGGGCGGCTCTGCTCGGGCCGGCCGTGGTGGGGAGGCGGGCCCTGCTGCCGCACGGCACCTGGCGGGCGGCGCGCGGGCTGCCCTCCGTGGTGCTGCTGCGGGGGATCGCGGCGGGGTCGTTCATCGCGGCGGAATCGTTCGTGCCGCTGATGCTGGTCACCCAGCGCGGGCTGACCCCCACCATGGCCGGGCTCTCGCTGGCCGTCGGCGGGGCCACGTGGGCGCTGGGTTCGTATGTCCAGGCGCGGCCCCGGATGGAGGCGCACCGGGAGCGGCTGATGGTGGTGGGGATGGTGCTCGTGGCCCTCGCGATCGTGGCCGCGCCGAGTGTGCTCGTCGAGGCGGTGCCGGTGTGGGTGGTCGGCGTCGCCTGGGGCGTGGGGTGTTTCGGCATGGGCATGGTCATCGCCTCGACGAGCGTGCTGCTCCTGAAGCTTTCGGCTCCGCACGAGGCGGGGGCCAACTCGGCCGCCCTCCAGATCTCGGACGGCCTGTCCAATGTGCTGCTGCTCGCGGCGGGTGGGGCGGGGTTCGCGGCGCTGGGTGGGGGTGCGGTGTCGGCGGCGTCGGCGGCGCGTCCGGGGGCGTTCGTGGTGGTGTTCGTGCCGATGGGGGTGGTGGCGCTGGGTGGGGCGTTCGTCGCGCGGCGGGTTCGGGGGAGTTGAGGGGTTGGGCTCCCGCCCGGGGGTGCGTCGGGGCTCTGGCCAGGTGTGCTGGGGCTCTGCCCCCGGCCCTGGATTTGGCCCCTCCCCGCCCCTTCCCTAAACCCGCCGGGGGTGAAGGGATGCCTGGTTGGCGTTCGGCTGCGGGCCGTGGGTGGCTGGTCGCGCAGTTCCCCGCGCCCCTAAATGCCCGGTGCGGGCCAGCACCGGGCAACCTCAGCCCGTCCGGCGATTGAGGACGAGCGCCGTTCAGGCGCGAACGGGGGTGCAGGGGGCGGAGCCCCCGCAGGGGGTCTGGGGCGCAGCCCCAGTAGCCGAACCATCCGACCCCTTGCACGGGCGGGTGGGTGGGCAAGTCCCCCGGGGTCTGGGGCGGAGCCCCAGGGGGACCGGAACCAACCAACCCCGGACCCGGGGCGGAGCCCCCGGCGGGCCTTGTGAGCCCGCTCTCACAGCCGCCCCGCCGGGACACGTTCCGCCCGGGCCCGGCACCCCCGCCGGTAAGGTGGCCCGGTTGTCGTACGTAAGAGCCGGTACCGGGGCCCCGCAAAACCCTCGGCCGGCCCGCCGGGCCCCGCGGCCCGGATGCCCGTGATCCCGTACACCGAGAGACCCGAACCGGAGACCGTGACTACTACCGCCTCCCACCACCTCTCACCCGCCTTCCCCGGCCGCGCCCCCTGGGGCACCGCCAACAAGCTGCGCGCCTGGCAGGAGGGTGCCCTGGAGAGGTATGTCCAGGAGCAGCCGCGCGACTTCCTCGCCGTCGCGACGCCCGGCGCCGGCAAGACGACCTTCGCCCTGACGCTCGCGTCGTGGCTGCTGCACCACCACGTCGTGCAGCAGATCACCGTCGTCGCGCCGACCGAGCACCTCAAGAAGCAGTGGTCGGACGCCGCCGCCCGGGTCGGCATCAAGCTCGACCCGGACTACAGCGCCGGGCCGCTGAGCAAGGAGTACCACGGGGTCGCCGTCACCTACGCCGGTGTCGGCGTGCGCCCGATGCTGCACCGCAACCGGTGCGAACAGCGCAAGACCCTGGTGATCCTCGACGAGATCCACCACGCCGGTGACTCCAAGTCCTGGGGTGAGGCCTGCCTGGAGGCGTTCGACCCGGCCACCCGCCGGCTCGCGCTCACCGGCACCCCCTTCCGGTCCGACACCAACCCCATCCCGTTCGTCGCGTACGAGGAGGGCAACGACGGCATCCGCCGGTCCTCCGCCGACTACACGTACGGCTACGGCAACGCGCTCGCCGACGGCGTCGTGCGGCCGGTCATATTCATGAGCTACAGCGGCAACATGCGCTGGCGCACCAAGGCCGGTGACGAGATCGCCGCCCGGCTCGGCGAGCCCATGACCAAGGACGCCATCTCGCAGGCCTGGCGCACGGCGCTCGACCCGCGCGGCGACTGGATGCCCAACGTGCTGCGCGCCGCCGACCAGCGCCTGACCGAGGTCAGGAAGGCCATCCCGGACGCCGGCGCCCTCGTCATCGCCTCCGACCAGGACTCCGCCCGCGCCTACGCCAAGCTGATCCGCGAGATCACCGGCTCCAAGGCGACCGTCGTGCTGTCCGACGACACCGGCGCCTCCAAGCGGATCGACGAGTTCGCCGAGGGCGACGACCGGTGGATGGTCGCCGTCCGCATGGTGTCGGAGGGCGTCGACGTGCCGCGCCTGGCCGTCGGCGTGTACGCCACCACGATTTCGACGCCCCTCTTCTTCGCCCAGGCCGTCGGCCGTTTCGTGCGGTCGAGGCGGCGCGGCGAGACCGCTTCCGTTTTCCTGCCCACCATTCCGATGCTCCTCGGCTTCGCCAACGAGATGGAAGTCGAGCGCGACCACGTGCTCGACAAGCCGAAGAAGGACGGCGAGGAAGAAGACCCGTACGCCGAGTCCGAACAGGAAATGGACGACGCGAACAAGCAGGAGGACGAGGACACCGGGGACGACATGCTCCCCTTCGAGGCCCTCGAATCCGATGCCGTCTTCGACCGGGTCATGTACAACGGCGCCGAATTCGGCATGCAGGCGCACCCGGGAAGCGAGGAGGAGCAGGACTATCTCGGCATTCCGGGGCTCCTCGAACCCGACCAGGTGCAGATGCTGCTCCAGAAGCGGCAGGCCCGGCAGATCGCGCACAGCCGCCAGAAGCCGGCCGAGCAGGCGGACCTCCTGGAGATGCCGGCCGAGCGCCGTCCCGTCGTCTCGCACAAGGAGCTCCTTGAGCTCCGCAAGTCGCTGAACACGATGGTCGGTGCGTACGTCCACCAGAGCGGCAAGCCGCACGGCGTCATCCACACCGAGCTGCGCCGGGTGTGCGGCGGGCCGCCGAGCGCGGAGGCCACGGCCGGCCAGCTCCGGGAGCGGATCAAGAAGGTCCAGGAGTGGGCCACCCGCATGAAGTAGCGGGTGGTGCCGGCGGGGCGAACCCCCGCACAACGAACGGGGCCCGGCGTGCGTTGCCGGGCCCCGTTCGTGATCCCGGGGGATCGTGATGTGTACGAGGACCGGCCCCCACGGACGCCCCTCGGACGTCTGCCACAGTAATGTCCCGGCAAATCCCTGTCGGTCGCCCAAGGTCCCCGTTAAGACGGACTTAGGTCCCGAAGGTGCTCGAACAGGGACCAAATTCGTCTGCCACGGGCGTTATTCGCCCGTCTGTTGGGGCTGTCGCGTCCATTCCCCGGGTTCCGGAATTCCACTGGCGCCCGGATTCTGGACGAGGTCTTCCGCTGAGCGGTGTCCGCTCGCTACTGTCCCCGCCATGCAAACGCCCCGTGGCAGCGTCGCCGCGGAGCGCAGCCGGTGCCTTGGGCTCGCCGGCGGGCTCTGCGCGCGATGCCGATGGGACCGGTGCCGCGAACCACGTGAGAGTGCCGCCGCGACTCACCACTTAAGGAGTGGGTGTCGTGACCGCGGAGACCTCCCAGACGCTCGACCGGGGGCTACGTGTCCTCAAGCTGCTCGCCGACACCGACCACGGTCTGACGGTCACCGAGTTGTCCAACAAACTCGGCGTCAACCGCACGGTCGTCTACCGCCTGCTCGCGACCCTGGAGCAGCACGCCCTCGTCCGCCGTGACCTGGGCGGCCGCGCCAGGGTCGGGCTCGGGGTGCTGCGCCTGGGCCGCCAGGTGCACCCGCTCGTCCGCGAGGCCGCGCTGCCCGCGCTGCGCTCGCTCGCCGAGGACATAGGCGCGACCGCCCACCTCACCCTCGTCGACGGTTCGGACGCGCTCGCCGTGGCCGTGGTCGAGCCGACCTGGACGGACTACCACGTGGCCTACCGGGCCGGTTTCCGCCACCCCCTGGACAAGGGCGCGGCCGGCCGGGCGATCCTCGCCGCGCGCCAGGCGGGGGGCCTCGCCGAGCCCGGCTTCACCCTCACCCACGGCGAGTTGGAGGCCGGGGCGAGCGGGGCGGCCGCGCCGCTGGTCGGGGTCACCGGGATAGAGGGCAGCGTGGGCGTGGTGATGCTCGCCGACGCCGTACCCGAGCGGGTCGGGCCCCGGGTCGTCGACGCGGCCAAGGAAGTCGCCGACGCCCTGCGCTGAGCCGATGCCCGGCACGGGGTTCGTGCCGGGCCCGCGCCCGCCCGCGCCCGGGGGACCGGCCCGGGCGGCCGGGTGCGTACGGATAGATTGGAGGCGTGCTCATTCGTCACTCCCGCCTCCGTAACCTCGCCATCGGCGCCGCACCGGTCGTCGCGCTGCTCGCCGTCGCCTGCTTCGCGCCGCTGCCGTTCGCGGTGGCGCAGCCGGGGCCGACCGCGAACGTGCTCGGGAACGACGAGGGCAAGCCGGTGATCACCATCTCCGGCGCGCCCACCCGCCCCACTACCGGGCAGCTGCGGATGACCACCATCGTGGCCACCGGACCCAAGGCCGACGTCGGGATCTCCGACGTCGTCGACGGCTGGTTCCGCACCGACCGGGCCGTGATGCCGCGCGATTCGGTCTATCCGGGCGGCGGCAGCGAGAAGGAGATCTCCGCCCACAACCAGGCCCAGATGAAGCAGTCGCAGGACGCCGCCTCCGTCGCGGCCCTCGGCTACCTCGGTCTGAGCCCCGACAAGGTCAAGGTCGATCTGCACCTCGCCGACGTCGGCGGCCCGAGCGCGGGGCTGCTCTTCACGCTCGGCATCATCGACAAGCTGAACGGCGACGGCTCCGGCGGCGACCTCACCGGCGGCCGCACCATCGCCGGTACGGGGACGATCAGCGACGGCGGGGACGTCGGCGCGGTCGGCGGGGTCGCGCTCAAGACACAGGCCGCGGCCCGGGACGGGGCGACCGTCTTCCTCGTGCCGGAGGCCGAGTGCTCGGACGCCAAGTCGGAGCTGCCCAAGGGGCTGCGCCTGATCCCCGTGACTACGCTGAAGGGTGCGGTGTCCGCGCTCCAGGCGCTGCGGAAGGGCGACCCGGTTCCGTCCTGCTGACGGCTCCCGCGTCCATGTCCTTCCAGGCCGGGAGGACCAGCGGGCTCAGCGTCGCGAGCAGGTACACCCCGCCGACCGCGAGCAGCGCGCCGCGCAGGCCCGCGCCCTGCACCAGGAGGCCCGCGGCGAGCCCGCCGAGCGGCATCGCCAGTTCGCAGCCGGCCGTGAGCACCCCGGCGACCCGGCTGCGCAGCACGTCCGGCACCTTCTCGTAGATCACCGTCGTCAGGATCGGGTTGAGCGCGCCGCCGGCGAGCCCCGCCACCACCATCGTGACCGCGAGCGGCGGGGTGGTGCCGGTGAGCGCTGCCACCGCGTACCGGGGCGCCCCGCACAGGAGCACGCAGACGGTGAAGACCGTCCGGCGCCCGAAGCGGTGGCCGACCAGGCCGTACAGGAGCGCGCCGCACAGGCCGCCGGCCGCGGACAGGGCGGCGAGCAGGCCGAGCTGGGACGCCCCGCCCAGCTCCCGCTCGGCGTGGACCGGGAGCAGTACCGAGGTCCAGCCCTGGTCGGTGCCGTTCATCAGCATCACCATCGTGACCACCGCGAGGAGCAGCCGGTTGCGCGCCAAGTAGGCGTATCCCTCGCGCAGTTCGGCCCGGTAGGTGCGCAACGAGACCGGTGGCGCGTCGCGCTGCGGCCGGGCCTCGCGGACCCCGCGCAGGCCGGTCGCGACGAGCGCCGCCGAGACGGCGAAGGTGGCGCCGTCGACGAGCAGGACGTTGCCGGCGCCGGTCAGCGCGATGAGTACGCCGGCCAGGGCCGCGCCGGTCATCCTGGCTCCCCGCGACACGGCGTCGTAGACGCTGGCGGCGCGGGCCAGGGTCGTGCCGGAGCGGCGGGCCAGATCGGGCAGCAGGACGTAGCGGGCGGAGACGCCCGGGGTGTGGGCGAGCCCGCCGAGCGCCATCAGGGCGCACAGGAGCCAGAACGCGAGCAGTCCGGCGTGGTGCAGCAGCGGGATCGCGGCGACCGCGAGCCCGCACACCACGTCGGAGCCCACCGAGACCCGGCGGCGCCCCACGCGGTCGATGACCGGGCCGCCGATCAGCGCCGAGACGACGATCGGCAGCGTCGCGCAGAAGGCGACCACCCCGGCCCGGCCCGCGCTGCCCGTGGTCTGGAGGACGAACCACGGCACCCCGATCAGGGTGAGTGAACTGCCGCTCGCCGAAACGGCGTTGGCGGCGAGCACGGCCACCAGCGGCCGCCTGTCGCGGCGCCCCGGTCCTTCGCGGTGCCGCGCCCTCTCGTGGTGTCCCGGTCCTTCGCGGTGTCCCCCCGGCCCGCTCACGCGAGGCGGGTTCGCCGGTGGGGTGCCTGCTGGGTCAGGCGGAGGCCCAACTCGACGAGGATCCAGCCCAGTTGTATGCGCAGCCGGTGCTCACGGGGGAGTGCGGTGCGGGCCTCGTCCGCCAGTTCGGCGGCGCGCTGGTGGTGCAGCAGGAGATGGGTGTCGCTGTGCATGGCGCGAGTCCCTTCGGCCGGGGCGGGTTCAGCGGGGCGGGGTGGAGCGCGGGAAGGAGTGCAGATGGACGCGGACCTGGGCGGCGTCGCCGGCCTCCGCCGGGTCCGGCGCGAGGGTGCGGTAGGTCTCGATGACGGCGTGCAACTTGGCGTTCAGCTCGCTGAGTTGGGTTACCGTCAGGTCCAGTGTGAAGTCGCTCAGGTCGCCGCTCGTGGCCCAGGGCTCGGGCCAGTCGCGCATGGTGGCGAGCCAGGTCGAGAGCTCCTGGGTGTGGATGCCGGCGATCTCGTGCAGGAACAGATTGGCCGCGCCCCGCACCTCCGGATCGCTGCTGGTGTGCAGGTCGTCGGCGAACGACGTGCCGTTGTGTGCCGCCTTCCACCAGCGTTCGCGGCCCTTGCCGCGCCCCGGGTCGTCCTCGACGAAGCCGTGTGTGGCGAGCTGGCGCAGGTGGTAGCTGGTCGCGCCGCTCGACTCCCCGAGCCGCTCGCCCAGTTGGGAGGCGGTGGCCGGTCCGTCGTGCCGAAGCGACTTCAGGATCCGGATCCGCAGGGGGTGGGCGAGTCCGCGCAGGGAGCGCGCGTCGAGGATGCGCTCCCCGGCCGCGTTCACGGCGAACGGGGCGGCCGGTGCGGGCGACGGGTCGTCGGACGGCTCGTGCTCGTTGTTCTCGGGCATGGTCCAAAGATAGCTATGCAAAGAGAGCCTTGCAACGCTTTCTTTGCATCGACTTCTTGGCAACCCGTGCCCCGCCGCCCTCGCCCTCCTTCGGCGACCCCGGCCGCCCCCGCCGGCCGCTTCCGGCGCCCGCCCCCCGGGCTCGCCTCACCCCTTCTTGATGAACCCCTCCTTGACCAGCCAGTCGAGCGCCACGTCGTGCGGGTCCTGGCCGTCCACGTCGACCTTGGCGTTGAGGTCCCGGGCCACCTGCGTCGTCAGCTTGGCGCTGAGCGGGTTCAACAGGCCCGCGATCGCCGGGTACTTGTCGTACGTCCTGCTGTGCAGCTCGGGCGCCGCGTTGTAGTTGGGGAAGAAGTGCTTGTCGTCCTCCAGGGTCGCCAGGTTCATCGCCTTGATGCGGCCGTCGGTCGTGAACACCTCTCCGAGCAGGCACGAGCTGGACTTGGACACCTGGGTGTAGATGATCCCGGCGTCCATCTTCTGGATGTTGGAGGCGGGGATCGACATCCCGTACGCCTTCTCCATGCCGGGCAGCCCGTCCTCGCGCGAGGCGAACTCGTTCTCCACGCAGATCGTCACCGCCGAGGGATCCCGCTTCGACAGCGCGGCCACGTCCGACATCGTCCTGAGGTGGTACTTGGCGTTGTTGGCCTGGCTGATGCCGAGCGAGTACGTGTTGTTGAGGGTCGACTGGGGCAGCCAGGTCACGCCGTTCCTCAGGTCGGCGTCCCGCACCGCCCGCCACTGCGCCTGCGGGTCGACGATCGGCCTGCTGTTGCCCAGATAGGTGATCCACGCCGTGCCGGTGTACTCGTACATGGCGTCCGCGTCGCCCTTCACGATGGCCTCGCGGGCGCTGATCGAGCCGGGCAGGTTGGTGCGGTCGAGGACCTCGGCGCCGGCCGCCTTGAAGACCAGGCCGACCATCTGGCCCAGAATGATGTTCTCGCTGAAGTTCTTCGACGTGACCGTCAGGGAGGCTCCTTTGAGGGGCAGGCCCTGGCCGACCGAGCCGGGCAGCACGTCGTCCACCAGCGGCGAGCCGGACTTGAGCCCGCAGCCGGCCAGCGCGGCGAGCAGCGCGAGCGCGCCCCCGGCGGCGGCCAGTGCCGTACGCGGGTGTCGCATCACTCCGCCTCCAGTCCGCGCGGGGTCAGCGCCAGTTCGGCCAGCGAGGCCAGCCAGTCCACGAGCAGGGCGAGCGACACCGTCAGGATCGAGCCGAGCACCAGGACCGGCATGCGCTGGGTCTGGATGCCCGAGGTGATCAGGTCGCCGAGGCCGCCTCCGCCGCCGAAGGTGGCGAGCGTGGCGGTGCCGACGTTCAGGACGAGCGCGGTGCGCACCCCCGCGAGGATCAGCGGTACCGCGAGCGGCAGTTCGACCTTGCCCAGGGTGCCGGGCGCCGACATGCCGATGCCCCGGGCCGCCTCGACGAGCTGGGGGTCGATCGCCTTCAGGCCGGCCACCGTGTTGGAGAGGACCGGAAGGACCGCGTAGATCACCATGCCGACGACGGCGGTGCCCGGGCCGATGCCGAGCCAGATGACCAGCAGGGCGAGCAGGCCGATGGCCGGGGTGGCCTGGCCGATGTTGGCGAGCGCGGTGACCGGCGCGGCCGCCCGGCTCACCCCGCGCCGGGTCAGCGCGATGCCCAGCGGGATCGCGATGATCAGCACCCAGAACGTGGAGATGGCGGTCAGCTTCACGTGCTGCCACAGGCGCAGCTGGACGTTGCCGTTGTCGAGCGAGTTCCTCGCGATCGCGTCCAGATGGACGTGGGTGATCCAGAAGTAGGTGAGGAGGAGGACCACCGCGAGCACGGCCGGCAGGAAGACCAGCTTCTGCCAGGTGATCCGGCGGGCCGGCCTTCCGGGCGCCGGGCTCGCCGCGTCCTCGGGCTCCGCGAGCGGGTCGGCCAGCGGATCGGACAGCTCGTCGCGGAAGGCGTGTCCCTTGACCTCGTGCTCGCCCGGCGGGCGCTCGGCGGGGGCGGGGCTCCTGGGCGTCATGACTTCTCCGCACCGCCCTCCAGCTCCTGTTCGGTCTGGTGGTGGCGGAGCTCCGCGAGGTCGTGCTGGTGCTCGATGGCGGCGAGCCGGTCGGCCTCCAGGAGCTCGTGCACGGAGTTCATCAGCGTCTCCATGTCGACGACGCCGATGTACTCGCCGCGCCGGCCGGTCACCGCGACCCGGCCGCCGGAGTCGATGAGTACGGCCTCCAGGGCGTCGTGCAGCGTGGCGTCCCGGGTCACCGTGTCGTGCACCATCTGCCCGGCCCGCGCCAGCGAACCCTTGGCGCGCATCAGGTCGCCGCGCCGCAGCCACTTGTAGGGGCGGTTCCTGCGGTCCAGCATGAGCAGCTCGTTGTGCGGGCCGCTGCGCAGCTTGTTGAAGATCGACTGGAGCGGGTCGTCGACGGTGACCGTGGGGAACTCGGCCATCTCCACGTCCCGTACGCGGGTGAGGTTGAGCCGCTTGAGGGCGGCGCCCGCGCCCACGAACCCGGAGACGAAGTCGTCGGCCGGGTTGGTGAGGATGGCCTCCGGGGTGTCGAACTGGGCGATGTGCGAGCGTTCGCGCAGCACCGCGATCCGGTCGCCGAGCTTGATCGCCTCGTCGAAGTCGTGGGTGACGAAGACGATCGTCTTGTGCAGCTCGTGCTGGAGGCGGATCAGCTCGTCCTGGAGGTGGTCCCGGGTGATCGGGTCGACCGCGCCGAACGGCTCGTCCATCAGGAGCACCGGCGGATCGGCGGCCAACGCCCTTGCCACGCCCACCCGTTGCTGCTGCCCGCCGGAGAGCTGGCGCGGATAGCGGCCGTGGAACTCGCGCGGGTCGAGCCCGACCAGGTCGAGCATCTCCTCCACCCGGTCCTTCACCCTCGACTTGGACCAGCCGACCATCTTGGGTACGAGCGCGATGTTCTCGGCGACCGTCATGTGCGGGAAGAGCCCGGACGACTGGATGGCGTAGCCGACCTTGCGGCGCAGCTTCACCGGGTCGATGTCGGTGACGTCCTCGTCGTTGATCCGGATGCGGCCCGATGTCGGTTCGATCAGCCGGTTGATCATCTTGAGCGTGGTCGACTTGCCGCAGCCCGAGGGGCCCACGAAGACGACGGTCTCGCCCGCCTTGATCTCCATGGTGACGCTGTCCACCGACGGGTCGGGGTTGCCCGCGTACCGCTTGGTGAGGTTCTCCAGCTGGATCGAGGCGCCGGAGGTGGAGGTCCCCTCCGGTGCGGGGGCGGCCCCGGACCGTTCGTGCTCGGATCGCTCAGACACGGATCCCCCTCGGGATGGTGAGTCGGCCGATCAGGACGTACGCCGCGTCGAAGAGCAGGGCGAGCACCACGATGCCGAGGGTGCCGGCGAGCACCTCGTTGATGGCGTTGGCGCTGCCCAGCGAGGCGATGCCGCGGAAGATCTCGTTGCCGAGCCCGGGGCCCGAGGCGTACGCCGCGATGGCCGCGATGCCCATCAGCATCTGTGTGGAGACCCGGATGCCGGTCAGGATCGGCGGCCAGGCCAGCGGAAGTTCGACCCGCAGCATGCGGGCGGCCCGCGACATCCCGATGCCCTTGGCCGCGTCCACGAGGGCGGGGTCCACACCGCGCAGGCCGACGATCGAGTTGCGGACGATCGGCAGCAGCCCGTACAGCGTCAGGGTCACCACGGTGGGGGCCACGCCGAGGCCGACCAGCGGGATCAGCAGGCCGATCATGGCGAGCGAGGGGATCGTGAGGATCGTGGACGTGGTGGTGATGGCCAGTCCCGCTCCCCAGCCGCTGCGATAGCTCACCACCCCGATGAGAACGCCGAGCACGGTAGCGATCACCATGCACTGGAACACCGCGCTGGCGTGCTGGAAGGCGTCGGTGAGCAGCTGTTGGTGTCTGCTGGACACGAAGTCCCAGAAGCCCATGCGCGCTCACCCCTGTCGGTCGCCGGTCAGCCGCCGCCGGGTGCGGAGTCCTGTGCCGCCTGCTCCACCAGCGGGATGATCCGCAGCGGGACCGGGTTCTCCATGACGATCGCCGTGGCGGCCCGGACGATGCCATCAAAACCGACAACCCGGTCGATCACACGTTGGAGATCGGCGTTGGAGCGGGCCACCAGGCGGCACAGCATGTCGCCCTGGCCGGTGGTGGTGTGCAGCTCCAGGACCTCGGGCACGGACGCCAAGTGGGCCCGTACGTCGGCCCCCTGGCCCTGTTTGATCTCCAGGGTCGCGAAGGCGGTGACCGGGTAGCCGAGCGCCGCCGGGTCGACGTCGGGGCCGAGGCCCCGGATGACTCCATTCGACTGAAGGCGGTCGAGCCGCGCCTGGACCGTGCCGCGCGCGACCCCGAGCCGGCGGGACGCCTCCAGGACGCCGATCCGCGGTTCCCTTGCGAGCAGCACGATCAGACGCCCGTCCAAATGATCGATCGACATGGCCGCCTCCGGATGGTCATCGTGTACAGAACGCCCCCTGATACTGCCCATTCACTGCACACATTGACCAGTGAAAACGCGAACTATTGCGCAGCTTGCCGGACAGCGAGACTCTGCGGCCATGGCAGACAACTCGATGATCATCGATCCCGCCCCCGAAACCGCGCGGCAGGCCGACCCCTTCCCGGTGAGGGGCATGGACGCGGTCGTCTTCGCCGTGGGCAACGCCAAGCAGGCGGCGCACTACTACTCGACGGCCTTCGGCATGAAGCTGGTCGCCTACTCCGGACCGGAGAACGGCAGCCGCGAGACCGCCAGCTACGTGCTGACCAGCGGCGCCGCCCGCTTCGTCTTCACCTCCGTCATCAAGCCCACCACCGACCGGGGCCGCTTCCTGGCCGAGCACGTCGCCGAGCACGGCGACGGCGTGGTGGACCTCGCCATCGAGGTGCCGGACGCGCGCGCCGCGTACAAGTACGCCACCGAGCACGGCGCCACCGGCATCGAGGAGCCGCACGAGGTCGGCGACGAGCACGGCACCGTCGTCCTCGCCGCGATCGCCACGTACGGCAAGACCCGGCACACCCTGGTCGAGCGGACCGGCTACACCGGCCCCTACCTGCCCGGCTTCGTCGAGGCCGCGCCGATGGTGGAGACGCCCAAGAGGTTCTTCCAGGCGATCGACCACTGCGTCGGCAACGTCGAGCTCGGCAAGATGAACGAGTGGGTGGCGTTCTACAACAACGTCATGGGCTTCACGAACATGAAGGAGTTCGTGGGCGACGACATCGCCACCGAGTACTCCGCGCTCATGTCGAAGGTCGTCGCCGACGGCACCCTCAAGGTGAAGTTCCCGCTCAACGAGCCGGCCATCGCCAAGAAGAAGTCGCAGATCGACGAGTACCTGGAGTTCTACGGCGGCCCCGGCGTCCAGCACATCGCGCTCGCCACCAACGACATCGTCGCCTCGGTGCGGGCCATGCGCGCGGCCGGCGTCCAGTTCCTGGACACCCCCGACTCGTACTACGACACCCTCGGCGAGTGGGCCGGCGAGACCCGGGTGCCGGTCGAGACGCTGCGCGAGCTGAAGATCCTGGTCGACCGCGACGAGGACGGCTATCTGCTCCAGATCTTCACCAAGCCGGTCCAGGACCGACCCACCGTCTTCTTCGAGATGATCGAGCGGCACGGTTCGATGGGCTTCGGCAAGGGCAACTTCAAGGCCCTGTTCGAGGCGATCGAGCGCGAGCAGGAGCGTCGCGGCAACCTCTGACCTGCAACGCACCACGTCCGTACGGTAATTGAGTTACCGTCACTAGTCTCCGGCCCCACGGACCTGACCCGTGGGGCCGGGGCCGTTCCGGCCCTGCCCACCCCGCTGTCGCGGTGCGTTCAGCCGCGCCGCGAGGGCTTGGCGGGGCGGGGCCGTGCCGGGCGCTTGGAGCCCTGGCTCGACGACTGGCCCGACGACGAGTCCGCCGACGCGGAACCGCCGCCGCCCCCGCCGCCCCCGGAGCCCGACTGCGCGGCGGACGCCACATGGCCGTACATGTCCCTCGGCCCGCCGTCCGCCGGCTCGCCCAGCGCCGCGAGCGCCTCGGCCGCCTTCGGCGCGAGCACCGGGGAGAACTGCGGGTTGGTGCGCAGCGCGTCCTGCAGGTGGCGCCGGGCCGCGCCCGACTGGCCCAACTCCCGCTCGATGGTGGCCTGGTGGTAGGAGAACAGCGCGCTGCGCACCCCCGAGTCGGTGGCCTTGCGCACGTGCGCGAGGCCCTCCTCCGGCTCGCCCGCCCGGTACATCGCCCAGCCGAGCGCGTCCTCGGCCGCCGCGCTCGGATGGGCCCTCCACTCGGCTTCGAGCCGGTCGACCGCCGCGTGCGCGGCCCCGTGGTCGGCCTCGAACCGGCCGAGCACCAGGGCGTCGTCCACGCCGTTGGACTCGTCCCGCGCGGCCCGCTCGCGCAGCTTGTCGAACCAGGCGCGCGCATCGCCGTCCAGGCCCTGCGACTCGTACAACTCGCCCAGTTCCAGCAGGTATTCGGGCCGGGGGAGCAGCGCGACCGCCGCCAGGTAGTCCCGCTGGGCGTCCGCCTTGCGGCCCAGCGCCACCTTGGCCCTTGCCCGGCCCGCGAGGGCCGCGTGCGCCCCCGGATCGGTGCGCAGGGCCGCCTCGTAGTGGGCGAGGGCCGCGTCCGGCTCGCCCCGCTCCCACGCCAGGTCGCCCGCCGAGACCAGGGCGGCCGCCTTCTGCGCGGGCGAGGCGGCGTGTGCGACCGCCTCGTCCAGGGCCACCAGCGCGTCCTCGCGCCAGCCGTGCTGCCGGTAGACCTCGGCGGCCTGGGTCAACGCGGCCGAGCCGGCGCGCAGTTCGAGCAGTTGCTCCACCGCCTTGGCGGCCGCCTTGGGGTCGCCGAGCCCGTTGTACGCCTCGATCAGCGGGGGGTAGAGGGTCCAGCGGTCCGCCTTGCGGGCGCGTACGGATTCGGCCAGGGTGCGCGCGGCCGCGTAGTCGTGCCGGGCGTTGGCGAGGGCCGCGAGGCCAGTCTCCGCGTCGAGGTTGTCCTTCGGGCGCACCTGGAGCGAGCGCTTCAGCGCCCACTCGGCGCGCGGATAGAACGAGGAGTCGGCGCCCCGCACACCCCGCTCCAGATAGGCGGAGCCGAGCACCGTCCACGACGCCTCGTCGTTGGGGTGGCCGCGCACCCAGGCGGCGCGTTCGGTGATCAGGGCCGTCACATCGGCCACCGAAGCGGGCGCACCGCCCGTCACCGCCGTCAGGGCCCGGGCCGCCGGGCCCGGCGCGGGCGGCGGGGCCTTGGGGCCCCGGCCGTCCGGCATGATCAGCACCACGCCCCCGATCAGCACGCCCGCCGCGAGGGCCACCAGGACGGCCCGCCTCAGGGCCACCCGGGGCCTGGACCGCTGCGCGGTCCGCTGGGCCGCGGCCGCGGTCGACTGCCACGCCGCCCGCCGAGCCGCGTCCGCATCGTGTTCGGTCTTCGCGATCTCCATGGCGCTCACTGTGCGTCAATACGAAGACCACACCGGCCCCGCCCGCCCGACCGGGGAAAGGGTTCACACCGATGGCCCCGGGTGCCAGGCTGAAGACATGGACGATCTTCTCGAACGGCTGCGCGAGCACCTCCCGGCGGACGCCGTCATCACCGACCCCGACATCACCGCCTCCTACGCCCACGACATGGCGAGCTTCTGCGCGGCGGGCAGTCCGGCCGTGGTGGTGCTGCCCCGCACCGTCGAGGAGGTGCGGCACGTGATGCGCACGGCGACCGCGCTGCGGGTGCCCGTCGTGCCGCAGGGCGCGCGCACCGGCCTGTCCGGCGCGGCCAACGCCAGCGACGGCTGCATCGTGCTGTCCCTGGTCAAGATGGACCGCATCCTGGAGATCAACCCGGTCGACCGGGTCGCGGTCGTCGAACCCGGCGTCGTCAACGCCGTGCTGTCCCGCGCGGTCCACGAACACGGGCTCTACTACCCGCCGGATCCCTCCAGTTGGGAGATGTGCACCATCGGCGGGAACATCGGCACCGCGTCCGGCGGCCTGTGCTGCGTGAAGTACGGGGTGACCGCCGAGTACGTCCTCGGCCTGGAGGTCGTGCTCGCCGACGGGCGGCTCATGAGCACCGGCCGGCGCACCGCCAAGGGCGTCGCCGGGTACGACCTGACCCGGCTCTTCGTGGGCTCCGAGGGCAGCCTCGGCATCGTTGTCAAGGCGGTGCTCGCGCTGCGGCCCTCGCCGCCGCCCCAGCTCGCGCTCGCCGCCGAGTTCGCCTCCGCCGCGGCCGCCTGCGACGCGGTCGTACGGATCATGGAGCGCGGGCACGCGCCCTCGCTGCTCGAACTCATGGACCGCACCACCATCCAGGCCGTCAACCGCATGGCGAACATGGGTCTTCCCGACACCACCGAGGCGCTGCTGCTCGCCGCCTTCGACTCGCCGGACCCGGCCGCCGACCTCGCCGCCGTCGGCGAGCTGTGCACCGCCGCCGGCGCGACCCAGGTCGTCCCGGCCGAGGACGTCGCCGAGTCCGAACTGCTGCTCCAGGCAAGGCGGTTGTCGCTCACCGCCCTTGAAACGATCAAATCGGCCACGATGATCGACGACGTGTGCGTTCCGCGGTCGAAGCTCGCCGCGATGCTCGAAGGCACCTCGGCGATCGCCGCCAAGTACGAGCTGACCATCGGCGTCTGCGCCCACGCGGGCGACGGCAACACCCACCCGGTGGTCTGCTTCGACGCCGCCGACGAGGACGAGTCGCGGCGCGCCCGCGAGTCGTTCGACGAGATCATGGCGCTCGGTCTGGAGCTGGGCGGCACCATCACCGGCGAACACGGCGTCGGCGTACTGAAGAAGGAGTGGCTGGCCCGCGAACTGGGCCCGGTGGGCATCGAGATGCAGCGCGCCGTGAAGCACGCCTTCGACCCGCTGGGTCTGCTGAATCCCGGCAAGCTGTTCTGAGCCCGACAGCTCACGGCCCGGCCCCGCGGGCCCCCTCCGCGCACGCCCGCCCGCCTCACACTCCCTCCTCCGGCCGCGACTCGTCGGAGGGCCAGGGGTCGCGCAGCCACAGCTCGTCGCAGCCGCCGGTGGTCGGCGCGAGCAGTTCGGCGAGGCCGTCGTCGATGCCGAGCTGCTCGCTCTCGGAACCCGGCGGCACCGCCCGCAGCGTCCGCTCCAGCCACGCCGAGACCTGGGCGGCGGGCGCTTCGAGCAGCGCGTCGCCGTCCGGCGAGCTGAGCGCCATCAGGACCACACTGCGGCCCTCCACCTTCGTCGGCCAGATCCGCACGTCCCCGTGCCCGCACGGCCGGAACACCCCCTCGACCAACAGCTCGCGCGCGAACGTCCAGTTCACCGGGGAGTCGGAGCCGATGTGGAAGGTGATGTGCACGGCGTACGGGTCGCCGGTGCGGTAGGTGAGCCGGGCCGGTACGGGGATGCTGCGCTCGGGCGACAGCACCAGCTTGAGCTCCAGTTCGCGTTCCACGACGGTGTGCATGGGGTCCCTCTTCTCTTCCCTGTACGCCCCGCTGCGAGGCTCGTACGTCTGCGTGCTGCGGTACGGGCCCGGTGCGGGCCGTACAGGGTGAGAGCGCGTTCCCCCGGGGTCATTACGCGACTTCGGGAAGTTTTTCTCAGCGGGCTTTCGCGACGGGCCCGGCCGCGGGTTCTCCTCAGGCCGCCCGGCCCGGCCTACGGCGGGCCCGAGCCGTTGAGCCAGCTCGCCCCGTACACGGCGGAGCCCAGCGCGAGCACGGCCACCACCGCCGCCGCCCGCGCGGCACGCACCCGGGACAGCGCGAGCGCCACCGGCAGCAGCAGCGGGAACGCGGGCAGCAGCAACCGGGGCTTGGACCCGAAGTAGCCCGATGAGCACAGCGCGAGGGCCATGACGATGCCGGTGTAGACGAGCAGCGGCAGCGGCTGACGCCCGCGCACACCGGCCCAGTACGTCCAGAGTGCGAGCGCGGTGCCCGCGATCAGGGCGACCCCGGCGAGCGCGACGGGCCAGCCCCCGAGGTGGTCCAGGATGAACTTCCCGTACGCGAGGCCCCCGTCGAACCCGTTGCCCCACTCCGCCTGCACATCGAGATAGGCGAACGGGTTCCCCCGTCGCGCCCCCACCCACAGGACGTAGCCGGCCGCACCGAGCGGCGCCAGCACCATCCCGGCGAGCATCCGCGCGTCCGGACGCCGGGTGCGCCGCGCCTCGACGACGGCCCCGGCCCACAGCGCGGCCGCGACCGCCAGCCCCACCGGCCGGGTGAGCCCCGCGAGCGAGGCGAGCACCCCCGCCTCCACCCAGCGCCGCCGCAGCACCGCGTACAGCGCCCAGGCGGCGAGCGCGGCGAAGAGGGCCTCGCTGTACGCCATCGACTGGACGATCCCGACCGGCATCGCCGCCCACAGCGCCACCAGGAGGAGCCCCGCCCGGTGCCCGTACAGGTGATGGCCCAGGAGGTACATCCCCCAGGCGCCGAGCAGTCCCGCGATCCCGCTGACGAGCAGCCCGGCGTCGCCGAGCCCGAGCGGGCTCACCGCCGCGACGGCCTGTTCCAGCCAGGGCAGCAGCGGGAAGAAGGCCATGTCCGACAGGACGCGGCCGTCGGGCGCGGCCAGCGTGAAGTCGTAGCCCGACTCGGCGACCCGCACGTACCAGAGCGAGTCCCAGCGCGCCGAGAGCAGCGCGTGGGCGTCGGAGCCGGCCAGGTGCGACCACAGGGCGAGGACCAGCAGGCCGAGCGCGCGGACCGCCGCGAACACCGCGACGGCCGACCAGGCCCGCCGGGTCGCGGGCGCCGCCGACGGGGCGCCGGTCGCCGGTTCGTCATGACCGGTTCGGCCAGGCCCCACGCGCATTCCCACTCACTTTCCTGACCGGCCGGGCACGTTACCGACCGGCCGGGCCGGGTGCACCAGTTCGATCGGCAACGACTGTACGCACTGGCGGGACCCCGCCGCGCGGCCCGGCCCCGGGGAGCCCCGCACGGGCCCGGCGTCGCTCTTACGCGGTCTTACTCCCCGGCTTCCTGCTACCGGCCGCGCGTTCTTCGTTACTGTCCTCCTGGGACAAGCGGAAGCGCGCGGTCGGTGCCCGGCCCGGCCGGGGCACCGCGGTAGAGATCAAGTGTGCTGGATCGGAACGGAGTTGGGGACATGGCGACGGTTCCTCCTGACAGCGGCGGGAGCGTAGCCCGGGAAGGTTATTACCCGGACCCCTCCATTCCCGGATATGTCCGGTACTGGAACGGGGCCTCCTGGGTGCCCGGCACGAGCCGGCCCGCCCCTGCCGTGGGCGAGGCACCGCCCAGCCCGCCGCCGGGCGCCGCGCCCGCCCCGGCGCCCTCGCTCGCCGCCGCCCCGCCGGTCCAGGCCGCTCCCGCCGAGGAGACGGGGCCGGTCTTCCTCGACGAGCCCGAGGCCTCGGCCGCCGCGCCGGGCCAGGACGCCCGCCCGCAGCCCGCCTGGCACGCGGACGCGGCCCACCAGTCCGGCTTCGGCGGCGACCAGGACCGCCGGATCTCCTGGGGCCGGCCGGTCGATCCGCGCGGAGTGCCCGAATCGGCCGACCCGCGCCGCCTGCCCGACCCCCGGCGCGCGGAGCCCGCGCAGTCCCCGCGGCCCGTACCGCCGGCGTCGTCCGCGCGGCCCGGCGGCGCGGTGCCGCACCAGAGCCAGCAGCAGTCCGCGCACTCCGCGCAGCCCGGCCGCCTCGCGGGGGCGATGCCGCCCGCCGCCGTCGAACCGCCTCCCGCGCGGGCCCAACTGCCCGCCGCCGCCGACCCGTTGGGCCCGGCGCCGACCGGCCGCGCGGACGGCTCGTACTCCGTACCCGTACAGCCCCAGCCGGTGCAGCCCCAGCCGGTACAGCCCCAGCCGGTGCGGGCACAACCCCTACAGGCGCAGCCGTCGCGGGCCGGGACCGTACAGCCGCAGCCGCAGCCCGTGCAGCCCGGGGCCGGTCAGCCGGCGCACTCCGGCGTGAGCGGGTCGCCGATGACGGCGGGGCCCGGGGGAGGGGCCGCGTCCTGGGCCCAGCAGGTGCACCGGCTCGCCCAGCCCGACCCGCAGCCGCAGGAACCGGTCGTGCCGTGGAAGCCCCCCGTCACCGACCCGTTCCTCGCGGCCGCCCAGGCGCAGGCCTCGGCAAGGCCCGCCGGACTCGGCAGGCGCCTGATCGCCCGGCTCGTCGACACCGTGCTGCTCGGCGCTCTCGTCGGGGGCCTCGCCGTGCCGCTCCTGACCCGGGTGGGCGACCACATCCAGGAGAAGATCGACGCGGCGAAGCTGTCGGGGCAGACGGTGACCGTCTACCTCCTCGACGGCACGACCGCGGGCTTCCTCGGCATCGTGCTCGGCGCCTTCCTCGTGCTCGGCCTGCTGTACGAGGCGCTGCCCACCGCCAAGTGGGGCCGCACGCTCGGCAAGCGGCTGTGCGGGGTGCAGGTGCGCGGCATCGAGTCCTACGAGCCGCCCACGTTCGGCCAGGCGGCACGGCGCTGGCTGGTCTACGGGGTGCTCGGGCTCTTCGCGGTCGGCGTGGTCAACGTGGTGTGGTGCGTGTTCGACCGGCCGTGGCGCCAGTGCTGGCACGACAAGGCGGCCCGCACCTTCGTCGCGCAGGGCTAGGGGCGCGGGGCTCGGGGCGTCCCCCCGGCGCGGGGCTCGGGGCGTCCCCCGAACGGCGTCCCCCCGGTCGCGGGGGCAACGCGCGCGCGTTGCACTACCGGCATGAGCACCGATCAGCCGCCGCCCGGTCAGCCGCCCGAGGACGACCCGTTCCTCAAGAAGCCGTCAGAGCCTCCGGGGGGCGGGTCTCCCTACGGTGGCGCGCAGCCGCCGCCCGCGGGCCCGCCGCCCGGTGACTCCCCCTACGGTTCGGGCCCGCCGCCCAGCGGCGCGGGCCCCTACGGCGCGCCACCGCCCCCGGGCGGCGGGGGTCCGTACGGCGGACCGCCTCCCCCCGGTGGCGGCTCGCCGTACGGCAGCGCGCCGCCACCGCCCTCCGACCCCTACGGGGGCGGGTACGGCGGTGTCGACCCGCTGGCCGGCATGCCGCCGCTCGCCGACTTCGGCAAGCGGTTCCTGGCCCGCGTCATCGACTTCCTCATCATCGCGATCCCGCTCGGCCTGATCGAGTGGGCCACCAGCAACCGGGTCGTCATCTCCACCACGGACAACGGCGACTCCGGCACCGAGGTGATCAGCAAGGCGTACTCCGGTACGGGTCTGCTCTGGCTGCTGATCACGCTCGTCGTCTACATCGGGTACGACACCCTGATGGTGTCCAAGTCCGGTCAGACGCTGGGCAAGAAGTGGCTGGGGCTGCGGGTCGCGATGCTCAACGACGGCAGTGTGCCCACCACCAACTCGGCGCTCGCCCGGGCCGCCGTGCTGTGGGCGCCGTTCGTGCTGTGCTGCTACTGCCTGTGGGACATCGTCCTGGCCATCACGATCGTGGCGGACAAGCCGTACCGGCAGGGCTGGCACGACAAGGCCGGCAAGACGGTGGTGGTGGTCTCAACCCCGCAGTGAGTGCTCGCGCGTGACCGCCCGCCGCTCGCGGGGGGCCGGGACACGCAGGTCGGCGGTCTCGACGACGGCCGCACGGTTCACCGGTGCCGCACCAGCGGCCGGGGCCGTGCGGTCGTTCGCGTTGGCGTCCGCGCGGGTCCGGCGGGACAGCGGCATCGGGACCGTCACGGCGACGAGCAGGCCGAGCAGGAGCGCGGCCAGGACGATGACCGCGACCCCGACGCCCGACTCGGTGCGGGAGAGCAGCAGCATGGCGACGGTCGAGAAGACGACGGTGGCCGAACCGTAGGAGAGCTGTGCGGCAGTGGGACGCGGCATGGCGTTATCCGTCCTCATGGTTCGGATAGGGGGGCGAGCCTCTCGACCGTTCTCAACCGGCGGCCCTGGCCACCGGATCGCACTGCCAAGCGACTCTACGACGGTCCATGCCCGAGGGGAACTGTTGGTAAGCGTGACCTAACCCACGGTGCCGGTGCACAGGGGGCGCACGGAGTCATTCCGCGAAGCGGCCCTGTCCACATGCCGAGACGTGCGCACCTGTTGTCCCGGTCTGTTACCACGTCCGTCACGTTCGGATAGCGGAACTGGCCTTCTGCATAATGTACTTGGCACGAACAAGTCAAGATCTGTCTTTTCTTTGGTAACTCCGGTCCAATGTCGTCACTTGAGACGCGTGTCGAGCACCGGAGCCAACCCCTCACCCCCCGGTTCCTGCCGGCCGCGGGGGAGGAAATCGTCAAGTGACCAGCAGTAGGAGGGCGGCCAGAGCCGCCGCCGTGCTCGTGGCTCTCGCCACGGCCGGCGCCACGGGCTCGGTGTACGCCACCGCCCAGGCGGATTCGAAGGCTCCGGTGGCGGTCCAGCGCCAGGACCCGTCGACGGCCAACGGCCAGGAGCACAACCTCAAGGGCCCGTTCACCGACCAGCAGGCCCAGCAGCGCCAGGCCGCGCTCGAAGGCGTGCTGTCCGGCAAGAAGCAGGTCGAGAAGCGCGGTGGCTCCGACGTCGTCAAGCTCAGCGACAAGAAGTACGTCGAGCTCGGCCGGCAGAAGACCGACAAGATCTTCACGATCCTGGTGGAGTTCGGCGACCAGGTCGACAACACCACCATGTACGACCCGGACGGTCCGGACGGCCCCAAGCCGCCGCAGCCCAAGTACGGCGGCAACCCCGGCCCGGCGCACAACCAGATAGCCAAGCCGGACCGGTCGAAGGACAACTCGACCGCCTGGCAGGCCGATTACAACCAGAAGCACTTCCAGGACCTGTACTTCGGTACGGGCAAGAACGTCAACTCGCTGAAGACGTACTACGAGAAGACGTCCTCGGGCCGCTACTCGGTCGACGGTCAGGTCACCGACTGGGTCAAGATCCCGTACAACGAGGCCCGTTACGGCTCCAACTACTGCGGCCAGACCAACTGCGCCAACGTGTGGGACACCGTCCGCGACGGCGTGAACGCCTGGGTCGCCGACCAGAAGGCCAAGGGCCAGACGGACGCGCAGATCAAGGCGACCCTGGGTCAGTACGACCAGTGGGACCGCAACGACTACAACAACAACGGCAACTTCAACGAGCCCGACGGCTACATCGATCACTTCCAGATCGTGCACGCCGGTGAGGACGAGTCCGCGGGCGGCGGCGTCCAGGGCACCAACGCCCTGTGGGCGCACCGCTGGTACGCGTACGGCACCGACGCGGGCAAGACCGGCCCCGCCTACAACAAGGCGGGCGGCACCCAGATCGGCGACACCGGGATGTGGGTCGGCGACTACACGATGCAGCCGGAGAACGGCGGGCTCGGCGTCTTCGCCCACGAGTACGGCCACGACCTCGGTCTGCCGGACCTCTACGACACCACCAACACCGCCGAGAACTCGGTCGGTTTCTGGTCGCTGATGTCGGCGGGCTCCTGGCTCGGCACCGGCAAGGACTCCATCGGAGACCTGCCCGGCGACATGACCGCCTGGGACAAGCTCCAGCTGGGCTGGCTCGACTACGCCTCGGTGAAGGCGGGTTCGAAGATCACCGCCAAGCTGGGCGTCTCGGAGTACAACACCAAGAACAACCAGGCGCTCGTCGTCGAGCTGCCCAAGAAGGAAGTCACCACCACCGTCGTGAAGCCCGTCGAGGGCACCAAGCAGTGGTGGAGCGGGATGGGTGACAACCTCAACAACACCCTGACCCGGTCGGTCGACCTGACCGGCAAGTCCAAGGCGTCCCTGGACCTTTCGGGCTGGTGGGACATCGAGAAGGACTACGACTTCCTCTACACCGAGGTCTCCACGGACAACGGCGCCAGCTGGACCGCGCTCGACGGCACCGCCGACGGCAAGGCCATCCCGCGCGACTCCAGCGACAAGCCGGCCCTGACCGACGCCTCGGGCGCGTACAAGAAGCTGTCGTACCCGCTCGACCAGTTCGCGGGCAAGCAGATCCAGCTCCGCTTCCGCTACCAGACCGACGGCGGCGCGGGCGGCAAGGGCTTCACCGCCGACGCGATCACCGTCACCGCCGACGGCACCGCCGTCGTCACCGACGGCGCCGAGGGCGGCGACAACGGCTGGACGGCGAAGAACTTCTCCCGCATCGGGGAGTCCTTCACCAACGACTACCCGCAGTACTACCTCGCGGAGAACCGCCAGTACGTCTCGTACGACCAGACCCTCAAGGTCGGCCCGTACAACTTCGGCTTCTCCACCACCCGTCCGAGCTGGGTCGAGCACTACCCGTACCAGCGGGGCCTGCTCATCTGGCTCTGGGACACCTCCCAGAAGGACAACAACGTCTCGGCCCACCCGGGCCAGGGCCTGATCCTGCCGGTCGACGCGCACGCCAAGCCGCTCAAGTGGGCCGACGGCACGTTGCTCCGCAACAAGATCCAGCCGTTCGACGCGCCGTTCAGCCAGTACCGGACGGACGCCTTCACGCTGCACAAGGCGGACGTGGCGACGAAGATCAAGTCGCAGCCCGGCGTCCCGGTCTTCGACGACCACAAGGGCACCTACTGGTACGCCGAGAACCCGACGGGCAGCGTCAAGGTTCCTGACACCAACACGCGGATCTCGATCGTCGACCAGCCGTCGAACGGCCAGACGATCACGGTGAAGGTCGGCACCTCCACCAAGTAATTCTCAAAACCGCAGGTCAAACCATGATCGGCCGTCGCCCTCTAGCGGGCGGCGGCCGATCGTGTTTAGGTGCGTCCTACGAGTCCTTATTGACAGCGGGTCCAACGCGTCGTCTTACAGGGGGAGTGGTCCGGCATGCCCGGCGGAGGTTTCTGCAAGCTGCCAGGCGGCAGCGTGGTCGTCGCGCTCACGCTGCCGAACCCGGCCGCGCCGGGTACGAACGTGCGCGTCCTGGTGCACGCCGTCAACCGTGCGCGAGCCCTGACCAGGCTGCGCAACCTGGGTCTGCGCGCGGTCTATCTGCGCGGCCAGACCGAGCCGCCGACCCTGGACGAGATCACGGCCGTCCTGCACCATCCGGACGGCCTGCTGTGGCGCACGGCCCCCGAGACCACCGAAGAGCTCTGGCACCCGATACGCGCCCTGCTCAAGTAGCCGCGCGCTACACCACGGGCTTGCCGGACAGCTCGACGCCGGCCGCCCGCATCTCCTCCAGGGCCGCCGAGGTGGTGTGCTCGGCCACCCCGGCCGTCAGGTCGAGCAGCACGGTCGTGGCGAACCCGGCCCGCACCGCGTCCAGGGCGGTGGCCCGCACGCAGTGGTCCGTGGCGATGCCGACCACGTCGACCTCGCCCACCTGCCGGGCCCGCAGCCAGTCCGCGAGCGAGAGCCCGTTCTCGTCGAGGCCCTCGAAGCCGCTGTAGGCGGCCGCGTACGCACCCTTGTCGAAGACCGCGTCGATGGCCCCGCTGGCGACCGCGGGGGCGAAGTTGGGGTGGAAGCCCACGCCCTCCGTGCCGGCCACGCAGTGCGGCGGCCAGGAGTGCTCGAAGTCGGGGGCGTCCGAGAAGTGCGCGCCCGGGTCGATGTGGTGGTCGCGGGTCGCCACCACATGGCGGTAGGCGGAGCCCGCCGCCTGGCCCACCAGGTCGGTGATCGCGGCGGCGACGTCCGAGCCGCCCGCGACCGCGAGGGAGCCGCCCTCACAGAAGTCGTTCTGGACGTCCACGACGATCAAGGCGCGGTGCATGTCGTCTTTCCTTCGGTCTGCGGGCCCGTCACGGGCGCTGTTCCTTGAGCGTAGAGACTTCGCGGGGCGCACGGCAGGGGGCAAACGGGGGCGGAAACCCTGCCGGGCGGCTCACACGTACTCGGTCGGGATGACCGGCTCGCCGCGCGAGAGCTGGCCCGCGGACATCGGCAGCGCGGCCAGCGCGTCGATGTGCCGCTCGCGGGCGGTGTCCAGCGGCTCGCGGGCCACCACCGTGCCGCCCTTGACCAGCTCGACCAGGAGCTGGCGGTCGGCGAGCGCGGTCGGCACGGCTCCGGTGCCGATGACCTCGGCCTCGGCGATCCCGTACGCGTCCGAGCGGCGCGCGGCCCACTTGCGGCCGCCCATCGAGGACTTCGCGCCGAGCGACTTCTTGGCGACGGGCTGCAGCGGGGCCTTCGGGTCGGCGGACTGGGCGCGGGCGACCAGCTTGTAGACCATCGAGCAGGTCGGGTGCCCGGAACCGGTTACCAGCTGGGTGCCCACCCCGTACGCGTCCACGGGGGCCGCGGCCAGCGAGGCGATGGCGTACTCGTCGAGGTCGGAGGTGACCACGATCTTGGTGTTGGTCGCGCCGAGCTCGTCGAGCTGCTGGCGCACCCGGTGGGCGACCAGGAGCAGGTCGCCCGAGTCGATGCGGACCGCGCCGAGCTCGGGCCCGGCGATCTCCACGGCCGTGCGTACCGCCTCGGCCACGTCGTACGTGTCGACCAGGAGGGTCGTGCCGCGGCCGAGCGAGTCGACCTGGGCCCGGAAGGCGTCCCGCTCGCTGTCGTGGAGCAGGGTGAAGGCGTGCGCGCTGGTGCCGACGGTGGGGATGCCGTAGCGGAAGCCGGCCGCGAGGTCGGATGTGGTGCTGAAGCCGCCGACGTAGGCGGCCCGCGCGGAGGCGACCGCGGACAGCTCGTGGGTGCGGCGCGCGCCCATCTCGATCAGCGGGCGCCCGCCGGCCGCGGCCGACATCCGGGAGGCGGCGGCCGCGATCGCGGAGTCGTGGTTGAGGATCGAGAGGATCACGGTCTCGAGCAGCACGCACTCGGCGAAGGAGCCCTCGACCCGCAGGATCGGCGAGCCCGGGAAGTAGACCTCGCCCTCGGGGTAGCCCCAGATGTCGCCGCTGAAGCGGTAGGAGGCGAGCCACCGCAGGGTGGGCTCGTCGACGATCCCCCGGTCGCGCAGGAAGCCGAGCACGTCCGCGTCGAAGCGGAAGTTCTCGACGGCGTCCAGGACGCGCCCGGTGCCCCCCACCACGCCGTAGCGCCTGCCCTCGGGGAGGCGGCGGGTGAAGACCTCGAAGACCGAGCGCCGGTCGGCCGTGCCGGCCTTCAGGGCGGCCTGGAGCATCGTGAACTCGTACTGGTCGGTGAAGAGCGCGGTCGACGGCACGTCCACCGGCAGACCGAGGTCCGGGGCATTCACAGCGAGCCACCTCGCCCTTTCGTCCGGGCCGGGCACACGCCGGCCGGGGATCCGGTAATGGGCCCCGAGAGCTGGGGCCTGGGGGGATGCTACCCCGAATACTCGTCACTCTGACGATTTCTAGGGTCCGTTTGTGCGATGACCGGCCCCGGGTGGCAGCATGGAGGCCGTGGCTGTCATTTCCGGGGGCCACTCCCGGGACCCCGGGAGCCGCGCTTCCCGGGCGTAACCCCCGGACCCCCGGCAGAGAGAAAAAGGTCGCCCAGAGTCGTGAGCGTCGCCCCCGTAGAGATCGAACGCCCCGAGTCGGCGGAGTCGGACCTTCCCGTCGCCGAGCCCGACGTGCCCTGGGTGACGCTCGTGCACAACGACCCCGTCAACCTGATGAGCTACGTCCAGTACGTCTTCCAGTCCTACTTCGGCTACTCGAAGGACAAGGCCCACAAGCTGATGCTCGACGTGCACCACAAGGGACGGGCCGTGGTCTCCAGCGGCAGCCGCGAGGAGATGGAACGCGACGTGCAGGCGATGCACGGCTACGGCCTGTGGGCCACGCTCACCCAGGACCGCGGCTGATGGCCGGGCACTTCGAGGCGCTGCCCCGCGGTGGCGCGGCCGTCGCGCTCGACGAGGTCGAGATCGCCATCCTGCGCTCGCTCGCCGTCCAGCTGCTCGAACTCATCGGGCCGGGCGACGAGCCGGCCGAGGACGAGGACCCGCTGGCCGCCCTGTTCGCCGAGGGACCGAGCGAACCGCCCGCCGACCCGGCGCTCGCCCGCCTCTTCCCCGAGGCGTACGCGAGCGAGGAGAGCGACGAACTGCGCGCCAAATCAAGCGAGTTCAGGCGGTTCACCGAGAACGACCTGCGGGCCCGCAAGCGCGCCGACGCCCTCGCGGTCGTCCACTGCCTCGACGGCCTGACCCCGAAGGGCGACGGCGGTGCCGTCCTGAAGCTGACCGCCGAGGACTCACGGCACTGGCTGGGCGCGCTCAACGACCTGCGGCTGACCATCGGCACCCGCCTGGACGTGACCGACGAGGACGAGAGCGGCGAGCTGTACCGGCTGCCGGACGACGATCCGCGCAAGCCGATGGTGATGGCGTATCTGTGGCTCGGTGTGCTGCAGGAAACACTCATCGAAACGCTCATGCCCTGAGCGATCGGCCTCTGGAAGGCCGTTCGCTCAGCGGACGCTCAAATCCGTATAACGATCCCATCACCACATCGACCTGCTTTGTCATGTCGAGGGACTTTTGTCCGCTTCTTCCTGTGGTCCCCGTCACAAAGGCCACTGGGGATCACCCATAAGGCCGTGATAAATCTTCACGACCACCCGGGGACGCCACCCATGTTCCCGGGGGCGCTTCGACCGGCTGACCGCCGGTGGCACTCCATCCACATCCGGGGGGATCAGGACCTGATCCGTCGCTTCGTGACCGAGGCGGGCGGGTCAGCATGGAGAAAGGCGCACCACCATGACCTCAGCGCAGGTCGACAAGCACGACGACCGTCCTGCCGGCAATGAGGCCGCGGGGACCGCCCACGGCGCGGGCGAAGGCTCGGGCGAGGGATACCAGCGGGGCCTCGGGGCCCGGCAGATCCAGATGATCGCGATCGGCGGTGCCATCGGCACCGGCCTCTTCCTCGGCGCGGGCAAGGCCATCTCGAAGGCCGGCCCCAGCCTCATCCTGGCCTACGCCATCGCGGGCCTGGTCATCTTCTTCATCATGCGCGCCCTCGGCGAGCTGCTCATGTACCGCCCGGTGTCGGGCTCCTTCTCGGAGTACGCCCGTGAGTTCGTCGGCCCCTTCTGGGGCTTCGTGACCGGCTGGACGTACTGGCTCTTCTGGGTCGTCACCGGCATCACCGAAGTCACCGCGGCCGCCCAGTACATGTCCTTCTGGACCCACGGCACCATCCCGCAATGGGCCTACGCGCTGATCTTCACGCTCATCCTGTACGCCGTGAACCTCATCTCCGTGAAGCTCTTCGGCGAGCTGGAGTTCTGGTTCTCGATGGTCAAGGTGACGGCCATCGTCGGCATGATCCTGATCTGCGCCGGCATCCTCACCGTCGGCTTCTCGGACGCGGCGGACACCGCCACCGTCGCCAACCTCTGGAGCGACGGCGGGTTCTTCCCCAAGGGCATCGGCGGCACGCTGATGACCCTGCAGATCGTGATGTTCGCCTTCCTCGCCGTCGAGCTGGTCGGTGTGACCGCGGGCGAGTCCAAGGACCCCGAGAAGACCCTGCCCAAGGCCATCAACACCGTGCCGTGGCGCATCGCCGTCTTCTACATCGGCGCCCTGATCATGATCCTCTCGGTCGTCCCGTGGCACGAGTTCCAGCCGGGCGTCAGCCCCTTCGTCGCCGCGTTCCAGAAGATGGGCCTCGGACTCGGTGCGGGCATCGTCAACTTCGTCGTGCTGACCGCCGCGCTCTCCTCCTGCAACTCGGGCATGTACTCCACCGGCCGCATGCTGCGCGACCTCGCGCTCAACGGCCAGGGCCCGAAGGCCTTCACCAAGCTCACCAAGAGCGGCACTCCGCTGATCGGCACCACGGTCTCCGCCGCCCTGATGCTGGTCGGCGTGTGGATCAACTACGTGGCGCCCGGCAAGGCCTTCGACTACGTGGTCTCCTTCGCCACCATCTCCGGCATGTGGGCCTGGATCATGATCCTGGTCTGCCAGATCCGCTACCGCCGCCAGTCGGACGCCGGCGCACTGCCGAAGTCCAGCTTCCGCGCCCCCGGGGCCCCGTACACCAGCTGGTTCGCGCTGCTCTTCATCTTCATGGTCATCGTGATGATGGGCATCGACAAGGACTCCCGCGTCTCGCTCTACTGCGCGCCGCTGTGGGCCCTGATCCTGGGCGTCTCCTACCTCGTCCTGCGGGCCAAGAACCCCGAGAACAAGGCGTTCGCCAAGCGCGACTAAGTCTCCGACCAGCACGTTCTCACCATGCGGGCCGTTACGTATCGCACCTCGATACGGGACGGCCCGCATGCTTATCCTTGCCGACATGCTGACCATCACCCAGGCCCTGTACGACCAGCTCGTCGCGCACGCCCGCGCCGACCACCCCGACGAGGCGTGCGGTGTGGTCGCGGGCCCGGCCGGCACCGGCCGCGCCGAGCGCTTCATCCCGATGCTGAACGCGGCCCGGTCGCCCACGTTCTACGAGTTCGACTCGCAGGACCTGCTGAAGCTCTACCGCGAGATGGACGACCGCGACGAGGAGCCGGTGATCGTCTACCACTCCCACACCGCGACCGAGGCCTACCCCTCCCGCACCGACGTCACCTATGCCAATGAGCCCGGCGCGCACTACGTCCTGGTGTCGACGGCGGACACGGACGGAGCCGGGGAGTTCCAGTTCCGCTCGTACCGCATCGTGGACGGCGTGATCACGGAGGAAGACGTAAGGGTCGTAGAGGCCTACTGACGGATACGCGAGCCCGGTGATCCCGCATACTGTGCGTACGCACTTTTTGATCATCGGGCGGCAGGGCCCAGGAAGCCGGTGCGAATCCGGCACGGTCCCGCCACTGTGACCGGCCCCGTGGCAAGCGCCCCGGAGCCGGAAGCCAGGAACTGACCTGCCGCCTTCTCCCGACGACAGGGGACGTGGAAATCCCCTTGGAGGAGCTCAGCCATGCTCTGGCGCCGTGCGGCCCTGGCCGCCGCCCTGCTGTTCCCGCTCGCCGCGTGCACCACCCAGGCGAAGCCCGAAGCCGGCGGCGCCACCGCCCCCGGCTTCCCCTACACGGTCACCAACTGCGGGGTGACGACGACGTTCACCGCGCCCCCCAAGCGGGCGGTGACGATGAACCAGCACGCCACGGAGGTGATGCTGGAGCTGGGCCTCGCCAAGTCCCTTGCCGGAACCGCCTACTTGGACGACAAGGTGCTGGCGAAGTACGCGGCGGACTACCGCTCGGTGCCGGTCCTCGCCGCCGAGTACCCCTCGTACGAGAAGCTCCTGGCGGCCAACCCGGACTACGTCTACGGCGGCTACGCCTCGGCGTTCGCCGCGAACGAGGGGCGCGGGCGCGAGGCGCTCGCCAAGAGCGGCATCAAGTCCCGCCTCAACGTGGAGAACTGCCCCAAGGGGGCGGCGACCACGATGGACGACGTCTACCAGGAGGTCCGCGAGGTGGGCCGCACCTTCGGCGTCGGTGACCGCGCGGAGTCGTGGATCCGCTCGGCCGAGACCACCAACGAACGCACCCGGTCGGCGCGCAAGGACAAGGCGCCCACCCCGGTCTTCGTCTACGACAGCGGCGACAAGACGGCGTTCACGGTGGGCGGCAAGGGCATAGGCAACGACATCGTGACCCGCGCGGGCGGTCGCAACGTCTTCGCGGACGACCTGAAGACGGCCTCCTTCGGCGACGCGAGCTGGGAGAACGTGGTGGCCCGCGCCCCCGAGACCATCCTGATCCTCGACTACGGCGGCACGAGCGTCGACGCCAAGAAGAAGCGGCTGCGCGACGACCCGGCCCTCGCCTCCGTCCCCGCCGTCAAGAACAACCGCTTCGCCGTCCTGCCCCTCTCCGACATGGTCACCGGCGTCCGCGCGCCGGACGCGGTCGCCAAGCTGGCCGCGCAGCTCGGGGCGGGGGAGTGAGCGGTGCCGCCGTCGCCGCGGGCCCGCTCGTGACGGCCCGTTGGCGCTACTCCCTCGTCCTCGCGGGGCTCACGCTGGTGCTGGTCGCCGGCGCCGTCGCGGGGCTCGCGCTCGGCTCGGTGCGGATCCCCGCGGGCCAGGTCCTCGCGATCGTCGACGGCAGCGCCGAGCCGAGCCCGTACCGCACGATCGTCCTGGAGGTCAGGGCGCCCCGCGTCGTGCTCGGCGCCCTCACCGGTGCCGGGCTCGCCGTCATCGGGACCGTGCTCCAGGCCCTCGTGCGCAACCCGCTCGCCGACCCGTTCCTGCTCGGCGTCTCCAGCGGCGCCTCCGCCGGAGCCGTCGCCGTGATCGTGCTCGGGGTCGGGGCCGGAGTGGCCACCACCGTCGCCCTGCCGGCCGCCGCCTTCGCGGGCGCGCTCGCCGCCCTCGTCCTCGTGTACGCCCTGGCCCGGCGCGCGGGCTCCATGACGGGCGGCCGCCTGGTGCTGGCCGGCGTCGCCGTCTCGTACGTCCTGTCGGCGCTCACCAGCCTCATCCTGGTCACCTCGGCCAGCGCCGAGCACGCCCAGGAGGTCCTGCACTGGACGCTCGGCGGACTCGGCGGCGCCCGCTGGGACATGCTCGCGCTGCCCGCCGTCGCCCTCACCCTCGGCACGCTCGTCCTGATCGCGCTCGCCCGCCCGCTCGACCTGCTCCTCGTCGGCGAGGAGGGCGCGGGCGCCCTCGGCCTCGACACCGGCCGCTTCCGCGCCGGAGTCTTCGTCCTCGCCTCCCTGCTCACCGGCGTCCTCGTCGCCTACACCGGGGCGATCGGCTTCGTCGGCCTGATGGTTCCGCACGCCGCCCGCATGGCCGTCGGCGCCGCCCACCGCACCCTGCTGCCCGTGGCGGCCCTCGGCGGGGCCGCCTTCCTGGTCCTCGCCGACCTCGCGGCCCGTACCGTCGCCGCCCCGCGCGACATCCCCGTCGGCGTCCTCACCGCGCTCACCGGCGGCCCGTTCTTCCTGTGGATGCTGCGCGGCCACGGCACCCGCACGGAAGGCGGCCCCGCATGACGACCCTGCGCACCGAGTCGCTCTCGTACACCACGCCCCAGGGCCGCACCCTGCTCCACGACATCACCCTTGGCGCCGCCGACGGCGAGACCGTCGGCCTGGTCGGCCCCAACGGCAGCGGCAAGACGACCCTGCTCCGCTGCGTCTACGCCGCCCTGCGCCCGACCGCCGGACGCGTCCTGCTCGACGACGCCGACCTGCACGCGCTGCCGGTCAAGGCCCGCGCCCGGCGCATCGCGACCGTCCCGCAGGACGCCGACGCGGGAGGCATCGAGCTGACCGTCCGCGAGATCGTCGCCATGGGCCGCTCCCCGCACCACCGCTTCTGGGAGGCCGACACCACCGCCGACCACACCCTGGTGCGCGAGGCGCTCGCCCGCGTCGGCATCGCCGGCCTCGCCGACCGCCCCTTCCCGTCGCTGTCCGGCGGCGAACGCCAGCGCGCCCTGGTCGCCCGGGCCCTCGTACAGCAGCCGGACGTCGTCGTCCTGGACGAGCCGACCAATCACCTCGACATCCGCTACCAGCTCGAAGTCCTTTCCCTGGTAAGGGAGTTGGGCACGGTCAACCTGCTGGCCCTGCACGACCTGAATCTCGCCGCGTACTACTGCGACCGCGTCTGCGTCCTGGCGGCCGGCCGCATCGTCGCCTCGGGGCCGCCCGCCGACGTGCTGACCGCCGACCTGCTCGGCGCGGTGTACGGGGTGAACGCCGAGGTGAGCGTCCATCCGGTCACCGGCGCGCCCACCGTCGTCTACCTGCCGCCGACCGGCGCCCGGGTTCCGCCGGCATCCGGGCTGCCCACATCCTGAGCGGGATCCGTCCGGCATGCGAGATCACATTCCGGGAAGCGGACCGGGAATCTATACGATGACCCCATGGTTTCGAACGACGTGAGCGACAAGACGCCGAGCAGCGGTCCCGCCCTGCTGCTCGTGGCGCGGCTGCACGTCGACCTGTGCCGGCTCGCCAGCGCGATCTGTACGGCCCGCGCAGCCGCCGTCTGACGCCGCGCGCCGAGACCAACGCACCACCGCACGCCCCGGCGTGCGGCGCGCGGACCCGAGCCCGAGCCGCGCCCACCTGCCTCTTCCTTCCGATCAGGAGCCCACGCCATGGCCATCGAGGTCCGCATCCCGACCATCCTCCGCACCTACACCGACGGCGCCAAGGCCGTCGAGGGCAGCGGCGCCACCCTCGCCGACCTCTTCAACGACCTCGACGCCCGGCACACCGGCATCCGCGAGCGCATCGTCGACGGCGACAACCTGCGCCGCTTCGTGAACGTGTACCTCAACGACGAGGACGTCCGCTTCCTCGACGGCATCAACACCCAGCTCGCCGACGGCGACAACGTGACGATCCTGCCCGCGGTCGCGGGCGGTTCCGTCTGAGATGCGTTACGACTCCGCTCTCGCCGCGGTCGGCAACACCCCGCTGGTCCTGCTCCCGCGTCTGTCCCCCTCGGACGACGTACGGATCTGGGCCAAGCTGGAGGACCGCAACCCGACCGGCTCCGTCAAGGACCGGCCGGCCCTCCACATGGTCGAACAGGCCGAGAAGGACGGCCGGTTGACGCCGGGCTGCACCATCCTGGAGCCCACCAGCGGCAACACCGGCATCTCGCTCGCGATGGCCGCGAAGCTCAAGGGCTACCGCATCGTGTGCGTGATGCCGGAGAACACCTCCCAGGAGCGGCGCGACCTGCTGGCGATGTGGGGCGCCGAGATCGTGTCGTCCCCGGCGGCGGGCGGCTCCAACACGGCGGTGCGGGTCGCCAAGGAGCTGGCCGAGCGGAACCCGTCCTGGGTGATGCTCTACCAGTACGGAAACCCGGACAACGCGGGCGCCCACTACGCCACCACGGGCCCCGAGATCCTCACCGACCTGCCCTCCATCACCCACTTCGTGGCGGGCCTCGGCACCACCGGAACCCTGATGGGCGTCGGCCGCTACCTGCGCGAGAACGTCCCCGGCATCCAGATCGTCGCCGCCGAACCCCGCTACGACGACCTGGTCTACGGCCTGCGCAACCTGGACGAGGGCTTCGTGCCCGAGCTGTACGACGCCTCGGTCCTGACCACCCGCTTCTCGGTCGGCTCGGCCGACGCGGTCACCCGCACCCGGGAGCTCCTCCAGCAGGAGGGCATCTTCGCGGGCGTCTCCACCGGCGCCGCCCTGCACGCGGCGATCGGCGTCGGCAAGAAGGCCGTCAAGGCGGGCACCCCCGCCGACATCGTCTTCGTCGTCGCCGACGGCGGCTGGAAGTACCTCTCGACCGGTGTCTACACCGCGCCGACCACCGAGGCCGCGATCGAGACCCTGCACGGCCAGCTCTGGGCCTGACGGGCCGTAGGGCCCGGCGGCCGGCGGCCCGCCAAGCCGTCGTGCGAGGGGCCGGGGTCCGTCACCCCGCCAGGTGACGGACCTGGTCCCACAGGGCCGGGTCCACCACACCCACCCGGCGGCGGAAGGCCCACACCCCGACCTCGCGCAGCTCGTCGGTCTCCAGGAAGCTGGGCCGCCCGTGCGCGTCGGCCACCGTGCCCGGCGGCAGCGGAATCACCCCGGCCCGCTCGTCGTGGTACTTGCTGGTGATCTTCACGACCGTGGCCGCGTCACCCCGCACCCGCAGCACCAGACACGGCCGGTCCTTGGCGCCCGGCACGTCCTCGTACGGCACCTGCGCCCACCAGATCTCCCCGGCCTTCGGCAGCCGGCCCGGCGCCTGCCCGGGACCGGCCGGACGGCCGGGCGGCCGGGTGCGCCCACCCGGCCGGCGCCGCGCGCGCCCGCGCCCGTCCATCAGAGCCGCGACGGCCGCGAGCGCCACCACGGCCCCCAGGGCCAGCCACCACGACGTGTCCATAGCGCAGACGTTACCGGCGCACCACCCGTGGCGCGCGCTCCCTGACAACACCATCCGAACCGGTGACAGCGCAGGTGAGTTCCCCCACAACGGCCCGCTCCAAAGGAGCGAGGGGCCTTGGCGCGCCTTACGCTCGATCCACCGCGGCCCTTCCCCGCGGCCTCCCCGCCAGCCCCGTCCGCCCCCTCAACGACAGGCTTCGCCTGGCCCCTCTGTTCCGGAGGTTCACGCTCCATGAAGCTCACCGTCGTCGGCTGTTCCGGGTCGTTCCCGTCCGCGGAATCGGCCTGCAGCAGCTACCTCCTCGAGGCGGACGGCTTCCGGCTGCTCCTCGACATGGGCAACGGGGCCCTCGGTGAGCTGCAGCGCCACATCGGCCTGTACGACCTGGACGCGATCTTCCTGTCCCATCTGCACGCCGACCACTGCATCGACATGTGCGGCTACTTCGTGGCCCGCTACTACCGCCACGAGGGCGGCCGCTGCGCCCCCATGCCGGTGTACGCGCCGGAGGGCGCCGAGCAGCGCCTGACCACGGCGTACGCGGACACGCCCTCCGCGTCCTCGATGAGCGAGGTCTTCGACTTCCACACCCTGAAGCCGGGCACGTTCGACATCGGCCCCTTCTCGGTGCGTACGGAACGGGTCTGCCACCCCGTCGAGGCGTACGGCATCCGTGTCGAGCACGCCGGATCCACGCTCGCCTACTCCGGCGACACCGGGGTCTGCGCCGCCCTGGATGAACTGGCCGAGGGCGCCGACCTGTTCCTGTGCGAGGCGTCCTTCACGTACGGCAAGGAGGACATCCCGGCGCTGCACCTCAACGGCCGCGAGGCCGGCGAGCACGCGGCCCGGGCCGGGGCGGGCCGCCTGGTCCTCACCCACATCCCGCCGTGGACGGACGCGGAGGTCAACCTGGCGGACGCCCGCGCGGTCTACGCCGGTCCGACGGAACTGGCCGCGCCGGGCGCGGTCTACGAGTTCTGACCGCGCCCCGCTTGGCGCGGGCACGCGAAAGGGCCCCCGGAACCGTTCGGTTCCGGGGGCCCTCTCGTCAGGCGTGGGCGGGGCTTACTTGGCCTCGGCCTTGGCCAGCTCCGCCAGCTCCTCGTCGGACTCGCGGCCCGGCGTCGGCAGGTTGAACTTGGTGATCGCGAACCGGAAGATCACGTAGTAGAGCGCCGCGAAGCAGAGGCCGACCAGCGCGAGTCCCCACGGGTTGGTCGCGATGCCCAGGTTGAGGAAGTAGTCGACCGCGCCGGCCGAGAAGCCGAAGCCGTCCTTCATCCCGAGGGACCAGGTCAGCGCCATGGAGACACCGGTGAGCACCGCGTGGATCGCGTAGAGGACCGGGGCGATGAACATGAAGGTGAACTCGATCGGCTCGGTCACACCGGTCACGAAGGCGGTGGCCGCGAGCGAGAACATCATGCCGCCGACGACCTTGCGGCGCTCGGGGCGGGCGCAGTGGGTGATCGCGAGGCAGGCCGCCGGGAGGGCGAACATCATGATCGGGAAGAAGCCCGTCATGAACTGGCCGGCGGACGGGTCGCCCGCGAGGAAGCGGGCGATGTCGCCGCTCTTGCCGTCGTACGAACCGGCCTGGAACCAGGGGAAGGAGTTGAGCAGGTGGTGCATGCCGACCGGGATCAGCGCGCGGTTGGCGACACCGAAGATGCCGGCGCCGACCGCGCCCGAACCGACCAGCCACTCACCGAAGTTGTGCAGACCCGTACCGAGGACCGGCCAGATCAGACCGAAGACGATGCCGACGAGCAGACCCGCGAAGGCCGACAGGATCGGCACCAGGCGGCGGCCGCCGAAGAAGCCCGCCCAGTCGGGCAGCTTGGTCCGGTAGAACTTCTGGTACAGCAGGGCGACGATGACGCCCATGACGACACCGCCGAGCACACCGGCGTTCACCGGGGCGGCGTTCATGACTATCTTGCCGTCGACGACCGACGCGACCTTCGGGAGGTTGCTGTCGGTGAAGGTGGCGAGCACCTTCTGGAAGACGAGGTAGCCGGTCACGGCCGCCAGGGCGGTCGAGCCGTCCGACTTCTTGGCGAAGCCGATCGCGATGCCGACGCAGAACAGCAGCGCCATGTTGTCGAGCAGGGCCCCGCCACCGGCGGCCATGTAGCTGGCCAGCTTGTGGATGAACTCCGGGAACGAGGGGCGGCCGAGCATGTCCGGCTGTCCGAAGCGGACCAGCAGTGCGGCGGCGGGCAGCACGGCGACCGGCAGCATCAGGCTGCGGCCGATGCGCTGCATGACAGCCATCGCGCCGGCGCCCTTCTTCTTCGTGGCCGCGGGGGCGGCACTGGCCGTACTCACAACATCCTCCAGTAGGCAAGGCGCCGCCCGGGGGCATGGGAAAATACGGGGGGACGGCGGCGTCTCAGGGGAACGCGGTCAAGCCCGCGTGGTCTACACCAATGAGTGGTGTAGACCAGTTGTAGCACGGTGAGGGTTAGATAAGGAACCTTCGTTTTTTGTGGTCTGAGCCATACCTGGCAATACGGGCAACACCGACTCCGCGCCGTGACCTTTCCGTAGCCGCGCCGAGCCCCGAACGGCCCCCGGACGGCGCGTGGGTGGCCCCCGGGACGACGTGCGAAGGCCCCCGGACCGAAGGGTCCGAGGGCCTTGCCGGTCCGGGCCGAAAAGCCCGGCGAAAGGAGGGCGCCGAGAAGGGGCGCCTACGCCTTGATGTTCTCCTCTTCCAGCTCGTCCGCGTCGGGCTCGCGCCCCGGCGTCTGGAGGTTGAACTTGGTGATCGCGAAGCGGAAGACCGCGTAATAGACCACCGCGAAGCACAATCCGATCGGAATGATCATCCAGGGCTTCGTCGCCAGGCCCCAGTTGATGACGTAGTCGATCAATCCCGCCGAGAAGCTGAAGCCGTCCTTGACGCCGAGCGCCCAGCTCACGGCCATCGACACACCGGTGAGCACCGCGTGGATCGCGTACAGCAGGGGCGCGATGAAGACGAAGGAGTACTCGATCGGCTCGGTGATGCCGGTGACCAGCGAGGTCAGGCCGACCGAGAGCATCATGCCGCCGACCTCCTTGCGGCGGTGCGGCTTGGCGCAGTGCGTGATCGCGAGGGCGGCCGCGGGCAGCGCGAACATCATGATCGGGAAGAAGCCCGTCTGGAACTGGCCGGCCGTCGGGTCGCCCGCGAGGAACCGCGGGATGTCGCCGTGCACGACCGTGCCGTCCGGCTTGGTGAAGTCGCCGAACTGGAACCAGATGAAGGTGTTCAGGAACTGGTGCAGACCGATCACGAGCAGCGCGCGGTTGGCCACACCGAAGATGCCCGACCCCCACGAGCCGAGGTCCACGAGCCACTTGCTGAAGCTGGTCAGCGCGTCACCGACCGGCGGCCAGACCCACAGGCACAGGACCGCGAACACGATCGCGATCCCGGCCATGATGATCGGCACGAGCCGGCGCCCGTTGAAGAAGCCCAGCCAGTCCACCAGCTTCGTACGGTGGAAGCGCTGCCAGAAGTACGCCGTCAGCAGGCCCATCACGATGCCGCCGAAGACGCCGGGGTTCTGGTAGGTCGCGAGGACCGCCGTGCCGTCCTTGGCGACGCACGCGCCGGCCGTCAGCGTCGAGCCGGCGGCGCAGTCCTTCGGGAACATCAGGAGGACCCCGTAGTAGACGAGGAAGCCGGCCACCGCCGCGAGCGCGGTCGAGCCGTCGGACTTCTTCGCCATGCCGATCGCGACGCCCACGCAGAACAGCAGGGGCAGTCCGAGCGAGCCGTTGAGCAGGGCGCCGCCCGCGCCGTTGAACACCTTGGCGACGTCGTCCCAGCCGAGCCCGGTCTTGCCGAACATGTCGTCCTGGCCGAACCGGTTGAGAATGCCCGCCGCGGGCAGCACGGCGATCGGCAGCTGGAGGCTGCGGCCCATTTTCTGCAGCCCCTGGAACAGTCCGTTCCACCACTTGGGCTGCGGCACTGCGGCCGCGCTGCTGGCACTCATCGGCAACCTCCAGGCTTGCGGAACAAGCCGGCTCGGGCGGTCGTTGCAAACTGGTGTAGACCAGTTGCGGTATCGTCCGGAGGGGCCCCTCGCGGGACATGGCTCCGGTGATCGCCATCCTTGGCCAGGCAGAATGCGCCCGCGCGCATAGCTGGGCCAAACGTGGGTTACCGTGACAAAGCGGACCTACCGTGGGCCGACACAGCGTTCTTCAAGAACCAGGAGAGACACATGGCCAGCAAGGCTGAGAAGATCGTCGCCGGCCTCGGCGGTATCGAGAACATCGAGGAAGTCGAAGGCTGCATCACGCGCCTGCGCACCGAGGTCATCGACCCGAGCAAGGTCGACGAGGCCGCGCTCAAGGCCGCCGGCGCCCACGGCGTCGTCAAGATGGGCACCGCCGTCCAGGTCGTCATCGGCACCGACGCGGACCCCATCGCCGCGGACATCGAAGACATGATGTGAGTCGCTGACCCACACCGCCGAAGGTCGGCCCCCGACGGGGCCGGCCTTTCGCGTACGCACACACCTGCCGCCCGCCCGGAACCCCCGCCCGCGCGGAACGCACCAGCGGCGGCATCACCTAGGCTCATAGCCATGTCTCGAATCGACGGCCGCACCCCCGAACAGCTCCGCCCCGTCACCATCGAACGCGGATGGAGCAAGCACGCCGAGGGCTCCGTCCTCGTCTCCTTCGGCGACACCAAGGTCTTCTGCACCGCCTCCGTCACCGAAGGCGTCCCGCGCTGGCGCAAGGGCAGCGGCGAAGGCTGGGTCACCGCCGAATACTCGATGCTGCCCCGCTCCACCAACACCCGCGGCGACCGCGAATCCGTGCGCGGCAAGATCGGCGGCCGCACCCACGAGATCTCCCGCCTCATCGGCCGCTCGCTGCGCGCCGTCATCGACTACAAGGCGCTCGGCGAGAACACCATCGTCCTGGACTGCGACGTCCTCCAGGCCGACGGCGGCACCCGCACCGCGGCCATCACCGGCGCCTACGTCGCCCTCGCCGACGCCATCACCTGGGCCCAGGGCAAGAAGCTCGTCAAGCACGGCCGCAAGCCGCTCACCGGCACCGTCTCCGCCGTCTCCGTCGGCATCGTCGACGGCGCCCCGCTCCTCGACCTCTGCTACGAGGAGGACGTGCGCGCCGAGACCGACATGAACGTCGTCTGCACCGGCGACGGCCGCTTCGTCGAGGTCCAGGGCACCGCCGAGGCCGAGCCCTTCGACCGCAAGGAGCTCAACGCCCTCCTCGACCTCGCCACCGGAGGCTGCGCCGATCTCGCGGCGCTCCAACTCCGCGCGCTCGCCGCGGTGTCCGGAGAGTAAAGAGGCAACCAGGCAGGGCGCTCCCCGCGTCCCTACGGGCACGGGCGTACGGGTCGACCGTGCGCCCGTCCGTACCTTCCGGAGCGCCGTCCAGGGCGCCTTCCGGAACTCCCGGGGGAGGACCCGACCGATGCGCCGAACCGTGCTCGCCGTCGCCACCGCGGCCCTGGCCGTCACCGTCACCGCGGGCTGCGGGGCCATCGACAAGGCGATCGACTGCGTCAACACCGCGGACGCCATCGGCACCAGCGTCGGCAACCTCGGCCGCGCCGTCGGCAACGCCACGGACAACCCCGCGCAGGCCGGCCAGGCGCTCGACGACATCGACAAGGAGCTGTCGTCCCTGAAGGGCAAGACCGGCGACGCCGACCTGTCCAAGGCCGTCGACGACCTCGACAAGGCCGTGGGCAACGTCCGCATTGCCATCAAGAACGGCGACAACACCCCGGACATCAGCGGCGTCACCGACGCGGCCAAGGAAGTCGGCAAGGTCTGCACGCCCTGAGCCGGCGGCCCCGGTCGGGCCCCCGATACTGGTGGGCATGACCCGCCTGATCCTCGCCACCCGCAACGCCGGCAAAATCACCGAGCTGCACGCCATCCTCGCCGCCGCCGGGCTGCCCCACGAACTCGTGGGCGCCGACGCGTACCCCGAGATCCCCGACGTCAGGGAAACCGGCGTCACCTTCGCCGAAAACGCCCTCCTCAAGGCACACGCCCTGGCCCGGGCGACCGGCCTGCCCGCCGTCGCCGACGACTCCGGCCTCTGCGTGGACGTCCTCAACGGCGCCCCCGGCATCTTCTCGGCCCGCTGGTCCGGCACCCACGGCGACGACCAGGCCAACCTGGACCTCCTGCTCGCCCAGCTCTCCGACATCGCCGACGAACACCGCGCCGCCCACTTCGCCTGCGCCGCGGCCCTTGCCCTGCCCGACGGCACGGAACGCGTGGTCGAGGGCCGCCTCCTCGGCACCCTGCGCCACACCCCCGCGGGCAGGGGCGGCTTCGGCTACGACCCGATCCTCCAGCCGGACGGCGACACCCGAACGTGCGCGGAGCTGACGGCCGACGAGAAGAACGCGATCAGCCACCGGGGCCAGGCGTTCCGGGCGCTGGTGCCGGTGGTGCGGGAGCTGGTGGGCTGACACGCCAACGGCGTGGTTTCCCCCGCCTCGGGGGAAGCCACGCCGTTCCGTTTCGGTGCGCCCGGTCGGATTCGAACCGACAGACACGACCACCTAAAGATCGCCGCTCAGCCCTTGGCGTACGGGCGCGCATCCAGCCCACACTCTACTGGGCGAAGCCCGCGCCCGGGGGCCCGTATCCGGCGGACCGGGGCCGCTCGCGCAGATCCGCCCGGCCGCCCCGGAACCATCCGCGTCAGCCGCCTCGGACCATCCACGCCGACGGTCCCGGGATCAGATCCCGAGATCCTTGATGATCTTGGCGACATGGCCCGTGGCCTTCACGTTGTACAGGGCGCGCTCCACCTTGCCCTCCTCGTCCACGACCACCGTCGAGCGGATGACTCCCGTCACCGTCTTGCCGTACAGCTTCTTCTCGCCGTACGCCCCGTACGCCTCCAGGACCTCCTTCGAGGGGTCGCCGACCAGCGTGACCTTCAGGGACTCCTTCTCGCGGAACTTCGCCAGCTTCTCGGGCTTGTCGGGGGACACGCCGATGACGTCGTAACCGGCGCCCGCGAGCAGCTCCAGGTTGTCCGTGAAGTCGCAGGCCTGCTTGGTGCAGCCGGGGGTGAGGGCGGCCGGGTAGAAGTACACGATGACCTTGCGGCCCTTGTGTGCGGCGAGCGAGACGTCGTTGCCGTCGGCGTCGGGCAGGGTGAAGGCGGGGGCGGTGTCGCCGGGCTGAAGTCGCTCGCTCATGGGGTTTCCTCCGGAAAGGCCGAGGGGGTGGCGTACACCGACAGAGCCTAATGGGGGCCTGTGACAGTGCATTGGCGGCGGAGCTGACAGACTGTGGATGACGGATGACCCCAAACGACCACCGGAGGCGGCGCAGTGTCGGATGCCAGGACCCCTGCGCAGATCGAGGCGGACATCAGGAGCCGGCGGGACCAGCTCGCGGTGACCCTCGACGAGATCGGGGTGCGGCTGCACCCGTCCACGATCGTCGGCGACGCGAAGGCCAGGTTCGCCTCGGCCGTGGACCACACGGCGGGCCGCGCGTACGTGGCGGTGAACCGCACCGTGAGCGACGTGAAGGCGCAGTTCGTCTCCGAGGAGGGCGCGCCCCGCGTGGAGCGGATCCTGCCGGTCGCGCTCGTCGCCGTCGGCCTGGTGGGGCTGCTCGCCCTGTCGGCGCGCAAGCGACGGGCCTGACCCTTCCGCGTACGGCCGTGGCCGGTGCGGGTAGGTTCGACCCCGTGAGCGAGAACACCCACGACAAGCTGCCCATCCGGATGCTGCACGACCGCGTGCTGGTCCGGTCAGACACGCCAGAGGGCGAGCGGCGTTCGGGCGGCGGCATCCTCATTCCGGCGACCGCCGCCGTCGGCAAGCGCCTGGCCTGGGCGGAGGTGGTCGCGGTCGGCCAGAACGTACGCACCGTGGAGCCGGGCGACCGGGTCCTGTACGACCCCGAGGACCGTGCCGAGGTCGAGGTGCGGGGCGTGGCGTACGTCCTGATGCGGGAGCGCGATCTGCACGCCGTGGCCTCCGAGCGGGTGTCGGAGGACTCCACCGGGCTGTATCTGTGAGTCGCGGGTCCGGGCGGCGCCGTCGGCCGCGTCCATAGCCGTCCTCAAGGGCTGGTGACCGTTGTCACCAGCCCTTTTGCCTGCCCTTTGTTATCGTGGTGGGACCCCGACGAGACGCGTCGTACCGGGTCAGGACAAGACGACGCACCCGTGTTTCCGTACCGCGTCTCGGAGGTCCTCATGGCCTGGGTTCTGCTCGTCGTCGCCGGTCTGCTCGAAGTGGGCTGGTCGATCGGAATGAAGTACACCGACGGCTTCACCCGTCTGGTGCCCAGCGTGCTCACCGGCGCCGGGATCATCGCTTCCATGATGCTGCTGTCGCAGGCCGCCAAGACGCTGCCCATCGGTACCGCGTACGGCGTGTGGGTGGGGATCGGCGCGGCCGGTGCGGCGGTGCTCGGCATGGTGGTGCTCGGTGAACCGGCCACCGCCGCCCGGATCTTCTTCGTGTGTCTGCTGCTCGTCTCCGTGGTCGGGCTCAAGGCGACGAGCGGGCACTGACGCCGCCCGGTCCTCAGGGGCTCCGTGAGCCCCGGGGCCGTTCGGCCAGGCCCGTCGTGGCGGCGCCCGGTCCTTCGGTGCCTCCGTTGTCCGTGCCGCCCTGGGTCTGGCCCTGTGTCTGGCCCTGGTCCTGGCCCTGGATCTGACCTTGTGTCTGGCCCTGGGTCTGGCCGCCGGTGTTGGTGCCTCCGTTGTCGGCGCCGCCCTGCGTCTGGCCCTGGGTCTGACCCTGCGTCTGCCCCTGTGTCTGGCCCTGCGTCTGACCTTGGTTGCGGCCGCCCTGGGTCTGCCCCTGGTCCTGGCCCTGCGTCTGCCCCTGGGTCTGGCCCTGGTTGCGGCCGCCCTGGGTCCGGCCCTGGTCCTGGCCCTGCGTCTGGCCCTCGTTCTGCCCCTGGGTCCGGCCCTGGTCGCCGCCGGGCGTCGGGGACTGGAACGGGTTGGGGGCCGGCGGCTCGACGGGGATGTTCGCGCCGTCCTGGAGCTCCAGGTCGAAGTCCTTGGGCTCGCTCCCGCTGAGCGCGCCCTTGGTGTACTGCGCCCAGATCTGCGCGGGCGGCCCGCCGCCGTTCACACGGGGGTAGCCGAGCGCCCCGTACAGCGGCTGCTGCACGGCCGTTTCGGGGTCGGCGCCCATCAGCGCGACGACGGTGGCCAGGTCCGGGGTGTAGCCCGCGAACCAGGCGGCCTTGTCCTGTTCGGCGGTGCCGGTCTTGCCGGCGGCGGGCCGCCCGGAGGCCTGCGCGGCCGTGCCCGTACCGCCGTCGACGACGCTCTGCAGCATCGACGTCGTGGTGTCGGCGGCCTCGCGCGTGACGGCCTGTTCGGCGTCCTGCGAGGGCAGTTCGGTCTTCTCGCCGTCCTTGATGACGGACTCGACCATCGTGTACGTGCCGTGCCGGCCGTGCCCGGCGAGCGTGGCGTACGCCTGCGTCATGTCGAGCACGCTCGCGGTGGCCGGGCCGAGCGCGATCGAGGGGGACGCGTTCAGGTCGGGGGTGTCGGCGGGGAGGCCGAGGTCGATCGCGGTCTGCTTGACCTTGGCGGAGCCGACGTCGACGGCCATCTGCGCGTACACCGCGTTGACGGACTTGTCGGTGGCGGTGCGCACGGTGATAGGCCCGTAGGAGGCGTCGTCCTCGTTGGCGGGCGCGTAACTGCCGCCGTCCCAGCCCTGTACGGGGCGCTTGTTGGTGCCGTCGTAGATGGTGTTGGGGGTGATGGGGCGGCCGTCCTGGGTCCTGGAGTTGTTGACCACCGCCGAGGTGAAGACGAACGGCTTGAAGGTGGAGCCCACTTGGAAGTCGCGCCGGGTCGCGTTGTTGACGTACTGCTTGGTGTAGTCGATGCCGCCGTACATCGCGAGGACCTTGCCGCTGGCCGGGTCGATGGAGGCGCCCCCGACCCGGACGTTGCGGTCGGCCTTGCGGTCGGCGCTCAGCTTGGAGTTGACGCTGTCGTCGACGGCCTTGACGAAGGCGTCCTGCTTGTCCCTCTGGATGGTGGTGGTGATCCGGTAGCCGCCGGTGGCCAGGGTGTTCTCGTCGATGATCTTGTTGCTGGTGAGGTAGTCCTTGACGGCTTCGACGAGGTAGCCGCGCTGACCCGCGAGGCCCGCGCGCGCCTTGACCTTTCCGGGTACGGGGAAGGTGGTCGCGGCCCGTTCGGAGGCGCCGAGCCACTTCTTCTTGACCATGCCGTCGAGCACGTAGTTCCAACGGGCCAGCGCCCGGGGCTTGTTCTGCGGGTGGGCGATCACGTCGTACGCGCTGGGGGAGTTGAGCAGCGACGCGAGGTAGGCGCCCTCGCCGGTGGTGAGCTTCTCGACGTCCTTGCCGTAGTACGCCTGTGACGCGGCCTGGATGCCGTAGGCGTTGCGGCCGAAGTAGCTGGTGTTCAGATACCCGGCGAGAATGTCCTCCTTGGTCTCCTCGCGATTGAGTTTGATCGCGATGAAGAACTCCTTCACCTTGCGGGTGACGGTCTGTTCCTGGCCCAGGTAGTAGTTCTTGACGTACTGCTGGGTGATGGTGGAACCGCCCTGGGTCCCCTTGCCGGTGAGGGTGTTCCAGGCGGCGCGGACCATCGCCTTGGGGTCGACGGCGCGCTCGGAGTAGAAGTCCCGGTCCTCGGCGGCCAGTACGGCGTGCTGGACGGTCAGCGGGACCTGTGCGAGCTGTACATTCTCGCGGTTGATCTCGCCGTCCGAGGCGAGCTGGGTGCCGTCGGCGTACAGGAAGACGTTGGACTGGGCGGTGGCCCCGGCGTTGGCGGCCGGGATCGACACGAGCGTGTAGCCGGCGATGAAGCCGCCGATGAGCAGCAGCGCGAAGAGCAGGACGATGCCGAGGACCACCCGCCAGCGGGGCACGAACCGGCGCCATCCGGTCCGCCTGGGCCGCTTTCCGGGGCCGCTGGGCGCGCCTGGTCCGGTACCGGTGCCGGGGCCGGGGCCCGCGCCGGTGGGCGTGCCAGGGGCCGGGTCGGAGTGGCCGGGCGGGTCCGTGGGGTGGTCCGGGTCGACGGGGTCCTCGGCCGCGGCGCCGTGGCCCGGCGGGGTGGCTCCGGCGGCGCCGAGGTCGCGGGGCGTCCACTTGCGCGGCCCCTCGGGTCCGGGGTGCGGTGGCTCCGGCTGCTCGTCGTCGCTCATGTCTCTCCGGCTCTCTCCGGCCATTGCGTCCCGGTCGCGTGCGGGGTGGGGTGCGGGCTGGTCGTCGGTACGAATCGCCTGATTAGGGCGATTCGTACCGTAAAGGACATCTTGCCTGTCCTGCCGCGGAAATTCCGTCGCGAAGGGCCGGGGGGCTGGGCTAGGCTCCCGCGCTTTGGTGTCCATGACGGGTGAGGGGGCGTTCGTGCGGCTGTACGGGGTCGTGGCCGCGGGCGGGTTCCGGCGCTATACGACGTACCGGGTCGCCACCGCGGCCGGGGTGTTCACCAACACCGTCTTCGGCGTGATCGTGGCGTACACCTATATAGCCCTGTGGGACCAGCGCCCCAACCTCGGTGGCTACGACCAGTCCCAGGCGCTCACCTATGTGTGGGTCAGCCAGGCCCTGCTGATGACGGTCAACATGTTCGGCGGAGGCTTCGCGGACGAACTCGTGGAACGCATCCGTACGGGTGACATCGCGATCGACCTCTACCGTCCAGCCGACCTCCAGCTGTGGTGGCTGTCCGCCGACCTGGGCCGGGCGCTCTTCCACTTCCTGGGGCGCGGAGCGGTCCCGCTCGCCTTCGGCGCGCTGTTCTTCGACCTCGCGCTGCCCACGAACCCGGGTACCTGGCTCGCCTTCCTGCTCGCGGTCCTGTTCGGCGTGGTGGTGAGCTTCGCTCTGCGCTTCCTGGTGGCCCTCTCGGCGTTCTGGCTGCTCGACGGGGCCGGCGTCTCCTCGCTCGTCTCCATCGCGGGCCTGTTCTTCTCCGGGATGCTGCTGCCGCTCAACGCCTTCCCGGGCCTGCTCGGCGAGGTGTCCCGGGCGCTGCCCTGGTCCTGCCTGCTCCAGATCCCGGCCGACGTCCTGATGGGCCGCCACCAGGGCGGCGGCCTGCTCGGCGCCTACGGCTTCCAGCTCGGCTGGGCGGCGGCCCTGCTCGGCGCGGGCCGGCTGCTCCAGTCCGCGGCGGTACGGAGGGTGGTGGTGCAAGGTGGCTGACACGGGAGCGGGAGAGACGGGCGCGGCGGGCACGGTGGGCGCGGCTGGCGCGGTTGGCGTGCCGGGTGCGGCGGATGGGGCGGGCGCGACCGGCGTGACGGGGGCCACGGGTGTCACGGGTGCCACGGGTGCCACGGGGGCGACCGGCGTGACGGGGGCCACGGAGGTGACCGGAGTCATGGGTGTGGCCGCGCGGCTTCCGGCGCCGGGTATGTGGGCCACGTACAGGATGATCGCCGCAATGTGGATCCGCTCCACACTCGCCTATCGGGCGTCCTTCGCGATGATGCTGGTCGGCAACTTCCTGGTGACGGCCTTCGACTTCGTCGTGATCGCCCTGATGTTCTCGCAGGTCCGCTCGCTCGGCGGGTACTCCTTCGCCGAAGTGGCCTTCCTGTACGGGACGTCGACGACGGCGTTCGGGCTCGCGAACGCGCTGCTCGGCTCGATCGACAGGCTGGGCGCGCGGATCCGGGACGGTACGCTCGACACCCTCCTCGTACGCCCGGCGCCGGTCCTCGCCCAGGTCGCCGCCGACCGCTTCGGCCTCCAGCGCCTGGGCCGCCTCCTGCAAGGCATCCTCGTGCTCGGCGGTTCGCTGCTCGCCCTGGACGTGCACTGGACGGTGCCGAAGGTGCTGCTCGTGCCGGTGATGCTGCTCAGCGGGACCGCGATCTTCTGCGCGGTGTTCGTGGCGGGCGCCGCCTTCCAGTTCTGGGCGCAGGACGCGGCCGAGGTGCAGAGCGCGTTCACGTACGGCGGCCAGACGCTCCTCCAGTACCCGCCGACGGTGTTCGCCAAGGACATGGTGCGCGGCGTCACCTACGTGCTGCCGCTGGCCTTCGTGAACTGGCTGCCCGCGCTCTACGTCCTGGGCCGCCCCTACCCGCTGGCCCTGCCGGACTGGCTCGCCTTCACACCCCCGCTGGTGGGGGCGCTGTGCCTGACCCTGGCGGGCCTCGCGTGGCGGGTGGGCGTCAGGGCGTACCGCAGCACGGGAAGCTGACCGGCGTGCTCCTTCCCGAACGGCCGAGCGCCCATGAACTCGCAGAGCAGGAAGGGCAGTTGAAGTGACGGACCTCATCGAACTCGACGGCGTCGAGAAGGTCTTCGACGTACGCCGCAGGACGGGCCGCTGGCGGCGGGAGAAGCGGCAGGTCAGGGCGGTGGACGGGATCAGCTTCCGGGTGCCGCGCGGCGAGATGGTCGGCTACATCGGCCCGAACGGCGCCGGCAAGTCCACCACCATCAAAATGCTGACCGGCATCCTCACCCCGAGCGCCGGCCGCCTCAGCGTCGCGGGCCTGGACCCGTCCCGCGAGCGTACGAAGATGGCGCAGCGGATCGGGGTGGTGTTCGGTCAACGCACCACGCTCTGGTGGGACTTGCCGCTCTACGACTCCTACCGCCTGGCCCGCCGCATGTACCGCGTCCCGGACGCCCGCTTCCGCGAGAACCTCGACCGCTGCGTCGAACTCCTCGACCTGGCAAGCCTGTTGGACGTTCCCGTACGTCAGCTCTCGCTCGGCCAGCGGATGCGCGGCGACATCGCGGCGGCCCTGCTGCACGATCCGGACGTGCTGTACCTCGACGAGCCGACGATCGGGCTCGACGTCATCAGCAAGGCCAAGGTCCGCCAGTTCCTGCGCGACCTGAACGCCGAGCGCGCCACCACGATCCTGCTCACCACCCACGACCTGACCGACATCGAGCAGCTCTGCAAGCGCGTGATGGTCATCGACCACGGGCGCCTGATGTACGACGGCGCGCTCGCCGGGCTGCACGAGGCGGGCGAGAGCGAACGCACCCTGGTGGTCGACCTGGAGCGCGAACTCCCGCCGGTCCGGGCCGAGGGCGCCCGCGTGGTCAAGGTCGAGGGCCCCCGCCAGTGGCTCGCCTTCCCCGCCTCGGCGTCGGCGGCTCCGCTGGTCGCGCACATCGCGGCGGCGTACCCGCTGGTCGACCTCTCGGTGCGGGAGCCGGACATCGAGGCCGTGATCGCGCGCATGCTGTACCCGGACGGGGCGGGCCCCGGGGAGCCGGGCGGGCCGGGCCGCCCCGAAGCGGGTGGGGGGAGCCCCGGGGAATCGGAGGGGTCGGACTCTTTGGAATCGGACGGAACGAGCCCGAGGGCTCCCGTGGATGGCGGCCTTCATTAGGCTTCGCACCATGACGAGTGAACCAACGGGTGGGCTGCCGGAGATGCGTGCGTCGGACGCCGAACGGGAGCGGGTCGCCGAGTCGTTGAGGGACGCGGTGGCCGAGGGGCGCCTCGACATGGAGGAGTTCGAGCAGCGCCTGGAGGCGGCCTACACGGCGCGCACGCACGGGGAGCTGGAGCCGCTCGTCCGCGACCTGCCCGCGCCGGGATCGGCGGGTCCGATGGGTGCGGCGGGTCCGGCCCCCGCCCTCCGCCGCACCGAGAACGAGGCCGAGGTGCACTGGCCTTCGCGCATCGGCCACCCGCCCACCTCCGCGGGAGGGTTCGCCTTCTGGAGCGGGTTCTCCCGCAAGGGCACCTGGACGGTGGCGCGCAGGTTCACCGCGTTCGCGATGTGGGGCGGCGGCAACATCGACCTGCGCGAGGCCCGCTTCGAGGACCGCGACACGGTGCTGCGCCTGTTCACGATCATGGGCGGCATCGGCGTGACCGTACCGCCCGAACTGAACGTCCGAGTCAAGGGCTTCGGCATCATGGGCGGCGTCGACGGCAACAAGGCCAGCGGCGACGGCACCCCAGGCTCCCCGAACGTCACGATCGTCGCGTACGCCCTGATGGGCGGCATCGGCGTGGACCGCAAGCTGCGGAAGGCGCAGAAGGAGCGGCTGCGGCTGGAGAAGCAGCAGGAGCGGCTGGAGAAGCGGGAGCGGAAGGAACTGGGCTGAGGCGGCCGCGCGAGCCGGGGGAGCTGGACCTGGGCGGCCCAACTCCCTTGCCTGCCGAGCAAGTTGCCGGGATCGGCCCTGCTTCCCGTGCCGGTCCTATCCGCCCAGCGCGTGCGACACCGTATAGATCAACAGGCCGGCGAGCGCACCCACCACCGTGCCGTTGATGCGGATGAACTGCAGGTCGCGGCCGATGTTCGCCTCGATCTTGCGGGAGGTGTCGTTCGCGTCCCAGGAAGCGACCGTGTCCGTGATCAGGGACGTGATCTCGGCGCGGTACGTCGACACCACATAGGCCGCCGCGTCCTCCAGCCAGCCGTCCACCTTGGACTGGAGGCGGGGGTCGGTGGACAGCCGGGTGCCGAGCGAGAGCAGGGACGCCCGTGCGCGCAGGCGCAGTTCGCTGTGGTCGTCCTCCGCCGCCGCGATGATCATTGACCGTACGGAGGACCAGGCCGAGGCGATGATGTCCTGGACCTCGGGGCGGGCCAGTATCTCCGACTTGAAGCGCTCCACCCTGGTCCGGGTCTCGGAGTCCGACTGAAGGTCCGCCGCGAAGTCCGCCAGGAAGCGGTCCAGGGCGCCGCGCGCCGGGTGGGCCGGCATGTCCCGCATCTCCGTGACGAAGCGCAACAGCTCCCGGTAGACGCGCTCGCCCACCTTGCGGTCGACGAACCGGGGGGTCCAGCCGGGGGCGCCGCCCTGCACCGCGTCCATCACCGAGTCGCCGTGCGTCACCAGCCAGTCGTGGGCCCGTACACACACCAGGTCAACGGCCCTGCGGTGGCTGCCGTCGGCGACGATCCGCTCCAGGGCCTTGCCGACGCCCGGCGCGATCTCCGCCGCGTCCGCCCGGCGCGTGATGGCCTCGCCGACCACCGCCTGCACGTCGGAGTCCCGCAGCACGGTCAGCGCGCCGCGCAGGGCTGTGGCCAGCTCCGACGTGACCCGCTCGGCGTGATCGGGCTCGGCGAGCCAGGTGCCGAGGCGGCGGCCGATGCCGAGGGCCTGGAGGCGGGTGCGCACCACGGCGGCCGACAGGAAGTTCTCGCCCACGAAGGTGCCGAGGGAGGCGCCGAACTGGTCCTTCTTGTTCTGGATGATCGCCGTGTGCGGGATGGGCAGGCCCAGCGGGCGGCGGAACAGCGCCGTCACCGCGAACCAGTCGGCGAGCGCACCCACCATGCCCGCCTCGGCCGCCGCCGCGACATAGCCGGCCCAGGCGCCCGCGCCCGAGCGGTCCGCCCAGGTGGCGAGCCCGAAGACGACCGCGACCAGGAGCAGCAGCCCGGTCGCGGTGGCCTTCATCCGGCGCACGCCCCGGCGCTTCTCCTCGTCCGCCGCCGTATAGGCGAAGGGGGACGAGGACGCGCGGGGCGTGCGCGCGGCTTCGCCCGCCGCCGCGGCTGCCGCAGCTGTCGCTGCCGTCGCTGCCGTCGGCTCGGCGTCCTCGGCGTCGGGCCCCGTTCTCGTACGTTCCATTCGCTCCACCTGTCCGCGGGTACCCACGCCCCGATCATTCACATCCACCACGAACCGACTTCGGCCCGTCTCCCCCGTGCGTGTGGCGGGCCCCCGCCCACCTCCACTGACCTCTACAGGAAGTACTCACGGGGCGCACGTTCAGTTCCCGTACACGCGTCCCGTCACCCGTTCGCGTGGCCGGACTGGCCGTCGCTCCGTACATTCGGATCATGTCCACGCGGACTCGCCTGGCCCAGCTCGCGGCGGTGATGGTGCTGGTCGCCGCGGCCCTGTGCGCGGTGGTCCCGCCCAGCGTGGCGGGGGCCGGGCCGGGTGTGGGTGCGGCCCGGGACGGCTGGGCTGCGGATGCGGGAGGCGACGGCTGGGCTGCGGCTGCGGGCTGGGACGGCTGGGCCGGAACCTGGTACTCCGCCCCCGTCGAGGCCGAGCCCGGGGGCGTCGCGGCGCGGACGGTACGCAATGTCGTGCACACCTCGGTGGGCGGCAGCCGGGCCCGCGTCACCTTCTCGAACCTGTTCGGGACGGCCCCGCTCGACCTGCGCCACACCACCCTCGCGACCGCGGCCGACCCGGCACGGACCATGCGGACGCTGACCTTCCGCGGCCACGCGCGGATCTCCGTACCGCCCGGCGGACAGGCCGTGAGCGACCCGCTGCCGTTCGAGGTGCCCGCGTCGGCCGACCTGTACGTGTCCGTGTACGCGGCCGGCCCCGTCACCTGGCACCCCCAGGCACAGCAGACCTCGTACGAGTCCTGGGGCGAGGCCGACCGGGCCGCCGACCCCGGCGCGTTCGCGGTAACGACGGGGGCCTGGCAGTACGTGACCGCGCTCGACGTGCAGGGCGCCGGATCGGCGGCGGGCAGTGTGGTCGCGTTCGGCGACTCGATCACCGAGGGGGTCGGCTCCACCCAGGGTGCCGACCGCCGCTGGACGGACGTGCTGGCCGGGCGCCTGCGGGAGGCGGGTCCGGCCGGCGCGCCCCGGGCGGTCCTCAACGCCGGCATCGGCGGGAACGGCCTGCTCGGACGACTCACCGGCCCGAGCGGCCTGGACCGCTTCCAGCGGGACGCGCTGGCCCGCGCCGGGGTGCGGACGGTCATCGTGGAGCTGGGCATCAACGACCTGCTCAGCGGCGGCGAGCGGAACGCGGACGCGCTGCTCGCGGGCCTGCGGGAACTGGTCCGGCTCGGCCACGCGCGGGGCGTACGCGTCCTGGGCACCACGCTTACGCCGTGCGGCGGCCTGCGCGTCTGCACGGCGGAGGTCGAGGCGGTGCGGGAAACGGTGAACGCGGCGATCCGCGAGGGCGGGGTGTACGAGCACGTCATCGACACGGACCGCGCACTGCGGTCCCCCAACGCCCCGCACGAGCTGCGCGCCCCGTACGACTCGGGGGACGGGCTGCATCCGAGCGATGCGGGGTACGGGGTGATGGGGCGGGGGGTGGATCTGGGGGTGCTGTGAGGGGGTGGGCGGGGGTGGGCCGTTGTGCGGGGCGTGCCTGTGCCGGTCGGCCCTCCGTCGGGTGGGCCGTTGTGCCGGGCGGCCCTTCGGCGGGTATGCCTGTGCCGGTCGGCTCTCCGCCGGGCGGCCGTCTGCCGGGCGGGTCTGTACGGCCTGCCCTCCGCCGGGTGTGCCTGTGCCGGGCACCTCTCCGCCGGGCGGGCCTGTACCGCACGCCACCCCCCCCGCCGGGTGCACGACCGAGAACGGCCGGCTTCTGCCTGTCCCTGCCGTACGGCCATGCACCCGACCACTATGGGGAGTTGCCCCTAAGTACGGGCGGGAGGCGCCGAGTGTTCAGCGCCCCCGAGTTCTCTTTCCGCGAGTTCGACCGCTACTCACCCGCGCCAGAGCCACGCGTGACGGCCCAGGACGCGAGGGCGACGGCCCCGGCCACGCCGAACACGGAGGGCCAGGCGCCGACCTTCTTGGCCAGCGGGTGCGAGCCGGCGAAGGCCGCGACATAGGCGCTGGTCAGCCCGACGGCCGCCTTGGTTCCGGCCGACTGCTGCCACTGCCGGGCCGCGACCGCCCCGGCCCCGGCCAGCGCCACCCCACCGAGCGGCCGCTTCTTGGTCCACCGGGCCACCCCGTACCCCCCGATGAGCCCACCGGCCGCGATCAGACTTGCGGGGACCTTTGCCATGGTTTGCCTCCTGGAGTGCGATTTCCTTGAGGCTAGCTGCCGGGGGTTGTGGGGGGTCGAGGGGGGCCCGGGATGCGTGTGCGCGGCGCTCCCCTCACAGCGCCTCGCGCCTGATCGCCCGCACGAAGTCGACCCAGGGGCCGGCCGCAAACGATATGCGGGGCCCATCGGACCGCTTGGAGTCACGCACAGCCATACGCGTCGAAACTCGCGCTGTCTCCACGCATTCCGCCCTTGTCGGACGTGTTCGGTCTGCCGTCTCGATATCCGCAGAGTGAACTGATGAATGGGGCAGGCATTCTCCCTCAATCCCTATCGGTGAGTTTTCCGCGCTCGGCCGGGAAGGTCGACTGCGCAGCTCTCCCTCGCCCGGCGAATCGAGCGGGCCACGAGTTCCGGACTCTCGTGTTCCCAGAAGCGGAGCACTGTCCATCCCGCAGCCCGCAGGTGCTCGGTCGTCTCCTGATCGCGTGCCATGTTCTTGTCCAGCTTCGCCCGCCACCACTCCGCGTTCGCCTTTGGGTGGGTGGCATGTTGGGGGCAGCCGTGCCAGAAGCAGCCGTCCATGAAGACGGCGATCTTGGCCGAGCCGAAGGCGATGTCGATCGTGCGGCGTGGCATGCCGGGGACCGGGACGTTGACGCGGTAGCGCAGGCCCGCCGCGTGCAGCAGTCTGCGGACGGCCAGCTCCGGGGTGGTGTCCCGGGAGCCCTGACGGCTCATGCGGGCCGAGACGGAGGCAGAGGACGGGAGGGCGTCGGACATGGCGGGCATTCTGTCAAAGGGTCGACGGATCAAGCCGACCCGTGGCAGTCCCCATAGTTGACCCCCGAGCCGCACCAGCAGTCGGCGCCTCGGCCGGGGGGCCAGGAGGTGGCTCGGGCTCGGGCGGCCAGGGTGGTGGCGTACTGGGGGAGGAGGTCGGCGTTGGCGGGGGAGGAGGACTCCGAGGCGGCGAAGGCCTCGTAGGAGGGGACCGTGGCCGTCACGATGCCGAGGTTGGGGGTGCCGGCCGCGGCGAGTTCGCGCAGGGAGGCCTCGATGTCCAGCAAGTGGGCCGCGTGCGTGGGGTATTCGGACTGCAGCTCTGGGTACGCCGTCAGGAGTTCCTCCAGTTCGGGCTCCGGCCAGTGCAGGACCGCCACCGGGAACGGGCGGGACAGGGCCGCGCGGTAGCTGCCCAACTCCGCGCGCAGGCGCGCGAGTTCGGCCTGGAGTTCGGCCGGGTCCTCCGAGCCGAGGGACCACAGGCGCTTGGGGTCGTGGAGTTCGTCCAGGGAGATCGGCGCCGTGTGCAGCTCGTCGGCGAGGGAGTCCCAGGTGTCGTGGGGCAGCGCGAGCAGGCGGCGCACCCGGTGGCGGGTGGTCACCAGGGACTGGGTGCTGTACGGGATCGCCCTCGTGTCGACCGTGGCCTCGGCGATGCCCAGGAGCGTCAGGGCCGTGGTCAGGGAGGCGTGGGCGAGGTCCAGCTCGTCGTGGGCCTCAAGGGTCTCGGCGACGATCTCCCACGCCGCCGGGTCCAGCGGGGCCGCCGCCCGGATGCCCTCGATGATCGCGCGGGCCTCGGCCTCGTGGCCGTACTCCCACAGGTTCGCGGCCTTGAACGCCTTCACCAGGTGGGGGTGGTCCACCGCCGAGGACAGCAGGCGGTCGTAGAGCGCCGTGGCCCCGGGGCGGTCGCCGGAGAGCTCCAGGTGGGCCGCGGCCTGGAGCAGCAGGGGCTCTTGGTCCTCCGGATACTGCGCCGCGGTGCGCAGCAGACGCTCGGCTTCGGTGGTGTGATCGGCAGGCGTGTCGGGGCGCATGAGGGACACCGTACTGCTGTACGGGGGCCCGGCGGAGGGCGCTTCCGGCCCTGGTGGGTCGACTGCGTCACGTTGTGGGCCTGGTGAGTTGCCGCCCCGGCACCTACCCTGCGCCCGTGCGCACAGGGATACCGGTGATGGTGCAGGGCGGACGCGGGCGGCGGGCCTGGGCGGCGCGCGGGCTGTGGGGCGGGGCCGAGCTCGCCGTGACGTTCGGGCTCCTGGTGCTGCTGCTCGTCGCGCACCAGCTGTGGTGGACCAACCGGGAGGCCCGCGCCGAGGCCGGCCGCACCGTCCATTCCCTTGAGGATCAGTGGGCTGCCGCCGCTCCGTCCGTTGCTCCCGCGCCTTCCACGGACGTTCCGGCCGATGAGGGTGACGAGAGCGTCGCCGTTGAGGGCGGGGGCCCGGCCGGCGCCCCCCGTGGTGGCAAGGGCGGTCCCGGGGGCGGGGCGGCGCCGCGCGGGGACCAGGCGTACGCCGTCATCCGGATACCCGGGATCGGGGTCACCGCGCCCATCGCGGAGGGGATCAGCAAGGCCGGGGTCCTCGACAAGGGGTACGTCGGGCACTACGTGGGGACCGCTCAGCCGGGGCAGACCGGGAACTTCGCGCTCGCCGGGCACCGCAACACCCACGGTGAGCCGTTCCGCTACATCAACCGGCTGCGGGTGGGGGACTCCGTCGTCGTCGAGACGCGGGACACCGTCTATACGTATGTGGTCGATTCGCTCCTGCCGCAGACCTCCTCGCGCGACGGCGGGACCATAGCTCCCGTTCCCCGTAGCGCCGTCAAGCCCTCGTACGGGTACAGCGCGCCCGGGCGTTACATCACGCTCACCACCTGCACGCCCGAGTTCACCTCCACCTACCGGCTTGTCGTGTGGGGCAAGTTGCGGGGGAGCCGTCCGCGCTAGCGTTCGGGGATGCGTCGTCGTCGATCTCATGTGCTCTGGCTCGGAGTGCCCTATGTGCTGTATCTCGGGGCGTTGCCCTTCGTGAACAAGGTGCGGCCCGTGGTGTTCGGGCTGCCCTTCCTCTTCTTCTGGCTGCTGGTCGCGACGGTGGCCACCCCGCTTGCCATCTGGCTCACCTGGCGGGGCGATCACAAGGGCGGACGCCAGAGGAGGGCTCGATGAGCAGCGCCGCTGTCGCCACGTCCGTCTTCGGGGTCTTCATGGTGGCCACCGTCGCCCTCGGGCTCTTCGCCGTGCGCGGCCGGGGCGGCGGGGGCGGTGGGCTCGCCGAGTGGTCGGTGGGCGGGCGGAGCCTCGGGACCGTGTTCATCTGGGTGCTGATGGCGGGCGAGAGCTACACCAGCTTCAGCTATCTGGGCGCCGCGGGCTGGGGCTACAACTACGGTGCGCCGGTGCTGTATGTGGTCGCCTACATGTCCTGCGGCTACGCCGTGGGCTATGTGGTCGGGCCCATGTTGTGGGCGTACGCGAAGAAGCACCGTCTTGTGGGGATCACCGACATGGTGGCCCATCGGTACGGGCGGCCCTGGGTGGGCGCGCTCGTCGCGCTGCTCGCCACCGTGTTCCTGCTGCCGTACATCCAGTTGCAGATCACCGGCATGGGTGTGGTCGTGTCGACCATCTCCTACGGGGCCATCTCCCTCAACTGGGCTTATTTCATTGCCTTCGCGGTCACCACGGGATTCGTGGTGGTCAGTGGGCTGCGCGGCAGCGCCTGGGTGTCGGTGCTGAAGGACGTGCTCGTCATCGCCACCCTGGCCTTCCTGGCGGTCTATGTGCCGACGCACTACTTCGGCGGCTACGGGGACTTCCTCGACCGGGTCGTGAACGAGAAGAGTGACTGGCTCACATTGCCGGGACACGGCGGGGCCTTCGGGCAGGCGTGGTTCGCCACCACATCCGTCCTCAACTCCCTCACCGTGGTGATCTTCCCGACCACCGTCGCCGGATACCTCGGGGCGCGCAGCGCCGACGCCCTGCGGCGCAACGCCGTGCTGCTGCCCGCGTACAACGTGCTGCTCTTCGTGCCGATGCTGCTCGGGATGGCCGCGATCTTCGTGGTGCCGGGCCTCGCCGGGGCCGACTCCAACCTCGCGCTGTTCAAGCTGGTCGTCGACTCGCTGCCCGCCTGGACGGTCGGCCTGATCGGGGTGGCGGCGGCGCTCTCCTCCATCGTGCCGATGGCCGTGTTCATGCTGGTCATCGGCACGATGTGGGGGCGGAGCGTGCTCTCGCTCGTGCCCCGGCTCCGAGAGCGGCAGAAGGCGGCCTCGCAGGTCGTGGTCGTCGTCGCGGGGGCGCTCGCCCTGCTCATGACGTACACCGTGCCCAACACCCTCGTACGGCTCTCGCTCATCTCCTACGAGGGGATGGCGCAGCTTCTGCCGATGCTGCTTCTGGGGCTCGTGTGGCGGAAGTTGACTCTGGTGGGCGGTCTCGCGGGGCTCGCGGTGGGGGTCGGGGTGGTCTGCGGGTTCGTGTTCACCGACCACGATCCGGTGTGGGGGGTCAACGCCGGGATCGTCGCTCTGGGCGTCAACCTCCTTGTGGCGCTGGCCCTTTCCTACCTCGGTCCGCAGGGGACGCCGGTGGGTGACGACGACGATGTGCTGGCCCGTGATCCCATCCACGACCTGGACGAGGAGGAGCCCGCCTCGGTTCGGACGTAACGCGTCCCCTCTCGTCCGTCCGTTCCCCTCTCGTCCGCCCGTCCCCGCGCGAGCCCCGCCGCCTACCCCCGCGTGCGCAGCATCGCCGTGAGCGCCGCGGCCGCCGCCGCGAGGGCGGCCGAGAGGACGAGCACCGTGTTCGGGCCCGCCGGCGCCACCGCGATCGTCAGGGCGACGCCCGCCGACGAACCGATGTAGCGGGCCGTGTTGTTGGCGCCCGAGCCCATCGCCGCGCGCTCGGACGGTACGGATTCGACGGCGAGGCGGGGCAGCGCGGCGTTCAGGAGGCCGCTGCCGATGCCCGCGAGGAGGAGGCCGGGGACGAGGCGCGGGAGCGGGCCGGAGGCGAGGGCGCCCAGCATCGCGAGGACTCCGGCCGCGTGCAGGACGAAACCGATGGCCAGCTGGTGGCGGGCGGCGACGCGGCCCGCCAGGCGCCTGGCCTGGAGCGCGACCACGAACGCGGAGCCCGACCACAGCACGAACAGCCAGGCCGCGTTCATCGGCGAGGTGCCGAGCGAGTGGCTGAGCAGGGCGGGCAGATAGCTGAAGAAGCCGATCACGGCGAGGCCGGTGAACAGGGCGCCCGCCGAGGAGGCGAGGAACTCCGCGCGGCGGAAGAGTGCCAGGTCGATCATGGGGGTCGCGGCGCGGCGCTCCACGTGGACGAAGCCGGTCGTCAGGGCGGCCGCGGCCACCAGCAGGACGATCACGCCGGGGCGCAGCCAGCCGTCGCGGCCCAGCGTCAGCGCGCCGATCAGGGCGGTGAACGCCAGGCTCAGGGTGAGCGCGGCCGGCACGTCGGGGCGGCCGCCGCGCGGGGCCCGCGACTCGGTGAGGACGCGCAGCGCGAACCCGGCCGTGACCAGTGCGGGGATGGCCAATACCCCATATATCAGGCGCCAGTTGAGGGTGGCGAGGGCGCCGGCGAGCAGCGGGCCGAGGGCGATGCCGCCGCTGACGAAGGCGCCCCACACGCCGGTGGCGCGGATGCGGGCGGCGCCCGCGGGGAAGGCGGCGACGAGCAGGCCGAGGCTGCTCGCGAGGACGGCGGCCGACGCCATGCCCTGGGCGACCCGGGCGAGGGTGAAGGTCAGGGTGGTGGGAGCGAGCGCGCCCAGCGCCATGGTGATGCCGAGCGCGAGGGTGCCGGCCAGGAAGACCCGGCGGCGGCCGTGGTCGTCGGCGAGGCTGCCCGCGATCAGGAGCAGCGCGGCGAGCCCGAGCGGGGCGCCGTTGAGCAGCCAGGCCTGGGCGGAGAGCGCGGTGTGGAAGGACGCGGTCATGCCGGGCAGGGTCAGCATCGGGGCGGTGTAGTTCATCAGCGCGACGGCGGTGGCGGCGCTGGTGACGGCGAGCGTGGCGCCGGGCCGGACGCCGGGACCGGTCGCCTCGCCCGGGTGCGAGGCCGAGGTGGCGTGAGTGGTGCGTGCTGCCTGCGTCATGGCTTCCCTCACCAAGGCGTGGGTCCGGTGCGGTTGCACAGCGGGTGCGGATGGGGCGGACGAGGGGTTCGGACCGCGTGCCCCGGAAGGGCCGCACCCCGGCCTGGTTCAGTGAATGAACCCGCCCGTCTTCGACCTTAGCACCGTAGGTTCGTTCAGTGAACCCAGGCGGTAGACTGGGCGTATGGCTCTGGGCAAGGACTACGACTACGCCGCGCAGGAGTGCTCCATCGCGCGGGCGCTGGAGATCGTCGGCGAGCGCTGGACGCTGCTCGTCGTGCGGGACGCGCTCTACGGGGTGCGCCGCTACAACGACTTCCTGGTCCACCTCAAGATCCCTCGGGCGGTGCTCGCCGCCCGCCTCCAGTCGCTCACCGAGGCCGGGATCCTGGAGAAGCGCCGCTACCAGGACTCACCGCCGCGCGACGAGTACGTACCGACGGAACTGGGGCGGGGGCTGTGGCCGGCGCTGAGGGCGCTCGGGCTCTGGGGGCGGGCCTTCAACCCGGACGCGCGCCCGATGCGGACCTTCCACCATGCCGAGTGCGGTACGGAACTCGGGTCGTACGGGCAGTGCCCGGCCTGCGGGCGGGCCGTCGACCCCGCAGACGTCGAGATGCGGCCCGGTCCCGGGCTCGGCCCGGCCGAGGACGCGGTGAGCCGCGCGCTGCGGGCTCCGAGGCGACTGCTCCAGCCGCTCGAACTCCAGCCGCTCTGATCTCCGTTGCCCCTGGCCCTCCCTCTTTGGCTCTGACGGCGACGGACGGCGACGGCCGGTGACCGCTGTTCGAGCACCGCTGTTCGAGCGTCGTGTATAACGGCTGGAGGGAAATCCGCAGGAGCTGCCACGGAAGGCCGTGGCATGCGTGAAGCCGGCGGAACGAGAGCGAGCGGGGAGGTCGGCATGAGCGGCGTCATCGCGCGTTGCGCCCGGCCGGCCCGGCCGCTGCTCGGACTCTTCCTCTTCCTGCTGGCCCAGGCCGTCCTCATCGAGGGCGGCATGCTCTCGGCCGCCGTCGCGCTCGCCGCGACCGCCGCCGCCGGATCCGCGCTCGCCGTGTGCGCCACGCTGGCCTCGCGCGCGGTGCCGCAGGTGGCCCGCACCCGGGTGCGCACCGCGATCCGGGACCGGGAACGGCGTACCGCCTTCCTTCCGCAGCGCGACCCCGACGCCTCCGGGCGGCCCCGGCCCCGAGCGCCCGGGGCCCTCGTCCCGACGGCCGCGTAGGGGCACCCTCGTACCTCCGCTCCGCCCGGCTCGTCACGCCGAACCGCACCTCATTCAGGTGCGCTCACGTGCCATTCCTGACGAGACGCCCCGGAGGGCTTCGCCATGTTCACCTCCCTTTTCAGCGCTATCGCGAGCCTCGCCGCGCACCTGGCCGACCTGCTCGAACCGGTCTTCCACGGTGCTTCGACAGCTGCGGCGATCGTGCTCTTCACCGCTCTTGTACGTCTCGCTGTTCACCCCCTGTCGCGGCAGGCAGCGCGCGGTCAGAAAGCGCAGGCCAGGTTGAGGCCGCAGCTGACGGCGTTGCGCGAGAAGCACGGCAAGGACAGCAAGGCACTCCAGAAAGCGGTCATGGAGCTGCATGCCGCCGAGAAGGTGTCCCCGCTGTCCGGCTGCCTGCCCAGCCTGCTGCAGATGCCGGCGTTCTTCCTGCTCTACCACCTGTTCTCCAGCGCTCGGATCGGCGGCAGGGCGAACGCGCTGCTCGACCACACCCTCTTCGAGGCTCCGCTCGGCGGGCGCTGGACGGACGCGCTCGCGCACGGCGGGGTCTTCGGGGCGCAGGGCCTCGTCTACGTCGTGCTGTTCGCGGTCGTCGCGGCCGTGGCCACGTTCAACTTCCGGCGGATGAAGCGGCAGATGGCGGCCAACCCCGTCGCCGCGCCGGGCGGGCAGGACGCGGTGCCGGGGATGGCGGCGATGAACAAGTTCATGCCGCTGCTGTCCTTCGCGACCCTGTTCACCGTCGCCGTGGTGCCGCTCGCCGCCGCGCTCTACGTCGTGACCAGCACCACCTGGACCGCCGTCGAGCGGGCCTTCCTCTACCGGGACGTGCTGCCCGCGCCGGCCGCGCTGGCCGCCGCCGCATAGCACCCCGAACCCTGGTTACGGTCCAGTTTGTGAACGGGGTCTTGCGGACTGGACGTACACCTTGGAGGATCGGACGATCCTCCGATGGCCGCTACCCATCGGCCGGGCCCGGCTCGACCAAGGGAGACTGACCATGAAGCTGCTGCGCGTAGGCAACGCCGGTGAGGAGCGTCCGGCGCTGCTCGACGCCGACGGGACCCTGCGGGACCTGTCCGGCCTTGTGGGCGACATCGACGGCGCACTGCTCGCCGACGAGTTCGCCCTGGACCGGATACGTGCCGCGGCGGACACCGGCGTGCTGCCCGCGCTCGACGACGCCGGTGTGCGCGTCGGGCCGCCGGTGGGGCGGATCGGCAAGGTCGTGTGCATCGGGCTGAACTACCACGACCACGCCGAGGAGACGGGGGCGGCGATCCCGGCCGAGCCGGTCGTCTTCTTCAAGGCGGCGGACACGGTCGTCGGGCCGAACGACACGGTGCTCGTGCCGCGCCGCTCGGTGAAGACGGACTGGGAGGTCGAACTCGCCATCGTCATCGGCCGCACCGCGCGGTACGTGAGTGACGACGAGGACCCGCTGGCGTACGTCGCCGGGTACGCGGTGTCGCACGACGTGTCGGAGCGGGAGTTCCAGATCGAGCGTGGCGGCACGTGGGACAAGGGCAAGAACTGCGAGACGTTCAACCCGTTCGGGCCGTGGCTGGTCACCCGGGACGAGGTCCCGGACCCGCAGGCGCTCTCGCTCAAGCTCTGGGTCAACGGGGAGCTCCGGCAGGACGGGACGACGGCTCAGCAGATCTTCCCCGTCGCGGAGGTCGTCCGGTACGTCAGCCAGTTCATGACGCTGTACCCGGGGGACGTCATCAACACGGGTACGCCCGCGGGCGTGGCCATGGGGCAGCCCGAGCCCAAGCCGTACCTGCGGTCGGGGGACGTCGTGGAGCTGGAGGTGTCGGGGATGGGGCGGCAGCGGCAGGTGTTCAAGGACGCGTAGCGCCTCCGGCGGGGGTGGGGGGTTGGGGGGCTCGGGCCTGCGGCCCTTCGCCCCTTTTTGCCCCCCCCCCCCCCCCCCCCCCCCCCCCGCGGGGGGGGCCCCCCCCGGGGGGGGGGGGGCGGGGGGCCCCCCCCCCCCCCCCCCCCCGCCCCCCCCCCCCCCCCCCGCCCCCCCCCCCCCCCCCGCGGGGGGGGGGGGGGGGGGGGGGGGGGGGGGCCCCCCGGGGGGGGGGGGGCCCCCCCCCCCCCCGCACCCCGGACAGCCCGACAGCCCCCTACCCCTCCCCCTCCCCCAGCACCACGACCCCGCCCGCCGCGAAGGCGACCCCCACTCCGGAGCCGACCTCCGGCGCCCCCGCCAAGTCGCACTCGGCCTCGAGCAACGGCCCGTCGACCGGCCGCAGTTGGAGCGCCACATGGCTCCCCCGGAACGTGCGCGAGACGACCTCGCAGGCCAGGCCGTCGAGCGGGGGAACGAGACGGATGCCGCCGGGCCGGACCAGCAGGCGCACCTCGCCCCGCCGGGAGCCGGGAGGCACCGGCACCTTCCCCCAGGGGGTGGCCGCGACGGCCCCCGACACCGTCGCCGGCACCACGTTCTCGAAGCCGAGGAAGCGGGCCACGAACTCGGAGGCCGGATGCTGCCACACCTCCAGCGGCGTACCGCTCTGCGCGATGCGGCCGTCGCGCATCACCACGACCCGGTCGGCCAGCGCGAACGCCTCGCCCTGGTCATGGGTGACGGCGAGCACCGTCGTGCCCAACCGGCCGAAAAGGGCGCGGAGTTCGAGCACCAGACGCTCGCGCAGGGTGCGGTCCAGCTGGCCGAGCGGCTCGTCCAGCATGAGCAGGCGCGGCGAGGGCGCCAGCGCCCGGGCGAGGGCGACGCGCTGCTGCTCGCCGCCGGAGAGCGCGGCGACGGCCCGTCGCTCCGCGCCGGGAAGCCCGACCAGATCGAGCAACTCCTCGACCCGGCGCGCCTGTTCGGCCCGCGATGTCCCGCGCATGCGCAGCCCGAACGCCACGTTTCCGGCGACGTCGCGCTGCGGGAAGAGCTGGTGGTCCTGGAACATCAGGCCGAGCCCGCGCTTGTGCACGGGGACTCCGGCCTGGTCGGCGCCGCCGAGCAACACCCGTCCCGCGTCCAGGGGTTGGAGGCCCGCGACGACCCGCAGCAGGGTCGACTTGCCGCTGCCGCTGGGCCCCAGCACGCACACCGTCTCGTGGTCGGCGACCTCCAGATCGACCGCGTCGAGCGCGGCCCGCTGTCCGAACCGTACGGTCACACCGTCGAGCTTCAGCATCAGAACTCCCCGCTCCGGTCGGTCCGGATGCGTTCCAGGACGAGCAACGACACCGCGCACACCACCATCAGAATCGTGCTGAGGGCCATCGCCTGGCCGTAGTTGAGGTCGCCGGCCCGGCCGAGCAGGCGGGCCACCGCGACGGGCAGCGTCGGGTGGTCGGGCCGGGCGATGAAGACGGTCGCCCCGAACTCGCCGAGCGAGACCGCGAACGCGAAGCCCGCCGCGACCAGGAGTGCCCGGCGCACCAGCGGCAGGTCCACCTCGCGCCAGGCCCGCAGCGGGGACGCGCCTAGCACGGCCGCCGCCTCGCGCAGCCGTCCGTCCACCGCGCGCAGCACCGGCAGCATGATCCGTACGACGAAGGGCGTGCCCACGAGTGCCTGGGCGAGCGGCACCAGGATCCAGGAGGTCCTGAGGTCCAGCGGCGGTTTGTCGAGGGTGATCAGGAAGCCGAAGCCGACGGTCACGGCGGAGACGCCGAGCGGCAGCATCAGGAGCGCGTCGAAGCTGCGCATGAGGCGGCCGGTGCCGCGCCGGGCGAGGGCGGCCGCCGCGAGTCCGCCGACGACGAGCGCGATGGCGGTGGCGGCGAGCGCGTACTGGAGCGAGTTCCCGATCGCCTCGATGGGCGGCACCAGGAAGCTGCCGTTGTCACCGGCGGCCTGGAGCGCCCGGTAGTAGCCGAATCCGTAGCCGTCGGGGGTGTCGAGGGAGCGCTGGATCAGGACGCCCAAGGGCAGCAGGATCAGCAGCGCGACGACCACGAGGACCGAGGCGAGCAGGGTGCGCTGGGCGGCGCCGCGCGGCCGTCGTGCGGTCTGGGCGGGGTCGACGAGTCTGAGGGCGCTCTCGCGGCGGCGCACCGTCCAGGCGTGCACGGCGAGGATCAGACCGACCGCCGCGAACTGCACGATCGTCAGGACGGCCGCGGTCGGCAGGTCGAGGAGTTCGGCGGTCTGGCGGTAGATCTCCACTTCGAGGGTGGAGAAGGTGGGGCCGCCCAGGATCTGCACGACGCCGAAGGAGGTGAAGGTGAAGAGGAAGACCATGAGGGCGGCCGCGGCGACGGCGGGGCCGAGCGCGGGCAGCGTGACCTTGCGCCAGGCCGCGAGGCGGGACGCGCCGAGGACGCGGGCCGCTTCCTCCTGGCGCGGATCCAGCTGGGACCACAGGCCGCCGACGGTGCGTACGACGACCGCGTAGTTGAAGAAGACGTGCGCGAGCAGGATCGCCCACACCGTGGTGTCCAGGCGTACGCCCCACAGCTGGTCGAGCAGCCCGCCACGGCCGAGCAGAGCCAGGAACGCGGTGCCCACGACGACGGTCGGCAGCACGAACGGCACGGTGACCGCGGCCCGCAGGAGCTGTTTGCCGGGGAAGTCGAGGCGGGCGAAGACATAGGCGCCGGGCAGCGCGATCACGAGGGTGAGCGCGGTGGAGGCGAGCGCCTGCCAGGTGGTGAACCACAGGACGTGCGCGATGTCCGGGTCGGCGAGCACCTCGGTGATCCGGCCGAACTGCCAGGCGCCGTCCGCCTTGAGCCCGCGGCCGACGATGGCGGCCACGGGCCAGGCGAAGAACAGCGCGAAGAACGCGAGCGGCAGTGCCATGAGGCCGAACCGCACGCCGCCGCGGCGCAGCGCACCGCGCCGCGCCGCGTTTGCCCGCGCTCGGCCCGGGGGGCGTTCTACTTCAGGACGAGCGAGGACCACGTCTTGACCCACTGGTCACGGTTCTTGGCGATCTTGTCGGGGGCGACGGTCGTCGACTCCGTGATCTTCGTGCCGAACTTGGTGAACTCCGCGGGCAGCGCCGCGTCCTTGGCGACCGGGTCCACGAACATCTGGAGCGGCATGTCCTCCTGGAACTTCTTGGAGATCAGGAAGTCGAGGAGCGCCTTGCCGCCGGTCTCGTTCTTGGCGCCCTTGAGCAGGCCCGCGAACTCGGTCTGGCGGAAGCAGGTGCCGGTGGCGACGCCGGTGGGGGCTTCGGCCGGCTTCGGGTCGGCGTAGATCACCTCGGCGGGCGGGCTGGAGGCGTAGGAGACGACCAGCGGGCGGTCGCCCTCGGCCTTCTTGCCGCCGGCCGAGCCGGAGAAGTCCGTGTTGTAGGCCTGCTCCCAGCCGTCGACGACCTTGACGCCGTTGGCCTTCAGCTTCTTCCAGTAGTCCTGCCAGCCGTCGTCGCCGTACTTGGCGACCGAGCCGAGCATGAAGCCGAGCCCCGGGGACGAGGTCGCCACGTTCTCCGTGACGAGCAGGTCCTTGTACTCGGGCTTGATCAGGTCGTCGAAGGATTGCGGGGGGCTGAGCTTCTTGTCCGCGAAGTACTTCTTGTCGTAGTTGACGCAGATGTCGCCGGTGTCGATGGGCGTGACCCGGTGCTTGTCCTTGTCCAGCTGGACGTCGGCGGGCACCCGGTCCAGGCCCTTGGCCTCGTACGGGGTGAAGATGCCGTTGTCGAGGGCGCGCGAGAGCAGGGTGTTGTCGACGCCGAAGAACACGTCGCCGCGCGGAGAGCCCTTGGTGAGGATCTCCTGGTTGAGGGCGGCGCCCGCGTCCCCGCTCTTGAGGACCTTGACGGTGTATCCGGTCTCGGCGGTGAACGCCTTGAGCACCGGGTCGGAGGCGTTGAACGAGTCGTGGCTGACGAGCGTCACGGTCTTGCCGCCGGACCCACTGGCCGAGCCGGACGCCTTGCCGTCCGAGCCGCCGCAGGCCGCCAGCGTGGTGACCCCGAGGGCGGCGGCGAGAGCGCCGGCCGCGAGCCTCTTGGTACTGCGCATTTCTTCATTCCTCCTGGAGATGACCAGGAAGAGACGCGGCCCTGCCCGCACGACACGAGGTCGTGCGGGCAGGGCGCAACAGCTTGAGTAATCGCCGAACTTCCTACCCCGAATGACCGGGGCAAGGTTCAGAGGGTCTGCGGTCCGTATCCCTTGCGGGTACCGCACTCTCAGCGCTGTGGCGCTCCCCTGTCGGAATATGCAGATGTTTCCAGCCAGGTTACACGGGGCCCCTGACATGGCCCCGACCGTTCTGCCCTTCGGACTGCGGCGCTGCCGGGCCCGCTCGGGACTACCGCTCGGAGGCGGCGAGCTGCCCGCAGGCCCCGTCGATCTCCTGGCCGCGGGTGTCGCGGACGGTGACGGGCACGCCGTGGGCCGCGATGGCCTCGACGAACGCCTTCTCGTCCTCGGGCCGCGAGGCCGTCCACTTGGAGCCCGGCGTCGGGTTCAGCGGGATCAGGTTGACGTGGACCCGCTTGCCCTTGAGGAGCCGGCCGAGCAGATCGCCGCGCCACGCCTGGTCGTTGATGTCGCGGATGAGGGCGTACTCGATGGAGATGCGGCGCCCGGACTTCTCGGCGTACTCCCACGCGGCGTCGAGGACCTCGCGGACCTTCCAGCGGGTGTTGACCGGGACGAGGGTGTCGCGCAGCTCGTCGTCAGGGGCGTGCAGGCTCACCGCGAGGCGGCACTTGAAGCCCTCGTCGGCGAAGCGGTGCATGGCCGGCACCAGGCCCACGGTGGAGACGGTGATACCGCGCTGGGACAGGCCGAGGCCGTCCGGCTCGGGGTCGGTGAGGCGGCGGATCGCGCCGACGACCCGCTTGTAGTTGGCGAGCGGCTCGCCCATGCCCATGAAGACGATGTTGGACAGGCGTGCCGGGCCGCCCGGCACCTCGCCGTCGCGCAGCGCGCGCATGCCGTCGACGATCTGGTGCACGATCTCGGCGGTCGACAGGTTGCGGTCCAGGCCCGCCTGGCCGGTGGCACAGAACGGGCAGTTCATACCGCAGCCGGCCTGCGAGGAGATGCACATCGTCACCCGGTCCGGGTAGCGCATCAGGACGGACTCGACGAGGGTCCCGTCGTGCAGCTTCCACAGCGTCTTGCGGGTGGTGTCGTCGTCGCAGGAGATGTGCCGCACGACGGACATGAGGTCGGGCAGCAGCTCCTCCTGGAGCCGGCCGCGCGCGGCGAGCGGGATGTCGGTCCACTCCGCCGGGTCGTGGGCGTACCGCGCGAAGTAGTGCTGCGAGAGCTGCTTGGCGCGGAACGGCTTCTCGCCGATCGCGGCGACGGCTTCCTTGCGCTCGGCGGGCGAGAGGTCGGCGAGGTGCCGCGGCGGCTTCTTGGCTCCGCGGGGGGCGACGAAAGTGAGTTCTCCGGGCTTGGGCATGGTTCCTCAAGTGTCTCAGACGTACGGAAAAGGGCTCGCCGTCCTGTGGACGAGGAGCCCTCACCGTTCAAAGCGATAAGAAAACGCAGGTCAGCCAGTTCCTACGAACACCGCCAACAGCAGCCACACCACTGGAGCCGTGGGCAGCAGGGAGTCGAGGCGGTCCATGATGCCGCCGTGGCCGGGCAGCAGGGTGCCCATGTCCTTGATGCCGAGGTCCCGCTTGATCATCGACTCGCCGAGGTCGCCGAGGGTGGCGCTGGCGGCGACCGCGAGGCCGAGCAGCAGGCCCTGCCACCAGGTGCCGTCGTCGATCAGGAACTCCATGCACAGGGCGCCCGCGACCATCGCGAAGGACACCGCGCCGAACAGGCCCTCGCGGGTCTTTCCGGGGCTGATGCGCGGCGCCAGCTTGTGCTTGCCGAAGCGCCAGCCGATCGCGTACGCGCCCGTGTCGCTGACCACGGTCAGGAGCAGGAAGGTGAGCACCCGCCAGGGGCCGTCGTCCGCGGTGAGCAGCATCGCCACGAACGTGGCGAGGAACGGCACGTAGAACGCGGCGAAGACGCCCGCGGTGACGTCCCGCAGGTAGTTCTCGGGCGGCTCGGTCATCCGCCACACGAGCACCGCGAGCGAGGTGAGCGCCATCGCCACCCACGCGCCCTCGGCGCCGCTGACGTACCCGGCGACGACCATCGCCGCGCCGCCGACGGCGAGCGGCACCAGGGGCGCCTTGATCTGCTTGCGTTCCTGGAGGCGACTGGTCAGCTCCCACAGTCCGACGACCACGGCGACCGCGACGACCCCCACGAAGACGGCCTTCACGATGAACAGCGACGCGAGGACGACCGCGCCGAGGCCGACACCGACCCCTATCGCGGACCGCAGGTCGCGGCCCGCCTTCTTCTTCTCCGGCTGGGCGGGCACGGGCGGCACGGGCGGAGGGCTTGCCATGGGCTCCTGCGGCGTCTCGTCGCGGAAGTCAGGGCCGCCCGGCAGAGCGGCCCCCAGATCACGTTCGCGGTCTTCGGCGCCTCTGCCGGTGTCGGGCACGACGGGCATCGGCTGTGTCCGTGACACGGGCGGGGCGTCATACGCATCGTATGCAGGCCCCGCCGGGAACGCCCCCTGGGAAGGCCCCTCGGGGGTTCCCCAGTATTCGGGTCTCGGCGGAGCCCCCCAGGAAGAGTCGTTCATCAGACCTCGAGCAGCTCGGCTTCCTTGTGCTTGAGCAGCTCGTCGACCTGCGCCACGTACTTGGCGGTGGTGTCGTCGAGCTCCTTCTCCGCGCGACGGACCTCGTCCTCGCCGGACTCCTTGTCCTTGACGAGCTTGTCGAGGGCGTCCTTGGCCTTGCGGCGCACGGCGCGGATCGACACCTTGGAGTCCTCGGCCTTGGTGCGCGCGACCTTGATGTAGTCCTTGCGGCGCTCCTCGGTCAGCTCCGGGAAGTTCACGCGGATGATGCTGCCGTCGTTGCTGGGGTTGACGCCCAGGTCCGAGTCGCGGATGGCCTGCTCGATGTTGCGCAGCGCGCTCTTGTCGAACGGCGTCACGACCGCCATGCGCGGCTCCGGCACGGAGAACGAGGCGAGCTGGTTGATCGGCGTCAGCGCGCCGTAGTAGTCCGCCACGATCTTGTTGAACATCGCCGGGTGCGCACGGCCGGTGCGGATCGCGGCGAAGTCCTCCTTGGCGACCACGACGGCCTTCTCCATCTTCTCCTCGGCCTCGAGGAGGGTTTCTTCGATCACCACTTGCTCCTGCATGTCTTGGATGGGCCGGGAGTTCTCAGTGCGACCTGAGCCTTGGGCCCTGGATAACCAGCGTCTTTCCCTGCACGGTGTCCGACCGGCAGGGGATTGTCCATCCCCCGGTCAGGCCCGGGTGCCCTGGTCGCTCACGAGCGTGCCGATCTTCTCACCCTTGACGGCGCGCGCGATGTTGCCGGCCGTCAGGAGCTCGAAGACGAGGATCGGGAGGTTGTTGTCGCGGCACAGGGTGATCGCGGTCATGTCGGCGACCTTCAGGTCCCGGGTGATGACCTCGCCGTACTCGAGGGCGTCGAACTTCACCGCGTCCGGGTTGGAACGGGGGTCGGAGTCGTAGACCCCGTCCACTCCGTTCTTGCCCATCAGCATGGCCTCGGCGTCGATCTCCAGGGCGCGCTGGGCGGCGGTGGTGTCGGTGGAGAAGTACGGCATGCCCATGCCGGCGCCGAAGATCACGACGCGGCCCTTCTCCAGGTGGCGTACGGCCCGCAGCGGGATGTACGGCTCGGCGACCTGACCCATCGTGATGGCGGTCTGGACGCGCGAGTCGATGCCCTCCTTCTCCAGGAAGTCCTGGAGGGCGAGGCAGTTCATGACCGTGCCGAGCATGCCCATGTAGTCCGAGCGGGCCCGGTCCATGCCGCGCTGCTGGAGCTCGGCGCCCCGGAAGAAGTTGCCCCCGCCGATGACGACGGCGATCTGCGCGCCGTCCCGGACGACTGCGGCGATCTCGCGGGCGATGTTGTGCACGACGTCGGGGTCGACACCGAGCCCCCCACCGCCGGCGAACGCCTCACCGGAAAGCTTCAGCATGAAGCGCCCGGCCACCTTGCCGTCATCGCGCTTGTGGTCGGCCGAGTGATCGGCCTTGGCGGCGTCCGCGCCCTGATTCATGGGGATCTCCTCGTGCACATACGAAGAAGGCCATTGCCGGTGGGTACTCGTAGTCCCTAGCGGCAATGGCCTCCTCGTCAGATCTGCGGTCGTCCGTCGCGTGCGCGGACGACTGCCTCAGACCCTAGCGGGGTCTAGTGTCGAACGCTGAACAGACTCAGATGCCGACCTTGATGCGCGAGAAGCGCTTCAGGGTGACACCGGCCTCCTTCAGAATCTGCTCGACGGACTTCTTGTTGTCCAGCGCGTACGGCTGGCCGAGGAGCGTGGCGTCCTTGAAGAAGCCGTTCACGCGACCCTCGACGATCTTCGGGAGCGCGGCCTCGGGCTTGCCCTCGGCGCGGGTGGTCTCCTCGGCGACGCGACGCTCGGTCTCGACGACCTCGGCCGGAACGTCCTCACGGGTGAGGTACTTCGGCGCGAAGGCGGCGATGTGCTGCGCGACACCCTTGGCGACCTCGGCGTTCTCCTTGTCGAGCTCGACAAGGACACCGATCTGCGGCGGCAGGTCAGGCATGGTGCGGTGCATGTACGCGGCCACGTAACCGCCCGTGAACTGCGCGAAGCGGTCCAGGACGATCTTCTCGCCGAGGTTGGCGTTGGCCTCGTCCACGAACGCCTGCACGGTCTTGCCGGCCTCGATCTCGGAGGCGAGCAGCGCGGCGATGTCGGCCGGGGAGGTGGCGGCGACGTGCTCGGCCAGCTTGGCGGCGACGGCCTGGAACTTGTCACCCTTGGCGACGAAGTCCGTCTCGCACTTCAGCTCGACCAGAACGCCGGAGGTCTTGTCCTCGGAGATGAGGGAGACGACGGCGCCGTTCTCGGCAGAACGGCCCTCGCGCTTGGCGACGCCCTTCTGACCCTTGATGCGCAGGGCCTCGACGGCCTTGTCGACGCTGCCGTCGGCCTCGTCCAGGGCCTTCTTGCAGTCCATCATGCCGGCGCCGGTGAGCTCACGGAGCTTCTTGACGTCAGCGGCGGTGTAGTTCGCCATGAGTCTGTGTTTCTCTCTCGGAGTCTAGAAAGATCTACGAAGATCTGCGGGGCTACGGGTCGACGGCGGGGGCTTGTGGCCCCCGCCGTCAACTACCGCACCTGTGGTTCCCGGTTAAGGGGTCAGGCCTGCTCGGCGTCCGCGGCCGGAGCCTCGGTGGCCTCGGCGGCCGGAGTCTCGGCAGCGGCCTCGGCCTCGGCCGGCTTCTCGGCCTCGGCGGCCGGAGCAGCCTCGGCCGCGGGGGCCTCGGCGTCGTCGGCCTTCTTCTCACCCTCGAGCAGGTCGCGCTCCCACTCGGCGAGCGGCTCGCCGGCCGCCTTCTCGCCCGGCTTCGAGTCGCCCGTGGCCGCACCGGAACGGGCGATGAGGCCCTCGGCGACGGCGTCGGCGATCACGCGGGTGAGCAGGGTGACGGAACGGATCGCGTCGTCGTTGCCCGGGATCTTGTAGTCGACCTCGTCGGGGTCGCAGTTCGTGTCGAGGATCGCGACGACCGGGATGTGGAGCTTGCGCGCCTCACCGACGGCGATGTGCTCCTTCTTGGTGTCGACGATCCAGACGGCGCTGGGAACCTTCGACATCTCACGGATACCACCGAGGGTCTTCTCCAGCTTGGCCTTCTCACGCGAGAGGACCAGGAGCTCCTTCTTGGTGAGACCCGAGGCCGCGACGTCCTCGAAGTCGATCTGCTCGAGCTCCTTGAGGCGCTGCAGACGCTTGTAGACGGTGGAGAAGTTGGTCAGCATGCCGCCGAGCCAGCGCTGGTTGACGTAGGGCATGCCCACGCGCGTCGCCTGCTCGGCGATCGCTTCCTGCGCCTGCTTCTTGGTGCCGACGAACATGATGGAGCCGCCGTGCGCGACGGTCTCCTTGACGAACTCGTAGGCGCGGTCGATGTACGACAGCGACTGGAGCAGGTCGATGATGTAGATGCCGTTGCGCTCCGTGAAGATGAAGCGCTTCATCTTCGGGTTCCAACGACGGGTCTGGTGACCGAAGTGGACGCCGCTTTCCAGCAGCTCCCGCATCGTGACGACGGCCATGGCCGTACTCCTTGAGGTACTCGGTTACCGCGGCCGCCGGTCGGCTGCCGCGCCTGACGCCCCGGTGCGCCGTGCCCTGGACCCTGCGTGGGTTGAGGACCGAGAGGCGCGGCCGGCGATAGTGGTGAGACCGCCGGCGGGGCGTGCGAAGTCGATCCGGTCACCCGGATCGCCACAAGAAGTGTACGGGACCCGCACAGTGCCGGGTGACGGCGCTGTCCACAACCAGCGAGTACTCCACAGCTTCCGAGCAAGATCCACCCCGATCGCCCCGCCCCGGGACCCTGTTCCCCATGTACCGAGCACTCCTGCTGACCCTCACCGGCCTGACCGCCACGGCCACCTGGCCCATCGTCCCGCCCACCGTCATCCACCCCTGGGCCCCGCCCTCCACGCCCTACGGCCCCGGCCACCGCGGCATCGACCTGGCCGCACCCCCGGGCACCCCCGTCCGCGCCGCGGCCGCCGGCCGCATCACCTTCGCGGGCCAGGTGGCAGGCCGAGGAGTCCTCACGATCACCCTGTCCGGCACCGCGCCCCCGCTCCCGGAAACCCCGGGAACGCCAGGAACCCCGGGAACCCCGCTGAGAACCACCTATGAACCAGTACGGGCCACGGTGAAGGAAGGCGCGGAAGTAACCCCGGGCGAGATCGTGGCCACCACCACCGAAACCCCCTCCCACTGCCCGGAAGGCTGCCTGCACTGGGGCCTGAGAAGAGGCGACGTCTATCTGAACCCGCTGCTGCTCCTGCACCGGGCCGCACGGTCACGGCTACTGCCGGTGGTGGGGGTGGTTGAGCCGGGGTGAGGGGGTGGGGTGGGTGGGGAGGGGGTGGGGGCGGGGGGGAGGGAGGGGGAGCCCCCCCCCGCACGTCAGCCCCTGACGCCCGTCAGTGCCATCGCCACCGCCGCGTCCGCGATCGCGGAGGAGGATTCCGCTGTGGCCGTCTCGATGCGGCGGACCGCCGCGTCGACGATGCCCTGGAGGAGGACCGCGGCCAGGCGGGGCTCGGTGTGGTCCAGGTCGGCGAGGGCTTCGACGATCATGGCGATGAGGCCGCCGTGGGCGGCACGGATCTTTTCGCGGGCCCCGGCGTCGAGTTCGCTGGCGGAGATGGCGACCACGGCTCGGTGGCGCTGGTCGCCGACGAGGCCGAGCTGGTGGCGTACGTACGCCTCGACCTTGCCCTCGGGGGTGTCGGCCCGCTGCATGGCGCCCTCGATCTCGGCGGCCCAGAGCGGGAAGTCGACGGCGCACAGTTCCTCGACGACCGCGGCGCGGGAGCGGAAGTACTCGTACACGGAGGAGCGGGCGAGGCCGGTGCGCTCGGCAAGGGCGGGGAAGGTCAGCGCTTCCGTTCCGCCTTCGGACAGCAGCGATCGTGCGGCGTCCAGCAGGGCGTCGCGCTGCATGGTGCGGTGCTCGGCCACGGAGGCCGCTCGGATCCTGGGCACTGCTCCACTTTACGGCCGGGCGCCGAACGAGATCGGCAGGGACGATTCGCCAGGGCCCCTCAGCGCCCGACGTCCGCCAGTTTGGCCCTCAGCTGGAGCACCGATTTGGTGTGGATCTGGCTCACCCTGCTCTCGGTGACCCCGAGGACGTTGCCGATCTCGGCGAGCGTGAGGCCTTCGTAGTAGTAGAGCGTCACGACGGTCTTCTCGCGCTCGGGCAGCGTGTTGATCGCGCGGGCGAGCAGCCGGCGCAGTTCTCGGTCCTCGGCGACTTCGACGGGGTCGTCGGCTGAGGTGTCTTCGAGGGTGTCCATGAGGCTGAGCCGGTCGCCGCTCTCGCCGCCGACGTGCAGCAGTTCTTCGAGGGCCACGACGTTGGCGAGCGACAACTGGCTGAATACGGCGTGCAGTTCCTCGACGGCGATGCCCATCTCGGAGGCGACTTCCGCCTCCGACGGGGTACGCCTGAGCTGGGCTTCGAGGGTCGCGTAGGCGCGCTCCACGGCGCGTGCCTTCTGGCGTACGGAGCGCGGGATCCAGTCGAGGGCGCGGAGCTCGTCGATCATCGCGCCACGGATCCGGGTGATGGCGTACGTCTCGAACTTGATGGCCCGCTCGATGTCGAACTTCTCGATGGCGTCGATGAGTCCGAAGACTCCCGAGGAGACGAAGTCGGCCTGTTCGACGTTGGGCGGCAATCCCACGCTCACGCGTCCCGCGACGTACTTGACCAGGGGCGAGTAGTGCAGGATCAACTGCTCGCGCAGCCGCTCGTCGCCGGTGGCCTTGTACGACCGCCACAGCTCGTCGACGGAGGAGGGTGCCGGTGGCCGCACGGTGCCGCTGCCGCGGGCAGCCGGGGGCGCTGCCGTGCGATCAGACCCGGAGGTGTGCTGGGGCATGCGTTGCCTTGAGCCGTTCTGCTGTGACGTGAGCGGGGGCTGTTTCCGGTCGGGGATCCTCGTGAGCGTAGCGTGACTGGGCGGTCGCGGTGCGCGAGGGCCGGGTGGGCGGGCCCGGTCGCCCCGGCCGCCTCCGGCGCACGCGCAGGTGGGGGCCGCGGTGCCGCGCGTCGGCCCCGAAAGCTCTGCCGTGCGGCCCGCGGTGGACATCGCCTCTCACCTTGTCACCCGAATGCCCCTGGTCAAGCACCGCCTCGCCGGGTGCTCGGCGCCTGGAGTGCGCCGGGCGCCAACTTCCAGCTGTCGCCGACGCGTTCGACGAAGCCGAGCGAGTGCAGTTCGTAGAGGCGGCCGAGTGCTTCGTCGAGGCTGGTTCCGGCTTCGCGGGCGAGGTCGCGGGCGGCCGCGGTCCCACGGGCGGGCAGTGCTTCCAGGACACGGGCGGCGTCCGGGGCGAGGAGGTCCCTTGGCAGTACGGGGCCGCGGCGGGCGGGGGCGAGTTCGCCCATGTCACCGACGAGTTCGACGATTTCGGCGGCGTCGGTGACGAGGGTGGCCTCGCCGCGCAAAAGTTCGTGCACGCCGGCCGAGAGTCCGCTGGTGGCGGGGCCGGGGACGCCCATGGTGAAGCGGCCCAGCTTCTGTGCGGCGCGGGCGGTGACGAGCGAGCCGCTGCGGTATTCGGCCTCGACGACGACGGTGCCTCGGGTGAGGGCGGCGATGACGCGGTTGCGCAGGATGAACCTGCTGGGCGTCGGGTGGTCTCCGGGTGGCAATTCGCCCACGAGGAGGCCCTGTTCGGCGATGCGTCCGATCAACTCGGCGTGGCCGCGCGGGTAGATGACGTCGACTCCGCAGGCGAGCACGGCGATGGTGGCTCCCCCGGCGGCGAGGGCGCCTCGATGGACGGCTCCGTCGACTCCGGCGGCCGCCCCGGACACGACGACCCACCCTTTTTCGGCGAGCCCGGAGCCGAGGACCGCGCCCATGTGGGCCCCGTAGGGGGTGCAGGCCCGGGCGCCGACCACGGCGACGGACCGCAGTGCCCAGATCCGCAGGTCGGCGTGGCCCCGTACCCAGAGGCCGATGGGCCGGGCGTCGGCGAGGTCGTCGAGTTGGCTCGGCCATTCCTCGTCGCCGGGGATGAGGAATCTGGCGCCGGCTGTCGCGGCGGCGGCCAGGTCGCGTTCGGGGTCGGCCAGGGCGGCTCGGCGGCGGTGGCTGTCGAGCCGGGCGGGGCTGGCGCCGGGCGGGTCGTCCTCGGGCCCTTGGGGTGCGGTGAGGCGGCGCAGCAGGTCGACGGCGCCGTAGGTGCGCAGCCAGCGGCCGCCGCGTTCGTCGCCGGGTTCGATGACGCGGGTGAGGGCGGCTCTGGCGAGGCGCTCGGTGGCTGTCGCCGCACGGCACCCGGGATCCTCCTGACCGGCGTGGATGCGCGTCGCGGGGGGCTCCCGCCAGGCATCGGGGCTGTCCACCTCCCGCTCCCGCCGGGCACCGGGGCTGCCCACGTCGCGCTCCCGCCCTGCGTCGGCTCTCGTCGTGGGCGGCTCCTGTCCAGGGTGCGTGCGGTCCCGGGGATGCTCGCCGCCGGCGTGGGCGCCGTTCACAGGCTCGCTCCGGCCGGCATGGGGGCCCCTCGGGAGATGCCGGTGCGCAGTTCCAGGGCGAGGGCGACGTGTCCCGCGTCGGGGCGGTCGTGTCCGGCGAGGTCGGCGATGGTCCAGGCGACGCGCAGGACCCGGTCGAGTCCTCGGGCGGTGAGCAGGCCGCGTTCCATGTCGCGTTCGGCGCCGGTGAGGGCGCCGGGGGCGGTGAGCCAGCGGGTGCGCAGTTCGTGTCCGGGGACTTCGCTGTTGTTGCTCCAGGGGGTGTCCTCCAGGCGGGCCGCGGTGCGTTCGCGGGCGGCGAGTACGCGGGCGGCGACGATGGCGCTGGGTTCGCCTCGGCCGCCTCCGCCGAGGAGGTCTTCGCGGCGTACGGGTTCGACTTCTACGCGGAGGTCGACGCGGTCGAGGAGGGGGCCGGAGAGTCTGGCCTGGTAGCGGCGGATCATGGAGGCGGGGCATTCGCAGCCGGCGCCGTGCAGGGTGTGACGGCCGCAGGGGCAGGGGTTGGCGGCGAGGATCATCTGGAAGCGGGCGGGGAGGCGGATGACTCCGGCGCTGCGGGCGATGACGACGTGGCCCGATTCGAGGGGTTGGCGGAGCGCGTCGAGGGCTTTGCCGGCGAATTCGGGGGCTTCGTCGAGGAAGAGCACGCCTCGGTGGGCGACGGATACGGCGCCGGGGCGCGGCAGGCCGTTGCCGCCGCCGACCAGGGATTGCATGGTGGCGGAGTGGTGGGGGGCGCAGTAGGGGGCGCGGCGGACGAGGGGTTCGCCGGGCGGGAGGATTCCGGCGACGGAGTGGACGGCGGTGACTTCGAGGGATTCCTGGCGGGTGAGGGGCGGCAGGATGCCGGGGAGGCGTTCGGCGAGCATGGTTTTGCCTGCTCCGGGTGGGCCGGAGAGCAGGAGGTGGTGGCCTCCTGCGGCGGCGATTTCGAGGGCGGCGCGGGCGGCGTGCTGGCCTGCGACGTCGATGAGGTCGAGGTCGGCGTCGCGTGGGCCTGCGGCGAGGCCGGTGCCTGCTCCCGCGCCGGGTACGACGAGTCCGGCGAGCATGGCGTCGGGGCGGCCTTTTTCGGCGGGTTCCTCTTCGGGGACGGGCTCGTCGGTGAGGATGGCGACGAGTTGGCGCAGGCTGCGGACGCCGAGGACGGAGATGCCGGGGACGAGGGCCGCTTCGGCGGCGGTCTGTTCGGGCACGACGACTTGTTCGTAGCCGGCTTCGGCGGCGGCGAGGACGGCGGGCAGGATGCCCCGGACGGGGCGTACGCGTCCGTCGAGGCCGAGCTCGCCGATCATGACGAGGTCGGTGAGTTCGCGGGGGTCGATGCGTTCCGCCGCGCCGAGGATGGCGCAGGCGATGGCGAGGTCGAAGCCGGCTCCGCTCTTGGGGACGGATGCGGGGCTGAGGCCGACGGTGAGTTTCTTCTGGGGCCAGGTGTCGCCGGAGTTGACGACGGCGGCCCGCACCCGGTCGCGGCTTTCGGCGAGGCTTTTGTCGGGGAGTCCGACGAGGGTGAAGGCGGCGACGCCGGGTTCGAGGTCGGCCTGGACTTCGACGACGACGCCTTCGACGCCGACGAGGGCGACCGAGCAGGTGCGTGCGAATCCCATGTCAGGCCACCCCTCGCACGTGTTCGGCGCGGGGTGCGCCTTTGCGGGGCAGGACGATGCCGACGAGGTCGACGCGTACGCCGCCGGAAGGTGGTCCTCCGTGGTCGGCGAGCCAGTGGCCGGCGAGGCGTTTGAGGCGGTCGGCCTTGGTCGGGGTGATGGCGGCCATGGGGTGTTCGTAGGCACCGGTTCTGCGGGTCTTGACCTCGCAGATGACGAGCACGGGCCCGCCGGGGGACGTGTCGTCGTGGGCGACGATGTCGATCTCGCCGGTCCTGCCGCAGCGCCAGTTGCGTTCCAGGATCGTCATTCCGGCCGCTTCGAGCAGCCGCACCGCCAGGTCTTCGCCGTATTTTCCGAGTGCTCCGCGAGCGTTCATCCGGCACCACCTCCGGCACCGACTTTTACGCATCCGGCGCGAAGGAGTGGATCTTGGTGGATAACCCTTCGGTTGTGGAAAACTCCGCCCCCCGAAGGGGTTCCTCCGCCCTCGCCCGACCCCGACCCCGACCCCGGCCCCGGGACCACCGCACCCGCGAGCACGCACGCCCTCGGCGCGCGCCCAAAGCAGGCCCCCTCGGCCCACCCGGCCCACCCGGTGTCGGCCGCTCAGCGGCCCTCCGCTCAGCCCCCCGGCAGTTCGAGGTCGCTCTTGTTCAGCTCCTCGATGTTCACGTCCTTGAAGGTGAGGACCCGGACCTGCTTGACGAATCTGGCGGGCCGGTACATGTCCCACACCCAGGCGTCCGCCATCGACACCTCGAAGAACACCTCGCCCTGGACCGAGTGCACCTGCATCTCGTAGTCGTTGGTGAGGTAGAAGCGCCGCTCGGTCTCGATCACGTATTTGAACAGACCGACGACGTCGCGGTACTCCCGGTAGAGCTTCAGCTCCATCTCGGTCTCGTACTTTTCGAGGTCCTCGGCGCTCATGGCATGTTCCCCTTCAGCCGTGCGTCCCCCTATTGTGCGTCAGCCCCCTGGGCCCCTAGACGATTTCCGGGGCCAGGACCACCGGCGCGTGCGGAGGACCCTCGTCGAGCAGCGTGCGCAGCAGCTCGGCGAGCCTGGTCGGGTACACCGTCTCACGCGCCGCTGACAGTTCGGCGGAGGTCCACCACCTCAGACCGGAGGTACTGCGTCGCTCCAGTTCGGTCAGGCCGGCCACGGTGACCTCGGTCTGGGTGGTGCGGGCCAGGTAGTACCACTCGTCCTGGTCCCAGCGGCGCCCGTCGAAGGGGAACGAGCAGACGCGCTGCCACAGGACGGGGCCGAGTTCGACGTCTGTGATCCCGGTCTCCTCGGCGAGTTCGCGCAGGGCCGCCTCGGCGCGGGTCTCGTCGCCCTCCAGGCCGCCGCCGGGGGTGAACCACCAGGTGTCGGCGGGGTCTTCGGGCTCGTAGCCGTGCATGAGCAGGATGCGGTCGTCGGGGTCGAGCAGGATGATCCGGGCGACCTTGCGCAGTTCGGTCACGGGTTTCACCTTCCGGCGGGCGTGGTGGCGCGGGTCCTGCGGCGGCGGGCGAGGCCTGCGATGGGGCCGTAGGCGGCGCCGGCCACGATCAGCACGGCGCCGGCCACGACGGCGCCCAGGAGCAGTTTCAGCGGCCCGGGCGAGGAGATGCCGCCGGGCATGCTCTCGAAGCCCGTGGGCCGCGCCAGCATGCCGCCCATGGGCCAGGCGATGGCGTCCACGCGGGCGGTCACCGTGCTCAGCGGGACGGAGCCGTTGGCGGCGTCGTCCAGGTGGACGCGGGAGTCGAGCGAGACGAGGCGGTCGTCGCCGAGGAGGAAGACCTGTCCGGCGGGGACCTTGGCGTCGAAGGGGTTGCCGGAGGCCTTCGCGCCGTGCAGATACGGTTCGTCAACGGGCTTGCCGTTGACGGCGAGGCGGCCGTCCTGGCCGCAGCAGGTCACGTGGTCGCCGCCGATTCCGACGACGCGCTTGAGCATGGGCACGTTGGCCCACTTCGGGTCGTTGAACACCACGACGTCGCCACGCCGTACGTCGCCGCCGGATATGCGCTGGGCGAGCACCCGGTCGCCCGCCTTCACGGTGGGCGACATGGACTGGGTGGGCACGGTGTACGGCTTGTACTGCACGGCGCCCCAGGCGAAGCCGCCGAGGAAGAGGACACAGCCGACGGCCACGGCCACCCCCGACAGCACACTGCCGAGACTGCGGCCGTGGCCGTCGTGGTCCTGTCCGTTACCGCTCATCGCAGCGCTCCCTTGCCGGCAGCGCCCCGGGACGCACATGGCATCCCGGGACCCCGGAGATCGACATTCCGGGACCGCACCCTACCCGGCGGTATGCCCGCGGGTCAGCCCTTGGCTGCCGGGGTTTCCGCCTTGACCTGCGCTTGAACGAGCTTGCGGCGGCGCCACAGCACCATCGGCATCGCGCCCGCGAGGCCGACCGCGGCGGGTGCCGCCGTGCCCATCGCGCTGAGGCCGGGCTGGTCGAAGGTGTCGGGGACGCCGAGCCAGTCGATGCGGTTGAGCGGCCAGGCGATGGTGAAGGCGCGGCCGACGACCTCGTCGGTGGAGACCGTGCCGCCGCCCGTCAGTTCCTGGTGGTAGCGGGAGTCGAGCGAGTTCTGGCGGTGGTCGCCCATCACCCAGATCCGCCCGTCGGGCACCTTGATCGGCCCGAACGGCATGTCGTCGCAGGCGCTGTCGCCCGGGAAGATGTACGGCTCCTTCAGGGCCTTGCCGTTGACCGTGACCGGTCCGCCCTTCTTGCACTCGACGGTGTCGCCGCCGACCGCGATGACCCGCTTGATCAGGTCCTTCTCCTCGGCGGACGGCATCAGGCCGATGAAGCTGAGGAACTTCTGCGCCGCGTTCGGGTTCGGCGTGGGCTCGCCGTCGAGCCAGCCGCCCGGGTCGTGGAAGACGACGACCTCGCCGCGCTGCGGCTCGGCGCCGAACCACGGGGTGAGCTTGTCGACCAGCACCCGGTCCCCGCGCTGCAGGGTGTCCTGCATCGAGTCGGACGGGATGGAGAACGCCTGGACCAGGAACGTCTTGATCAACAGGGCGAGGACCAGCGCGATGCCGATGAGGAGCGGCAGTTCCTTCCAGAAGGAACGCGGCTTCCTGGGGGTGCGCCCCTCGCCGTCACCGGGTCCTTCGCCATCGGTACCGCCGTCGCCCCGGCCGCTGTCCTGCGCCGGCACCAGGTGCTCGCCCGGGGGGCTGTTCGCCGGTTCCGCGGAGCCGTGGCCCGCGGCGGGGCCCGGGGAGGAATCGGCGAGCTGCTGCTCCGGCCGCTCCTCCGGCTCTTCGCGTCCGGATCGTGCGCCGACCGCCAAATCCCCCACATCCACTCCTCACTCTGTGCCACCGCCTGGCCCGTACGAGGCTCAGGCCCACCACTCCCATAACGAGCGGGAGTTCCGCAGGGGTCGGGGGCTGGGTCGCTTGGTCCGGCTGCGCCGCCGGATCTCGGGACGACACCCTATGCGACATACCCTGTGCGAAATCGCCGGGCGCGGCGGGCACCGAGCCGAAGGTGGGCGGCACCTCGAGTCTGCGCCAGTGCGAGAAAGGCCAGGCCACGACCACTGCGCGGCCCACCACCCCGCTCACCGGCACGGTGCCGTGCTGACCGTCGTCGAGGTGGTAGCGGGAGTCCGCGGAGTTGGACCGGTGGTCGCCCATGACGAAGATCCGGCCCTCGGGAACCTTTACTTCGAATTGGATGAGTGCGGGCGGATCGTCGGGCGGCGTGAAGACGTACGGCTCGTCGAGGGGGCGGCCGTTGACGGTGACCTTGCCGTCCTTGTCGCAGCATTTGACGGTGTCGCCGCCGACCCCGATGACGCGCTTGATGAGGTCCTGCTCGTTGTCGGAGGGCAGCAGGCCGATGAAGGTCAGGCCCTGTTTGACCTGTTTGACGACGACGGGGTCCTGGCTTGAGGGCGCCTTCTGTTCGCCCTTGAGCCAGCCGCCGGGGTCCTTGAAGACGACGACGTCGCCCCGTTCGGGCTCGGAGCCGAACCAGGGGGTGAGTTTGTCGACGAGGACGCGGTCGCCGATGGTGATGGTCTGCTGCATCGAGCCGGAGGGGATCACGAAGGCCTGGACGAGGAACGTCTTCAGGACGAGCGCGATGAGCAGCGCGACGGTGATCAGCAGCGGTATCTCGCGCACCGCGGACCTGCGTCTGCGCCGTTTGACCTTGCGGGCGAGCCTGCGCCGCTCGGCCCGGCCGCTCTGGCCGCGCCGCCCGGGGGCGGCCGGCGCGGGGGTGGGCCGGGTGCCGGTGGGCAGCGGCTGGTCGCCGGCGGGGGCGGTGGGGCGCGAGCGCCCGCGGCTACCCACGGCCGCCGCCCGGACCCCGTACGTCAGTGAAGGCGCCGGAGCCGCCGACCGAGGTCCAGCGTCCCAGCGGCCAGCCGATCCAGTCGGCCCGTCCGATCACCCGGTCCACCGGGACCATGCCGCCGCCGGGGTCGCCGAGGTGGTCGCGGGAGTCGCTGGAGCGGGAGCGGTGGTCGCCGAGGACCCACAGGGTGCCGTCGGGCACGACGATGTCGAAGGGCACCTGGGAGGGGCTGTCGCCGGGGTGGAGATAGGGCTCGTCGATGGCCGTGCCGTTCACCTGGATCCTCCCCCGCCGGTCGCAGCACACCACGTGGTCGCCGCCCACGCCGATGACGCGTTTGACGTAGTCGGTCTCGGCGGGCTCGGTCAGACCGAGGGCCGCTCCTGCTGAACGCACCGCGCGTCCCAGCGGGTTCCCCTCGTCGCCTTCTCGTACGAAGGAACCCCGTCCGTCGAAGACGACGACGTCGCCGCGTTCGGGCCTCGTGCCGAAGCGGTAGGCGAGCTTGTTGACGAGGACCCGGTCGCCGACCTGGAGAGTGGGTTCCATCGAGCCGCTGGGGATGAGGAAGGGCTGCACCACGAAGTGGCTGAGCAGCAGCAGGAAGACGACGCAGAGCGCGAACAGCGCCCCGGTCTTGCGCCAGGGGCCTTCGAGGCGGCCGGCCAGGGTGGTGAAACGCGCGGAGCGCGACCGTTGCGCGGGCCCCGGGTCGGGGGTCGCGCAACGGTCGCGCTCCGTGTGCTGTGCTTCGGTGTCCATCGGGGCCAGAGCTTATCCGGCCGCCGTCAGGCCCGTACGCGGGTGTGAGCCGGGGCTCAGCGGTCGCGCTTCTCCTTGATCTTCGCGGCCTTGCCGCGCAGCTCACGGAGGTAGTAGAGCTTGGCGCGACGGACGTCACCGCGGGTCACGACCTCGATCTTCTCGAAGATCGGGGAGTTCACCGGGAAGGTGCGCTCGACGCCGACGGAGAAGGAGACCTTGCGGACCGTGAAGGTCTCGGAGACACCGGCGCCCTGGCGGCGGATGACTACGCCCTTGAACTGCTGGATACGGGAGCGGTTGCCCTCGATCACGCGGACGTGGACGTTGACGGTGTCACCCGGGCGGAACGACGGGACGTCGCTGCGCAGCGTGGCGGCGTTGACGGAGTCGAGCAGGCTTGCCATGACTGACTACTTCCTCACTGATGCCACAGGTCATCAGCGGAATTCGAGATGAATGGGGTGCTGTGCGCGAAGGGCGGGCGTCGTTCCCCCTGTGGCAGGGGCGCCGGCTGAGCGTACGGCAGCGGCCTATTCTTCCACGGCCTGCGGCCTGCGCCAAAATCGGCCGCCGGGCTCGGGGGCCCAGCCGAGGATGGAGAGGGTTTCGCGGTCCTTCTTGTCGAAGGCGGCGGCCTCGCAGCGCTCGATCAGGTCGGGCCGGTTCAGGGCGGTGCGCTTGAACGCCTCGTCCCGCCGCCAGCGCGCGATCTTGCCGTGGTGGCCGCTGAGCAGGACGTCGGGGATGCCGTGGCCGCGCCACTCGGGGGGCTTGGTGTAGACGGGCCCTTCGAGGAGGTTGGCCATGGCGCCGGGTGCGAAGGAGTCGTCGCGGTGGGACTCGGCGTTGCCGAGGACGCCGGGCAGCAGCCGGGCCACCGCCTCGGTGATGACCAGGACCGCGGCCTCGCCGCCGGCCAGGACGTAGTCGCCGATGGACACCTCGTACACGGGCAGCCGGGTGGCGTACTCGTCCATGACGCGGCGGTCGATGCCCTCGTAGCGGGCCGGCGTGAAGATCAGCCAGGGCCGCTCGGAGAGTTCGACGGCGAGTTCCTGGGTGAAGGGGCGGCCGCTGGGTGTGGGCACGACGAGGACCGGGCCGTGCGCCCCGGCCTCGTAGCCGTCCGCGAGCGCGTCGTCGAGGCAGTCGCCCCAGGGCCCGGTCTTCATGACCATGCCGGGGCCACCGCCGTAGGGGGTGTCGTCGACCGTGTTGTGCCGGTCGTACGTCCAGTCCCGCAGGTCGTGGACGTGCACGTCGAGCTGGCCGCGGGCCCGGGCCTTGCCGACGAGCGAGACGTTCAGCGGTTCGAGGTACTCGGGGAAGATCGTGACGACGTCGAGCCGCATCAGCCGGCGTCCCCGGCGTGGTCGGCACCCTTGGCGGGCTCTTCGGAAGCTTCGGTCTCCTCGTCGCGCGCGGAGGCGATCTCGGCGCGGTCGTCGATCAGGCCGGGCGGCGGGTCGATGACCGCGCGCTGTGCCTCCAGGTCGATCTCGGTGACGATCTGTCCGACGAACGGGATCATGACCTCGCTGCCGTCGGGCCGCTCCACGATGAAGAGGTCCTGCGAGGGCAGGTGGGTGATCTCGGTGATGCGGCCGACCTCGGTGCCGTCGGCGAGGACCACGTCCAGGTCCATGAGCTGGTGGTCGTAGTACTCGTCGGGCTCTTCCGGCAGTTCGGCCGGGTCGACGTCGGCGATGAGCAGGGTGTTGCGCAGGGCCTCGGCGGCGGTGCGGTCGCGCACGCCCTCGAAGCGCAGCAGCAGCCGGCCGCTGTGCACCCGGCCGGTCTCGATGGTGAGCGGGCCCGCCGACGCCGGGTCGGTGGTGAGGACGGCGCCGGGGCCGAGCCTCAGCTCGGGCTCGTCGGTACGCACCTCGACGGTGACCTCGCCCTTGATGCCGTGGGCGCGGCCGATCCGCGCGACTACCAACTGCACGCTTGCTTCTCCTTCGGACAACTGCGGCCTCGTGGTGGCCGAGGCCTTCGTACCACTATGGCCCGGAATACGACTACGGGCCGGGGAGGGCGAGAAGCCCTCCCCGGCCCGAGCCGGCGTATCTAGGTAAAGCGACCCAACTGGTCAGCGAACCTGGTCCACGTCGACGAGGTCGACCCGGATGCCACGTCCGCCGATTGCGCCCACGACGGTGCGCAGGGCGCGAGCGGTGCGGCCGTTGCGGCCGATCACCTTGCCGAGGTCGTCGGGGTGGACCCGGACCTCCAGCACGCGCCCCCGGCGCAGGTTGCGCGAGGCGACCTGCACGTCGTCGGGGTTGTCGACGATGCCCTTCACGAGGTGCTCGAGAGCCTCCTCGAGCATGCTCAGGCCTCGGTCGACTCGGCGGCGGCCTCGGCCTCGTCCGCCTTCTTCTCGGTCTTCTTCGCCTTCTGGGTGATGGCCTCACCCTTGGCGTCGTCGCCCTCGAGGGTCTTGGCGAAGGCCTCGAAGGAAGCGCGCTTGTCTTCCTTCGCCTCCGGCTGCAGCAGCGGCGCGGGGGCCGGGAGGCCCTTGTGCGCCTGCCAGTCGCCGGTGAGCTTCAGGATGGCGAGGACGGCCTCGGTCGGCTGGGCGCCGACGGACAGCCAGTACTGCGCACGCTCGGCGTCGACCTCGATGCGCGAGGGGTTGTACGTCGGGTGGTACAGACCGATTTCCTCGATCGCGCGACCGTCACGGCGAGTGCGGGCGTCGGCGACGACGATGCGGTAGTGCGGCTGGCGAATCTTGCCGAGGCGCTTGAGCTTGATCTTGACTGCCACTGGAGTGGTGTCTCCTGGTCTTGACGTGGTTGGGCACATGAGATGCCACGTGGGGTTGCGGTACTCGGGTGCCCGATGGACGCGTCAGCCGGAGGCGAGAGGGTTCCTATGCGGCTGTCGAGTACAGCTAGCCATTGTGCCACACGCCTGGAGTGCGCACGCCGGGGGTCCGTGGGGCACCCCCGGGCGGCCCGCTCCCCCGGACCTGCCGCCCCTGCCGGCGGCCGGGCCCGGGGTCAGCCGGCCGCGGCGACCACCTCGGCCCCTTCCGGGATGCGGAACGGCTTGCCGCAGCCGCCGCAGACGATGGGCGCCTGGGCGAGCACGGACGGGACGACGCGTACGTTGCGCCCGCAGTCGCAGACCGCCTTGACCCGCACGCCTCCTCCGGAGGAGCCGTGCCGGGCGGCCGGTCCGCGGAAGGAGCGCTTGGTGTCGGCGGCGGTGGCGACGGTGTGCGCCTTGAGCGCGCGCTGCAGCCGTTCGATGGTCGGCCGGTAGCGGCGCCTTGCCTCGGCGTTCAGCGTGACCAGGGAGAAGCCGCTGCTGGGGTGCGGTTCCTCCGGATGGTCGAGGCCGAGCTCCTCGGCGATCGCCAGGAACCTCCGGTTGTGGTAGCGGCCGGCGCGGGAGGTGTCGCGTACACCGCGGGCGGCGGCAATGCCGTGGACTGCCTCATGGAGCAGTCGCTCGAAGGAGAGCTCGGCGCCACAGGCGGACGACGACTCTCCGATCAGGGACTCGGGCGCGGCTAGGTCCGGCAGCTCGGAGTGGTACCGCTGAATGTCGGCCCACGCCTGTGCCAGCTCTGCGGCGAGAACAGGTGGTGTCGTGCTCACGTCGTGACAACGAGCCGCAGGGCCGCTGTGTTCCTATTCCGGGGCATCCCAAATAATTTGCTCGTACCCGTCAGTTGGCATTGATGCGCGCGGACGAGGGCGGGTGCGCTGATCTGCGGAGAAGGCTCACAGCTCACACCAAGGTATGACGTAGCGGCGTGTACGCCCCGGCGTGTAGATGAAGTACCCACGCCGGGACGACCGTTGTCGGACGGTGCGCAAGAGGGGTTTCGGCCGACTGTGCGTGGCCGGTGCGCCACCGGTGCCGGGACGGACCCTCCTCAGTAGGCGCGGGCCACGATCGCGACCGTACCGGGTGCGTCGTCGGCGTCGGGCACGGACCCGTCCTCGGCGACCAGGCACCGTACGGAGACGGCCTGTTCGGCGAGCTTGGCCTCGCCCTCCGGGCCGAGTTCGGCCCACGGGATGCGCGCCCAGCCGCCGGCGATCGCGGCCTCGGCCGCCTCGGCGAGGGTGGCCACATCGCTGGTGCGGGATTCGCGGCGCTCGCGGGACTGCTTCAGGAGCAGCGCCTGGTCCTCTTCGAGGAGGGCGGGCAGGAGCTCGGCGAGGGCGTCGATGGAGACGGGCTCCTTGCCGCCTGGGATGCGGCGGGCCAGCATCGCGGTGCCCGCCTCCAGGTCGCGCGGGCCGATCTCGACGCGTACGGGGACGCCCTTGAGCTCCCAGTCCACGGCGCGGCGGCCGAAGGGGGTGTCGGTCCGGTCGTCGACCTGGACGCGCAGGCCCGCGGCCTTGAGCCGGTCGCCGACCTCGCGGACCTTGGCGACGGCCTCGTCGCCCTTGATCGCCACGACGACGACCTGGACGGCGGCGAGCCTGGGCGGCACCCGCAGTCCGCTGTCGTCGCCGTGCGACATGATCAGGCCGCCGACCATGCGGGTGGAGACGCCCCAGGAGGTCTGCCAGACCAGTTCCTGCTTGCCCTCCTTGGACAGGTACTGGGTGTTGAAGGCCTTGGCGAAGTTGGTGCCCAGTTCGTGGCTGGTGCCCATCTGCAGGGCCTTGCCGTCGCCCATCATCCCTTCGAGGGTGAGGGTGTTGATGGCTCCGGCGAAGCGCTCCTTGGCGGTCTTGCGGCCGAGGACGACGTCGATGCCGAGCACGTTGATCATGAAGTCGGCGTAGACGTCCCGGTGGATGCGCGCGGCGTAGTCGCGGGCGTCCTCGTAGGTGGCGTGGGCGGTGTGCCCTTCCTGCCACAGGAATTCGCTCGTACGGAGGAAGACGCGCGGGCGCATCTCCCAACGGACCACGTTCGCCCACTGGTTGATGAGCAGCGGCAGGTCGCGGTAGCTCTGGACCCACTTCGAGAAGTAGTCGTTGATGATCGTCTCGGAGGTGGGGCGGACCACGACGGGCTCGTCGAGCTCCTTGCCGCCACCGTGTGTGACCACCGCGAGCTCGGGCGCGAAGCCCTCGACGTGCTCAGCTTCGCGAGTCAGGTAAGACTGGGGGATGAAGAGCGGGAAGTAGGCGTTCTGGGCGCCTGCGTCCTTGATGCGTGCGTCCATCTCCTGCTGCATCCGCTCCCAGAGGCCGTAGCCGTACGGTCGGATCACCATGGTGCCGCGCACCGGACCGTTGTCCGCGAGCTCGGCCTTGTTGATCAGATCCTGGTACCAGCGCGGAAAGTCTTCCGCCTGGGGCGTGAGTACGGGTGCCTTTGCCATGGCGCGAATGGTACGGCGCCGGGGTCGCGGGGCGTGAATCGCCTTCCGGCCGCGGCTGGAGCGCGGTTGATGGCTCCGCCCTCTGGACGCGGGCCGGGATGCGGAGTTCCCTGGCATACGGGGGAAGTGCGTACGGACATTCACGGGGGGCTGTCAATCAGGGCACAGCTGACCTCTCGGCGGATTGGGGCGCTTTCCATGACACCAACGCTCGTCCGGCATCACTCCCGCACGGCCACCGCCCCTTCGGCGGGCACGACCGAGCGCGCGCGGGACTGGGCGGAGATCCAGGAACGGATGCTGGTCCCCCTCATCGAAGCGGCCTATGAACGGCTCGACGTGGGCCCGTCCACCCGGCTGCTCGGGCTCGGCTGCGGCTCGGGGCTCGCCCTGCTGGTCGCGGCGTCGCGCGGCGCGGCGGTGACCGGCGTGGACGGCCCCGAGCGGGTCGCGCGCCTGGCGCTGGCGCGGGAGCGGCTCGCCCCGGATTCCGGGCGCCTCGGCGGGGCGGGCAGGGGCCCGGCCCGGCTGGTGTCGGGCGGTCCCGCCGATGCGGCGGAGCCGGACCGGCCTCCGTACAACTTGATCACCGCTTTTGAGCCCATCGGCTGTGCGGCCGGCGATACGGAAGGCCTGGTGCCCGCCCTGGAGGCGGCCGTGGCGCTGGCCGAGCGCGGCAGCCCGGTGGTGCTGGCCGGCTGGGGGCCGCCGGAGCGGTGTGCCACCTCGGCGGTGCTGCGGGTGGCGACCCGGCTGACGACCCGCGTGAGCGATGCCCCGCGCTGGCGGCCGAGCCTGCGTGACGACCTGGAGGACGTGGCGGCCCGCGCCGGCCTCAAGCCGGACGGCTCGGGCCGGGTGGCGTGCCCGTTCGGATATGCGGATCTGGACAGTGCGATACGGGGTCTGATGTCGACCGGTGCCTTCGACGCGGCGGCCCGCGCCACCGACCAGGCGCAGGTGGAGAAGGAGATCGTCGAGGCGCTGCACGGTCATGTACGGCGCGACGGCACGGTGTGGATGCCGAACGTCTTCCGTTATCTGATCGCCCGCACCCCGTGAGTCATCTGTAACTCCCTTGCGGGAAAGGGCAGTTGGGGCGGCCTCGGTCTCGGTTCCGTCCCGCCTACGCCCCCGCCTTCGACAGGCGGGGGATGCCGGCCGCGCGGTAGGCCGCCTCCTCCTCCAGCGTCTCGTTGGCGAGCAGCGCCTCCGCGAGGGCGTCCAGCTTGTCGCGGTTGTCGCGAAGGAGCCGGCACGCCTTGTCGTAGCACTCGTCGACGATGCGGCGCATTTCGACGGCGATGGTGTCCAGGGTGCCGGGCGCGGCCGAGAGCCCGTAGGCCTGCTGGGCGTCGCCCGGCAGCGCGGACAGCGGGCCGATCTTCTCGCTCATGCCCCAGCGGCCGACCATGCCGCGCACGATGTTGGTGACCTGTTCCAGGTCGTTCTCGGCGCCGGTGGTGATCACGTCGAAGACGATCTGCTCGGCCGCCATGCCGCCGAGCGCCCCGATCACGCGGCCGCGCAGATATTCCTCGGTGTAGGCGTACTTGTCGGCGTCCGGGGTGGACAGGGTGACGCCGAGCGCGCGGCCGCGCGGCACGATGGTGACCTTGCGGACCGGGTCGGCGCCGGGCTGGAGCATGCCGAGCAGCGCGTGGCCGCTCTCGTGGTAGGCGGTGCGCCGACGCTCCTCGTACGGCATCACCAGGGGCCGTTCCGCGCCGAGTTGGACCTTTTCGAGGGCGTCGGAGAGGTCGGACTGGGTCACCTCGCGCTGCTGGCGCTTGACGGCGAGCAGGGCCGCCTCGTTGGCGAGGTTGGCGAGGTCGGCTCCGGTCATGCCGGGTGTGGTGCGGGCGACCTGTTCGAGGTCGACGTTCGGCGCCATCGGGATCTCACGGGTGTGGATCTTCAGGATGGCCTCGCGGCCGCCCCGGTCGGGCGGGCTGACGTGGACGATGCGGTCGAAGCGGCCGGGCCTGGTGAGCGCCGGGTCCAGAACGTCGGCCCGGTTGGTGGCGGCCAGCACGATGACGCCTTCGGAGCCGGTGAAGCCGTCCATCTCGGTGAGGATCTGGTTGAGGGTCTGTTCGCGTTCGTCGTGGCCGCCCATGCCGGAGCCGCCGCCACGGGCCCGGCCGATGGTGTCGATCTCGTCGATGAAGACGATCGCGGGGGCGACCTTGCGGGCCTCGGCGAACAGCTCGCGTACGCGGGACGCTCCGACGCCGACGATCATCTCGATGAACTCGGAGGCCGAGGCCGAGAAGAACGGCACCCCGGCCTCCCCCGCGACGGCCCGTGCGAGCAGTGTCTTGCCGGTGCCGGGCGGGCCCGCGAGGAGGACGCCGCCGGGCATGCGGGCGCCCATCTCGTGGTAGGCGGCCGGGTTCTTGAGGAAGTCGACGACGTCGTTGAGTTCGCCCTCGACCTCGTCGATGCCGGCCACGTCCTGGAAGGTGGTGCGCTTGTCGTCGGCCATCTCGACCGGTTTGGGCGGGGTCTTGCGGCCGAGCATCCCGCCGGCGCCGCCGCCGAGTCCCGCGCTCATGCGCCGGGCGATGAACAGCCACAGGACGACGAGCAGCAGCATCGGGGCGAGCGAGATCAGCAGGTTGGCGAGGAAGCTGCGGTGTTCGACGACGGGCTCGGCGGTGACGGTGACGTTCTGCTTGGTCAGCTGGGCCCACAGGTCGTCGTCGGCGAAGGTGGGGCGCTGGGTGGTGAACTTCGTGTAGTCGCCGCTGCCCTCGCCGGAGGGTACGGGCGCCTTGTTCTTGAGCTGGCCCTGGATGGCGTCGCCCTTGGCGTAGATCTTGGAGACGTTGCCTGCCGTGACCTGCTTGCTGAACTCGGTGTACGAGACGGTCGGCTCGTCGCCGTCGTTGAAGAACGACAGGATCAGATTGGTGATCAGGTAGACGATCAGGGCCGTGAGGATGAGCCGGCCCCAGCCGCCGGGCATCTTCTTCTTCGGAGCGGGCGGCGGAGGCGCCCCTTCCGAGCGCCACGGTTGGTCGGGGCGGTCGCGCGGGGGTACGGAAGTGGGCACGTGCTCTCCTCTTGGCCGGTACGCGCCATTATTGGAGACCCGCGCAAAGAGGGCATTCCGGGCGGGTCCTGACGGGGTGCCCGCCCGCGTGGGCGTGCGGCGCCGACATACGCGTGGGGCGCCTTCCCGGTCCACCGGGAGGCGCCCCACACAGCCGTACGCGGGCGGTCAGCCCATGAACTTCTTGAACTCGTCGGGCAGCTCGAAGTTCTTCTGCTCCTCGGCGGACGGCAGTCCCAGCGCGCCGCCCTGGGCCTTGCGCTCGGCGGCCGCGGCCTCCTCGGCCTTGCGCTTCATCGGGTTGCCGCTCTTGCGCTTGCCCTTGCCCTGCTTGATCTGCTTCTTCTGCCGGCCGGGGCCGCCGCCCATGCCCGGCATCCCCGGCATGCCCGGCATGCCGCCGCCCTGGGCCATCCGGGACATCATCTTGCGGGCGTCGAAGAAGCGCTCGACGAGGTTCTTCACCGCGCTGACCTCGACGCCGGAGCCCTTGGCGATACGGGCGCGGCGCGAGCCGTTGATGATGGTCGGGTCGTGGCGCTCGCCGGGGGTCATCGACTTGATGATGGCCGCGGTGCGGTCCACGTCCCGCTCGTCGATGTTGTTGATCTGGTCCTTGATCTGCCCCATGCCGGGCAGCATGCCGAGCAGCTTGGAGATGGAGCCCATCTTGCGGACCTGCTCCATCTGGGCCAGGAAGTCGTCGAGCGTGAAGTCCTTGCCCTTGCTGGACGCCAGCTTGGAGGCCATCTTCTCGGCCTCGGCCTGGCTGAAGGTCTTCTCCGCCTGCTCGATCAGGGTGAGCAGGTCACCCATGTCGAGGATGCGGGACGCCATCCGGTCCGGGTGGAAGGCGTCGAAGTCCTCCAGCTTCTCGCCGTTGGAGGCGAACATGATCTGCTTGCCCGTGACGTGGGCGATCGAGAGCGCCGCGCCGCCCCGGGCGTCGCCGTCGAGCTTGGAGAGCACCACGCCGTCGAAGCCGACGCCGTCGCGGAAGGCCTCGGCGGTGTTGACCGCGTCCTGGCCGATCATCGCGTCGACGACGAAGAGGACCTCGTCGGGGCTGACGGCGTCGCGGATGTCCGCGGCCTGCCGCATCAGTTCCTGGTCGATGCCGAGGCGTCCGGCGGTGTCGACCACGACCACGTCGTACTGCTTGGACCGGGCGTACTCGATCGAGTCCTGCGCGACCTTGACCGGGTCGCCGACGCCGTTGCCCGGCTCCGGGGCGTAGACCGCGACTCCGGCGCGCTCGGCGACGACGCTCAGCTGGTTGACGGCGTTGGGGCGCTGGAGGTCACAGGCCACCAGGAGCGGGGAGTGACCCTGCCCCTTCAGCCACTTGCCGAGCTTTCCGGCGAGGGTGGTCTTACCGGCACCCTGGAGACCCGCGAGCATGATCACGGTCGGCGCGGTCTTGGCGAACCTCAGGCGCCGGGTCTCGCCGCCGAGGATGCCGATGAGCTCCTCGTTGACGATCTTGATGACCTGCTGGGCGGGGTTGAGGGCCTGGGAGACCTCGATGCCGGACGCGCGCTCCTTGACCTGCTTGATGAAGGCGCGGACTACGGGCAGCGCGACGTCGGCCTCGAGGAGCGCGATGCGGATCTCGCGCGCCGTGGCGTCGATGTCCGCCTCGCTCAAGCGTCCTTTGCCCCGGAGGTTCTTGAACGTCGCACTCAGGCGGTCGGAAAGGGTATCGAACACGGTGGTCGCGGGTCCTCGGCTCGTGGGGCGGTCGGGTGGGAACCTGTGTCCGCGCCCCGGCCGGATCGGCGCGCGGCGTCTGGTGCGGGCGATCGCAAGGCGCCGGAAGGTTCTGGTGGCGGAGCCACCAGGGCCTTTCGGCGACGCGGCGAGCGTGCGTGCCAGGCGTCGTGCGCCCGGCCGGGACGCGGACACAGGCTTCGAACGTCCCCCAGGGTATCCCGGCGGGTGGGGGTACGCGGGGGTGCCCGCACAGCCCTTCCCCCGCCGGGCACGCTCACACCGGCCCGGGCACCGCTCCCAGGGCCGACTCCAGCTGCCGGGCCACCTCCGCCGCCTCCCCCGGCTCAAGGGCCGCACCGTGAGCGTCCGTCACGTAGAAGGCGTCCACGGCGTTGGAGCCCAGCGTCGAGACGTGTGCGGAGCGCACCCGTACGCCCGCGCTCTCCAGGGCGTGGCCGATGCGGTGCAGGAGGCCGGGGACGTCCTGGGCGCGGACCTCGATGACGGTGGCGTGCCGGGAGGCCGACGGAGCCACGGTCACCCGGGGCGGTGGGGCTTGGGCGCCGCGGCGGCGCGGGTAGGCGGCTTCGCGCTCGGCGAGGCGGGCCTCGATGTCGAGGGAGCCCGCGAGGGCCCGCACCAGGTCGGCCCGGAGCCGGGCGGCCTGCGGCAGGGAGCCGTACGCGGCGGCCACCCGCCAGTCCAGGAGCAGGACCGAGCCGCCGACCGGGTCGGGGAGTTCGACCGCGCGCAGGTCGGCGGCGCGGACGGTGAGGCGGTGCAGGGCGAGCACGCCGGCCGTCACGGGCAGCACGGCGGGCTGGTCGGGGACGGCGATCAGGAGTTCCACGCCGAGGGGTTCGTGTTCGTCCGAGCCGTCGGTACGGGCCCGCAGGGCGAGGACGGGCCCGCCGGTGCGGTGGGCCTCCACGGCGAGGCGTTCCTGTTCGGCGGTGACCGCCGCGGGTTCGGGGTCGACGGGCCTGCCCGCGAGGACCGCCGAGGCCCGCCCGGCCAGGTCGGCGACGAGCGAGCCGCGCCAGGAGGACCAGGCCGCGGGGCCGGTGGCCAGCGCGTCCGCCTCGGTGAGGGCGTGCAGCAGTTCCAGAGTGCCCGTCGAGCCGACCGCCTCGGCGACCGAGCGGACGGTCACCGGGTCGTCGAGGTCGCGCCGGGTGGCGGTCTCGATGAGCAGCAGGTGATGGCGTACGAGGGTGGCGATGACGGCCACGTCGGCGGGGTCGAAGCCGATCCGGGTGGCGACGTCGCGGGCGATGGTCTCGCCGGCCACCGAATGGTCGCCGGGCCAGCCCTTGCCGATGTCGTGAAGCAGGGCGGCGACCAGGAGCAGGTCGGGGCGGTGCACGCGGCGGGTGAGGTGGGAGGCGCGCACCGCCGTCTCGACGAGGTGGCGGTCCACGGTCCAGGTGTGCACGGCGTTGCGCTGGGGCCGGCAGCGCACCCGCTCCCAGTCGGGAAGCAGCGCGGTGATGAGCCCTTCCGCTTCGAGGGCCTCCCACACGGCGACGGTGGACTCGCCCGCGCCGAGCAGCGTGACGAGCCGGTCGCGGGCCTCGGCGGGCCAGGGCGTGGGCAGCGGGGCCGCCGTGCTCGCCAGGTGGCGTACGGCGTGCAGGGAGATGGGCAGGCCTGCCTCGGCGGCCGCGGCGGCGGCGCGCAGCGCGAGGACGGGGTCCTTCTCGGGGCGGGCGGCGAGCGCGAGCCCGACCTCGCCGTCCTGTTCGACGACGCCTTCGGCGAGCGGGGTGCGCTCGGGCGCGCCGGGGCGGCCGCCGCCGAAGAGCTGGCGCAGGCGGGGCCGGGCGGAGCGGGCGCGCAGCACCCGGCCGACCTCGCGCCAGGTGACGTCGCCGGCGTAGGCGATGACGCGGGCCGACTCCGAGACCTGACGCAGCATCACATCGGCGTCGAGGAGGTCCAGTTCGGCCGCCACCGCGTCCTGCTCCTGGAGGGCGAGGCGGTCGGTGGCGCGGCCGGTGCACAGGTGCAGCGCGTCGCGTACGTCGAGCAGGCGGCGCCTGGCCTCGGTGAGGCCCTCCCGGGGGGCGTCCGCGAGCCAGGACGCGGCGACCGCGCGCAGGGCGGTCGCGTCCCGCAGTCCGCCCCTGGCCTCCTTGAGGTCGCCTTCGAGGAGGTACTGCAACTCGCCCTGGCGCTGCGCCCGTTCACGGCACAGTTCGTCGAGCTCGGGCAGCCGTCGGGGGGCGGTGTTGCGCCAGTCGGCGAGGACGGTGGTGCGCAGCGCGGTGGTGAGGCCGAGGTCGCCCGCGACATGGCGGGCGTCCAGGAGGCCGAGCTGCACCTTGAGGTCCTCCCCCGCCGTCCTGCGCGCCTGGGCCGGGGTGCGTACCGAGTGGTCGAGGGCGAGGCCGAGGTCCCACACCGGGTACCAGATCCGGTCGGCGAGCAGGGCGAGCGCTCCGGCGTCGGCCCGCCCGTCGTGCAGGAGCAGCAGGTCGAGGTCGCTGCGCGGGGAGAGTTCGCCGCGCCCGTAGCCGCCGACCGCGACCAGGGCCGCGCCGCCCACCCCGGCCGCCTCGGCGGCGCCGGCGAACAGGGTGGCCAGCCAGTCGTCGGTCAGCTGGGACAGGGCCGTGCGGCGCGGCGGCCCGGACCGCCCCTTCTCGGTGAGAAGGCGCAGCCGGGCCGCCGCGTAGCCGCCGGGCTCCGAGTCGCCGTCGTTGGATCCGGTACTCACTTCAACGCTCGTCACCCAGCAGCTCCTTGCCGTGTCCAGCGGGCGTCCGGCGGTTCGCGGCCGCGGCCCGCCGGACGCCCCTACAGTGCGTCAGGTCCGCGTTCGCCGGTCCGCACCCGGACGGCGGTCTCGACGGGCACGCTCCACACCTTGCCGTCGCCGATCTTTCCGGTGCGGGCGGCCTTGACGACGACGTCGATGAGTTCCTCGGCGTCCTCGTCCTCGACCAGGACCTCTATGCGGATCTTGGGGACGAGGTCGACGGTGTACTCGGCGCCGCGGTAGACCTCGGTGTGGCCGCGCTGGCGGCCGTATCCGCTGGCCTCGGTGACGGTCAGGCCCTGGACGCCGAAGGCCTGGAGGGCTTCCTTGATCTCGTCGAGCCGGTGCGGCTTGACGACCGCGGTGATGAGCTTCATGCGTCCACCTTCTTGTTCGCTGCCACGTCGCCCGGGGCCGGCACGGCCTTGCGGGGGGCGGTGCCGCCGCCCGCGCCGCTGAAGTCGTACGCCGTCTCGGCGTGCTCGACCTGGTCGATGCCGGAGACCTCGTCGTCCTCGGGCACCCGCATCCCGATCGTCTTGTCGAGGGCGAAGGCGAGGACCGCGGAGACCACGAGGGAGTAGCCGAGGACCGCGCCGACCCCGATGGCCTGCTTGCCGAGCTGGTCCAGGCCGCCCCCGTAGAAGAGGCCCTTGGCGGTGGACTGTACGCCGCCGGTGGCGAAGAGGCCGACGAGCAGCGAGCCGGTGATGCCGCCGACCATGTGGACGCCGACGACGTCGAGCGAGTCGTCGAATCCGAAGCGGTACTTGAGGCCGACGGCCATGGCGCACAGGACACCGGCGACGGCGCCGATCGCGATCGCGCCGAGCGGGCTGACGCAGCCGCCGGAGGGGGTGATCGCGACGAGGCCCGCGACCGCGCCGGAGGCGGCGCCGAGGGTGGTGAAGGAGCCGTGGCGCAGCTTCTCGTAGAGGAGCCAGGCGAGCATGGCCGCGGCCGTGGCGACCTGGGTGTTGATGAACATCACGGCGCCCACGCCGTCGTCGTTGCCGAGCCAGGAGCCGGCGTTGAAGCCGAACCAGCCGAACCACAGCAGGGCCGCGCCGAGCATGACGAGCGGCAGGCTGTGCGGCCGCATCGGGTCCTTCTTGAAGCCGACGCGCTTGCCGATGACCAGGATCACGCCGAGGGCGGCCGCACCCGCGTTGATGTGCACGGCGGTGCCGCCGGCGAAGTCGATGACGCCCTTCTTGAAGAGCCAGCCGTCCGAGGCCCACACCCAGTGCGCGACGGGGAAGTAGACGACGGTGACCCACAGGGCGGTGAACAGCGACCAGGCGGTGAACTTGACGCGGTCGGCGAGGGCGCCGCTTATGAGCGCGGGCGTGATGACGGCGAACATCAGCTGGAAGACGGCGAAGACGTAGATCGGGATGGTGTATCCGGGCCAGAGCTGGACCAGGCCGATGCCGCTGAGCCCGAAGTAGTCCTTGGACCAGCCGATGAAGCCGTTGCTCTCGCCGAAGGTCAGGCTGAACCCGTAGAGCACCCACAGGATCGTGACGATGCCGAGGCTGATGAAGCTCATCATCAGCATGTTGAGGGTGCTCTTGACGCGGACCATGCCTCCGTAGAAGAAGGCGAGGCCGGGCGTCATGATCATCACCAGCGCTGAGCAGATCAGCATGAATCCGGTGTTGGCGCTGGACAGCTGCGGAGCGTCAGCTGCGAGCGTGATGCCTGGAGGCATCGGCGTCTCCTCGTCGTCGGTACGGCCCGTGCGGGGGCGTTACTCGGGCGGGAACTGGCTGGGGGCCGGTTATGCGCCATGAGGTTGTCCCAGCACGGTTTCCGTCGATGCCGCTCGATGTTTCACCGCAGTGACGAAGGAGGCGGGCGTGTTACACACCGGTGAACTGCCGGATCAGCCGGGGTGCGGCCCCTGCCGTCCGGGGCGTCCGCACCGGGCGGACCGGCCGCGACGCCACCCGTTTGACCTGGCGTGGGGGAGCCGAGTCGGGCTGAACGGGGTGGGTGTCGCGGCCGGGGTCTTGTATGCCGTCGCGGGGCCGGGCGACGGCGGGTGACTCAGACGGCCTCGGCCGTCTCGGGCAGCTCCCTGGTGAGCAGGTCGGTCATCCGGACCACCTCGGCGACGTCCGAGAAGTCACGGGCGGCGGTGTCGACGGTCTTGCGCAGCCGGGTGTTGACCCGCTCGGAGCGGACCCGCTTGGCGACCCGGAGGGCCTGCTCGGCCAGCACGGTCGACTGCTCGGGCTCCCGCTTGAGCAGGTGCACGGTGGCCATCCCGATGAGGTTCAGGGCGTAGCTGCGCTGGTGCTCCTCGTCCTTGCCGAACAGGGCCACGGCCTGTTCCATCACGGGCTCGGCGAGCGAGGCGTAGGTGGGGCTGCGGCCGGCCACGTAGGCCAGGTCACGGTAGGAGTGGGCGTTCTCCCCGTTGAGCTCCGCCTCCGAGAAGAAGCGGATCCAGTCGGGCTCCGGCTCGCCGTCGAGCCCGGCGTCGCCGAAGGTGTCCTCGGCCATCCGGACGGCGCGCTTGGTCTTGCTGGGCTGCCCCATGTTGGCGTATGCGCGGGCCTCCATCGCATACAGCATGGCCTGGGTGCGGGCGGTGGCGCAGTCGCGGCTGCCGTACTGGGCGAGGTGGATGAGTTCGAGGGCGTCGTCGGGCCGGCCGAGGTGGATCATCTGGCGGCTCATGGAGGACAGGATGTACGAGCCGAGCGGCTTGTCGCCCGCCTCCTTGGAGGCGTGCAGGGCGAGCACGAAGTACTTCTGGGCGGTGGGCTGGAGGCCGACGTCGTAGCTCATCCAGCCCGCCAGCTCGGCGAGTTCGGCCGCGCACTTGAACAGGCGCTTGGAGGTGGCGGCCGGCTGGGGCTCCTGGAGCAGGTCGGTGACCTCGTGGAGCTGGCCGACCACGGCCTTGCGGCGCAGCCCGCCGCCGCACTGGGCGTCCCACTGGCGGAACATCGCGGTGGTGGATTCGAGCAGTTCCAGCTCGGGCCGCGAGAGCCGGGAGGGGCGCCGCGCGCTCGCGGCGGTCTCCGGCGGCCCGGGGTCGCTGGTGAGCGAGGGGACCAGCCAGCGCTGCATGGGCTCGATCAGGGAGGGGCCCGCGGCCAGCATCAGCGAGGTGCCGAGGAAGCCGCGCCGGGCGAGCATGAGGTCGCTGCGCGAGAACTCGCTGAGCAGCGACACCGTCTGGGGCCCTGCCCAGGGCAGGTCGACCCCGGAGACCGAGGGCGACTGGTGGGCCTGGCGCAGGCCGAGGTCCTCGATCGCGACGATGCTCCCGAAGCGCTCCGAGAACAGCTCCGAGAGGATGCGGGGAATGGGCTCGCGCGGCATCTCGCCGTCGAGCCAGCGCCGGACTCTGGACGTGTCGGTGCTGATGTGGTGGGCGCCCATCTGGCGCGCCCGCCGGTTGACCTGGCGCGCCAGCTCGCCCTTCGACCAGCCGCTGCGTACGAACCACGAACCCAGCTGCTCGTTGGGGCGCTTTCCGGCGCTCGTACCGCTAGCCCCACTGCCGCCCACTGGAACGCCCCCAATCTGCTGAAGCCTCATGTGCGTCGGTTGTGCGTCGATCGCGCGAACCCCTATCAGAATGCCGCTAGTTGGGCTCCCTGTCCCGCGGTTGCACCCGCCCGGACCGGAAACCGCCTTGCCTCCGGCATACCCGCGGGTGCGCATACCCCCAAGGTCCGTGTACCGACGGTAATCCTACGATCACCCGTCCGGCCATGGCGATTCCAGAAACGCCACCATTCGCCACCCCTTCGAATGAACTCCCCTGCCGCCAGGCGCGATTCACTTGACACATGACGATCAGCGTCGGGTGGAGCGGAGTGAGCCGGGGCGCGCGAAGCACCTCGCACCACCCCTTTCACGACCGTGTCCAACCTGGCGGAGACGGAAAGTGACGGGAAAACTCCGGATCGTCACGACTACGTCACTGGCGTCGTAACCACCGACGCGGCAGACCCGTTGGAGGGGGCATGGGCTTCACGATCGGCGGCAGCCGGGGCATCAGGGAGACCCGGCCCGGCTCTTGGCGCCGCGGCCGCTCCACGCGCACGACCCGTACCAGCGAGGTCACCGCCGTGGCCGAGTACACCGGCCTGTGGGGCTGGGACGTCGCACCGGGCGCCCGCGCCCTGAACGGCGCCTGCTCGTGCGGCAGTTCGTCCTGCACCGAACCGGGCGCGCATCCGCTCGCCTTCACCCCCGAGGTCCCGGCGGGCGCCACGCTCGACGAGGTGACCAAGGCCTGGTCGCAGTGCCCCGGCGCGGCGGTGCTGCTGCCGGTCGGGCGGACCTTCGACATCCTGGACGTGGCGGCCCCGGCGGGCCGGCGGGCGCTGGTGCGCCTGGAGCGGATGGGGCTTCCGCTGGGCCCGGTGTCCTCGACGCCGGCCGGCCGCACCCACTTCTACGTCGCACCGGGTGCCTCGGGTGAACTCCCCCGGCTGCTCTACCGGATGGGCTGGGACGACGCGGTCCTCGACCTGCGCTGCCCGCCGCGCGGCAGTTACGTACCGGCGCCCCCCTCGGGCCAGGTGAACTGGCTGCGCCCGCCCTCCCTGGACACCGCGACGCGCCCGCCGGAGGCGCGCCTCCTGCTCGGCACGCTCGCCTACATCTGCCACCGTTCGGCGGCGTAGACCCCGGACGCGCGAACGCCCCGCCGCACCTGACTGGTGCCGCGGGGCGTTCTGGCGCAAGGGGTTGGCTAGTCGCCGATGAGCGCGTCGACGAACGCCTCCGGCTCGAAGGGGGCCAGGTCGTCCGCGCCCTCGCCGAGTCCGACGAGCTTGACGGGGACGCCCAGTTCGCGCTGGACGGCGATGACGATGCCGCCCTTGGCGGTGCCGTCGAGCTTGGTCAGGACGATGCCGGTGATGTCGACGACCTCGGCGAACACGCGGGCCTGGACCAGGCCGTTCTGCCCGGTCGTGGCGTCGAGCACGAGCAGGACCTCGTCGAGCGGGCCGTGCTTCTCGACGACGCGCTTGACCTTGCCCAGCTCGTCCATGAGACCGGTCTTGGTGTGCAGGCGGCCCGCGGTGTCGATGAGCACGACGTCCGCGCCCTCGGCGATGCCTTCCTTGACGGCGTCGAACGCGATCGAGGCGGGGTCGCCGCCCTCGGGGCCGCGCACGGTGCGGGCGCCGACGCGCTCGCCCCAGGTCTGGAGCTGGTCGGCGGCGGCGGCACGGAAGGTGTCGGCGGCGCCGAGCACGACGGACTTGCCGTCGGCGACCAGGACCCGGGCGAGCTTGCCGGTGGTGGTGGTCTTGCCGGTGCCGTTCACGCCGACGACCATGACGACGCCGGGGACGGTCTCGCCGCCCTCGGTCTTGACCTCGCGGTCGAAGTCGGTGCCGAGCAGGGCGAGGAGCTCCTCGCGCAGCAGCGCGCGCAGGTCCTCCGGGGTGCGGGTGCCGAGCACCCGGACGCGCTCGCGGAGCCGGTCGACCAGCTCCTGGGTGGGCGCGACGCCGACGTCGGCGGTCAGCAGGGTGTCCTCGATCTCCTCCCAGGTGTCCTCGTCGAGGTGCTCGCGGGAGAGCAGGGTGAGCAGCCCCTTGCCGAGCGAGTTCTGCGAGCGGGCGAGGCGGGCGCGCAGCCGGACGAGCCGGCCGGCGGTCGGCTCGGGGACATCGAGCGCCGGCGCCTCGGGGGCGGCGGGCTCCTCGATGACGACCGGGGTGGCGGGCGCCTCGGGGAGGCCGACCTCCTCGATGGTGCGGCGCGGTTCCTCCGCCGTCTCCGCGGCGTCCTCACCGACCTGAGGCTCGGCGGGCGGGGCTGTGATGGTCGGCGTGCTCGGCGGGGCGGTGGGCGGCAGCTGCTTCTTCTTGCGGCTGCTGACCACGAGCCCGCTGATCGCGCCGACCGCGACCAGGGCGATGACTACAGCAAGGATGACGAATTCCATAACGCTCCCAGTATCGGGTACGAGCCCACAGGGGCCCAGTTTGTACCTTTCTCCGAGAACGGAAGGGAATTATGGGGCAGGTGTCAGATTAAAGTACGATAGAGGTGGAAGCATCAACGCGCGTAGAGTCCCCTTCGACTACCCCCACCGGCTCAGCGTCGAGCCGAGCGAGAGGCACGGAACTCCACCCCCATGAACGACACCGGCTCCCCCGACGAACCGCAGAGCGCCCTGGAAACACGTGGCTTGGAGCCCGTGCCGGACGCGGAGCGCACCGCCAGAACCCGCGAGCTCTTCCCCACCTGGGTCGCCGCGAACATCAGCGTGCTGCTGCTCACGATGGGCGCCAGCCTCGTCGTCGCGTACAAGCTCAACTTCTGGCAGGCGATCGTGGTCGCCGTGTGCGCGCCCATTCTCTCGTACGGCCTGGTCGGGCTCATCGGGATCGCGGGCAAGCGCGGCGGCGCCCCCGGCATGGCCCTGTCGCGCGCGGTGTTCGGCCAGCGCGGCAATCTGCTGCCCGGTTCGCTGATCTGGGTGGCGCGCTGGGGCTGGGAGACCATCAACGCGGTGACCGGCGCCTATGCGGTGCTGACCGTGCTCGACATCCTCTTCGGGATCAAGAGCAACACGTTCCTGATCATCGTCACGCTCGCCGTCTTCGTGGTCATCACGTTCGCCATCTCGGGCCTCGGCATCCACGTCGTCCAGAAGTGCAACAAGTACGCGACGTTCCTGTTCGGCGCGTTCTCGGTCCTCGTGCTCGTCTACCTCGTGATGAACACCGACTGGTCCGCCGTCTTCCACCAGCCGGCCGGCAAGACCTCGCTGATGGTCGCGGGCATCGGCATGATCGCCGCAGGCGGCGTCAGCTGGATCCCGTCCGCCCCCGACTTCGCGCGCTACCTGCCGCGCGACGCCTCCGCCAAGGCGATCGTCGGCAACTCCATCGGCGGCGCCGGCATCGTGGTGCTGCCGATGGTCCTGATGGGCGCGGTCATGGCCGTCTCCACGCCGGACCTCGCCTCGGCCGCCGACCCGGTGTCCTTCCTCGGCGAGATCCTGCCGATGTGGATCGCGGTGCCCTACCTGCTGATCGCGCTCGTCGGCATGCTCCTGATCAACTCGATGTCGATGTACTCGGCGGGCTTCACCGCCCAGACCCTCGGCTTCAAGATCCCCCGGCACTGGGCCGTCTCCGTCAACGCGGTGATCTCGCTGGTCTTCGGCGGCATCCTGATGCTGGTCGCCACCAGCTTCATGGGCTCCTTCATCGCCTTCCTCTCGCTGCTCGCCGTCGCGTTCTCCGCCTGGGTCGGCGTGTTCGGCGCGGACATGCTGCGCCGCACCGAGTACGACGCGAAGGCGCTGCTCGACACGACCCGCACGAGCGCCTACTGGTACAAGGGCGGCTTCTCCCCCGCCGCGGTCATCGCCTGGGCGGTGGGTCTGCTCGGCGGCCTGATGTTCACCAAGTCCGACTGGTTCACGGGCCCGCTGTCCGCGAACAACCCGGTCGGCGAGTACGGCCTCGGCTGGGTCGCCACCATCGTGATCTCCGGCCTGCTGTACCTGGCCCTGCCCAAGCCGCCGGTGGCGCCGGCGAAGGCCGTCGAGGCCTCGGAAGCCGACAAGTCCGCCGAGACCCTGGCCGTCTGACGCTCCGTCAGCTACCGTCCCCCTTCGCCCGGGGTTCCCCTGGAACCCGCCCGGTGGAGGGGGACGTTGCCATGCCGTTCACGGTCGTACGCATGAACCTGGTGGACCCGGACGCCACCGCGCAGTCGCTGTCCGCCCGCTACCGGGCGGCCCTGGAGATGGCGGCGTACGCCGACGACCGGGGCATCGACACCGTCCAGACCGAGGAGCACCACGGCACGGACAACAACTGGCTGCCCTCCCCCTTCGCCTTCGCGGGCGGGGTCTTCGGCGCCACCCGCCGCATCGCGGTGACGGTCTCCGCGATCATCGGGCCGCTGTACGACCCGCTGCGGCTCGCCGAGGACATCGCGGTGCTCGACCTCCTGAGCGGCGGCCGCCTGGTCACGGTCTCCGGGATCGGCTACCGCCCGGCCGAGTACGAACAGCAGGGCGTCGAGTGGGGCCGGCGCGGCAAGCTCCAGGACGAGCTCCTCGAAACCCTTCTGAAGGCGTGGAGCGGCGAGGAGTTCACCTTCCGGGGCCGTCAGGTGCGGGTCACACCGCGTCCGTTCACCGAGCCGCATCCGATGCTCCTGGTCGGCGGCTCCTCGCGGGCGGCCGCGAACCGCGCGGCCCGGCTCGGCCTGCCGTTCTTCCCGAGCGCGCATCTGCCGGAGCTCGAGGCGTACTACAACGAGAAGCTCGCCGAGTACGGCACCGAGGGCTTCTGCATGATGCCGGCGGCGGCGACGCCCCTGCTGCACATCAGCGAGGACCCCGACCGCACCTGGGCCGAGTACGGCGAGCACTTCCTGCACGAGGCGCGGATGTACGCGTCCTGGCAGTCCAAGGACATCCGCTCGGCGGTGAAGTCCGCGGCGTCGACGGTGGCGGAGCTGCGCGCGGAGGGCGTCTACCGGGTGCTGACCCCGGAGCAGTGCGCCTCGCTGGCCTCGGACTCCCTGGTCCTGCACCCGTTGTGCGGCGGCATGCCCATCGACGAGGCGTGGAGCAGCCTCCACCTGTTCTGCGACCGGGTGCTTCCGGCGCTCTGACGACTCCTTTCGGCGGCGGGCCGCCGGGGCCCTCGCGCAGTTCCCCGCGATCCTGGGTACGGCACCCGGCACCAACCAACCGCGCCCCCGGAGGGCGGCCGCACGGAACGCCGGACCGCCCCGGCTCGATGGGCGAGCCGGGGCGGTCGGGTGAGAGGAGAGGGGCAGCGGGGATTAGCCCATCTCCTCCAACGCCTTGCCCTTGGTCTCCTTGACGTACCGGAGCACGAAGGGGATCGAGAGCGCGGCGAAGACCGCGTAGATGATGTACGTGCCCGACAGGTTCCAGTCCGACAGGCTCGGGAAGCTCGCCGTGATGGCCCAGTTGGCGATCCACTGGGCGGCCGCGGCCACACCGAGGGCGGCGGCGCGGATCCGGTTCGGGAACATCTCGCCGAGGAAGACCCAGACCACCACGCCCCACGACAGGGCGAAGAAGAGCACGAAGACGTGGGCGGCGATCAGGGCGACGACGCCCTGGGTGTTGGGGAGCTTGCCGTCGACGAGGTGGGCGGAGAACGCCCAGGCCTCCACCGCGAGGGCGATCGCCATGCCGATGGAGCCGACGAGCGCGAGCGGCTTGCGGCCGACCCGGTCGACCAGGACCATCGCGATCACGGTGCCGATGATGTTGATGATCGACGTGGTGAACGAGTAGAAGAACGAGCTCGAGGGGTCGATGCCGACGGACTGCCACAGCGTCGAGGAGTAGTAGAAGGCGACGTTGATGCCGACCAGCTGCTGGAAGACCGAGAGGCCGATGCCGACCCAGACGATGGGCAGGAAGCCCATCTTGGAGCCGAGCAGGTCCTTGAAGCTCGACTTGTGCTCGGACCGCATCGCGTGCTCGATCTCGGCGACGCGGGCGTCCAGGTCGACGTCCTTGCCCTCGACGTCGGCGAGCACCTTCTTGGCGTCGGCGTCGCGGCCGACCGAGATGAGGAAGCGCGGCGACTCGGGGATGGCGAAGGAGAGCAGCCCGTACAGGACGGCCGGGATGACCATCACGCCGAGCATGACCTGCCAGGCCTCGAGACCCATGAGCTTGCCGCGCTGGTCACCGTTGGCGGCGTTGAGGATGCCCCAGTTGACGAGCTGGGAGATCGCGATGCCGATGACGATGGCGGCCTGCTGGAAGGAGCCGAGCCGGCCGCGGTAGGCGGGCGGGGCGACCTCGGCGATGTAGGCCGGGCCGATCACCGAGGCCATGCCGATGGCGAAGCCGCCGATGACCCGCCAGAAGGCGAGGTCCCAGAGCGCGAACGGCAGCGCGGAGCCGACGGCGCTGATGGTGAAGAGGGTCGCCGCGATCTGCATGCAGCGGATGCGGCCGATGCGGTCGGCGATCCGGCCCGCCGTGGCGGCGCCGATCGCGCAGCCGATCAGGGCGATGGCGATGACCTGGGCGAGCGTCCCCGAGCCGATGGAGTACCGGTCGCGGATCGCCTCTACGGCGCCGTTGATCACGGAACTGTCGTAGCCGAAGAGGAAGCCGCCCATCGCGGCCGCCGCCGTGATGAAGATGACATGGCCGAGGTGGTCCGGGGCGGTGTGGCCGCCTCCGGACGCCTGCGCCTGCGCGGTACTGGTCACATGTACTCCTGGGGCCGCCCGGCAACGCCGCCGGGGGTGAGGGGACTCCTCCAAGTGGGGCACAACTTCCGGTCACCCACCACTTGAACGTAAAGACAACGTTGCAGAGACTATGCCTTCAAGTTTCGAAGTCAATACCTGTTCGGTTGTGAATTTTCGGGGACGACTCGCCGCAGGATGTTCAAGACTTGAACAGGCGAGGGTCAGTCCCCGGCTCTGCCCGGGGTCGGCGCTCAGCGCAGCCGCTGGCTGATGACCTTGGAGACGCCGTCGCCCTGCATCGAGACGCCGTACAGCGCGTCGGCGACCTCCATGGTCCGCTTCTGGTGCGTGATCACGATCAGCTGGGAGGACTCCTGGAGCTCCTGCATGATCCGGATCAGCCGCTGCAGGTTGGTGTCGTCGAGGGCGGCCTCGACCTCGTCCATCACGTAGAACGGGCTGGGCCTGGCCTTGAAGATGGAGACGAGCAGCGCCACCGCGGTCAGCGAGCGCTCGCCGCCCGAGAGCAGCGAGAGGCGCTTGACCTTCTTGCCCGGCGGACGTGCCTCCACGTCGACCCCGGTGGCCAGCATGTTGCCCGGGTCGGTCAGGATCAGCCGGCCCTCGCCGCCCGGGAAGAGCCGCGAGAAGACGCCCTCGAACTCCCGGGCCGTGTCCCGGTAGGCCTCGGTGAAGACCTGCTCCACCCGCTCGTCCACCTCCTTCACGACTTGAAGGAGGTCGGCCCGGGTCTTCTTGAGGTCTTCCAGCTGCTCGGAAAGGAACTGGTGGCGCTCCTCCAGGGCCGCGAACTCCTCCAGGGCGAGCGGATTGACCTTTCCGAGCTGCTGATACGCCCGTTCGGCTGCCTTGAGCCGCTTCTCCTGCTCGGCCCGCACGTACGGGACGGGCTGGTTGCGCGGGTGCATGGGGTCATCCGGCAGCTCCTCTCCCTCGGCGGGCGGAGAGGGGGCCACCGGCTGGTCGGGCCCGTACTCGGCCACGAGCCCGGCCGGCTCGACCCCCAGTTCCTCCAGCGCCTTGGTCTCCAGCTGCTCGATCCGCAGCCGCTTCTCCGCTCCTAGTACCTCGCCGCGGTGAACTGAATCAGTGAGCTTGTCGAGTTCTGCCTTCAGGTCCCGGCCGGCGCCCCGGGCCGCGGTCAGCTCCTGCTCCCGCTCCGCCTTGGCGGCCTCCGCCCCGGCCCGCTCCCGCTCGGCCCGCACCAGGGACACCTCGACATGGGCGAGCAGGGTGCGGGCACCCGAGGCGACGGCCTCGGCGACGGCCGCCTCGTGCCGCAGCCGGGCGCGCCGCTGCTCGGCCCTGGCCCGCGCCTCGCGCTCGGCCCTGGCCGCGCGGTCGAGCGCCTCGGCCCGTCCGGCGAGCGCCTTGACGCGTTCCTCGTGGGTACGGGCCTGGAGGCGGGCCTCCATCTCGGTCTGGCGGGCGTTGGCGCCGTCCGCCGCGAGCCGGTCCCGCACCGAGGTGTCGGGCTCCTCCTCGACCGGCATCTCCTCGGCGACCAGGAGCCGTTCGGCCAGTTCCTCGGCCTCCTCGGTCGCCCGCTCCAGCGCCTCCTGGGCGCGGGCGGCAGCGGCGGCGGTCCGCTCGGCCTCGCCGGCCGCACCGCGCGCCTGTCCCGCGAGCCGCCCGAGCTGCTGGGCCACGGCCGACCGCGCCTTCTCGGCGGCCCGCCTGCGCTCCCCCAACTCCTCTACCTCTACGCCCAGTTGACTCCGCCGCTCCCCCGCCGCCCGCTGCGCCCCGGCCAGCTCCTCGCAGCGTACGGCCAGGTCGGCGAGCTCGGCGGCGGCCTCGTCGACGGCTGCCTGGACCTCGAGGAGGCTGGGTGCGCCGGCCGAGCCGCCGTGCGCGAAGTGGGCGCCGAGCACATCGCCGTCGGCGGTGACGGCGGTCAGCGCGGGACGCGCGTAGACGAGGTCCTCGGCGTCCTCAAGGGTGGCGACCACGACGACCCCGCGCAGCAAGTGCCGTACGGCGGGCATCAGTTCGGCGGGTCCGCGCACCAGGTCGGCGGCGCTGGGCGGGCCCTCGCCGCGCGCCGGCCGCTCGCCCTCGTCCTCGGGGGCGCCGCTCAGGAGCAGGGCGGCGCGGCCCGCGTCCTGCTTGCGCAGCATCCGGATGGCTTCGGCGGCCGACGAGGGGCCGCTGACCGCGATCGCGTCGGCGGCGACCCCGAGGGCGGCGGCGAGCGGCACCTCGTATCCGGGGGTCACGGTGAGCAGTTCGGCGGCGGGGCCGAGCAGTCCGGTCAGCGCGTCGCGGGCGCCGAGCAGGGCGCCCGTGCCGTCCTTGCGGCGCAGGCCGAGCGCGAGGGCGTCGTGCCGGGCGGCGACGGCGGCACGTTTGCGCTCGGCGGCGGTGGCCTCCTCGCGGGCGGCGCCGAGCGCGGCCTCGGCCGCGGCCAGCTCCCGCTTGGCCGCGTCGTGGGCGTCGGCGAGCTCGGTGTCATCGGCTTCGAGGCCGTCCACCTCGGCCTTGAGCCGCTCGTACTCCTCCTGCGCGAGCGCGGCCCGCTCGCCGGCCTCGTCGCGCGCGGCGGCGAGCCGGTCGATCTCGGCCTGCGCGGAACCCGCCCGGCCGCGCGCCGCGTTCACCTGGCCGTGCAGCCGCGCGAGGCCCTCGCGCCGGTCCGCGATGGAGCGGGCCACATCCTTCAAACGGCGTTCCTCGGCGGCGAGTTCCCGTTCCAGCTCGCCTCGGTGGGCCGTGGTGTCCTCAAGCGCGTGTTCGGCCGCTTCCAGCGCGGCCTCCAGCTCGGCCTCCTGCTCGCGGATCCGGGCGGCCTCGCGCTCCATGTCCTCCGGGTCGCGGCCGCGCCGCTCCTCGGGGGGCTGGGCGCTCGCGCTCTTGACCCGGGCGTCGGCGAGCGAGATCGTGCCGCGCACCCGCTCGGCCAGCTGGGACAGCTCGTACCAGGTCTGCTGGGCTCGCTGGAGCCGTGGCGTCAACTGCCGCACCTGGTCCTCCAGTTGGGCCTCGCGTGCGAGGGCCGCCCTGAGGTCGGCGGCGGCGCTCTCCTTGCGGCGCAGCAGCTCGGCCTCGTCGGCGATCTCCGCGCTGAGCGCCTCCCGCATCCGGACGAGGTCGTCGGCGAGCAGCCGCAGCCGGGCGTCGCGCAGGTCGGCCTGGATGACGGCGGCGCGGCGGGCCACGGCGGCCTGCCGGCCCAGCGGCTTGAGCTGTCGGCGCAGCTCGTCGGTGAGGTCCTGGACGCGGGCGAGGTTGGCCTTCATCGCGTCCAGCTTGCGCAGCGCCTTCTCCTTGCGCTTGCGGTGCTTGAGGACGCCCGCGGCCTCCTCGATGAAGGCGCGCCGGCCCATCGGGTCGGCGTGCAGCACGGAGTCGAGCTGGCCCTGTCCGACGATGACGTGCATCTCGCGGCCGATGCCGGAGTCGGAGAGCAGTTCCTGGATGTCGAGAAGACGGCAGGTGTCGCCGTTGATCTGGTATTCGCTGCCGCCGTTGCGGAACATGATCCGCGTGATGGTGACTTCGGCGTATTCGATGGGCAGCGCGCCGTCGGAATTGTCGATGGTGAGGGAGACCTCGGCCCGGCCGAGCGGCGGACGGCCGGTCGTCCCGGCGAAGATGACGTCCTCCATCTTTCCGCCGCGCAACGACTTGGCGCCCTGCTCGCCCATGACCCAGCTCAGCGCGTCCACGACATTGGACTTGCCGGATCCGTTGGGGCCCACCACACAGGTGATGCCCGGCTCGAACTTCAGCGTGGTCGCGGAGGCGAATGATTTGAATCCGCGCAGGGTGAGGGCCTTGAGGTGCACGCCGCCGGACTCTACCTTTCGCTCTCGGTTTCGCCCAGGAAGGTCCAGGGCAGATCAGAGCGTGAAGGGAAAGGCCGCCGGTCCGGTGCCCGCCGGAGGAAGTCGCGCCGGGGCGCGTTGGACCGAAGGGCAGTGCACCCGGGAAAGGTGCACGGGAGGAAAGAAAGAAGGGACGCCGAAGCGTCCCTTGCAATACATTGCAGGTCTTGCGGATCTCTCGATCTCGACGAGAGAGCGGAAGCCTCTCCCACCTCTGGATCAGGTGAGGGCGGGCTCCGCCTGGGGGACGTCGATGTCGATGCCTTCGAGCAGCGAATCTCCGCGGTGCGAAGCGGCGGCAGCGGACAGCACGTCGTTCTCGGACTGAATCCGGTTGAGCTCGGATTCGAGGTCCTGGACGCGCTGCTGGAGCCGTCGCATCTCGGCGAGGAGTCGCGGGTCGGAACCGCCGACGTAACCGAGAAGCGCCTTTGCCATGATGGATGGTCCTCCACACTGAGTGACCGACCGAAGCGGTGTGGGTCGTGAGGGAATCGCACCCGCGGTGCTTGGACTTGACTGCGGTTCTTCATGCCAAACAGCTAAGGTGCGCGGGGCTTCCAGAGTCTCACCAAAAAGTTTGACGGTCAACACGATCACGCCCCGTATCCACCGGCAATCCGGGGGCACGCGGCCGCGAACCGGGCGGCGGTGCCTCTCCTCGGAGCCCTGGGGGCGTGGAGATCATCCTTACTGGCAGAGCCTTCCACGCCGAGCGCTCGATGGCAACAGGCAGATCGTTCGAGGTCAGCGCGTGGTTGCGAGCCGGGCGCGGGGTGTCACCGGGGCCGGCCCGCACGCGCGGGCCGGCGCGGCTCAGCGGATCGCGAAGCCGTCGTAGCCGCCGCGGGCTGTGTCCCAGATCTCGGTCACTCCGTCGACCCGGCCCGGTGTGTCGTCGGAGCGAAGCCACTCCAGCAAACGGTGGCAATTCTCACGCGGCCCCTCGGCGACGACCTGCACCCGCCCGTCGTCCAGATTGAGGGCGAAACCACGGAGGCCCCCGATCTCCAGAGCATTTGCCCTGGTGAACCAGCGGAAGCCGACTTGCTGTACTCGCCCGCGCACCCAGGCCGTGACTCGAACATCTCCGTGCGCATCTTCGTTCATACGTGCACGCTAACCGGCCAATTGCTCACGCGGCACTTCGCCCCCATGCGTCATGGCGTACAGTCGCGACGCACTGAGCCTCACCCGTATGGGTTAGTGGCCATTTGATCATTCCGGGCCGATCGCGGCCCCCGGGGCCATGCGCCAGGCATTGCCCCGGCATTGAGGAAGGCACCGCAGATGGGACGCCATCGTCGCTCCGCCGCCGACCCCGCGCCCGCCGAATTCGCGGCAGGGCAGGACGGCCGGTCATCCCGGGGTGGGTCACGCCGGAGGAAGCGTGCCGCCGCGCCCGTGCGCACCGGGCTGCTCGGTGTCTCCGCGGCGGTGGCCGTGGGCGCCGTGGCCGTCGCCTCGGGACTGCTGCCCGGCGGCGGTACGTACAAGGTGAGCGGCGACACGATGACCGGCCCCCGGGTCCAGGCGAGCCGCACCCCCGATGTGCGGGCGCAGGGCGGCGAGTCGGAGAAGCCGACCAACGCGGCGCCCACGCCCGCCGGCTCGGCCAAGGCCTCGTCGCGGACGCCGTCGGCCGCCCCCTCCTCCCCCAGCTCTTCGGCCACGCCGTCGGCACCCGCCCCCGCCACTCCCTCCGCGCCGCCCAGCCAGCGGCAGCAGAAGTCCGAGGCCCCGGCCCCCGCGCCGTCGAAGCCGGCCACCGCCTCCAGCGCCCCGCCGAGCGCCGCGCCCTCGCAGCAGGTCCAGCTGCCGACCGCCGAGGTATCGGCCGCCGCGACCGTGGTGTCACTGGTCAACCAGCAGCGGGCGCAGGCGGGTTGCAGTCCCGTGGCGGCGGACCCGGCACTGGCCTCGCTCGCCACCGCCTTCAGCGACGACATGGCGGCCCGCGGCTTCTTCGACCACACCGACCCGGACGGCCACACCCCGTGGGACCGGGCCGCGAAGGCGGGCGTGCAGGGACTCGGCGGCGAGAACATCGCGCGCGGCCAGGCCGACGCCAAGGCCGTGATGGACGCCTGGATGAACAGCCCGGGCCATCGCGCGAACATCCTCAACTGCGAGTACAAGTCCCTGGGCGTCGGTGTGCACTTCGGCCCGGGCGGCCCCTGGTGGACCCAGGACTTCGGTTTCTGATCATTCGCCCGGGCCCGCTCGCGATACGGGAATTTGATCAATTCCATCGCTCATTCGTTACCGCGGTCCCGTAATTCGTTCGTACGCGCGTGACGTTCTCGCAGGAACACGAAAGGGCCCCCTCCGTTGCGAAGGGAGGGGGCCCTTTCGGCTGTGCGGAATTCGATCATGCGGCGGGCGATCCCGTCAGGCGCCTACGGCCGCCCTGCCCGAGACGAAGACGCGGGCCGTCTCGGCGATGCGGCGGCCCAGGTGCTCGGCGGTCGCGATGTCGGCCTTGTGGACGGCCTCGGGGCCCTCGTCGTTGTTGGTCTGGGCGCCGGCCCCGGCGAAGAAGCCGAGCCGGTTGAGGTCGTACTCGGATCCCGTCGAGACGTTCCAGCCGGGCTTCAGGCCGAGGTTGACCCAGTGCATGCCGTGCTGGGCGGCGAGGGTCTGGAAGAACTGCAGGGTGTGGCCCTTGTCGCCGCTCTTGGAACCGGAGTTGGTGAAGCCGGCCGCGAGCTTGTCCCGCCAGGCGTCGGTGAACCAGCGCTGGGAGCTCGCCTCGGCGAACTGGTGGAAGGCGCCGGAGGCGGTGCCCATGTAGGTGGGCGAGCCGAAGACGATGGCGTCGGAGCCGTCGAGCAGCTCCCACTCGGCCTCGCTGATGGCGTCGACCTTGATGAAGTGCACGGTGGCCCCGGCCTCGGCGGCCGCGCGGCGGACCGCCTCCGCGAGGACGGCGGTGTGGCCGTAGCCGGAGTGGTAGGCGATCGAGACGACAGGAGTGATCACGGCGGTAATCCCCTCAAGGGCATGGAAAGGCGGCAGTACGGGTGCGACGGCCGGGGCCGGGGCCGGTGCAGCGGCCCGGCGGCCAGGGTGTCGCTGCACTCAGGTAAGCACTAACTTCTAGTTAGCGCAACCTGTGCGTCGGCGCTGTCGCGGAGTATGGTGAGGTCATGAATGAGACTTCTGCCCCGCGCACGGGCAACGCCGACGAGGGCGCCGCGGATGCGGACCTCGCGTTCAATGTGTTCGCCAAGACCTGCCCGTCGCGGCGCACCCTGGAGGACGTCACGGGGCGGTGGGGCAGCCTGACGCTGGGCGCCCTGCACGAGGGGAGCCTGCGCTTCAACGAGCTGCGGCGCCGGGTCGACGGCGTGAGCGAGAAGATGCTCTCCCAGACGCTGCACTCACTGGAGCGCGACGGGCTCGTCCACCGGGAGGCGCAGCCGACGAATCCGCCGCGGGTGGACTACGAACTGACCCCGCTGGGGCGCGAGGTGGCCGAGCGGCTGCTCTCGCTCATCCACTTCGTGGAGGAGCGGATGCCGTCGGTGCTCGACGCGCAGCAGAGCTACGACGTGACGCGCGGGACCCGCTGACACTTCGGGCAGAAGTAGCTGGACCGGTTCATCCAGGCCCGCCTGCGCATCGGCGTTCCGCAGCGCCGGCACGGCTCGCCCTCGCGGCCGTATGCGTCGAGCGAGCGGTCGAAGTAGCCGGACTCGCCGTTGACGTTCACGTAGAGGCTGTCGAAGCTGGTGCCGCCGACGGCGAGCGCCGCGTTCATCACGTCCCGCGCGTGGCCCAGGAGTTCGGCCGCCTTGGGGCGGTTGAGGGTCGCGGTCGGGCGGTCGTAGTGCAGCCGGGCGCGCCAGAGCGCCTCGTCGGCGTAGATGTTGCCGACTCCGCTGATGAGCGATTGATCGAGCAGTGCTCGTTTGACCGTGGTGCGCTTGAGCCGGAGCGCCACGAAGAAGGCCTCGTCGTCGAACTCGGGGTCCAGCGGGTCCCGGGCGATGTGCGCGATGACGTCCGGGAGCCCGTCCGTGCTGTTGGCGGCGGTGTCGTGCAGCGAGAGACCGCCGAAGGTGCGCTGGTCGACGAAGCGCAGTTCGGTGCCCGCGTCGTCCTGGAACCGCACCCGGATCCGCAGGTGCTTCTCGTCCGGGGCGTCCTCGGGCTGCACCAGGAGCTGCCCGCTCATCCCGAGGTGCCCGAGCACGGAGGCGTCGGTGTCCGCGAGCGGCAGCCACAGGTACTTGCCGCGCCGACGCGCCACGCCGATCCGGTGGCCCTTGAGCCGGGCCGCGAAGTCGTCGCCCCCGGCGAGGTGACGGCGTACCGCGCGGGGGTGCAGCACCTCGACGTCGGCCACGGTGCGTCCGGCCACCCAGCGCTCAAGACCACGCCGGACCACTTCGACTTCAGGCAGCTCGGGCATGGCCGCAGATTACCCCCGTGGCGCCGGTCGAGTCGCGGCGGGCCCGGACAGAGCGAAACCCCCGCCCGGCGCCGGAGCGCGCTGGACGGGGGTTCGCAAGGAAGGGGCGGTCAGGCCGCCGAGCCGCCGGCGGCGGGGGTCGGCGACCCGCCATCGGCCGGAGCGGCGACGGGGGCCTCGGCCGCCGTCTTGGCCCGCTCGTCGGCGGCGGCCCTGATGGCCCGCCATGCCGACTCCGCGGCCTGCTGCTCCGCTTCCTTCTTGCTGCGGCCGGTGCCGGTGCCGTACGAGACACCACCGACGCGGGCGGCAGCAGTAAAGGTCTTCTCGTGGTCGGGACCGGTTTCGGAGACCAGGTACTCGGGGACACCGAGCCCTTCGGCCGCCGTCAGCTCCTGGAGACTGGTCTTCCAGTCCAGGCCGGCTCCGAGGTTCGAGGACTTCTCGATCAGGGGGTCGAACAGCTTGTGGACGAGCGCGGACGCCGCCTCAAGCCCCTGGTCGAGATAGACAGCACCGATCACCGCTTCAAGGGTGTCGGCGAGGATGGAAGCCTTGTCCCGGCCGCCCGTGCCCTCTTCACCCCGGCCGAGCCGGATGAAGGAGCCGAGTTCGAGCCCACGGCCCACCTCCGCGAGCGCACGAGAGTTGACCACCGCGGCCCGGAGCTTGGCCAGTTGGCCTTCCGGAAGGTCGGGGTGGGTGCGGTACAGCGTGTCGGTGACGACCAGACCGAGCACCGAGTCCCCGAGGAACTCGAGCCGCTCATTGGTCGGCAGACCGCCGTTCTCGTACGCGTACGAACGGTGGGTGAGCGCACGCACCAGAAGGGCGGACTCGAGCTGATACCCGAGCCGCCCTTCCAGAAGCGTGTGGGACGAGGCCGTGTTGTTGTCCGCCTTTTTGGCGTTGGACTCAGACATCGGGCCTCTCACCAGCCGCTCAGACCTCGAGGACCTGGCGCTTGTTGTACGTGCCGCAGCTCGGGCACGCGATGTGCTGGAGCTTCGGCTCATGGCAGCGCTCGCACGCAACCAGGGTGGGGACCGCAGCCTTCCACTGCGACCGGCGGTGGCGCGTGTTGCTGCGCGACATCTTCCGCTTCGGAACAGCCACGGCTACTTCTCCTGCTTCTCGGCGGCATCCTGCACGTCAGACGCAGTGCCGCTCATGTTGTCCTTCTCGCCGTCCTGGATGGTCCCGGCGAGTCCCTGCAGTGCCGCCCAACGAATGTCGACGGCGTCATGGTGGTGGTCCGGGTCGTCCGCCAGGCGCGCTCCGCATTCGGAACACAGGCCCGGGCAGTCCTCCCGGCACACCGGCTGCATCGGCAGTGCGAGCACTACCGCGTCACGCAGCAAAGGCTCGAGGTCGAACAGGCCGTCCTCGAGCGGAATCATGTCCTCGTCGTCCTCGGCATCGTCGTCCGCGGCCGCCTTGTGGCGACCCCGGTCGTCGGTGTCGGGGTACGAGAACATTTCCTGGAAGTCCACTTCAACGTCCTGCTGAAGCGGCTCCAGACACCTTACGCACTCGCCCTCGGCCGATGCACGGGCGGTGCCTGTGACAAGCACCCCTTCCATGACCGACTCCAGGCGGAGCTCAACATCCACGGGCCTGCCCTCGGGCACGTGGATGACCTCGGGAATCCCGAGTTCCTTCGGGGCCTCCACGGTGCGGGAAACACGCTGGAGCGCACCGGGACGCCGTCCCAGCTCGTGTGTGTCGAACACGAGGGGATTGCGGTGGTCAAGGCGCGTGCTCAGGGTTCTTCCCGCTTTCAGGGTCGTGGAGTGGCTGCCACCGGCTTCGCGGAGCGAATCGGGCAGCTTGGATCGCGGACGTACGCGCGACCGAAGAACCAGGATACTGGACCGGCCGCCATAGACCCAATCCGGCCCGGTCCCTCCCGTTCGGGCCGCCCGGAGGGGGCTAGGAGCGGTTCTGCCCGTGGCCCTGCTCGTAGGCGCGCAGCTGCTCCAGGTCGATCATGCTGGTGTCGAAGAGGCTGGTCTCGTCGAGCGCGGCCTGCTGCGGCTGGTGCTGGTGCTGCACCCCGTACTGCCCGGCGTCCGGGGCCGCGTACTGCTGCTGGCTCTGGTCGTAGGCGTACGGATCCTGCTGTGCGTACCCGTACTGCGCGTACGGGTCCTGCTGGGCCTGGGGCTGGTAGGCGTACGGGTCCTGCTGCGGCTGCGGGTAGCCGTAGGGGTCGTAGGCCGGGGGCTGTGGCTGGGCCGGGATGAGCGGCTCGGCGGCGGCGTGGGCGGCGGCCGGCTCGGGCTCGGCGAGTTCGGCGAGGCCGGCCAGGTAGTCGGCGTCGCTGGTGTGCTGGTGCTGGCCGGCCGCCGCGTCCTGGGCGGCCATGTGGGCGCCGAGTTCGTCGGAGACCGTCCTGCCGTGCAGCTTGAGACGGCCGCGGCCGACCGCTTCGAGGGTCTTGGCGAGCACCGCCTCGAAGGCGCCCAGCTTGGCGTCGACGTACTCGTCGGCCCGGTGGATCAGGGTCTGGGGGTCCGCGCTGTACTCGGGGGCGTCCTCGTCCGTGCGGCCCTGGTCGTCCAGGCCGGGGCCGCGGCCGAGCAGCTTCTCGCGGCCGCGGTCGACCGAGCCGATGGTCTTGGTGAGGACGACCTCGAAGTTGGCGAGCTTGGAGTCGACGTAGTCGTCGGCCTCGGCGCGGATCTCCTCGGCGTCCCGGCGGGCCTCGTCGAGGATGCGGTCGGCCTCGTCCTGGGACTGGCGGGCGACGGCGGTGTCGGAGATCAGCGTGCCGCGCTGGGCGTGTGCGGACTCGATGATCCGCTCGGCCTCCTGGCGGGCCTGCTCGACCATCTGCTCCCGGCCGCCGATGAGCTCCTGGGCCTGGGCGAGCGAGCCGGGCAGCGCCTGGCGCACCTCTTCCAGCATCGCGAGGAGGTCGGCGCGGTTGACCACGCACGAGGCCGACATGGGCATGGACCGGGCGCTGCCGACCACCTCGACGATCTCGTCGAGCTTCTTCTGCACGTCCACCGGTGATCGCCACTCTTCTAACGGATTGGAGACGGACGGGACGACTGTAAGGCCAGTCGGCGCCCGCCCGACACCGGATGACGGACTGTCAGCGATCCGCTCCCCGTCCGCTCAGTGGCTCACTTCTGGGCGAGCCGGGCGACCAGGGCCTCGTGGACGGTGGCCGGCAGCAGGTGGGAGACGTCTCCGCCCCAGGTGGCGACCTCCTTGACCAGCGAGGACGACAGGAAGCTGTACGTCGGATTGGTCGGCACGAACAGGGTCTCGACGCCGGAGAGCCCGTTGTTCATCTGGGCCATCTGCAACTCGTAGTCGAAGTCACTGACGGCCCTGAGGCCCTTGACGATCGCGGGGATGTCCCGCTGCTTGCAGAAGTCGACGAGCAGGCCGTGGAAGGACTCGACCTCCACGTTGCCGAGGTCGGCCGTCACCTCGCGGATCATCTCGATCCGCTCCTCGATGGTGAACAGGCCCTGCTTCGACTGGTTGATCATCACCGCGACATGTACGACGTCGTACAGGCGGGAGGCGCGGGCGATGATGTCGAGGTGTCCGTTGGTGATGGGGTCAAAGGACCCCGGACAGACGGCGCGGCGCAACTGATGTCCCTCGCTCTCCGGTCCGGTCATGGGGTGTCTCGTGGTGCGTTTTCGCACGTGGAGGCGGCGCGACCGTACCAAAGCGTGCCCTCGCCGTAACGACGGGCCCGCAGCGCTTCGAATCCTTCGGGCCAGCCGAATTCCCCGCCTCTGGTGCTGCGCTCCACGGTGACGAGACAGTCCTCCGCGAGCCAGCCCCCACGACCGAGTGTGAGCAGGATCTCCCGAAGATCGTCATCGGTCACGGCGTACGGCGGGTCCAGGAAGACCACGTCGTACGGATCGGCGGGCGCCGGACCTGTCACGATCTGTTCCGCTTTGCCGGCACGCACCTCGGCGCCCGGCAGCTTCAGCGCGGCCACGTTGTCCCGGACGGTACGGGCGGCCCGGGCGTCGGCCTCGACGAGCAGGGCGTGGGCGGCGCCCCGGGAGAGCGCCTCCAGGCCCACGGCACCCGACCCGGCGTACAGATCGGCGATCCGGATGCCGTCGAGCGTGCCGAGCAGCGCCTCCCAGGTGGAGAAGAGGCCCTCGCGCGCCCGGTCGGAGGTGGGGCGGGTGCCGTTGCCCGGCGGTACGGCCAGGCGGCGTCCACCGGCCAGGCCGGCGATCACGCGGGTCATCTCAGTCCTTGTCCGTGTCCATGCGGTTCAGGCGGGTTCAGGCAGTTCATGCGGTTCATGCGGTGCCTGTGTCGGATGTGCTCCCCCAGTCTCTCAGCCCTTGTCGAGGTACTGCTCGCGGTCCTTGTCCAGCAGGGCGTCCAGGGCGGTGCGCAGTCCCGGCAGGTGGACGAGGTCGGGGTCGGCGGCGACCACGGAGACGGCCTCCTCGCGGGCCGCGGCGATGACCTCCTCGTCGTCGATGACGGTGAGCATCCGCAGCGAGGAGCGCACCCCGGACTGGGCCTGGCCCAGCACATCGCCCTCGCGGCGCTGTTCGAGGTCGATGCGGGAGAGCTCGAAGCCGTCGAGGGTGGCGGCCACGGCGTTGAGCCGGGCCCGGGCCGGGCTCGCCTCGGGCATGTCGGTGACGAGCAGGCACAGGCCGGGCGCGGAGCCGCGGCCGACGCGCCCGCGCAGCTGGTGGAGCTGGGAGACGCCGAACCGGTCGGCGTCCATGATCACCATCGCGGTGGCGTTCGGCACGTTCACACCGACCTCGATGACGGTGGTGGCGACCAGGACGTCCACCTCGCCGGCGCCGAAGCGGCGCATCACGGCGTCCTTGTCGTCCGGCTGCATCCGGCCGTGCAGGATCTCGACGCGCAGCCCTTGCAGCGGGCCCTTCGCCAGCTGCCCTGCGGTCTCGATCACGGCGAGCGGCGGCCGCTTGTCGGCGGTCTCGGCCTCCTCCGCCTTCTTCTTGCCCTTGGCCGTCTTCGCCTCCTCCTCGTCGTCCCCGATGCGCGGGCAGACCACGTACGCCTGATGTCCCTTGTCGACCTCCTCGCGGACCCGCTCCCAGGCGCGGGCGAGGAAGTGCGGCTTGTCCTGGGCGGGGACGACATGGCTGGCGATGGGCGAGCGGCCGGCGGGCAGCTGGTCGAGGACGGAGGTCTCCAGGTCGCCGAAGACCGTCATGGCGACCGTGCGCGGGATGGGCGTGGCCGTCATGACGAGCAGGTGCGGGGGCTGCTTGCCCTTGCCGCGCAGGGCGTCGCGCTGCTCGACGCCGAAGCGGTGCTGCTCGTCGACGACGACCAGGCCCAGGTCGTGGAACTGCACCTTGTCCTCGATGAGGGCGTGGGTGCCGATGACCAGGCCCGCCTCACCGGTGACCAGGTCGAGCAGGGCCTGGCGCCGGGCGGGCATCCCCATCGAGCCGGTGAGCAGCACCACCTTGGTGCCCTGCTCGGACCCGCCGAGCAGTCCGCCCTCGGCGAGCTCGCCCATCATCTCGGTGATCGAGCGGTGGTGCTGCTGGGCGAGGACCTCGGTGGGCGCGAGCATCGCGGCCTGGCCGCCCGAGTCGACCACGGCGAGCATGGCGCGCAGCGCGACCATCGTCTTTCCGGAGCCGACCTCGCCCTGGAGCAGCCGGTGCATCGGGTGCTCGGTCGCCAAGTCGTCGAAGATCTCCTTGGAGACCTTCTCCTGGCCCTCGGTGAGGGTGAAGGGCAGCTTGGCGTCGAAGGCGTCGAGCAGGCCGCCGGGGGCCGGTCGCCTTGCCGCGGCCGGGAGTTGGCCGTCCGCGTGGCGGCGCCTAGCCAGCGCCACCTGGAGGACGAAGGCCTCGTCCCACTTCAGGCGCTGCCTCGCGTCCTCGATGTCGGCCTTGGTGTGCGGCCGGTGCACCTTGAGGAGGGCCTCGGGCAGCGGGACGAAGCCGCGCCCCTCGCGCAGGGCTTCGGGCAGCGGGTCGACGGCCTCCTGGGCGCTGGGCAGCACCGCGTCGACCGCCTTGGCGATCTTCCAGGACTCCAGGCCCTTGCAGGCCGGGTAGAGCGGGATCAGGGCGCCCGCCCACGAGTCGATGTCCACCGCGTCATCGCCCTCGGCCGCGTCCGCGCCCAGCTTCGCGTAGGTGGGGTGGGCGAGCTGCATGCGCCGGTTGAACATCGACACCTTGCCGGCGAACATCGCCCGGCTGCCGGGCAGCAGTTCCTTGTGGGGCTTGTGGATGCCACGTCCGAAGAAGACCAGTTGGAGCCGGCCGCTGCCGTCCGTGATGGTGATCTCCAGGCGCTGGCCGCGCCCGCCGTTGAAGGTGTGCACCCGGGCGTCGGCGACCTGGGCGACGACGGTGACGTCCTCGTCCAGGGGCAGCTCGGCCAGCTTGGTGAGCTGGCCGCGCTCCTCGTACCGCCGGGGGTAGTGGTGCAGGAGGTCGCCGACCGTGTGCAGGTCGAGGTGCTCGGCCATCACCTTCGCGGTGGGTCCGCCGAGCAGCTTCTTCAGTGGTTCTTCGAGCGCAGGCACGCGATCCATTGCACACCACCGGACTGACAGCCCGCCAAAGCCTGTGGATAACCGCTGGTCAAACCCGTGCCGCGGCCGTCTCCCGAAGAGCGCGGCGCCCGGGTCCTACTCCACGCCGATCAACAGCGGCACCCCTTGGCGGCCGCCCTCGTACACGACGGTGTCGACCGCCAAGTGGCCCTTGCTGACGTGCGATTCGAGCTGTGCGGCCAGGCCCGGCGGGGCGTCGGCCGACAGGACGAGGGTGACCAGCTCGCCGCCCGCCGCCAGCATCCGGTCGAGCACGGTACGGGCGGTGTCGGCCAGGTCCTGGCCGATGACGACGACGTCGCCGTCGATGAGGCCGAGCACGTCCCCGGCCTGGCAGACGCCGGCCATCGTCCACGACTGCCGTTCCGCGACGGCCAGTTCGGCGTGCCGGGTGGCGCCGGCCGCCGACGTCATCGCGACGACGTCCTCGTCGAAGCGCCGCTCGGGGGCGTGCACGGCGAGCGCCGCGATGCCCTGGACGGCGGCCCTGGTCGGGATGAGCGCGACCCGGATGCCCTCGGCGCGCGCCTGCTCGACGGCGGCCGCGGCCGTGTGGCGCAGCTCGGCGTCGTTCGGGAGCAGCACGACCTCGCGGGCGTGCGCGCGCCGGATCGCCTCGACGAGTTCCCCGCTCGCCGGGGCCTCGCCCGGCCGGGCGAGCACGGTCGTCGCGCCGGCCTCGGAGCACAGCCCGGCGAGCCCCTCGCCCGGCACGACGGCGACGACGGCCCGCTGGACCTGTTCCCTGGGCGGCTCGACGGCGGCCCGCTGCTCGAAGTGCGTGATGCGGATCCGGTGGGGCCGGCCCGCCTCGACCCCGGCCTCCACGGCGGCGCCCGCGTCGTCCACGTGGACGTGCACGTTCCACAGGCCGTCGCCGCCGACGACCACCAGGGATTCGCCGAGCCGGTCGAGCCGGGCGCGCAGCCGGTCCACGGCCGCGTCGTCGGCGTCCAGGAGGTAGATCACCTCGAAGGCGGGCCCCGCCCCGGCGGCCTCGGCCGGGCAGTCGTCGTCAGGCACCGGCACCGGCGCCTCCCGGCGCACCACGGGGGCCTCGCCGGAGAGGGCCTGGACGAGGGCGCCGAGCACCGTGACCAGGCCCCGCCCGCCCGCGTCCACGACGCCCGCGCGGCCGAGGGCGGCCAGCTGGGAGGGCGTCGCGTCCAGGGCGTCGCGGGCGCCCGCGTAGGCGGCCTGGGCCACCGCCGCCGGGGTGCCGCTCGCGTCCCCGGCCGCCTTCGCGGCGGCGGTGGCGACGGTGAGGACGGTGCCTTCGACGGGGTGGGCGACCGCCAGATAGGCGGCGGACGCGGCCCGGTCGAGGGCCGCGGCGAGGCCGCCCTCGCCCGCCGCGACGACCTCCGCCATGCCCCTCAGGAGCTGGGCCAGGATCGTGCCGGAGTTGCCGCGGGCGCCGATCAGGGCGCCGTGCGCCATGGCCCGTACGACATCGGCGGTGGGCGGGACCCCGTCGTACACGGGCGGCTCGGGGTAGGCGGCGAAGACGGCCTCGACGGCCTGTGCCGCGGACTCCATCGTCAGATAGAGGTTGGTGCCGGTGTCCCCGTCCGCGACCGGATAGACGTTGATCGCGTCGATCGCCTCGCGGTCCCGGCCCAGTGCGTCCAGCGCCAGCGCGCACCAGCCGCGTACCGCGACGGCATCGAAGGTCTGCGGCACCTGGTGGTCCTCCTTGTGGGCGGGGAGCGGATGAGAGCCCGTGTCGGGGTGCGGACACAGGCTCTGAGCGCAGGGTAGACCCGGGGCGCCCGGGGGCCGGGGCGGGGGCGGCCGCGACCGTGGTAGTTTCGTATCTCAGGAGCAGGCGTTGTATGCTGCTTCGGTTGCCCGGCGAGAGTCGGGCCAATTCCCCCGGCAAGCCACTTCAGATCTCTGATTCCGGTGCGCCGGATTCACTGTAAGTGCATTTAATGCATCTGAAGCTTTTGGAGTGACCCGTGGCTGCCAACTGCGACGTCTGCGGCAAGGGGCCGAGCTTCGGCAACAACATTTCGCACTCGCACCGCCGTACGTCTCGTCGCTGGAACCCGAACATCCAGCGTGTGCGTGCCGTGGTCGGTCGGACGCCGAAGCGGCTCAACGTCTGCACCTCGTGCATCAAGGCCGGCAAGGTCTCGCGCTAATTGCGACGTCTGTCGTAGCGCAGCCCCTGCGGTTGCCTTGAAAAGCCGGTCCACCTCGGTGGACCGGCTTTTTGCCGTACCCGGGGGCCGGCCCCCGGGTACGGCTTCGCTAACGGAAGCGCCAGCCGTGGTCGACCGGCCCTATGCCCGCGCCGAGCGCGAAGCCCGCGGCTATCGCGCCCGTGACGTACTCCTTGGCCGCCGCGACCGCCTCCGGGACCGCGAGCCCCCTCGCCAGGCCCGAGGCGATGGCGGAGGCGAGCGTGCAGCCGGTGCCGTGGGTGTGCCGGTTGTCCAGGCGCGGGGCGCGCAGCCAGTGTTCCTCGGTGCCGTCGCTGAGCAGGTCCACGGCGTCTCCGGGGAAGTGCCCGCCCTTGATGAGCGCCCAGCGCGGCCCGAACTCCAAGATCGCGCCCGCCGCCCGCCGCATCCCGTCCTCGTCCTCGACGTGCACGCCGGTGAGCTGGGCCACCTCGTCCAGGTTGGGGGTGGCCACGGTCGCGGTGGGCAGCAGCCTGGTGCGTACGGAGTCGAGTGCCTCGGCGGCGAGCAGCGGGTCGCCGTGCTTGGAGACGCCCACGGGGTCCACGACGACCGGGGCGTCGGTGCCGGCGAGCAGCTCGGCGACCGCTTCGACGAGGGGGGCCGAGGAGAGCATGCCGGTCTTCACGGCCTGGACGCCGATGTCGTCGACGACGGCCCGGTACTGGGCCCGCACCGCGTCCACCGGAAGCTCCCACGCACCCCGCACGCCCAGCGAGTTCTGCGCGGTGACGGCGGTGATCACGCTCATGCCGTGCACGCCGAGCGCCAGCATCGTCTTGAGGTCGGCCTGGATGCCGGCGCCGCCGCCGGAGTCGGATCCGGCGACGGTCAGCACGCGGGGGATCATTCGGGATCGTCCCCGAAGTGGTCCCAGCCGCCCTTGCTGGTCCAGGGGGCACCGTCCACGGTGACGGTGGGCAGCGCGGACGGGTTGAGGACCTCGCCGATGACCCGCCAGCGGGCGGGCAGCTTCACGTCCGGCGGGAACGTCGCCACGATCGCGTGGTCCTCGCCGCCGGTGAGCACCCACTGCAGCGGGTCCACGCCGACGGCCTGGCCGATGTCGCTCATCTGCGTCGGAATGTCGATGAGCCCGGACCGCAGGTCGATGCGGACCTTGCTGGCCTCGGCGATGTGGCCCAGGTCGGCGACGAGGCCGTCGCTGACGTCGGTCATGGCGGTGGCGCCGAGCCCGGCCGCGGCGGGGCCCGCGTGGTACGGGGGTTCGGGGCGGCGGTGGGCCTCGACGAAGGCGCGCGGCGAGCGGAAGCCGCGCGAGAGCACCGCGTAGCCCGCCGCCGACCAGCCGAGCCAGCCCGTCACCGCGACGACGTCGCCGGGCTGCGCGCCGGCCCGGGTCACGGGCTCGTGGTTGCGCAGGTCGCCGAGCGCGGTGATGGCCACGGTGATGGTGTCCCCGCGCACGACGTCACCGCCGACCACGGCCGCGCCCGCGACCTGGCACTCGTCGCGGATGCCGTCCATCAGCTCGGTGGGCCAGGTGACCGGCAGCTCGGCCGGCACGACGAGACCCAGCAGCACCGCGGTCGGGACGGCGCCCATGGCGGCGATGTCGGCCAAGTTCTGCGCCGCGGCCTTGCGGCCCACGTCGTACGCCGTCGACCAGTCGCGCCGGAAGTGCCGCCCCTCCAGGAGGATGTCCGTGCTGGCGACCACCCTGCGGTCGGGTGCGGTCACGACCGCGGCGTCGTCGCCCGGCCCCAGCCGGACCGCGGGGGTGGTGGTGAGCCGGGAGGTCAGCTCCCTGATGAGCCCGAACTCCCCCAACTCGCCCACAGTGCCTTTCACCGTGTCCCACCTCTCATCGTCGTACCTCTTCTGCCCCCGTGCGCTTGCGGTCGCGAGCGGTCACGTGCATGGGTACCGTCAACACATACGTCAACTTCAGGGCCGCTCTCGCTGCTCGGCGTGAGCGGCCGCTCGCGCGGGTCTCCCCGTCGCGCGTGGCGACGCGGTACCGTGGCGTCTCTTTCTCTCCCCCACATGATCCTCGTGGCCGCCCTGGAGGTTCCGTGGTACAGGCGTACATCCTCATCCAGACCGAGGTGGGCAAGGCGTCGACCGTCGCCGAGGCCATCGCAAAGCTCCCGGGAGTGATCCAGGCCGAAGACGTGACCGGGCCCTACGACGTGATCGTGCGGGCCCAGGCCGAGACGGTCGACGAACTCGGTCGCATGGTGGTCGCCAAGGTCCAGCAGGTGGACGGCATCACAAGGACCCTGACCTGCCCGGTCGTCCATCTGTAGCCCCCGCATACCCTGGGCTGGTGACTCTTCTCCGCCACCGGCCGCTTCTCGTCCTGTCCGCGGTCGCCGTCCTGGCGGCCGCGGGCTGTTCTTCGTCCGACGCCACCGCGGATGTGGCGGTTCCCTCGCCCCCCGCGAAGGAGGCGCAGGCGTGCGCGGCGCTGGACAGGCTCCTGCCCGACACCGTCGCCGGCCAGAAGCGGCACGACCCCACCCCGGACTCGCCGCTGACGGCCCGGTGGGGGGACGGGGACGCGGAGATCGTACTGCGCTGCGGGATCCCGCGGCCCGACGAGGTGGCGGATCCGAAGTATCCCGGGGTCGAGGTGGAGGGGGTCTCGTGGACCGTGCAGGCCCGCGCCCAGGGCCCGCGCTTCATCACCCAGTACCGGGAGCCCTACGTCGAGCTGCTGACAGGGGCACGGTACGAGCACGACGCCTCGGTGCTCCAGCCGTTCGGCGCCCCTGTCGGCAAGGCGATTCCCAAGACGCTCGACGTGCCCTAGGGCCCGAAGGCGTCAGCGCAGCCCGGTCGGCCGGCGCAGCGCCGCCTGGATCAGCTTGTCGACCAGGTCCGCGTACCCGACGCCGCTCTCCTGCCACATCCGCGGGTACATCGAGATCGGCGTGAAGCCGGGCATCGTGTTGATCTCGTTGATGACGAACTCGCCGTTGTCCTGGAGGAAGAAGTCCGCGCGGACCAGGCCCTCGCAGGAGGCGGCCTCGAAGGCCTCGACGGCCAGGCGCCGCACCTCGGCCGTGGCCTCCTCGCCGATCGGCGCGGGCACGATGCCGGCCGCCGAGTCGATGTACTTGGCCTCGAAGTCGTAGAAGTCGTGGGCGGTCACCGGCGGGATCTCGGCGGGCACGCTGGCCCGCGGCCCGTCCTCGAACTCGAGCACCCCGCACTCGATCTCGCGGCCGCGCAGCAGCGATTCGACGAGGAACTTGGGGTCGTGGCGGCGGGCCTCGGTGATGGCCTCGTCCAGGCCCTCGAAGGAGTCGACCTTGGTGATGCCGAACGAGGATCCGGCCCGGGACGGCTTGATGAACAGCGGCCAGCCGTGCTCGCCGGCGAAGTCCGCGATGCGCTGGCGGGCGCCCTTCTCGTCCTGCTCCCACTCGCGCGGGCGCACCACCAGGTAGGGCCCGACGGGCAGCCCGAAGGAGGTGAAGACGCGCTTCATGTACTCCTTGTCCTGGCCGACGGCCGAGGCGAGGACGCCCGCGCCGACGTACGGGATGCCGGACAGTTCCAGGAGGCCCTGGAGGGTGCCGTCCTCGCCGTAGGGGCCGTGCAGCAGCGGGAGGACGACGTCGACCTCGCCGAGGACCTTGGGCGCCATTCCGGGCTCGCTGTAGACGACTTCGCGGCTGCTCGGGTCCACGGGCAGGACCACGCCGCCCTCGGCGGACTCGGCGAGCTCCTCGACGCTGGGGGTGCGCCGGTCGCTGATCGCCATGCGCTCCGGTTCGTCGGCGGTGAGCGCCCAGCGGCCGTCCGTCGTGATGCCGATGGGCAGCACGTCGTACTTCGTACGGTCGATGGCGCGCAGCACCGCGCCGGCGGTCACGACCGAGATGCCGTGCTCCGAACTGCGGCCGCCGAACACCACGGCCACCCGCGGCTTGCGGAGCTGCTTCTCAGGACTCTGGGGGAGGTTCTCGCTGCTCATATCGCGTTGAGGGTACCCGTTCGAGGCGTCGTAGCCACGGCCGCAGGGGCCCGGCGCGGTCAGCGTCGCTCGGCCTTGGCGCTGCGGGACATGAGCTCCTTGAGCGCGACGACCGGCGGCTTCCCCTCGTGGACGATGCCGACGACGGTCTCCGTGATGGGCATGTCGACCCCGTGCCGACGGGCCAGATCCAGCACGGATTCACAGGACTTGACGCCCTCGGCGGTCTGCTTGGTGACCGCGATGGTCTCCTGCAGGGTCATGCCCCGGCCGAGGTTGGTGCCGAAGGTGTGGTTGCGCGAGAGCGGCGAGGAGCAGGTGGCGACGAGGTCGCCGAGGCCCGCGAGCCCGGAGAACGTCAGCGGGTCGGCGCCCATCGCGAGGCCGAGCCGGGTGGTTTCGGCGAGGCCCCGGGTGATGAGCGAGCCCTTGGCGTTGTCGCCGAGCCCCATGCCGTCGGCGATGCCGACGGCGAGCCCGATGACGTTCTTGACGGCGCCGCCCAGTTCGCAGCCGACGACGTCGGTGTTGGTGTACGGGCGGAAGTACGGGGTGTGGCAGGCGGCCTGGAGGCGCTGGGCGACGGCTTCGTCGCGGCAGGCGACGACGGCCGCGGCCGGCATCCGCTTGGCGATCTCCTTGGCCAGGTTGGGCCCGGTGACCACGGCGACGCGGTCCTCGGTGACCTTGGCGACCTCGGCGATGACCTCGCTCATCCGCTTGGCGGTGCCGAGTTCGACGCCCTTCATCAGGGAGACGAGGACGGTGCCGGGGGCCAGCAGGGGCGCCCAGGCGGCGAGGTTGTCGCGGAGCGTCTGCGAGGGGACGGCGAGGACGGTGAAGTCGGCGCCGGCCGCGGCCTCCGCGGGGTCGGTGGTGGCCCGCACGGACGCGGGAAGTTCGATGCCGGGCAGGTAGTCCGGGTTGGTGCGGGTGGAGTTGACCGCTTCGACGAGGTCGGGGCGACGGGCCCACAGGGTCACCTCGCAGCCCGCGTCGGCGAGGACCATGGCGAACGCCGTGCCCCACGAACCGGTCCCGAACACCGCTGCCTTGGTGGTGCCGTGTGTCACTTGGTGCCCTCCCCGGCGGCCTCGCGGCGCTGGCGCGCGCGGACTTCGCGCAGATCGTACGGCTTCTCCGGGGCCCGCTCGCCCCGCAACTCCTCGAGCAGGGAGGTGATCGCGGCCATGATGACCTCGGTGACCTCCTTGAGGACCTCGGGCGTCGGCTCCTTGTCGTAGAACCGGTCGAGGTCGACCGGCGGACCGGCCTTCACCTGGAGGGTCTTGCGGGGGAAGAAGCGGACCTTCTTCTCCTTGGCGTAGGGCGGCATCGCCAAGTTGGCGCCCCACTGGGCGACCGGGATGACGGGCGCCCGCGTCAGCATGGCGGCCCGCGCGACGCCGGTCTTCGCGGTCATCGGCCACTGGCCGGGGTCCCGGGTGAGGGTGCCCTCGGGGTAGAACGCGACACATTCACCGCGTTCCACGGCATCCACGGCGGCCCGGAAGGCGCCGACCGCGTTGGTGGACTCGCGGTAGACGGGAATCTGGCCCGTGCCGCGCAGCAGGATCCCGACGCCGGGCGCCTTGAAAAGCGCGGCCTTGGCCAGGAATCGGGGCACCCGTCCGGTGTTGTATTGGAAATGCCCGTACGAGAACATGTCCAGATACGAGTTGTGATTGATGGCGGTGATGAATCCGCCGTCGGCCGGAATGTTCTCCATTCCCTGCCAGTCCCGCTTGAACAGAACGACCAGCGGCGGTTTTGCGATGACCGCTGCCAGGCGGTACCAGAAGCCGATTCTGCGGCGGGACACTCGGACACCTTCCTCTGTGGACCCCTGTCGGGCCGCTGCGGGACCCGGGGGAACTGACCTGCGTGGCTGCTGGGGGAAAGTGTCGCCCCAGGCCCCTGGTCTGTCGAGAACACCGTACGCCCCGGTCCGCACGGCGGCCGTCCGGGCGGGTGACAATGAAGCCCGCCGCCGCCCGGCCGACTCGGGGCGGCGTCCGGACGGAGGGGACGCCACGAACACCGCCACAGCTGCCCGCTGGTCCCTCGTCATCCCGCTCAAGCCCTTGGCTCTGGCCAAGAGCAGGCTCGCGGCCGCCGTCGGCGACGAGCTGCGGCCGCGGCTCGCCCTGGCGTTCGCCCGCGACACCGTGGCGGCCGCCCTCGCCTGCCCCGCCGTGCTTGATGTGGCGGTCGTCACGGACGACCGGCTCGCGGGCGCCGAACTGGCCGCGCTCGGCGCCCGCGTCGTGCCCGACTCCCCCGGCGCCGGCCTCAACGCGGCGCTCGCGCACGGGGTGCGGCGGGTGCGCGCGCGCCGGGCGGCGCTCCCGGTGGCCGCCCTCAACGCGGACCTGCCCGCGCTGCGGCCGGCCGATCTCGGCCGGGTGCTGGGCGCGGCCGGGGCATTTCCGCGGGCATTTCTCTCGGATGCGGCCGGAATCGGCACGACTTTTCTCTCGGCCCTTCCCGGCAAGGATTTGAACCCGCTTTTCGGCGGCCCGTCACGAACGGCCCATTCGGTGTCGGGCGCCGCCGAAATCCTGCTCGACGGCGTGGACTCGGTACGCCGTGACGTGGACACCGGCGCCGATCTGCGCACCGCCCTCGCCCTGGGCGTCGGCCCCTCCACCACCGCCCTCCTGGGCGCCCTGGACGCCGTACAGGGGCACTAGGCTGGCGCCATGCAGGCGACCGCGTACACATACGACTCCGAGACCCGCAGCGGCAGTGTGCTGCTCGACGACGGCACCCCCGTGGACTTCGGGGCGCCGGCCTTCGACGCGGGCGGGCTGCGGCTGCTGCGGGCCGGGCAGCGGGTCCGTATCGAGACCGAGGGGTCGGGGGCGGAGCTGCGCATCACGCTGGTGACGCTGCAGACCTTCTGAGGCGGGCCTTCCGAAGCCGCCGCGCGCGTGACTTGGCCGGAAAACGGCCGCGGGCCGGGTCTCCCCGAGGGGAGCCCGGCCCGGCGCATGAGCCTTGCCGCTGGTGACTACTTCTTGCGAGCGGTCGCCTTCTTGGCGGTGGTCTTGCGCGCCGTGGTCTTCTTCGCGGGCGCCTTCTTCGCGACGGTCTTCTTGGCCGGCGCGGTCTTCTTCGCGGTGGCCTTCTTGGCGGTCGCGGTCTTGGCCGGCGTGGCCTTCTTGGCGGTCGCCGTCGTCTTCTTGGCGGTCGCCTTCTTCGCGGTGGTCTTCTTCGCCGCCGTGGTCTTCGCGGCAGCGGTCTTCTTCACCGCCGCGGTCTTCTTCGCGGTCGCCTTCTTGGCGGTCGTGGCCTTCTTGGCCGCGGCCTTCTTGACGGTCGTCCGGGTGGAAGTACCGCCCGAGAGGCTGCCCTTGGGGGCCTTCTTGACGGCCACGTCGTTCTTCGGGAGCTTCTTCGAGCCCGCGACGAGGTCCTTGAAGCCCTGGCCCGCGCGGAAGCGCGGCACCGAGGTCTTCTTGACCCGGACGCGCTCACCCGTCTGCGGGTTGCGGGCGTAACGGGCCGGGCGGTCGACCTTCTCGAACGAGCCGAAACCGGTGACCGAGACGCGGTCGCCGGCGACGACTGCGCGGACGACCGCGTCCAGCACCGCGTCCACCGCGTCCGCGGCCTGCTGACGGCCGCCGACCTTGTCGGCAATCGCTTCTACGAGCTGCGCCTTGTTCACGTCTTCCCCTTCGGAGACATTGCCTGAGCGAAAGTGTCCAGGCCTTTTCGCACGTTAGGCAGATATATACCGCAAATCAAACACGAAACGGGCTAATCACCCTAGTGCCGCAACGAAGTCGGCTCTCGCCTAGTTCCTTACGGCTCAGTCGCCTTCGGGGAATCGGCCCTCGTCGAGGTCCTTCAACAACCGGTCCAGACGCCTTGCCGCATCGGCGAGATCGTGTTTGGCAGCCGCTGTTATGACCAGCAGCTTCCGGGACAGCGCCATCCGTACGCCCTCCGGGACTTGCAGTTCGCGCACCCTTGTGTGCGCTTCTTTCAGTTGGTCCGCCACCACCCCGTAGAGCTCGAGTTGGCTGTCGCGTTCCATGCGTCGATTGTGCCATCTGAGGCGAGTTGTCACCTCCGGCGGGGGCAACTGAGCGAATCCGGCGACTCGGGGACGTCCGCACGTCCCCGCGATCGCGCAAGCGACTATCCGGCCATCTGCCCTGCGCACAAGGCTAGTTGACGTCACCCCCGGAGCCCAAAACGCGACGCGCCCCCTGCCCGGAAATCAATCCGGAAATCAGGGGGCGCGATGCAGCCGAAGGGGGGTCAATAGGCGGTTCAGGCCTGGATCGTGCTCGGCTTGAAGGAGGGCCGACGACCCTCGTAGGCGGCGATGTCGGGCTCGTTCTGGAGCGTGATGGAGATGTCGTCCAGGCCGTTCAGGAGCCGCCAGCGGGCGTTCTCGTCGAGTTCGAAGTCGGCCGTGACGCCTTCCGCGCGAACTTGGCGATCCTGCAGGTCAACGGTGATTTCGGCCTCGGGATCGCGCTCGATCAGCTGCCACAGGGCGTCCACGACTTTCTGGTCGAGAACAACGGTGAGCAGTCCGTTCTTCAGCGAGTTGCCGCGGAAGATGTCGGCGAAGCGGGACGAGATCACCGTTTTGAAGCCGAAGTTCTGCAGCGCCCACACCGCGTGCTCGCGGGAGGAGCCGGTACCGAAGTCGGGACCGGCCACCAAAACGGTGGCGCCCTTGTACTCGGCCTTGTTCAGGACGAACTCGGAGTCCTTGCGCCAGGCCTCGAAGAGGCCGTCCTCGAAGCCGTCGCGGGTGACCTTCTTCAGCCAGTGGGCCGGGATGATCTGGTCCGTGTCGACGTTGGAGCGGCGCAGCGGAACGCCCCGGCCGGTGTGCGTGGTGAAAGCTTCCATGGTTCTCAGGCCTCCACGGGGGTACGGGCGTCGGAGAGGTCGGCGGGCGAGCCCAGATGGCCGAGAACCGCGGTTGCGGCGGCGACCTGGGGCGAAACCAGGTGGGTGCGGCCGCCCTTGCCCTGCCTGCCCTCGAAGTTGCGGTTGGAGGTGGACGCGGAGCGCTCGCCGGGGGCCAGCTGGTCCGGGTTCATGCCGAGGCACATCGAGCAGCCCGCGTGCCGCCATTCGGCGCCGGCGGCCGTGAACACCTTGTCCAGGCCCTCGTCCATCGCCTGCAGGGCGACCCGGACCGAGCCGGGGACGACCAGCATCCGTACGCCGTCGGCGACTTTGCGGCCCTCGATGACGGCGGCCGCGTTGCGCAGGTCCTCGATGCGGCCGTTGGTGCACGAACCTACGAAGACGGTGTCGACGTTGATGTCGCGCAGCGGCTGGCCCGCAGTCAACCCCATGTATTCCAGGGCCTTTTCGGCGGCCAGGCGCTCCGAAGCGTCCTCGTACGAAGCCGGGTCGGGGACGTTGGCCGACAGGGGCGCGCCCTGGCCGGGGTTGGTGCCCCAGGTGACGAACGGCGCGAGTTCGTCGGCCTTGATGACGACCTCGGCGTCGAAGACCGCGTCCTCGTCGGACTTGAGGGTCTTCCAGTACGCGACGGCCGCGTCCCAGTCCTCGCCCTGGGGGGCGTGTGCGCGGCCCTCCAGGTAGTCGAACGTGGTCCGGTCCGGGGCGATCATGCCGGCGCGGGCGCCCGCCTCGATGGACATGTTGCAGATGGTCATGCGGGCTTCCATCGACAGCTTCTCGATGGCGGAGCCGCGGTACTCCAGGACGTAGCCCTGGCCGCCGCCGGTGCCGATCCTCGCGATGATGGCGAGGATCAGGTCCTTGGCAGTGACGCCGTCGGGCAGTTCGCCGTCGACGGTGATGGCCATCGTCTTGAAGGGGGCCAGCGGCAGCGTCTGGGTGGCCAGGACGTGCTCGACCTGGCTGGTACCGATGCCGAACGCCAGCGCGCCGAAGGCGCCGTGGGTGGAGGTGTGCGAGTCGCCGCAGACCACGGTGGTGCCCGGCTGGGTCAGGCCCAGCTGCGGTCCCACCACGTGGACGACGCCCTGCTCGACATCGCCGAGCGGGTGCAGACGCACACCGAACTCGGCGCAGTTCTTGCGCAGCGTCTCCAGCTGGATCCGGGAGACCGGGTCCGCGATCGGCTTGTCGATGTCGATGGTGGGGGTGTTGTGGTCCTCGGTGGCGATGGTGAGGTCGAGGCGCCGCACCTGGCGACCGTTCTTGCGCAGTCCGTCGAAGGCCTGCGGGCTGGTCACCTCGTGCAGCAGGTGAAGATCGATGAAGAGCAGGTCCGGCTCGCCCTCTGCTCGCCTGACGACATGGTCGTCCCAGACCTTCTCCGCGAGTGTCCTACCCATCGCCTTCCCTCCGGCCGGCGGCTTCGCCGGCACTTCTAGAGACCGATTGCCCGTACCCGTGCGCACGCCCCGGGCGAGGCCGCGTCCCGTTGTACGGATCGCCAGTACAGCTTGACGACTTCCGGAGAAAATTGAACTTGCGTTTCACAGAGTGAGACGCGAATATCGTTGCATGGACAACTCTAGCGGCGTAGGCGTTCTGGACAAGGCTGCCCTTGTCCTGAGCGCTCTGGAGTCCGGTCCGGCCACCCTCGCAGGTCTGGTCGCGGCCACTGGGCTCGCACGACCCACGGCACACCGACTGGCCGTGGCACTGGAACACCACCGGATGGTGGCGCGGGACATGCAGGGCCGTTTCATTCTCGGCCCGCGTCTCGCCGAGCTCGCGGCGGCGGCCGGCGAGGACCGCCTGCTGGCCACGGCCGGCCCGGTCCTGACGCATCTGCGGGACGTCACGGGCGAGAGCGCGCAGCTCTATCGCCGCCAGGGCGACATGCGGATCTGCGTGGCGGCCGCCGAGCGCCTCTCGGGCCTGCGCGACACCGTGCCGGTCGGCTCCACGCTGACCATGAAGGCCGGGTCCTCCGCGCAGATCCTGATGGCCTGGGAGGAGCCGGAGCGCCTGCACCGCGGGCTCCAGGGCGCCCGCTTCACGGCGACGGCCCTCTCCGGCGTACGCCGCAGGGGCTGGGCCCAGTCCATCGGCGAGCGCGAGCCGGGCGTGGCCTCGGTGTCGGCGCCGGTGCGCGGCCCGTCGAACCGGGTGGTGGCCGCCGTCTCGGTCTCCGGCCCCATCGAGCGCCTGACCCGGCACCCGGGCCGGATGCACGCCCAGGCCGTCATCGACGCCGCGGGTCGCCTGTCCGAAGCCCTGCGCCGCAACGGCTGAGTCCCTCCCCTCTCCCACAGTCCGGCCCACCGCTTCAACGCCGCAGCGGTGGGCCGGAGGTGTGTCCGGGGCCGGCCCCCGGGCGTTCGAGGCCTGCCCCGGGATGTCCGAGGGGCGGGATCAGACGGCCTTGATCCTGAGACGGTCGGCCGCCCGGTCGCCGCGACGGCCGACCGGGACGAGTCCGGTGGCCGCGCCGAGCCCGGACGCCGACTCCGGCATGTTCACGTACACCGATTCATACGACCCGGCGGGCACGACGTACGTCTCGTGCCAGATCCCGACGTTGTCCCGGCCCGCCCGGGCCCGGCGGTTGAAGGCCGCCCAGGCCGGCCGGTGCTCCTTGTCCGCCGCCGACGCGTACGCCAGGAGCTTCTCCTTGGACTCCCAGTACTGGATCACGCCGATCAGGCGCGGCCCGCCGAGCACGGGCCGGTAGCCGAGCAGCCCGTTGCCCTGCGCCTTCTCCCTCTCCAGTTCCTTCAGCATCCGCGGCATGGCCGCCGAGACGGGCCACCAACTCCGCAGCGCCCGGAAGCTGTTGATGCGCATCCCGATGAGGAAGACGACCACATCGCCCTCGGCCGCGGCGGTCATCCGTCCCTGGACCGGCTTGTCGTTCATGACGTTCCCCCTGTCACGATTCCTGCCCGTTGGATAGCCGCGCTATCCATGATTGGATAGTGACACTCTCCAACTGACGACGCAAGGGGGCAGGCCGTGAAACTGGCGGAACTGAGCGAGCGCAGCGGGGTCTCCACGGCCACGATCAAGTACTACCTGCGCGAGGGACTGCTGCCGCAGGGCCGCCGGGTCACGGCCACCCGGTCCGCGTACGACGAGACCCACCTCCAGCGCCTCCGACTGGTGCGCGCCCTGATCCAGGTCGGCCGGGTGCCGGTGGCCACGGCCCGGGAGGTGCTCGCGGCGCTGGAGGACGACTCCCTCGACCACCACCACCGCCTGGGCATCGCGGTCGGAGCACTGCCGACCACGCCCGAGCCGGCCCCCGGCGACCCCGCCGTCGACCGCGCCCGGCACACCGTCGACGCCCTGCTCTCACGGCTCAACTGGCTTCAGGGGCCGCACGCCTGGGGCCCGGACTCCCCCGCCTACGGCACGCTGGTCGGCGCGGTCGGCGCCCTGGCGCGGCTCAACTACCCGTGTGACGTGGACGACTTGCTGCCCTATGCCCGGGCGGCGGCCGAACTGGCCGTGACGGACCTGGATTTGGTGGAGCGCTACGAATCCGCCGACGCACAGGTGGAGGCGGCGGTGGCCCTGACCGTGCTGTACGAGCCGGTGCTGCTCAGTCTGCGCAGGATCGCCGAGGCGCAGGAGTCGGGCCGGCGCTTCGCGAGCGGGTGACCGGGAGGCAGGGGACGGTGACCGGGCCACCGGGCACACGAAAAGGCCCTCCGCAAGATGCGAAGGGCCCATTCTCTGTGCGTACCCCCGACCGGATTCGAACCGGCGCTACCGCCTTGAGAGGGCGGCGTGCTAGGCCGCTACACAACGGGGGCCTACCTGCGTGTTCGGACCTTCGAAGAAGATCCAGGATCTTGAAATGACCCGCTGGGCTACCAGGACTCGAACCTAGAATGACGGTACCAGAAACCGTAGTGTTGCCAATTACACCATAGCCCATGGTGGTTTAGACCAGTACCCCCGACCGGATTCGAACCGGCGCTACCGCCTTGAGAGGGCGGCGTGCTAGGCCGCTACACAACGGGGGCCCTAGCGATCCTGCATCAGGTTCACCGGGTGCGACCCTGGTGATCCCGCGGGAAGGATCTGTACCCCCGACCGGATTCGAACCGGCGCTACCGCCTTGAGAGGGCGGCGTGCTAGGCCGCTACACAACGGGGGCCTTGCAGATAAAGCTCTGCGAGCTGGGCTACCAGGACTCGAACCTAGACTAACGGAACCAGAAACCGTCGTGCTGCCAATTACACCATAGCCCACCAAAACGCAACTCCCGTAAGGAGTTTTGCTTGGCTTGCGCTTTCGGTTCGGGGTTTTTCTTCCCGTTCCCCTTGGCGCAGGAAGAACATTACCCGAAGGTGTCCGGCGCTCCAAAACGGGTATCGCGGCGCAGCAGACCGGGGAGCTGGTCGAGTCCCGTGATGCGGACGAGCTCGGGCCTGCCGCCCGTCCCCGAGCGGTCCAGCCAGACCGCCTTGAGCCCCGCCTCGACCGCCCCGCGTGCGTCGATGTCCGGCTGGTCGCCCACGTAGACGACCTCATCGGGCGGCAGTCCGAGCGCCGCGCAGCCCGCGTGGAAGGCGCCCGCCTGCGGCTTGGCCACGCCGAGTTCGGCCGCGCAGAGCAGTGCCTCGAAGCGGTCCCGCACACCCAGGATGCGCAGCTTCCGATCCTGGTTGGGCAGGGAGGAGTTGGACAGGACGGCGTGCCGGTAGTCCTCGGCGAGCACGTCGAGGACGGGCAGCGCGTCCGGGAACAGGCTCCAGGCGGCCTCGTAGTGCGCGATGTGCCGCTCGAACCAGGCCTCGGCCCGCTCGTCGCTCATGGCCTCGCCCAGGAACGCCCGCACCCGGTCGCGCCGCTGCCCGTGCCAGTCGGTCTCCCCCGCCGCGAACCGCGCCCAGTGGTACGCGGTGAGCTCGTCCCAGGCGTCGAGGGCCGTCTCCAGGGACTCGTACGCGCGGGGCAGTCCCTCGATGTCGAGGTGCGCGCGCATGCCGGAGCGGGAGGCCGTGGCGTAGTCGAAGATCGTGTCGTCGATGTCCCACAGGACGGCGCGGATGGCCATGCTTCGAGCTTAGGCCCCGGGCCCGGCGGAGGCGCCGCGTTCCGGCATGTGCGGCGGGGCCGGCGGCTCAGGGCACCAGTGCCTCGGTGGGGACGACGAAGAAGTCGGTGACGAAGCAGGTGACCGCGCCCGCCTCGTCCCGGCCTATCCAGGTCGGGTACGCGCCGTCGCCCCAACCGGAGGTGAAGGCGATCAGGTTGTGACCGGAGGCGGGGTCGGTGACGGTGTGCGGGCCCGGCGAGGGCGGGACGGTGTCGAAGGCGTCCCACAGCGGCCCCTCGTCGCCCTCGCAGTCGGGGAAGGACCCGTCGGACCCCGCGTCGTAGAAGCAGCCGGTGCCCGCGTCGACCCCGTACCCGAAGAACTCCTCGTCATCCAGCTCGGCGAGGTCCTGCCCCGGCTGGAGGGCGAGCTCCCACGAGACGGCGGGGGCGTCCTTGATGACCAGCCGCGCGGCGGCCACCCGCAGGTGCGGGCCGTCCACCTCGGGCTCGCCCGGCCGCACCAGGGTGGCCACGGCCGCGTCCACCCGGTAGCGCCCCGGTGCCACCTGTGCCGTGAACGGCTCGGCCTCGCCGGCCCCCAGCGAGACGAACGGGTCGCAGGCGATGACCCGCCCGGTGTGCAGCCACAGCTCCCCGCCCCGCACCACACTCATCGTGCCGGTACTGCCGGACTCCTCCTCGAACACGTTGCCCGGAGTGAAGTGCCAGGAGAAGTCGGGGGCGGGCATGGGCATGAGGGTCTCCCGGTGTGACAGGCGTGGAGGCGGCGGCGGTTCGCACTACAGGCAACATAACTCGCCCCGCTGACAGAGCAGTCCCGGTCAGTATGAGGCCGGGCCGCCAGGCCGCCGTCCTGCACGCGGGGTCAACTCGCCCACGGGCGGGGCCCGTTGAGCCCCGGCACAGGCATGGCGTGGCACGGCGTGCGGTGCGGGCCACCGGGTGGTGTCACGCCGGAGTTCGGGCCGAGCCGGACACGCCGAGGGGCGGCAGCCGGCCGGCTGCCGCCCCTCTCTCACGTACCGCCTGCGGCTACGCGGCCAGCTTGGCCAGGGCCGCGTCGATCCTCGCCAGGGTCTTCTCCTTGCCCAGGATCTCCAGGGACTCGAAGAGGGGCAGGCCCACCGTGCGGCCGGTGACCGCCACGCGGACCGGGGCCTGGGCCTTGCCCAGCTTCAGGCCGTGCTGCTCGCCCGCCGCAAGGACCGCGTCCTTCAGGGACTCCGGGGACGTCCAGTCCGCCGACTCCAGCTTCTCGCGGGCCGTGCGCAGGAGCGCGTCCGAGCCCTCCTTCATCGCCTTCGCCCAGGACGCCTCGTCCTCGACCGGCTGGTCGAGGAAGAGGAAGTCGACGTTGGCGGTGATGTCCGAGAGGACGGTCACGCGCGTCTGGGCGTGCGGGGCGATCGCCTCCCAGGCCTTCTCGTCGAAGGCCTCGGGGGCCCAGTTGGCGTGCGGGGCGCGCAGCCACGGCTCGCAGGCCTTGGCGAACGCCTTTTCGTCCAGCATGCGGATGTGGTCCGCGTTGATGGACTCGGCCTTCTTCAGGTCGAAGCGGGCCGGGTTGGCGTTCACGTCGGCGATGTCGAACTTCGCGACCATGTCCTGGATCGAGAAGACGTCCTGGTCCGCCGAGAACGACCAGCCGAGCAGCGAGAGGTAGTTGAGCAGGCCCTCGGGCAGGAAGCCGCGCTCGCGGTAGACGTTCAGGGACGCCTGCGGGTCGCGCTTGGACAGCTTCTTGTTGCCCTCGCCCATCACGTACGGCAGGTGGCCGAAGGACGGGACGTCCTTGGCGATGCCCAGCTCGATCAGCGCCTTGTAGAGCGCGATCTGGCGCGGGGTGGAGGAGAGCAGGTCCTCGCCGCGCAGGACGTGGGTGATCTCCATCAGCGCGTCGTCGACCGGGTTGACCAGCGTGTAGAGCGGGGCGCCGTTCGCGCGGACGATGCCGTAGTCGGTGGTGTTCTCCGCCTGGACGGTGATCTCGCCGCGGACGAGGTCCGTGAAGGTGGTCGCCTCGTCCGGCATCCGGAAGCGGACGACGTGGCTGCGGCCCTCGGCCTCGTACGCCTGCTTCTGCTCGGCGCTCAGGTCGCGGCAGTGGCCGTCGTAGCCGGAGGGCTTGCCGGCGGCGCGGGCCGCCTCGCGGCGGGCGTCCAGCTCCTCGGTGGTGCAGTAGCAGTTGTACGCGTGGCCGGCGGCGAGCAGCTTCTCGGCGACGTCACGGTAGATGTCCATGCGCTGCGACTGGCGGTAGGGCGCGTGCGGGCCGCCGACCTCCGGGCCCTCGTCCCAGTCGAAGCCCAGCCAGCGCAGGGAGTCCAGGAGCTGGTTGTAGGAGTCCTCGCTGTCGCGGGCCGCGTCGGTGTCCTCGATGCGGAACACGAACGTGCCGCCCTGGTGCCGGGCGAACGCCCAGTTGAACAGGGCGGTGCGGACCAGGCCCACGTGGGGGTTGCCGGTCGGGGAGGGACAGAAGCGAACGCGGACGTTCGCGTCCAGGGGGTTAGCCACGCTTGATCACCCTGTTGGTGAGAGTGCCGATGCCTTCGATGGTGACGGCGACTTCGTCGCCGACGTTGAGGGGGCCGACTCCGGCCGGGGTGCCGGTGAGGATGACGTCGCCCGGGAGCAGCGTCATGGCCTCGGTGATGTGGACGACCAGGTCCTCGATGGAGCGGATCATGTCGGTGGTGCGGCCGAGCTGGCGCTGTTCGCCGTTGACGGTGGCCTGGATGGTGAGGTCGCTCGGGTCCAGGTCCGTCTCGACCCAGGGGCCCAGCGGGCACGAGGTGTCGAAGCCCTTGGCGCGGGCCCACTGCTTCTCGCGCTTCTGTGCGTCACGGGCGGTGACGTCGTTGGCGCAGGTGTAGCCGAAGATGACGTCCTTGACGCGCTCGCGCGGGACCTCGCGGCACATGCGGCCGATCACGACGGCGAGCTCGGCCTCGTGGTGCAGCTCGTTGGAGAAGGAGGGGTACTCGATGTTGTCGCCGGAGCCGATCACCGAGGTGGTCGGCTTGAAGAAGGCGACGGGCATCTCCGGACGGCCTTGGTCGTCGACGATGGCGTTGCCGAGCTCCTTGGCGTGCTCCGCGTAGTTGCGGCCGATGGCTACGACCTTGTTGGGGAGCACGGGCGGCAGCAGGCGGACCTTGCTCAGCGGCACCTTGGTGCCGGAGAGCTCGAAGTCCGCGTACGGGATGCCCTTGATGATGTCGAGTACGAGACCGTCGGGGCCTTCGCCCTCGACGGCTCCGAAGGCGACATTGCCGTCGATGGAGAACCTGGCGATGCGCACGAGTGCTGTCGCCCCTCACTTCGCTTAGCTGGTACTGGCCGACTGGCCGGAGTCTGACGCTCCAGGCTAACGCGGGCGGGGGCACCGGCCGTGCGATTTCCCCCGGTCGCGGGGCCGCCGGGTCGGGCGCGGCGGGGCCGCCGGGTCAGACGGTGGCGGCGTCGGCCTGGGCCGGGGCCTTCATCAGGATGGTGCGGCGCGGGTTGGCCGTCTGGGCCGGCAGTTCGACGGTGTGCTCCGGCTGGGCCGCCCGCTGCAGTTCCTCGGCGTCCGCGAGGTGCGCCAGGGTGGTGCGGCGCGGGTTGGCTATGTTGCGGATGATCATCGTCGTCTTCATCTCTGCTACGAACCCTGTCTTTACGGACGCCTCGGGGGCGCCGGTTGTCGGAGTGGCCATCCCTGTAAAGCGTCAGGCTAAACATTCGAATTCCCGGCAAAGGGACGTAGAGACGACGATCAACATGTGAGTTTGCTCACGAATCAAGCCACAAAAGGGATATAAGGGTCCGTCAACTGGCCCTCCAGGAACGGACATTCCGGTATTGAACCCTGCATTCCGCTCCTGATCATCGCGACTGGGACACCCCCCGCCCGTAAGTGACTCGTAAGCATAAGTCCGTTTTCTCCGCGATCACTTTCTACGTCTTGTGACGCGATACTCACAATGTGTCACCCAGGTCACGGCCCGGTACGCGGGCCTTGTTGGAGATCCGGCACTGTGCTGGAATTCCACGCACCGCCGCGGGTCACTGACCGGTGCGCAGGGGCGCAACGCAGCGCCGGGTGAGCGGCGGGAGGGGGAGCAGGACAAGCGCCGGTCACTCAGACCACACAGGGGGCGCGCAGTGCCCCCATGACGCCGACACCGTCCCATCCGCCTACAGCGGGGGGACGCCTGGTCCAGAGGTTGCGACGCTAGTGCAGGGACGTTTCAAGAGGGATGGCAGCGCTGCGGCGGAGCAGGAGCCGCAGGGCGGGACTGGCCCCAAGACGGCCAGTTCCTCGCCCCAGCACGCCCAGAACCCCCGGGGCCCCGAGAACCCATCAGCCTCGCCGGCCGGCGAGGCGAGCGGCCAGACGGCCCGCACCGGTGGGCCCGCCGGCCCGTCCGGAGGCGAGAGCGCCGGCGCCGACCGCAAACCCACGGGTCCCGTGGACACGGGCTCCCGAATAGCCCTGCGCAACTGGCGCATCTCGACCCGCCTCGTCGCCCTGCTCGCCCTCCCCGTGGTGGCCGCGACGACCCTGGGCGGGCTGCGCATCCAGCAGTCGATGAACGACATGCAGCAGCTCGACCACATGCAGCTGCTCACCGACATGACCAAGCAGGCGACCGAGCTCGCCGCCGCGCTCCAGACCGAGCGCGACGACTCGGCGGGCCCGCTCTCCACCCAGACTTCGGACGCCCGCGTCCAGACCGACCGGTCCGCCACCGACCTGGTCAAGAAGTCGTTCATCAACGCGACCCAGGACGTCAGCGGCACGGAGAACGACGACGCGCTCGAGTCGATCCGGCGCAACGTCACCAACATCGCGATCCAGCTCCAGGACCTGGAGAGCATCCGCAGGACCGCGTACAAGGAGGGCTCGACCAACTCCCAGACGGTCGAGTCCTACAGCCGTCTGATCCGCGGTCTGCTCAGCCTCTCCCAGGACATGGCCCAGGCCACCTCCAACCCGGAGATGATCAAGCGGACCCGTGCGCTCGCGGCCTTCTCCTCGGCCAAGGAGTACGCCTCGGTCCAGCGCGCGATCATCGCCGCGGCGCTGCCGGCCACCAAGGACAAGGCGGGCGACCTCACGGAGCCCGACCGCCTGTACGCCAAGGCCGCGCAGGACGGCGAGCGCCAGTCGCTCGCCTCGTTCCAGAACGTGTACGAGGCCAACGGCGGCAACTCCACCGAGCTGATGGCCCCGCTCGACAAGGGCAACTCGGAGATCACCGCCGCCAACGCGTACTCGCAGCGCGTGCTCAAGAACACCGGCGGCATCAACCAGGAGCAGCGCCGCTCGTACCTCGACTGGTACGACCAGGACTCCAACAAGATCAACCAGATGAAGACCATCGAGCAGACCCTGCTCGGTGAGATGGAGCAGAAGGCGCGCGAGCTGCGCGACTCCTCGCAGCGCGACGCGATCCTCAACGGTGCGCTGATCCTCATCGTGCTCGGCGTCTCGCTGGTCGGCGCGTTCGTCGTGGCCCGCTCCATGATCCGCTCGCTGCGCCGCCTCCAGGACACCGCGACCCGGGTCGCCCAGGACCGTCTGCCCGAGCTCGTCAAGCAGCTCTCGGAGTCGGACCCGCAGGACGTCGACACCTCCGTGGAGTCGGTCGGCGTGCACTCACGCGACGAGATCGGCCAGGTGGCCGCGGCCTTCGACGACGTGCACCGCGAGGCCGTCCGGCTCGCCGCCGAGCAGGCGCTGCTCCGAGGCAACGTCAACGCGATGTTCACCAACCTCTCGCGCCGCTCCCAGGGTCTGATCCAGCGTCAGCTCTCGCTCATCTCCGAGCTGGAGTCCCGCGAGGCCGACCCGGACCAGCTGTCCTCGCTCTTCAAGCTGGACCACCTCGCGACCCGTATGCGCCGTAACGGCGAGAACCTCCTCGTCCTCGCCGGTGAGGAGCCGGGCCGCCGCTGGACCCGCCCGGTCCCGCTGGTCGACGTGCTGCGCGCCGCGGCCTCCGAGGTGGAGCAGTACGAGCGCATCGAGCTGGCCGCCGTGCCCGCGACCGAGGTCGCCGGACGCGTGGTCAACGACCTCGTGCACCTGCTCGCCGAGCTGCTCGAGAACGCGACCTCGTTCTCCTCGCCGCAGACCAAGGTCCGCGTCACCGGTCACGCGCTGCCCGACGGCCGCGTCCTGGTCGAGATCCACGACACCGGCATCGGCCTCTCCCCCGAGGACCTCGCCGCGATCAACGAGCGGCTCGCGTCGCCGCCCACCGTGGACGTCTCGGTCTCGCGCCGCATGGGCCTGTTCGTGGTCGGCCGCCTGTCCCTGCGACACGGCATCCGCATCCAGCTGCGCCCGTCGGACTCCGGCGGCACGACCGCGCTCGTCATGCTGCCCGTCGATGTCGCCCAGGGCGGCAAGAAGGTGCCCGGCAAGCCGGGTGCCGGCCAGCCGCAGGCCCCGGCGGGCCAGGGCGGCCGTCCCGGTCTCGCGGGCGGTCCGCCCTCGCGTGCCGGTCTCGCCGCGGGCCCGCTCAGCGGTGGCGGCCCCGGCGCTCCGGCCGGACGGCTCGGCGCGGGCGCCCCGCGCGGCCAGGTCACCGGTGGCCAGGGTCCGCGTGCCGCCCTCCCGCCCCGGAACGGCGGCCCCCAGCAGGGCCAGCCCCCGCAGCAGCAGGGCCAGCAGAACGCCTTCGGCAGCGCCCCGGCGGCCCCCCGCCGCGGTGACCGTCCGATGACCCCGCCGCCCGGCGCCCCGCGTGCCGAGCTGCCCGGCGGCAACCCGCTGACGCAGCAGCCGGCCCGGCCGCAGGCCACGAGCTGGGGCACCGACCAGCCCTCGGCCCTGGACGCGCCGCGCGGCCACGAGGAGCCGGAGCAGCACACCGGCCAGTACCCGCGCCCCGCCCTCGACGACCGCCAGGGCCCGGCCGCGACCGCCGAGTTCGCGCGCCCGGGCTTCGACGGGCCTCCGCCCGGCTCCCAGCAGGACCAGGGTTCGGGCACCGGCACGTTCGTGCGCCCCGACGTGTTCGGCACGCCGGCCGCCCAGGACCCGGCGGCGACGGGGCAGTTCGAGCGCCCCGGCACCTACAACGGGTACGGCGACCAGTCCTCGAACACCGGCCAGTTCACGCGTCCGGACCAGGACCCGTCCAGCACCGGCTCGTTCGCGCGGCCCGGCCAGGACGCCTCCAGCACCGGCTCGTTCACCCGGCCCGGCCAGGACACCGGCCAGTACGGGCGCCCCGCGGCCGACGACCGGCAGAACCCGGCGGCGACCTCCGCGTTCGCCCGCCCGGACTTCAACGCGCCGCGGCCGCCCGCGCCGCAGCCGGTCCAGCCGCAGCAGTACCAGCAGGGTCAGCAAGGCCAGCAGGGGCAGCAGGGCCAGGACTTCGGTCCGGGTGCCCCGCGCCGGCGCCCGGAGGGCAACGACTTCGGTGCCCCGCGTCAGCCCGAGGCGCTGCCGCCGGCCGGTGCCGGTGACGGTCGCACCCCGCTGTACGACACGCTCGAGACCAACTGGTTCCAGCAGCAGGGCGGCCCGCAGGCTGCCCAGGCCCCGCAGCAGCAGGGGCCGCAGGGCCGGGGCGATGCCCCGCAGCAGCCCGCGCCCGAGCGGCTGCCGGTCCGCGAGGGCGGCTCGGCCGGCTCCAACGGCGGCGGCAACTGGCGCAGTTCGCCCAACGACGACCTGGTCCGCCAGGCCGAGCGGGCCCGCAAGCCCGCCGCCGGCGGCGTGACCACGTCCGGACTTCCCAAGCGGGTCCCGCGCGCCAACCTGGTGGCGGGCACCGCACAGCAGCAGAACCACCAGGCAGGACCCCAGGTCTCCCGGGCGCCCGATGACGTGCGCGGCCGACTGACCAATCTCCGCCGGGGCATCCAGCAGGGCCGGCAGGCCAACAACGGCTCAACCGGCAGCTTCCACGTGGACCCCACTCACCAGCAGGAGCGTTAGTTGAGTCCGATGAGCCAGGCGGCACAGAACCTGAACTGGTTGATCACCAATTTTGTGGACAACACCCCAGGGGTGTCCCACACGGTGGTGGTCTCCGCCGACGGCCTGCTCCTCGCCATGTCCGAAGGCTTCCCGCGCGACCGCGCCGACCAGCTGGCCGCCGTGGCGTCCGGTCTGACCTCGCTGACCGCCGGGGCCTCCCGGATCTTCGAGGGGGGCAGCGTCGCCCAGACCGTGGTCGAGATGGAGCGCGGTTTCCTCTTCCTCATGTCCGTTTCCGACGGTTCCTCGCTGGCCGTACTCGCCCACCCGGAGTGCGACATCGGCCTGGTGGGCTACGAGATGGCCCTCCTGGTCGACCGCGCGGGCAGCGTCCTGACTCCGGACCTGCGCGCCGAGCTCCAGGGCAGCCTGCTCCACTGACCGCAAACCCCCCGGCCGAGCCGCTCGCGAGGCCGGGGGTCGGGAGCCGAGGCGCCGCCCCCTCCGGCGCGTACGGCTCCCGCACGACGCAGAACATCCGTCCAGGCCGCACCACTTCCCCCCACCGGCCCTGCCAGACGGCTTGCAGATGCCTTGCTGTCCCCGCCCGGAGGAACCAATGACCCCGCCACCCGCCTCACACGATTCGTACGGCGCGCTGCACGACGCGGCGTACGACGGTGAAGGCGACCAGCCGCTGGTCCGTCCGTACGCCATGACCGGCGGCCGGACCAGGCCGCGCTACCAGCTCGCCATCGAGGCGCTGGTCAGCACCACAGCAGACCCGGCGCACCTTGCCACGCTGCTTCCCGAGCACCAGCGGATCTGCCACCTCTGCCGTGAGGTCAAGTCGGTGGCCGAGGTCTCCGCGCTGCTCCAGATGCCGCTCGGTGTCGCCCGGATCCTCGTAGCCGACCTGGCCGAGGCCGGCATGGTGGCCATCCACCAGCCGGGCAATGGAGAGACCGGCGGCACGCCGGACGTAACGCTGCTCGAGAGGGTGCTCAGTGGACTTCGCAAGCTCTAGCGGCGGTGCCGCCCGTTCCACCACGTCGGCGAAGATCGTGGTGGCGGGCGGCTTCGGCGTGGGCAAGACCACGTTCGTCGGCGCGGTCTCGGAGATCAACCCCCTGCGCACCGAAGCCGTCATGACCTCGGCCTCCGCCGGAATCGACGACCTGACCCACACCGGAGACAAGACCACCACCACCGTGGCCATGGACTTCGGCCGCATCACCCTCGACCAGGACCTCATCCTCTACCTGTTCGGCACCCCCGGACAGGACCGCTTCTGGTTCATGTGGGACGACCTCGTCCGCGGCGCCATCGGCGCCGTCGTCCTCGTCGACACCCGCCGCCTCGCCGACTGCTTCCCCGCCGTCGACTACTTCGAAAACTCGGGACTCCCCTTCGTCATCGCCCTCAACGGCTTCGACGGACACCAGCCCTACACCCCCGACGAAGTACGCGAAGCACTTCAGATCGGCCCCGACACCCCCATCATCGTCACCGACGCCCGCCACCGCGCCGACGCCAAAAGCGCCCTCATCACCCTCGTCGAACACGCCCTCATGGCACGACTCAAGTAGGCAGTGCTCAAGTAGGCAGTGCCCTACGGCAGTTGTCGTAGGCGAAACGGGGGCGGACTGTGTCCTTTGACACGATCCGCCCCTGTGTTCATAACGTTTCGACAGAGAATTCTCGTGTCACCGCAACCCGCCGCGTTCATCCGGTGTCACTGCGCTCACAACAGCCCCGTCATTTGGCGGGGCTCGCTCTTTATGCCCGTTTTATCTGAGGTCTTGGCCACTCGGAACCCCAGATTCCAGACGTTTGGATGGCAGCCGTCCCACGTGCTGGAATTCGACGAACTCCCGAGTAGTACGGCCCCGAGAAGTACGGCTCTGAAACACACGCGGCACGCCCCACGGGTGCCGGCTCCGAGAGGTTGTTGGTCGAGTGAAGCGAAGCAGGACGAGCTCCGCGACGCAGCAGGCGCGGGGCAACTTCACCCCGCCGCAGCGCACGGCGGTGTCACAGCCCGCGCCCCAGACCTCTGCCCCGGACAACGGCAAGAAGGCCGCCCCGGGCAGCAACAGCCGTTTCTCGCCGCGCAACTGGCGGGTGGCCACCAGGCTGAACGCGATCCTCCTCATCCCCGTGCTGGTCGGCCTCGTCATGGGCGGCTTCGAGGTGAAGGGGTCCATATCCACCTGGCGCGACGCCCGCAACGCCGAGAAGGTCGCGACCATCGTCCGCGCGGCCTCCGACTACGGCCAGGCCCTGCTCAACGAGCGTGACCTCACCGCTCAGCCGCTGCTCGAGAACAAGCGCGACAGCGACATCGTCAGCAAGGCGTACGCCACCTCCGACGCGGCCCGCGCCAAGTTCGACGAGTCCGTCCAGGGCATGCCGGACACCCCGAGCCTCAAGCGCCGTCTCGCCAAGGTGCACGAGGCCGAGAAGACCCTCGACGACCTGCGCAAGACCGCGTACGCCAAGGGCGTCGAGGCCAAGAACCCGGTGCTGACCGAAGAGGGTTACACCGCGATCCCGCACTACCTGAGCACGTTCTCCAACGAGCTCGGCCTGGGCACCGGCAACATCACCAGCTACGGCCGCATGGTGTACGCGGTCGACCTCGCCAAGTCGGCGGAGTCGCTCCAGCGCTCCATCGGTCTGCACCTGCTGCTGCGGCCCAACGACGACCTCAAGACCTTCCAGATGCAGGTCAAGGCCTTCAACTCGTACAACTACCTGGAGTTCATCGCCCTCGGCGAGTTCGACGCGGGTGGTACGGACGCCGACAGCCAGCGGCTGAAGGACGTCCTGCAGACGAAGGCGGCCGAGGTCGCCAAGCAGTTCCCCGGCACCAAGCTGGGCGCCGACAACGGCCCGCACATCGGTGCCGCTCCGGCCGCCGACGGCTCGATCTACAACGGGATGGCCGCCGCGCTCGGCGAGGGCCAGACCCCCAAGCAGCTCAAGGCCGCGGGCATCACGCCCGAGTCCTGGATGGCCGCCTCGACCTCCAAGTTCGACGGCTACAGCCAGATCGAGGACGAACTGGTCACCCGGGCCGTCACCGAGGCCGGCCAGATCGCCGACGACGCCAAGACCACCGCGTACATCAACGGCGCGATCGTCGTGGTCGCCCTGCTCGCCGCGTTCATCCTGGCCGGCATGGTGGCCCGCCAGATGAGCCGCTCGATGCGCCGGCTGCGCAACGCCGCCTTCGACGTGGCCGAGCAGCGCCTGCCGATGCTCGTCGACCAGCTCTCGCGCACCGAGCCGGGCCGGGTCGACACCCGGGTCGAGGCGATCCCGATCGACTCCACCGACGAGATCGGCGAAGTCGCCCGCGCCTTCGACCAGGTGCACCGCGAGGCCGTCCGGCTCGCCGCCGAGCAGGCCCTGCTGCGCGGCAACGTCAACGCGATCTTCACCAACCTCTCGCGCCGCAACCAGTCGCTGATCGAGGGCCAGCTGACCCTCATCACCGACCTGGAGAACAACGAGGCCGACCCGGACCAGCTGGAGAGCCTGTTCAAGCTCGACCACCTGGCGACCCGTATGCGCCGCAACGGCGAGAACCTCCTGGTCCTCGCGGGCGAGGAGCCGGGCCGCCGCTGGGACCAGCCGGTCCCGCTGGTCGACGTGCTGCGCGCCGCCTCCTCCGAGGTGGAGTCCTACGAGCGCATCGAGCTGTCGGGCGTGCCGGAGGCCGAGATCCACGGCCGGGCCGTGACCGACCTCGTGCACCTGCTCGCCGAGCTCCTGGAGAACGCGACCACGTTCTCCTCGCCGCAGACCAAGGTCCGCGTCACCGCGACCCGTCTTCCGGACGGCCGCGTGATGGTCGAGATCCACGACAAGGGCATCGGCCTGACCGCCGAGGACTTCGCGGACATCAACCACCGCCTGGCCAACCCGCCGACCGTGGACGCCGCGGTCTCGCAGCGCATGGGCCTGTTCGTGGTCGGCCGGCTTTCCGACCGGCACGGCATCCGCGTCCAGCTGCGCCCCTCGGGCGAGCAGGCCGGAACCACGTCCCTGGTCATGCTCCCGGACCCGATCACCCACGGTGGCGGTGGCGAGAGCTCGCCGATGGGCGACGACTTCACGGTCTCCTCGATCATCCCCGAGCAGCACAAGCAGCAGCCGTACGAGGCCGTGCCCGCGCCGATGCGCACGGCGGCCGAGCTCGGCTTCGACGACTCCCGGTACGAGAGCGGCGAGCAGTCCGACCCCCGCGAACTCGACCCGGTGAACCGGTCGTTGCTGCGCGAGGAGCGCCGCGCGGCCCTGGAGGCCCAGGCGCAGGGCGGCGAACGCCCGCTGTACCGGGACGAGATCGAGCCGCAGAACCCGGCGTACGACGGCTCGTACCAGGACCAGCAGCAGTACGCCGCGCAGGACCAGTCCTACGAGGGCTCCTACGAGCCCCAGCAGGGCGCCGGTTACGACGGCTCGTACCAGGGCCAGGGTTACGCCCCCGAGCACACCGGTGCCTACGCACAGGACTCCTACGCGCCCCAGGAGGGTTACCGGGAGTCGGCCTATCCGGAAGGCTCCTACCGGGAGCCGGCGGCCGACCAGGGCCCCTACGAGGCACCGTACGCGGGCCAGGCGCCGCAAGGCGATTGGCCGCAGGAGAACGCCTACCAGGAGCCGTACACGGCCCCCTTCCAGCCGGAAGCGGAATCCGCGGAGGAGTCCCGGGGCGTTCCCGCGGGCGCCGCGGACCGCGTAGGCTTCGACCGTCCGGGCTCCACGCCGGCCGCCCACGAGATGACCGACGCGGGTCTGCCGCGGCGCGGCAGCCAGCAGAGCTGGCCGGCCGAGCCCGAGCAGGAGCAGCAGGCCGAGACCTCGGACGGACCGGCAGGCGACTGGCGCTCGACCAACGACGAGCGCTGGACGCGGGCCGAGAAGCTCCGTGAGCCCAAGGCCGGCGGGGTCACTCCCTCCGGTCTCCCCCGGCGGGTGCCCAAGGCCAATCTGGTCGAGGGCGCGGCCGAGCAGACCCCGCAGGGCGGCCCCCAGGTCTCCCGCGCTCCGGAGGACGTGCGCGGCAGGTTGAGCAACCTGCGGCGCGGTGTCCAGCAGGGCCGTAACGCGGGGTCGGACACAAGTAACACCTACAACCAGGAGCGTTAGTGTGAGCCCGATGAGCCAGGCGGCGCAGAATCTGAACTGGTTGATCACCAACTTCGTGGACAACACCCCCGGGGTGTCCCACACGGTGGTGGTCTCCGCCGACGGACTCCTGCTGGCGATGTCCGAAGGCTTCCCCCGGGACCGGGCCGATCAGCTGGCGGCCGTGGCCTCCGGTCTGACGTCCCTCACCGCGGGCGCCTCCCGGATCTTCGAGGGCGGCGCCGTCAACCAGACGGTGGTGGAGATGGAGCGCGGCTTCCTCTTCATCATGTCGGTGTCCGACGGTTCCTCCCTCGCCGTCCTCGCGCACCCCGAGGCCGACATCGGCCTGGTGGGTTACGAGATGGCACTGCTCGTGGACCGGGCCGGAAGCGTGCTGACCCCCGACCTCCGCGCGGAGCTTCAGGGAAGCCTTCTTAACTAGTTACCGATCAGTTCTCAATCAGCAGACAGGCCGTGCGTTTCTCGCCACCGCCCCATAAGGTGCGGTGGCGCGGCCCCAATGGGACGGGCACCGGTAGTCGGAGGAGGAAACGTGACAACACCCCCAGGCGGGCACCCCTACAGCGGTGGACAGCAGTCTCCGGGTGAGCACGGCCAGAACCGCTTCAACTTCCCCTCCGCAGCCGGCAGACACGGTCAGGGCCAGGGCCCGTACCAGCAGCCCTATCAGCAGCCGAACCGTCAGCCCAGCCCGTACGACCAGCCGCCGCAGCCCCGGATCGAACCGGTGCAGCCGAGGCAGACCCCCCAGCCCTCACCCGCGGGCGGCGCGCACAACCCTCTCGTGCGCCCGTACGCCATGACCGGCGGCCGTACCCGGCCGCGCTACCAGCTCGCCATCGAGGCGCTGGTGCACACCACGGCCGAACCGTCCAGGCTGCAAGGGCAGTTGCCCGAGCACCAGCGGATCTGCCACCTGTGCCGCGAGATCAAGTCGGTCGCCGAGATCTCGGCACTCCTCACCATCCCCCTCGGCGTTGCCCGGATCCTCGTAGCCGACCTGGCCGAGGCCGGACTCGTCGCCATCCACCAGCCCGGCGGCGACGAGTCCGCCGGCGGACAGCCAGACGTGACACTGCTCGAAAGGGTGCTCAGTGGACTTCGCAAGCTCTAGCGGCGGTGCCGCCCGTTCCACCACGTCGGCGAAGATCGTGGTGGCGGGCGGCTTCGGCGTGGGCAAGACCACGTTCGTCGGCGCGGTCTCGGAGATCAACCCCCTGCGCACCGAAGCCGTCATGACGTCCGCAAGCGCGGGCATCGACGATCTGACCCACACCGGAGACAAGACCACCACCACCGTGGCCATGGACTTCGGCCGCATCACCCTCGACCAGGACCTCATCCTCTACCTGTTCGGCACGCCCGGACAGGACCGCTTCTGGTTCATGTGGGACGACCTCGTCCGCGGCGCCATCGGCGCCGTCGTCCTCGTCGACACCCGCCGCCTCGCCGACTGCTTCCCCGCCGTCGACTACTTCGAGAACTCAGGACTCCCCTTCGTCATCGCCCTCAACGGCTTCGACGGACACCAGCCCTACACCCCCGACGAAGTACGCGAAGCACTCCAGATCGGCCCCGACACCCCCATCATCGTCACCGACGCCCGCCACCGCGCCGACGCCAAAAGCGCCCTCATCACCCTCGTCGAACACGCCCTCATGGCACGACTGCGGTAACGAGACGCAGCTGCGCGCGGAGCCCCGAATCCGGGGCTCCGCTCAGCGCGACAACTCGCCCAGCCTGACGGCGAATTCGCGGGCGTGCGTCACCACGCCGACGTGGCCCCCAGGGAACTCCGCGAGAGCGACCCCGTACCGCTGCGCGAGCCAGGCCGCCGGCCGGTACAGCCGCAAGCCGTACGAGGCCCAGCCCGCCGCCGGCACCAACTTGGCCGCGCACGCGTCGAGTTGGGCCAGGTCCGGGGCATGGGAACTGAACTGCCCCAGGATCCGCCCCAGGAAGAACGCCGAGTTCCCCTGGACCCGCTGGAACGTGGTGGCCATCCGGGGCGAAAGCCCGGAGAGGTCCGGCTTCTCGCCCCGCTCCTCACCGCACCCCGCACTCATCTCGGCCATCGCGGCGCCCACTCCCGCGCGATGGAAGGTCGCCACGATCTGGCCGAAAAAGGCGTGTTGCTCGGCCGCGTCGGGCAGCAGCGAGACCAGCACCGGCTCATGTGCGACGACCCGCGCCAGCCGTTCGGGATGCCGCGTGAGCAGCTCCACCGCGACGATCGCCCCCGAGCTGGTGCCGAAGACGTACGCGGGCGAGCCGTCGGGCGCGACCCGGCCCAGCAGCCGGTACGCGTCGTCGGCCTGCGTCGCGACGCACTGGTCCACGTCCGGCCCGTCGAGCGGGCTGCGCGAGTGGCCGCGCGGATCGTAGGTGACCACCGCGAAGCGGTCGGCGAGCGCTTCGGCGACCGGCTCGAAGATTCCGGCGTCCCCGCCGCCGCCCGCGATGAGCAGCAGCACGGGCCCCGTGCCGCGCACCTCGTAGCGCAGGGTCGCGCCGGGCACCTTCAGTGTGTCCACGACCGGCTCAGTCATCGTCCTTCTCCCCCTCCTCGCTCCTGGGCCAGTGCTCCAGGAGGATGTGCAGTGCTTCCACCCCGCGCTCCCACGACCTCCGCACCTCACGGGGGTGGCCGAATCCGCCCTCCGACTCCAGGGCGATGTAGCCGTGGAAGGTGCTGCGCAGCAGGCGTACGGCGTCGGTGAGGTCGGGCTCGGCCAGGCCGTAGGCGCGGAGCATTCCGTACGTCGTGTCCACCGTGCGCGCCATGACGGCCGAGCCGGCCAGCAGCTCCGGGTCGACCTGGTGCTGGGTGGCGGCGTAGCGGCCGGGGTGGGCGAGCGCGTAGGCCCGGTAGGCGTCGGCGAAGGCGACTAGCGCGTCCTTGCCGGCCCGGCCGGCGACGGCGGCCGCGATGGAGTCGATGAACTCGCCGGCCGCGTACAGCGTGACGCGCTGGCGCAGCTCGCGGAGGTTCTTCACGTGCGAGTACAGGCTCGCGTCCTTGACGCCGAAGCGCCGGGCCAGCGCGGACACCGTGATGCCGTCGAACCCGGCCTCGTCCGCCAGCTCGGCGCCCGCGACGGTGAGCCGCTCGACCGTCAGCCCCGCTCGGACCATCCCCGCACTCCCCCGATTCCGGCACCCAGGCCGAACCTAGGCCCCCTAGGTTCGCGGCTAATATACCTAGCCTCTGGCTTCGGGGACAGCGAAAAAGCCCCCGCCTGGCGAGGCGGGGGCTTTCTGCGTACGGCTCCTGGGCGGGTCAGCCCTGCCAGGAGTGGGGAGCGCGGAAGCCGGGGGTGCGCTCCAGGCGGCGCCAGCCCGCGGTGGAGCGGCCGCGCTTGGGGGCCGCGGCAGCGGGCTGGGCGGCGGCGCGCGCCAGCAGGACCGCGGTGATCGCGGCGAGCTCCTCGGGAGCGGCGTCGCCCTTCTCCACGCGGAGCAGGGACTCGGACGAGTTGGAGTTCGGGGTGTTCAAGTTCGTCTCCTCTTGACTGAGGTCCGGTAGGTCCTCTTACTGAGGCGGGTTGCCGTGCTTGCGGGACGGCAGGTCGGCGTGCTTGGTCTTGAGCATCGCGAGCGAGGCGATGAGGACGGCCCGGGTCTCGGCGGGGTCGATCACGTCGTCGACCAGGCCCCGCTCGGCCGCGTAGTAGGGGTGCATCAGCTCGGCCTTGTACTCCTTGACCATGCGTGCCCGCATCGCCTCCGGGTCCTCGGCGTCCGCGATCTGACGGCGGAAGATGACGTTGGCGGCACCCTCGGCACCCATCACCGCGATCTCGTTGGTGGGCCACGCGTAGGTGAGGTCGGCGCCGATGGACTGGGAGTCCATGACGATGTACGCGCCGCCGTAGGCCTTGCGCAGGATCAGCGAGATGCGCGGGACCGTCGCGTTGCAGTACGCGTACAGGAGCTTCGCTCCGTGGCGGATGATTCCACCGTGCTCCTGCGAGACACCCGGCAGGAAGCCGGGGACGTCCAACAGAGTGACGATCGGGATATTGAAAGCGTCGCACATCTGGACGAAGCGTGCCGCCTTCTCGGACGCCTCGATGTCCAGGACGCCGGCCAGGGACTGCGGCTGGTTCGCGACGATGCCGACGACCTGGCCGTCGAGGCGGGCCAGCGCGCAGATGATGTTCCGCGCCCAGCGCTCGTGGATCTCCAGGAAGTCGCCGTCGTCGACGAGCTCCTCGATCACCTTGTGCATGTCGTACGGGCGGTTGCCGTCCGCCGGGACCAGGTCCAGAAGGATCTCGGAGCGGCGGTCGGCGGGGTCGTCACTGGCGTGGACCGGCGGGTTCTCCCGGTTGTTCGACGGCAGCATCGAGATCAGGTAGCGCACCTCCGCGAGGCACGTCTCCTCGTCGTCGTACGCGAAGTGCGCCACACCGGAGGTCTCGGCGTGCACGTCGGCGCCGCCGAGGCCGTTCTGGGAGATCTCCTCGCCGGTGACCGCCCGCACCACGTCCGGTCCTGTGATGAACATCTGCGAGGTCTCGCGGACCATGAAGACGAAGTCGGTGAGCGCCGGGCTGTAGGCGGCGCCGCCCGCGCACGGGCCGAGCATGACGCTGATCTGCGGGATCACGCCCGAGGCCCGGGTGTTGCGCTGGAAGATGCCGCCGTAGCCGGCGAGCGCCGAGACGCCCTCCTGGATACGGGCGCCCGCGCCGTCGTTGAGGGAGACCAACGGGGCACCGGCCGCGATGGCCATGTCCATGATCTTGTGGATCTTCGTGGCGTGCGCCTCGCCCAGCGCGCCGCCGAAGATGCGGAAGTCGTGCGCGTAGACGAAGACCGTGCGGCCCTCGACCGTGCCCCAGCCGGTGATCACACCGTCCGTGTACGGCTTCTTCGCCTCCAGACCGAAGCCGACGGCCCGGTGCCGGCGCAGCTGCTCCACCTCGTGGAACGAGTCCGGGTCGAGCAGCAGGTCGATGCGCTCGCGGGCGGTCAGCTTGCCCTTGGCGTGCTGCGCCTCGGTCGCCCGCTCACTCGGCCCGCGACGGGCTTCCTCACGCAGGGCGAGAAGTTCCGCCACACGTCCACGCGTATCGCTCGGCTCACCCGGGGTCTGGTCCACAACGGTCATGTATCGACCCTACGAAAGGGGTCAAGGATTTCCTCCGTCGACTCCGAACAGTCTCGGGACCGCTTTCCTAGTGAGGGCTGACAGTAGACCTGCACCAGGCAGCCGACTCGACAGCGCAGGGGCCCCGAGATCTGTTGGGTTCCGACAACGACCCCGACCCCCGTCGTCAGCGTCGCGTCAGCGCGTCGTCAGGCCGGTGTCAGCTCCGCGTCAGCCGAGGACGACCTCGGTGCGCACCGTGGCGCAGGAGGTGCCGGGCGTGATGCGCAGCCGGAGCGAGCGCCCGGTGGCCAGGACCGTCACCCTCGCATCCCGGGTGGCGACCGAGCGGACGGGCCTGTCCCAGGTCAGCTCGACCGGCGCTCCGGTGCGCTCGGGCGCGGCGAGCGAGAGGGTCGCCGTGCGGTGTGCGGTGTTCACGAGCACGCTCGCCGGGCCGTTCACGCCGAGCCCGCCGGTCGCGCCCGCCGTCCAGAAGTTCGCGGCGAGCAGCCCGAGCCTACGGGCCGAAATGGCCTGCACGGAGGCCGAGTTGGCCAGGATCCGCACCTTGTCGCGGTCGGCGGCGCGGACCGCGGTCTCCAGCTGACGGGCACCGGGCAGCAGCACGTAGGCGTACGAGGCGTCGGCGGGGTCGGTGCCGTGGTCGAACCAGAGGGTGAGGTAGCGGCGGGTGACCGGGTCGGCGGTGCCGCCGGTGTTGATGGCCTTCCAGGTGCCGGTGCGCTCCTCGCGCAGGGTCTGGACGGCGGCGCCTTCGGGGAACACATAGCCGCCGTGGCCCGCGAGGTGCGCCCAGCGGGCCCGCCGGAAGGTGTCGTGGCGGCCGAGCGTGGCGGGCAGGCGGCGGCCGTCGACGGTGAGGGCGTTGGTGCCGGCGGCGCCGAGGTTGCGGTGGTCGGCGACCGTTTCGACGGGGGTGCCGTCGGCGGCGGTGATCCCGGCGCCGAGGCAGACGATCTCGTCGCCGACGAAGAACCAGGACTTGCGCGCGGTGAGGGTGGAGGAGAGCCCCTTGAGGTGCTGGCCGACCGCCGCGTACGTGCCGTCACCGGCGCCGCCGACCCAGGCCGTGTCGGGCCTGGCCGCGCCCCACGCGCCGCCCTCGCCGTCCGCGAGCGGCTTGCGCGAGACGGTGGTGCCGGGCATGCGGTACGGATCGGCGGTCGGCCAGAAACCGTCGCTGTACTGGTCGCCCGCGAAGCCCTCGCCCCACCAGGCGAGCATGCCCGAGCCGGTGTGCCAGCCGCGCAGGTTCTCGCCGTTGCCGTTCTCGTAGTACGCGATGCGCCGCGAGGACATGCTCAGGGAGGCGGCGAAGCGGGCGCCCCGGTGGACCGCGCGGTCCATCGCGGGGAACAGGCGCGGCCCGGTGGGCGCGGGCGCCGCCGAGGGCGCGGCGTCCACGGCCGCGCGCAGCAGGGCCAGGTTGGCGACGGAGAGGCGCTGGTCGGTGAGGACGGGACTGGTCCGGGACCGTTCGGACCAGCCCTTGATCAGCGTGCGCCAGCGGTCGCGTTCGGCGGCCGACGCCCCGAGGGCGAGCATGGCGATGTGGGCCATGATCGTGCGGCCCATCAGCTGGTCGTCGGTGGTCTGGCGGGAGATCGCCCGGCCGTTGACGCAGTCCATCATCAGGCCGTCGTGAATGAACGGCGCGTAGCTGCGCTCGACGGAGTCGAGGATGATCTGCCGGTTCGGGTCGGTGACCGCCCAGGTGGAACCGGCGAGCAGGGCGAAGAGCCGGGACAGGCCGTCGATCTGGACCTCCCCGTACGAGCCGGTGTAGGCGATCCAGGTGTGCTGGACGAACGATCCGTCGGCGTACAGGCCGTCCCCGCCGGTGACGTACGGGAAGACGGGCGAGAGCGCGTCGCGGGCGAGGGCGATCTTCGCGGCGCTCTTGCCGAGCACCCCGCGCGTGGCGAGCACCCGGCACAGGTCGGTGCGGTTGGCGCCGGTGGAGGTGCCGCTGTAGACGGCGACCGCGCTGTCCGGCACGAAGTGGTCGATCGCGGCGGTGTAGTGGGCGATCTGCTCGGCGGTGAGGGTGTCGTACGCGATGACGGCGGTGTCCAGGACGAGGCGGGAGCTGCCGATCTGCCAGTCCCACCAGTTCCCGAAGGACTTGGTGTTCTCGTTGTAGATCCGCGTGTAGAGGTGGTCGAGGCCCCTGCCGACGGCGGCGATCAGGGCGGCGTCGCCGGTGGATCCGGTGCCGGGCTGGGCCCAGGCCTGCGCCATGGTGTTGAGCCGGCCGTAGCTCGCGCTCATGTTGGCGGAACCGGTGGCGGGGTCGGTCAGCGGCTGGTCGGGCCAGAGCGAGCCGTTCGCGGGGGCCATGGTGGCGAGTGCGGTACGGGCCGAAGTGCCGAGCGCGGCGAGCTTGGTGGCGTAGGGCTCGGCGGTGGCGTCGAAGCCGGTGCCGAGCGTCAGATCGCGCCACCGCAGGCGCAGGGTGTCGAACTCATCGGCCGCCGGGGCGAGTTGGGCCGCGCCGGCCGCGGCGGCAGGCAGTGTCAGACCCAGGGTGACGGCGGCGGCGCCGGTGCCGGAGGCGGCGAGGAAGGTACGGCGTGAACTGCCCTGCGGGGATGGCATGGTGGCGGAACCTCCGGAGCGAAAGCGAAGAAGGAGGGGCACGGGTGCGCGTGGAGCCCGGGGCGAGCGAGGCGCGATTGAGCGGTTTCTCTCATGACATCGAAAGAACGCGCAATACTTCGCACATTCATCAAGGAAATTGATCGTTCGCGCAGAATCGTGCACGAACGATCTAACGAGGGTTACGCTCCTGGTCAGCGGTTGACGGCGGTCGGCGGAAGCCGACGGGGAGGGGCGGAACCACGTGCACGCCGAGGACAGGCACCAGGCGATACTGCGGCGGCTGCGGGAGCGCGGCTCGCTTCGAGTGACGGACTTCGCCGCGGAGTTGAAGGTCTCCGCGGTCACCGTGCGGCGGGATGTGGAGGCGCTCGCCGAGCGGGGTCTGGTGGCCCGGGTGCACGGCGGGGCGCTGCTGCCCGAGACGGCTTCGGCCCCCGCTTTCCAGCCGCCCGTTCCGCCCGGCCCGGGTCTGGTCTTCGGCCTCGTCGTACCGACGGCCGACTACTACTACCCCGAGGTCATCAGGGGAGCGAGGGAGGCGGCCGCCGCCCGGGGCATCCGCCTGGTGCTCGGCCTCTCGCAGTACCAGCCCGACGAAGAGCGGGCCCAGGTCCGCCAGTTGCTGGCCCACGGCATCGACGGGCTGCTCATCGCCCCGTGCACCCCGGTCGGCGACCACGACTGGCTGGCGGCGCTCGGGGTGCCGTGCACGCTGGTGGAGCGGCGTTCGGGGGACGATCTGCCGGACGCGGAGCGGGTGGTGACCGACCACGCCCACGGCGCCCGGCTGGCCGTCCGCCATCTCGCCGACTCCGGCCGCGAGCGGATCGGGCTGCTGCTGCGCGCGGACAGCCCGCACAGCGCGCTGGTCCAGGAGGGCTACCTCGCGGGCCTCGCCTCGCTCGGCCTGCCCGCGCCGGAGTCACTGCGCTTCACGATCGCGGCGCCGGAGGCGGACCCGGTGCGCCGCGAAGCCCAACTGGACGCGTTCACGAGGGCGGTTGAGGCCGGCCTGCTCGACGCGGTCCTGGTCCACAACGACCACGACGCGATCGTGCTGCTGCCTCGGCTGCGGGTGCGGGGCCTGTCGGTGCCCGGCGATCTCGCGATCGTGGCGTACGACGACGAGGTCGCCGCGCTGGCGGACATCCCGCTCACGGCTGTGGCGCCGCCGAAGCGAGCGGTCGGGGTGGCGGCGGTCGACCTCCTCGCCCTCCGCGTGGCCGACCCCGCGCGACCGAGGCACCACCTCTCGATCCTGCCCGAACTGAACCGCCGCGCCTCCAGCACGTAGCCCGACCCCTGGGGGTGCTCCGCCCCCCACCCCCGCCGGCCGCGCGGGCCGTGCGGCCTCGCCTCGGGCGCGGGGCGGCTTCGGGCGCGGGGCGGCTTCGGGCGCGGGGCGGCTTCGGGCGCGGGGCGGCTTCGGGTGCGGGGTTGCGCGCGTGTGCGGGGTTGCGCGCGTGTGCGGGGGCCGTTCGCGCGGTTCCTCGCGCCCCTGAGGGTTTTCCCCCGCCCCGCCCCTTCCCTAGCCCCTCCGGGGGAGAGTTCATCGGCTGCAGACCGTGCGTGGCTGGGCGCGCAGTTCCCCGCGCCCCTAAATGCCTCGGTGCCGGCCAGTACGGGCATCCTCAGCCCGTCCGGCGATTGAGGACGAGCGCCCTTAAGGCGCGAACGGGGGTCTGGGGGCGGAGCCCCCAGGGGCCCGGAACCAACCAACCCCGAGCCGGGCCGCTAGCCGCGCACAGCCCAGCGCACCGCACCCCCCAACCCCGCCCGCACCGCAGGATCCCGCACCGAAGGCGTCCGGTCGGAGACCCGGACCGTCAGGGCATGGGACCCCCGGCCGAGGCCCAGCTCCCGCACCGGCACCCCCGTACGCCCCGCATACCGCCGCAACTCCCTGCCGTCCAAGTACCACCGCACCGTCAACTGCCGCGCACCCGCGAGGCGCGGCACGACGACCCGAGCCGTGTCGGACGGCCGCAACGTACGCGCCGTGGAAACCCCCGGCGTCGCGATCGACGCATGCCGGTAGAACCCCGCGATCATCGCCTCGACCCCCGGCAGATTGAACGGCTTGCCCAGAATCCGCATGATCGACCCATCGGTCGGCCGGCTGAGCCCGGTGACGTAATAGCCGCCGCCCTCGTACGCCCCCACCGTGCCTCCGTCCGGCGAGGTCTCGCCCAGCCACCGGTACCACTTGGTCCGGTCCGCGGCCATCTGATCCGCCGTCAGGATCGAGATGTTGGACTGCTCGGCCTCGGGCCCCTCGTAGTGCTCGTAGCCCGGCGTGTCCGGATAGAAGTACTCGTCGGCCAGCTTGCCCAGCGAGTGTCCCGTCTCGTGGATGGCCACCTGCCCGGACTTCGCGTTGCCGGCCGACGCGGTGGATATGCCCTCGTAACCCAGCTTCTGCGAGGGCTCGTTGTACCCGGCCCCGCCGTACTTCGCGCTGTTGGCGAGGACGACGACCAGGTCGGCCTCGGGCGCCTTCGCCACGTACGAGTCGACCTTGTCCTGGTCGACGCAGAGCAGCCGCTCGATGCCGTCGCACCAGAAGTACGAGCCGAGCGCGGTGCTCTTCGCATCGCCCTGCGCCGGGTCACCGGAGACGCCGCTCTCGGGCGAGACCGCGTCCACCGTCCATACGTTGAAGAGGTTCTGGTACGTCGTGTACGGCTCGACGCCGGTGATCTCGCCCCACTTCTCCTCGGCGTCGGCGTGGAACTGGTCCAGCTGGTCCGCCGTGTAGCCGTCGCCCACGACCACGATGTCCAGGCGGTCCGCGGTGGAGCCGTGGTCGACGACCTTGGTGACCCGGCCGTCCGCGGCGAGCGCGGCCGGCGCCGAGAGGTGCGGCGCGGGCCCGCCGCGCCCGGTCGTCGGCACCAGGGTGTGGCCGGAGCCCGCGAGGGTGGGCCCGGAGGCGGCTTCCGGGCCGGGTATCTCGACCTGCACCCGAGGCCCCGGCGGGGGCGGGCCGGCGGCGGCCGCGGTGCCGGGCCCGGCGACGAGCGCGGCCAGAACGGCGCCGCCGGCGAGCACGGCGGTACCGAAACGCCCAGGCAGACGCGTGAATGAGCGCGTGGACGAGCGCGTGGATGGACGTATGAATGGACCCATGGATGGACGTATGGGCGGACGCATGAAGTCCCCTCCCGGTAACGGAAGTTAAGCAGTCGGGTAAACGCATTGAACGGGCTGCTTAAATTAGGGGGCGCACGGGGCGTGCGCAATGCCCTGGGGCCAAGGGGACGCCATGGATGAACCTGCCGTGATCGGCCGCCGAGTTCAGCGACTGCGCGCCCAACTGGGCCTGACACAGCGCCAGTTGGCCGAGCCCGCCTATACGCCCGCCTATGTCTCCACCCTGGAGTCCGGCAAGGTCCGCCCCTCCGACGCGGCCCTCCGCCATCTCGCGGAGCGCCTCGGCACGACGTACGAGGAACTGGCCACCGGCCGCCCGGCCCGCCTGGTCACCGAGCTGCGGCTCTGCCTCACCGACGCCCAGCGGGCGCTCGCGACCGGCGAGGCCGACGAGGCGGCCGTCCGCTTCCGCCACCTGCTCACCGAGGCCGAGCTGCACCACCTCGACGAGGAGCGCGCCGAGGCGTTGCTCGGGCTCGGCGACTGCGCGCTCGAAACGGGTGAACTGACCGACGCGGTACGGCACTTCGAGGCGAGCGAGCGGATACTGGCCGCCGAGCCGCTGCCGCGCCGGGTGCGGGCGGTCCGGGGCCGGGCGGTCGCCCACATCCTGGCGGGCGAGCTGCGCTACGCCTGCTACGTGCTGGAGTCGGCCATCGACGAGCTCGGCACCAGCGGGCTCGCCGACCCCGAGGCGCTGGTGCTCCTGTACGCCGCGATCATCGGGCCGTACCTGGACATGGGTGCCCAGGCCCGCGCGGCGCGCGCCGCCGAGCTGGCGCTCGCGCTCGCCCCGCAGGTCTCGGATCCGGCCCTGGTGGCCGGGATGCACCGCCAGGTCGCCCGGACCTTCCTGGCCGAGGGACGCCTCGCCGACGCGGACGTCTCGCTGGCCAAGGCCCAGTCGATCTACCGCCAGCTTCGGCTGCGCACCGACCTGGCGCACTGTCACTGGATGCGCGGCTACGTGTACGCCCAGGAGTCCCGACTCGGCCTTGCGGAGCGGGAGTTGCGTACCGCACGGGACATGCTCGCGGCCAAGCGGGCCGCGTTGTTCACGGCGCAGGTCGAGGTGGAGCTGGCGGACGTCCTGCGGCGCCTGGGCCGGCACGCGGAGGCGATGACCCTGCTCACCCCGCTCACCGAGCTCGGCGACCAGCACGGCGCGGTGCACGCGGGCGGCGCCCACCGCCTGCTCGGCCTGATCCACGAGGAGCAGGGGGACGGCGAGGCGGCGGAGGAGCACTACGTCACCGCGCTCGGCCTCCTTGAGCGCAGCGGGGCGAGCGGGGACCTGGCCGACCTGTGCCGGCTGCTCGGCGACCTGCTGCGCCGCACCGGACGTGTCGAGGCGGCCATGGACGCCTACCGCACCGGCCTCGGCCACCGCGCCGCCCCGGGCACCACCACCCTGGGCCCGGCCCCCCTGCCGCCCCGCATCTGAGGACCCACCCCGACCGGCAGGCCCCACCGCGCCGCACATCCGGCCCCACGCCCCCCGGACGCCCCAGCCCCATCACGCACTACCGCACCCCGCCGGACCCTGCCGGACCCTGCCGGACGCCGCCCGCACACGGGCCGCCACGCCGTCGCGTCGAAGTAGTTGAATCTCGAACGGAATAGTCCTACAGTGAATCGCGTTGAACTCGTTGAAACTTAAACCGCTTCGGCGCAAGGCCGCGGCACGTCCCCCAAGGGAGCACGTCATGGGTCTCTTCGGCCGCAAGAACAGCACCGCCACCACCACCCCCGACTCCGCCGCGCCCGCGGCCACCGCGGTCGACCCGGCGCTGGCCGCGCTGAGCGGTACGTACACCATCGACCCGGCGCACAGCAGCATCGGCTTCACCGTGCGGCACGCCATGGTCACCAACGTCCGCGGCTCCTTCACCGAGCACGAGGGCACCCTCACCCTGGACGGCTCGAACCCGGCCAACGCCACCGCGTCCATCGACGTCAAGATCGCCAGCGTCGACACCGGCATCGCCGACCGCGACGCGCACCTGCGCAGCGGCGACTTCTTCGACGCCGAGCGGTTCCCGCAGATGAGCTTCCGCTCCACCGAGGCCCGGGAGCTGGGCGGCGACAAGTACCGGATCATCGGCGACCTCACGATCAAGGACGTCACCCGGCCGCTCTCCATCGACCTGGAGTTCAACGGCACGGCCACCGACCCCTACGGCAACGAGCGCGTGGGCTTCGAGGGCGGCGCCGAGATCCTGCGCTCCGACTGGGGCCTGACCTGGAACGCGGCGCTGGAGACCGGCGGCGTCATGGTCAGCGACAAGGTGAAGCTCACCTTCGACATCTCCGCGATCAAGTCCGCGTGACGCGCGGCCGCGTCGCGTGACGCGCGGCCCGGATCCCCGCCGGGGGCCTCACGGCTCCCGTGGCGGGGCCGCCGCAAGCACCGCCGCGAGCAACCCCGGGAAACGGGCGTCGAGTTCGGCCGTGCGCAGGGTGATCTGCTTCTCACGGCCGGAGCGGCTCTCGCGGGTCAGGCCGTTCTCGCGCAGCACCCGCCAGTGGTGGGTGGCGGTGGCCTTGGTGACCTCGACGGGCAGGCTGCCACAGCTGCGCGGCCCGGCCGAGCCGGCGAGCTCGCGCACGATCGACATCCGCACCGGATTGCCCAGGGCGGCGAGCACGTCTTCGACGGCGATGCGGTCGAGGTCCGGGTGGTGGGTCGGCATCCCCCCAGTGTAAGCGCCACGGTAAGAGAGATCTCGTACTGTACGATTTCTTACGTACTCTCGTACTGAGACGAGCCGCACCGCGCACTGCGGGCCACCCCACGGCCCCGCCGACCGAACTCCCGGAGTCCTCCCCCATGCCTCACCCGACCCCGACCCCGACCTCGACCCAGCCCGTCGCCCTCGTCACCGCCGCGAGCCAGGGCATCGGCGCGGCCATCGCCCGCGAGCTCGCCGCCGACGGCTACCGGGTGTCGCTGCTCGCCCGTTCCCCGGGCGTGCTCGACCTGGCCGAGGAACTCGGCGGCATCGCGGTCCGAGGTTCGGTGACCGAGCCCGCCGACCTGGAAAGGGCCGTCGCCGCGACCCTCGACGCGTACGGCCGGATCGACACGGTCGTCAACAACACCGGGCACCCGGCCAACGGCGGCCTCCTGGAGACCAGCGACGCCGAGTGGCACGCGGGGCTCGACATGCTGCTGCTCAACATCGTCCGCATGGCCCGGCTCGTCACCCCGCACCTGACGGCCAACGAGCACGGCGGCACGATCGTCAACATCTCCTCGTACACGGCCTTCGAACCGCTGGACTTCATCCCGGTCTCGTCCAGCCTGCGCGCCGCCCTGACGTCGTTCACCAAGCTGTACGCCGACGAGTACGCGGCCCGGGGCGTCCGCATGAACAACGTGCTGCCCGGCTATGTCGACAGCTGGCCCGAGGACCCCGACACCGTCGCCCGCATCCCGGCCGGCCGGTACGCCACCGTCCAGGAGGTGGCCCGCGCCGTCACGTTCCTGGCCTCACCGGCGTCCTCGTACATCACGGGCCAGAACCTGCGCGTGGACGGCGGTGTGGCCCGCACCCTCTAGCGGATCCCCGGGCCGCGCTCAGCCGGGGAAATGGGCCGCGAGCACGGCCAGCGTGACGGCGACCGTGAGCACGACCAGTGCCGCGGTCGCCTTTTCGCGTGTCGTGTACGGCGGCACGGGCGGCAGTGACGGGAACGCATCGTGGGCGGGCGTCGGCGCGGGCTCGGCGGGCGCACGTCCGGCGGCCCTGCGGCGGGCGCCGCGCAGCAGCCCCCACAGCAGCGGGAACAGCGCCGGGCCGAGCAGCGCGGCCAGGCCCGTCCAGGCCGGCAGGTGCAGTGCGGCCACCGTCAGGAGCACCGCCTCGAACCACGCCCAGCAGCCGAGTGCGGCGCTCAGCGGGGCCCTTACGAGCAGCCGCAGCGGGGCGCGGCCCCGGCGGGCCAGCGTGGTGAGGGTCTCCGCGAGCACGGCGGTCCGGTCGTCCGCCGGCCGCGCCCGCGCCCGGTCCCAGGCCTGCTGGGCGGCGCCCGCCGGGTGGCCGATCACCGTCAGGACGAGGCGGGCGTCATGGCGCTGCATCCGGCCCCCGGGCGTCGGCGCCGCTTCGGGGCCAATCGGCCCGGGCACCGCGTCGGGGTCCAACTGCCGTATCCGCGCGGTGAGTTCGGGGAGCTGACGGCCGCGTTCGGGGTCGTCGCCGGCCCGGCACAGCTCGAAGTAGGCGAGCAGCAGGCCGAGGTCGTCGGGGAAGGTCGCGAGGCCCTCGCTGAAGACGGCCTCGGCCCGGTCGGCGTGGTCGCCGTGGCCCTCGGCCGCGTGCGCGCGGCCGAGCAGGGCGTACAGAGCGGGGTCGGGCCCGTCCGTGTAGAGCGCGGCCCGTGCCGCCTTGCGGGCGGCGCTGGTGCGGCCCGCCCTCAGCAGCGCCTCCGCGTCGGCGCAGGCCGCCGTGACGTCTTCGTGCCCGGCTTGCAATGTGTCCCCAACCCTGGATGTGCGGCTCGCAACTATCACCCGCTGGAACGGGGCGGGTCAACAGCGGCCTGGCAGGTCAGGCGGGTTACCAGTCCCCGCCGCCGAAGCCGCCGCCGTCTCCGCCGCCGCCCCCGTCGCCCCAGCCGCCGCCGAAGTCGGACGGGTTGAAGTCGGAGCCCGACACGTCGCCGCCGTCGAAACCGGAGCCCGCGTCGTAGGACCCGGCCCCGTAGTCGGCCGCGTACGCGGGCGTCGACAGCATCGAGCCGAGCATCGTGCCCATCAGGAGGCCGGGCAGCATGCCGCCGCCGAAGTAGCCGCCCGCCCAGGGGCCGTAGGCCGGGCCCGCGTCGTAGTAGGGGCGGCGGCCCTGGTCCGTGTCGACCTCGCGGACCATCGGGTCCTGGCCGTCGCGCAGCCGGGTCGCGTCGGCCTGGCACACCGGGACCTGGCGCGGGGCGCCGCCCGCCGGGGTCCAGGTGGCGTCCTCTACGGAGGGCCCGTGGCGCGGGTCGAAGAAGCAGGGGGCACGGCGCTCGGGCAGCGGCCGGTGCTCGCGGCGGGCGGCGAGGGTGGCGAGCGAGAACCGGCCGTCCTCCAGGGCCTGGGTCACGCCCGTCACGTCGGCGGGCCGCTCGGCCTTCGCCATCAGGGTCTTGGACGTCTCGTAGGAGTCGAGGGCGCGCTCGTAGTCGGCGCGCATCGCGTCGTCGGCACCGGCCTCGGCGGGGTGGAAGTCGAGCCGGTCGAGCTCCTCGCCGAAGGCGGTGATGTCCTCGTCCACGACGACCTGGAGGCGCTGGAGCGCGGCCCGCTCCTCCTCGGCCTTCTTCTTGCGGTTGCGGCGCACCAGGGCGTACGCACCGGCGCCGCCCGCCACGACCACCGCTCCCACCGCGATCAGCGCGCCGGTGCCGTCCCCGCCGCCCGAGGAGCCCGAGCCGCCGCCCCACGAGGCGGGAGCGCGGCCCTTCATCTGCGGGAGCGCCTTGTCGACGAAGGCGTTGAGCTGGGTCGCGGCGTCTTCCCCGGTGCCGGGGGCGCGCACGGCACTGTTCAGGTTCTGGACGGCCTGGCGCTGCATGACCTTGCTGTCCGCGCCGGAGGTGAAGGCGTCGCCGAGCCGGATCGCGTACAGGCCGGTGACGCCGGTGTCCGTGCGCAGGTTCGGCAGGATCGAGTTCTTGGGGAACGCGCTGCTGTTCGGCAGCACGGCCACGAACAGCGGCTTGTTGGCGTCCTTGATCTTCTTGGCCAGGGCGTCGGCCTGGGCCTGGCTGAGCTGGTTCGCGGCTCCGGGATCCACGTAGACCGGGCTCTGCTTGAGGTGGTCGGCCACGTCGGACGCGCCGCTGGCGGCCATGGCGGGACCCGCCGTGGCCAGTGCGGCGAGCGCGACGGCGGAGAGTGCGGAGAAAACCCTGAGCCTCATGGTCCCGACGCTACCCGAGGCCGCGCGGAAACGGACATACGGGGTGGAGCGGCCGGGGGTCGGCCGTGCCGCGGCGGACCGGACTCCGGGGAGCCGCGAGCCTCGGATCCGCCCGCTCCCCCGGTCGCGCGGGCCGGCGCGACGGCCGGGTCCCGGCTCCCGCGCGGCTAACGGAGCGGCTGGGTCCCGGCCCGCAGCAGGCCGTAGGTGTACGCGTCCTGGAGTGCCTCCCAGGACGCCTCGATCACGTTGGGGGCAGCACCGACCGTGGTCCACTCGCCGGTGCCGTCGGTGGTGGTGATCAGGACGCGGGTGGTGGAGGCCGTGCCGTGCTTGCCCTCCAGGGTGCGGACCTTGTAGTCGACCAGCTCGAACTTGGCGACCTGCGGATAGAACCGCTCAAGGCCCTCAAGGAGCGCCGAGTCCAGCGCGTTGACCGGGCCGTTGCCCTCGGCGCTGACGATGATGCGCTCGTCGCCGACCCAGAACTTCACGGTGGCGCCGTTGGCGTGGGTGCCGTCCTTGAGGGTCTCGATGATCGCCCGGTAGGACTCGATGCGGAAGTAGTCGCGCGGGCCGCCCTCGACCTCGTCGCGGAGCAGCAGCTCGAAGGAGGCGTCGGCGGCCTCGTAGGTGTAGCCCTGGAGTTCGCGGGCCTTGACCCGCTCCACGACCCGGGCGACGACCTCGCGGTCGTTGCCGAGGTCGACGCCGAGCTCCTTGCCCTTGAGCTCGATGGAGGCGCGTCCCGCCATGTCGGAGACCAGCATCCGGATGTGGTTGCCGACCAGGCCCGGGTCGATGTGCTGGTACAGATCGGGGTCGACCTTGATCGCGGAGGCGTGCAGGCCCGCCTTGTGGGCGAAGGCAGAGACACCGACGTACGGCTGGTGCGTGGAGGGGGCGAGGTTGACCACCTCGGCGATGGCGTGCGAGATGCGGGTCATCTCGGCGAGCGCGCCCTGCGGCAGCACCCGCTTGCCGTACTTGAGCTCCAGGGCGGCGACGACCGGGAACAGGTTGGCGTTGCCGACCCGCTCGCCGTAACCGTTGGCGGTGCACTGCACGTGGGTGGCGCCCGCGTCGACGGCGGCCAGGGTGTTCGCGACCGCGCAGCCGGTGTCGTCCTGGGCGTGGATGCCGAGCCGGGCGCCGGTGTCGGCGAGCACGGTGGCGACCACGGCCTGGACCTGGGCGGGCAGCATCCCGCCGTTGGTGTCGCACAGGATGACGACGTCGGCGCCGGACTCGCTGGCGGCCCGCACGACGGCCTTGGCGTACTCGGGGTTGGCCCGGTACCCGTCGAAGAAGTGCTCGCAGTCCACGAAGACCCGGCGGCCCTGCTCGCGCAGGTGGCTGACGGTGTCCCGGACCATCTCCAGGTTCTCGTCCAGGGTGGTGCGCAGGGCCAGTTCGACGTGCCGGTCGTGCGACTTGGCGACCAGCGTGATCACCGGGGCACCGGAGTCGAGCAGCGCCCGCACCTGCGGGTCCTCGGCGGCCCTGCCGCCCGCGCGGCGGGTGGCGCCGAAGGCCACGAGCTGGGCGTTGCGGAAGCTGATCTCCTGCTGCGCGCGGGCGAAGAACTCCGTGTCGCGGGGGTTGGCGCCGGGCCAGCCGCCCTCGATGAAGCCCACACCGAACTCGTCCAGGTGCCGGGCGATCGTCAGCTTGTCCGCGACGGTGAGGTTGATGCCCTCGCGCTGTGCCCCGTCGCGCAGCGTCGTGTCGAAGACGTGGAAGCTGTCGTCGACCCGGAGGCCGTCGCGAAGACTCTCCTCGGCGGCTTCGTTCGCCTCGTTGGTCGTCATGCTGATCTGACTCCTGTCGGGTGAGTGGCTCCGAACTCATGGCTCCACTTGCCCCCGTCGTCGCGCTCCTCGCCCCGGCCGTGGTGGGGGCCGGTAAACGAAAAGACCCCTCGCGGGTGCGAGAGGTCTGCGCGCGGGTCTGGGGCACGATGGCCGCTGCCGCGGGATGTGTCCACGGTTTCAGCGGTCACTGCGGACCGGCGCGCTGCTGTCCATAATCATGTCGGAAGCGAGCACGCTCGCAGTCTGCCATACGGGCCGGGGGTCCCGAGATGGGGTCTCACCATCCGGGCGCCCCCCGACCTGCGCTAATTCGACGGAACCGGTTCCGCCTGGGTTCGCCGGGACTCGTCCTTGACCCGGTTGAGATCGATGTCGCGGGTCTCGCGCATGGTCAGGTAGACGACCAGGGACACGGCCGCGCAGCCCGCCACGTACCAGTAGAACCCGGACTCGACGCCGGCCTTCTTGAACCACAGCGCCACGTACTCGGCGGTCCCGCCGAACAGCGCGTTGGCGATCGCGTAGGGCAGGGCGACGCCGAGGGCGCGGATGTTGGTCGGGAAGAGCTCGGCCTTCACACAGGCGTTGATCGAGGTGTAGCCGGTGACCACGACCAGGGCGAGCAGGGCCAGACCGAAGGCCGGCCAGAAGGTGCCCGCGTGCTTGAGCATCGTCATGATCGGCACGGTCAGGAAGGTGGAGCCGACGGCGAAGGTGATCAGGAGCGGGCGGCGCCCGATCCGGTCGGACAGCGCGCCCGCCAGCGGCTGGAGGCACATGAACACGAACAGGGCGCAGAAGCTGACGAGCGAGGCGGTCGACTTGTCCATGCCCGCGCTCTTGGAGAGGAACTTCGTGAGGTAGGTCGTGTACGTGTAGTACGCGACCGTGCCGCCCATGGTGAGCGCCATCACCAGGAGCGCCTCGCGCTTGTGCGCCCACAGCGCCTTGAGGGTGCCCCGGTCCTCGTCGCGGGCCGCGTCCGACTCCTCGTACACCTCGGTCTCCAGCATGGAGCGGCGCAGGTAGAAGACGACGGCCGCGCCCAGTGCGCCGACGATGAAGGGGACGCGCCAGCCCCAGCTGTGCAGGGCCGCGTCCGAGAGGTTCCGCTGCATCACGATCTGCAGGCCGAGGCCGAGGAGCTGGCCCGCGGTCATCGACACGTACTGGAAGCTGGAGGCGAAGCCGCGCTTCTTCGGGTCGGAGGCCTCGGTGAGGTAGGTGGCGCTGGCCGCGTACTCGCCGCCGACGGAGAGCCCCTGGAGGAGGCGGGCGACCAGCAGGACGGCCACTCCCCCGTATCCGGCGACCGCGTACGTCGGGGCGACCGCGATCAGGATCGCGGAGGCCGACATGAGGGTGACGGTCAGGGTGAGGGCCGCCTTGCGGCCCTTGCGGTCGCCGATCCGGCCGAGCAGCCAGCCGCCGACCGGCCGCATGAAGAAGCCGACCGCGAAGATCCCCATGGTGTTCATGAGGTTGGCGGTCTCATTGCCCTTCGGGAAGAACGCGTCCGCGAAGTAGACGGCGAACGTGGCGTACACGAACCAGTCGAACCACTCGACCATGTTGCCGGCCGAACCGACCCAGATCTTCTTCCAGTGTTCTCGTCCCATGGACGCTCACGTTGGCGCAGGCCCGCCCGGCCGACAAGGCGTGCGGGCGCAACGATCGGGCCTACTTGCGTGCGTTGCGTTCCCCGCGCCGGGACCGGGTCACGGGCGCATCAGCGTCTCGTCCACGAACTCCCTCACGTGGTCGAGGACTTGGGACCTTCCGGTGCCGGGCAGGCCGACCGCGACGTGCACGCTGAAACCGTCGAGCAGGGCCCGCAGGCGGGAGGCGAAGCGGTCGGCGTCGACCGGGCGGAACTCACGGCGCGAGACGCCCTCGGCGAGTATCGCGACCAGGTCGCGGTGCCAGGCGCCCTCGATGGCGGCCTGACGGGCGCGGGCCGCGACGTCGGCGTTCTGCGAGCGGTTCCAGACCTCCAGCCACAGGATCCAGTGCGGATCGCGCGGCCCGTCCGGAACGTACAGGTCGACATAGGCGTCGAGGCGCTCGCGGACGGTGCCGGGCCGGGCGAGCAGTCCGCGCCGCTCGTCGCCGAGGCGGCCCTCGCTCCACTCCAGGGTCTGGAGCAGCAGCTCGTCCTTGGTGCGGAAGTAGTAGAGGAGGTGCCCGCTGGACATGCCGACCTCGCGGCCGAGCCCGGCCATGGTGAGCCCGTCGAGTCCGCGTTCGGCGATCGTGGCCATGGCGGCGACGAGCACCTCCTCGCGGGGCGGAGCGGTGTTGCGGCGGCGGGCGGCGGGACTCATCACCCGTAAGTTCTACCCGATGCGCCCGCCGCCGCCCCGCGCGGTCACGCCTTGGGCTGCTGCTGGGTGATGCAGTGGATGCCGCCGCCGCCCGCGAAGATCGTCCGGGCGTCGACGAGGGTCACCGTGCGCTCGGGGAAGAGCCGGCGGAAGATGCCCGCCGCGTTCTCGTCGCGCGGGTCGTCGAAGGCGCACAGGACCACTCCGCCGTTGCAGAGGTAGTGGTTGATGTACGAGTAGTCGACCCAGCCGTGCTCGTCCTTGATGACGGTGGGGGCGGGGATCTCCACGACTTCGAGGGAGCGGCCCCGGGCGTCCTTCTGGGCCCGCAGCAGCGCCACGTTCTCCTTGCAGAGCTCGTGGTCGGGGTGGGCCGGGTCGGGCTGGGTGTGCACGACCACGACGCCGGGCCGGGCGAAGGCGGCGACGATGTCGACGTGGCCGAGGGTGCCGTAGCCGTGCGGGGGGTAGTCGGCGGTCAGGCCGCGGCGCAGCCAGATGGCCTTGCGGGTGCCGAGCATGGCGTGGATCTCCGTCTCGACCTCCTCGCGGGTCCAGTCCGGGTTGCGCTCGGGGCCGAGCTGCACGGTCTCGGTGAGCAGCACCGTGCCCTCGCCGTCGACGTGGATGGCGCCGCCCTCGTTGACGAGGCGCGAGGTGTACGTGCGGGCCCCGGCCAGGTCCGAGACGTGCGCGCCGATCTTGGCGTCGTGCTCCCAGGTCGCCCAGTCCTGGGCGCCCCAGCCGTTGAACGTCCAGTCCACGGCGGCCAGTTGGCCCTTTCCGTCGGTGAGGAAGGTGGGCCCGATGTCGCGCATCCAGGCGTCGTCGAGTTCGCGCTCGACGAGTTCGACGTCGGGGCCGAGCAGAGCGCGGGCGCCCTCCGCCTGGCCGGGGCCGACGACCATGGTGACCGGCTCGAAGCGGCGTACCGCGCGGGCGACCGAGGCCCAGGCGGCACGGGACTCGGCGAGTTCGGCCTCGTTCGGGAAGGTGACGTTGGGGCCGGGCCACGCCATCCAGGTCCGCTCGTGCGGGGTCCACTCGGCGGGCATGCGGAAGCCGTCGGCGGCAGCAGACATCAGCGTGGTCCTTAGAGGAAGTAGAGGCGGTTGAGGGAGACGGAGTCGGCCGGTTCGGAGCGCAGCGGGTCGCCGTCGAGGGTGACGAGCCCGGTGCGGCCGTCCACGCCGACCGCGCCGGTACGGGAGTTGAGCAGCAGGTCGGCGGGGCCGATGCCACGGGTGCCGCGGACCGCGACCCGGCGGCGGCGGGTGGGCAGTTGGTCCCCGCCCTGGTCGAGGGCGGCCTTCGCCACGAAGGCGACGGACAGCTCGGCGGCGGTGCCGCCGTGGGCGCCGAACAGCGGGCCGAGTACGAGGGGTTCGCAGGTGTCGGTGGCGGCGTTGGGGTCGCCGGTGACGCCCCAGGCGGGGAAGCCGGACTTGAGGACCATCTGCGGCTTGGCGCCGAAGTAGGCCGGCCGCCACAGCACGATGTCGGCCATCTTGCCGACCTCGATGGAGCCGATCTCGTCCGAGAGACCGTGCGCGATCGCCGGATTGATGGTCAGCTTCGCCATATAGCGCAGCACCCGCGCGTTGTCGTCGCCGTCCCCGTCGCCCTCCAGCGGGCCCAGCTCGGCCTTCATCTTCCCCGCCATCGCGAACGTGCGCCGCACCGTCTCACCGGCCCGGCCCATGCCCTGCGCGTCCGAGGACGTGATACCGATCGCACCCAGGTCGTGCAGCACGTCCTCGGCACCCATCGTGCCCGCCCGGATCCGGTCCCGGGCCATCGCCGCGTCCCCCGGCAGATCCGTCTTCAGATCGTGCACCGAGACGATCATGCCGTAATGCTCCGCGACCGCGTCCCGCCCGAACGGCAGCGTCGGATTCGTGGACGAGCCGATCACATTCGCCACCCCCGCCATCTTCAGCACGTTCGGCACATGCCCGCCCCCGCACCCCTCGATGTGGAAGGCGTGGATCGTGCGCCCCTCCAGCACCTTCAAGGTGTCCTCGACCGTCAGGCACTCGTTCAACCCGTCGCTGTGCAGGGCGACTTGGACATCGTGCTCCTCCGCCACCCGCAACGCCGTATCCAACGCCCGGCTGTGCGCGCCCATGTCCTCATGCACCTTGAACCCGCACGCCCCGCCCTCCGCCAACGCCTCCACCAACGGAGCCGGATGCGAGGACGAACCCCGGCCCAGGAAACCGATGTTGACCGGCCACGCGTCGAACGCCGCGAAGGCGTTGCGCAACGCCCACGGCGAGTTCACCCCCACCCCCCACACCGGGCCGAACTCCTGCCCGATGATCGTCGTCACACCCGAGGCGAGGGAGGCCTCCATGATGCGCGGCGACAACAGATGCACATGGGTGTCGACCGCCCCCGCGGTCGCGATCAGCCCCTCGCCCGAGACGATCGACGTGCCGGTGCCGACCACGACGTCCACCCCGTCGAGCGTGTCCGGATTCCCGGCCCGCCCGACCGAGCAGATCCGCCCCTCACGGATACCGATCGACACCTTGCGGATGCCCTGCACCGCGTCGATGACGACGACGTTGCTGATCACGACATCACACGTCTCGCGGACGGCGGCGGCCTTCAGATGCAGCCCGTCCCGGGCCGTCTTGCCGAACCCGGCCAGGAACTCATCACCCGGGGCCTGCGAGTCGGACTCGACGCGCACGGTCAGGCCGGAGTCCCCCAGCCGGATCCGGTCCCCGGCACGGGGGCCGTGCACGGAGGCGTACTCATACGGGTCCATCACTTGTCTCCCTCTCCCGCGCCGGTTCCGAGGTATCCGCAGGCGGCGGCCCTGCGCAGGGCCTCGTCCTTCGCGCCGGGCGCATCGAGCGGCCCGTCCACCAGACCCGCGAAGCCGATCGCGACGCGGTCGCCGCCGATGGGCACGAGGCCGACCTCCGCACTCTCCCCGGGCCCGAACCTCACCGACGACCCGGCGGGCACACACAACCGCATGCCATAAGCGGCAGCCCGGTCGAAATCCAGCCGGGGGTTGCACTCGAAGAAGTGGAAGTGCGAGGTGACCGAGACGGGCACGGTGGCGGTGTTGGTCACGGTGAGCCGCACCACCGGTTCCGCCTCCGGGTAGCCCGCGCCGGGGAGGAGCGCGCCGGGCGCGTCCTGGCCGGCCGAGCCGCCGATGGGGTCGGAGACCACAGCGAGCCGGGAGCCGTCGTCGAAGACGGCCTCCACATGCACCTCGGTGACCACGTCGGACACACCGGGCAGCACGTCGTCGGGGCCGAGCACGGACCGGGCCGCCTCGATGGCCTCGGCGAGGCGCCGGCCGTCCCGGGCCGCCTCGCAGACGGCGTCCGCGATCAGCGCGGTCGCCTCCGGCACGTTCAGCCGCAGCCCCCGGGCCCTACGGGCCCGGGCCAGTTCCGCGGCGCCGAACAAAAGCAGCCGGTCACGTTCCGTCGGGGTCAGTCGCACGCCACCACACCTCCTGTTTGAACGTCACTCTAACCAGAGATTTCACAGACGGGAAGCATTGACGTCACGGCTTGGTGTGCGTCACATTGAGCGGCACTCAAACCCCACGAAGAGTGAGAGGCCCCGGCATGCCCATAGAACAGCGCGGAGTCGATACGGTCCCGGAGGCGGAACGCACCAGCGGGCCGCGCGATCTCGTGTCGATCCTCCTCGGCTCCAACCTGTGCCTCGGGGTGATCGTCTTCGGCTGGCTGCCGGTCTCCTTCGGACTCGGCTGGTGGGCCTCGATCGGCGCGGTGGTGGCCGGCACCGCTCTCGGCACCCTCCTGACGGCCCCGCTCGCGCTCGTCTCGCTGCGCACCGCGACCAACCTGTCGACGTCCTCCGGCGCCCAATTCGGCGTACGGGGACGGCTGGTGGGCTCGGTCGTCGGTCTGCTGCTCTCGCTCGGCTACACCGCCCTGACCGTGTGGATCGGCGGGGACGCGATGACGGGCGTCCTGCACCGCCTGTTCGGCCTGCCGACCGGCGGGGTCTCGTACTCGGTGGTGTACGCGCTGCTCGCCGCGGCCACCGTCGTCGGCGCGGTCTACGGCTACCGGGTGATGCTGCGCCTGTCGCGCATCCTCGCGGTGGGCATGACGGCGCTGCTGATCCTCGGAGTCGTCGCCTACGCACCGCACTTCACCACCGCCGCGCTGCCGGACGCGGGCGGCTATCTGCTCGGCTCGTTCTGGCCGACCTGGCTGCTCGCGCTCGTCGCGGCCGGACTCAGCGGGCCGATCGCGTTCATCACGCTGCTCGGCGACTACACGCGCTACATCTCACCGACCCGGCACCGCCCGCGCCGCGTACTGCACGCCACCTGGCTCGGCCTGACAGCGGGTCTGCTGCTTCCGCAGCTCTTCGGCACGTTCACGGCGTACGCGGCCCGCGCGGCCACCGACTACGCGGGCCCGCTGGTCGCCGCCGCCCCCGGCTGGTACCTGGTGCCGCTGCTGCTCGCGGCCTCGGCGGGCTCGGTGGGCAACGCGGGTCTGATGCTCTACTCGATGGGCCTCGACCTGGACGCGATCCTGCCGCGCGCCTCACGCACCCAGGCCACGTTCGCGGTGGCGGGCGTCGCCACGGTGTGCGTCTTCGCGGGCCACTTCGCGTGGGACGCGCAGGCCGCGATGACCTCGTTCGTCCTGCTGCTCACGGCGATCGGCACGCCCTGGGCGGTGATCACCCTGATCGGCTTCGTGCGCTGTCGTGGCGTGTACGACGCGGACGCCCTCCAGGTCTTCAACCGCCGCTCGCGGGGCGGCGTCTACTGGTACCGCTCCGGCTGGAACCTCCGCGCGGTGGCCGCCTGGGCCCTCGGCGCGGGTGCCGGACTGCTGGCCGTGTCCCTGCCCAACTACCAGGGCCCGCTGCTGAGTTGGACCGGCGGAGTGGACTGCAGCTTCCTCATATCGGGGGTCGTGGGAGGACTGGCGTACCTGATCCTGACGCCACGTCGGGCGGACGCGCCGGAGGGGCTGGATGTCACGGCTGAGGTCAGCCCGGCATCCAGCCCCTCCGGCGTTTAGCCGTTCCGGGGGCGCGAGCCCCCGGAAGTGCCGCCTAGCCCAGCGGGTGCATCCAGCCGTGCGGGTCCGGGGTCACCCCGGTCTGGAGGTCGAGCAGCGCCTTGCGGAGCTTCATCGTGACCTCGCCCGGCTCGCCGTCGCCCTGCGTCCAGTTGGCCCGCGCCGACTTCACCGAGCCGACCGGGGTGATGACCGCGGCGGTGCCGCAGGCGAAGACCTCGGTCAGAGTGCCGTTCTCGTTGTCCCGCTTCCAGTCCTCCGTCGAGATCCGGCCCTCGACGGCCTCGTAACCGAGGTCGCGGGCGATCTTCAGGAGGGAGTCGCGGGTGATGCCGGGGAGGAGCGAGCCGGTCAGCTCGGGCGTGACGATCTTGTTCCCGTACACGAAGTACAGGTTCATGCCGCCCATTTCCTCGATCCAGCGGTGCTCGACCGCGTCCAGCCAGACCACCTGGTCGCAGCCGTGCTGGGCGGCCTCGGCCTGGGCGACGAGGGAGGCCGCGTAGTTGCCGCCGGTCTTGGCGGCGCCGGTGCCGCCCTTGACCGCGCGCACGTACTCCTCGGACAGCCACACCGAGACGGGCTGCACGCCGCCGGGGAAGTAGGCGCCGGCCGGGGAGGCGATCACGATGAACAGGTACTCGTTCGCCGGCCGCACCCCGAGGCCGACCTCGGTCGCGATCATGAACGGGCGCAGGTAGAGGGAGGCCTCTCCGGTGGCGGGCACCCATGCCTTGTCCTGCTGGATCAGCGCGTCACAGGCGGCGATGAACAGGTCGGTGGGGAGCGCGGGCATCGCGATGCGGCGGGCCGAGTTCTGGAAGCGCTCGGCGTTGGCCTCGGGCCGGAAGGTGGCGACCGTGCCGTCGGGCTGGCGGTACGCCTTGAGGCCTTCGAAGATCGTCTGCGCGTAGTGCAGCGTCATGTTGGCCGGGTCCATGGACAGGGGGGCGTACGGCACGAGCTGGGCGTCGTGCCAGCCGCGGCCCTCGGTCCAGCGGACCGTCACCATGTTGTCGGTGAAGTGGCGGCCGAAACCGGGGCTGGCCAGAATCGCCTCGCGCTCCGCGTCGGACAGCGGGTGCGAGGTGGGCTTGAGCTCGATCGTGGGCGTCGTCATGAGTGCTGTGTCCTTCACCGGTGGATAGTGACGGACCGCGCTCACGCCGCTGCCTGTGCTGGACGTCCGAGCTCCGCATGCCGCGGCCCACGTCCGATTATCGCTCTTGCTTGGGCCTTGGACATAACGGTGTGATGTGCGGTCCGGGGTTGATGGTGTCACCCGGTGGCCGCATGCGAAAAGCCGCCGGGTGCGAAATGCGACCCGGCGGCTTCTCTTGCGTGTGCCGCGGGGTCAGCCGGCTACCTGTGCGGCGAGGGCGTCGCCGATCTCGTCCGTGGTGCGGACCGAGTCGCCGCGCGAGGCCAGGTCGGCGGAGACGGCGCTCTCGATGCGGACCGCCTCGGCCTCGTATCCGAGGTGGCGGAGCAGCAGGGCGACCGAGAGGATCGTGGCCGACGGGTCGGCCTTGCCCTGGCCGGCGATGTCCGGCGCGGAGCCGTGCACCGGCTCGAACATCGACGGAAACTCGCCGCTCGGGTTGATGTTGCCCGAGGCCGCGACGCCGATGCCGCCGGAGACGGCCGCGGCGAGGTCGGTGATGATGTCGCCGAAGAGGTTGTCGGTGACGATCACGTCGAACCGCGCCGGGTCGGTGACGAGGAAGATCGTCGCCGCGTCCACGTGCAGGTAGTCGGTGGTGACGTCGGGGAACTCCTTGGCCACCGCGTTGAAGACGTTGGTCCACAGGTGACCGGCGTGGGCCAGCACGTTGTTCTTGTGGACGAGCGTCAGCTTCTTGCGCGGGCGGGCCTGGGCGCGGGCGAAGGCGTCCCGGACCACGCGCTCGACACCGTAGGCGGTGTTGACCGACACCTCGGTGGCGACCTCGTGCGGCGTCCCGGTACGGATGGAGCCGCCGTTGCCGGTGTACGGACCCTCGGTGCCCTCGCGCACGACGATGAAGTCGATCTCGGGCTGGCCGGCGAGCGGGGTGGCGACGCCGGGGAGCAGCCTGCTGGGGCGGAGGTTGACGTAGTGGTCGAAGAGGAAGCGGAGCTTCAGCAGGAAGCCGCGCTCCAGGACGCCGGACGGGACCGTGGGGTCGCCGATCGCGCCGAGCAGGATCGCGTCGTGCTGCCTGAGGGCCTCGACGTCGGCGTCGGTGAGGGTCTCACCGGTGGCGTGGTAGCGCCGCGCGCCGAAGTCGAACTCCCTGGTCTCCAGCTTCACATCCTGCGGGAGGACGGACCTGAGGACCTTGAGGCCCTGGGCCACGACCTCCTGGCCGATGCCGTCACCGGGGATCACTGCGAGATTGATGCTGCGAGAACTTGCCGACATGGGGGAACCCTACTCGCCGTCCCAGCCATTGACACCCGATGTCCAGAGTGTGGACGCCCTTGCGGGCGGTCCGGAAGTGCTCGGGGAATCGCGTAGGCAGTTGTACGCCTCGCGTTCACCCGCCGGAGAGAATCGCGTCGACTCGATGGAGGACTTTTTCGGCCATGGACATCCCCAGATTCGGCATCCCCGACAAGCTCGCCGAGCGCATGAGCATGGCCGAGCAGCACGAATACCTGCGGAGCAGGCTGAGCCGTCGCGGTGTGCTGCGGACCACCGCGGCCACGGCCGCCGTCGCCGGAGCGGGTCTCGCCACGGCCGGAGCGGCCTCGCCCGCGTTCGCCGCGCCGACCGCGCTCACCTCCACGTCCCGGCACGGCGTGGACGGCTCGCTGGCCGCGCCCTTCGGCCGCCACCTCGCGTACGGGGCCGACCCCAAGACGCAGATGCGCGTCTCCTGGCAGGTCCCGTTCGCGGTGAAGAAGCCGTACATCCGCATCGGCACCAGCCCCTGGTCGCTGAGCCGGAAGATCGACGCCGAGGTGCGCCATCTGACGACGCCCGCGCTGAACGGCGGGAAGATCGCGGCGGCCGAGCAGTTCTACGTGCACGCCGGCCTCGACCGGCTGCGGCCGGGCCAGACGTACTACTACGGCGTCGGCCACGACGGCTTCGACCCGGCGGACCGCCGCAACCTGGGCACCCTCGGCACCTTCACCACCGCCCCCGCGCACGCCGAGAACTTCACCTTCACGGCCTTCGGCGACCAGGGCGTCAGCTATCACGCCCTGGGCAACGACCAGGTGATCCTGGGCCAGAACCCGTCCTTCCACCTGCACGCCGGCGACATCTGCTACGCCGACCCGTCGGGCTCGGGCCAGTCCTCGGACCAGTACGACGCGCGCACCTGGGACCAGTTCCTCGCGCAGACCGAGTCGGTCGCCAAGACCGTGCCGTGGATGGTGACGACCGGCAACCACGACATGGAGGCCTGGTACTCGCCGCAGGGCTACGGCGGCCAGAACGCCCGCTGGTCGCTGCCGGCCAACGGCCCGGACCCGGTGAACCAGCCCGGCGTCTACTCCTTCGTGCACGGCAACGTCGGCGTGGTGGCCCTCGACGCGAACGACGTCTCGTACGAGATCCCCGCCAACTTCGGCATCAGCGGCGGCAAGCAGACGAAGTGGCTGGACAAGCGGCTCGGAGAGCTGCGCGCCAACCACGCCGTCGACTTCATCGTGATCTTCTTCCACCACTGCGCGTTCTCCACGACGAGCTCGCACGCCTCGGAGGGGGGCGTGCGCGACGCGTGGGTGCCGCTGTTCGAGAAGCACCAGGTGGACCTGGTGATCAACGGCCACAACCACGTGTACGAGCGGACCGACGCCATCAAGGGCAACAAGGTGGGCCGCAAGGTCGCCATCGGCGAGCGCACCGACCCGACCCGCGACGGCATCGTGTACGTGACGGCCGGCGCGGCGGGCCGTTCGCTCTACAGCTTCCCGGTGCCCGACTCGTACGAGGGCCATGTCGCGGACCGCGACAGCGTGGACACCTACCACTGGGCCAACGGCGGCACGAAGGTCACCGAGACCGTGGAGTGGTCGCGGGTGCGCTACACCAACTACTCGTTCCTCGCGGTGGAGGTCGAGACCGGCCGTCACCCGAAGCTGAAGGTCAGCGCGCTCGCCGAGACGGGCGAGCGCATCGACCACTTCGAGATCCAGCGCGGACGCTAGTTCCGGTGCGGGACCCGGGCCTCAGTGCCCGGTGGCGCCGCCGTTGTCCCTGCGGTCCAGCGCACGCTGGAGGGCGGCGGCGGCGTTCTTGCGGTCGGACTCGCTGCTGCGCGAAGAGTGACGGACTCGGCGGGCGGGCTGCTGGACCATGGGGATTCGACTCCTCTGCTGGGAGGTCCGGGGACAGGCCCCGGCGGATGCAGTGAGGTGCCGGAAGGGGCGGGGAGCGCTGCCGCAGGGGTTGCCTGCCAAAGGGCACTGCGCTCTCGACCGCCATTCGCTGGATCAGCGAGACGTTCGGCTCCTACAAAGCTAAGCCTTCCGCTGGAGTCTGTCTCCACAATTACTCGGACTTCCTACTATCTGAGACGGCCGCCCCCGCCGGGGCCCCGGCGGCCGGCCGCCCGGGCCGGCTGCGCACCGCGTCGCCGGCGTCCCCGTGCAGCCGGAGCGCGCCTGCCGTGGCGGCCAGGCAGACCGCTCCGAGCAGGCAGAACGCCACCGCGTAGGAGCCGGACGGGGTGGTGGTGACGGCACCGCCCAGGCGCAGCGCGACCGTGGCGACGGCCACCCCGACCCCGGCCCCGAGCTGGTTGGCGGTGGCGGCCAGCGCGTTGGCGTCGCGCAGCCGCTCGGGCGGCACCTCGCTGAACGCGATGGTGGAGTAGCAGGTCAGGCCGAGCGAGCGGGCCGCGCCGCCGAGCAGGACGAGGGCCGCGGTCACGGCGACCGGGGTGGCCGGCGTGAGCAGCGCGCAGCCGGCGACCGTGACGGCGAGGCCGACGGTGGCGACGAGCAGCAGCGGGCGGAACCCGAAGCGGTTGAGCAGCGCGGTGGTCGCGGGCTTGATCCCGATGTTGCCGACGAAGACGAAGAGCACCACCGCGCCGGACTTCACCGAGCTCCAGCCGAAGACCTCCTGGAACAGCAGGGGCAGCAGGAACGGCATCGAGCCGACCACGATCCAGAAGAGCGAGCCGCCCGTCACGCTGGCCCGGAACGAGGCCACGTCCAGGGTGCGCAGATTCACCAACGGGTGTGCGGTACGCAGTAGATGACGTCCGGCGGCGCCGAGCGCGAGGACGGCGGGCGCGGCGACGGCGACGACGGCCCGCCAGCCGCTGTCGGTCTCGGCGACCAGATGGGCGGCCCAGGTGAGGGCGCCGAGGCCGGTGCAGGTGAGCAGCACGCCGGGCACGTCGAGCGGGGGCGGGGTCGCGGTGGGCCCGGCCGCCACCAGGCGCCGGGCGACGGCGAACGCCACGGCCCCCAGCGGAAGGTTCACCAGGAACATCCAGTGCCAACTGGCGTACGTGGTGAGCAGTCCGCCGAGCAGCGGGGCGACCACGGGCGCCATGAGCCCCGGCCACACGATGTAAGCCATGATCTTCGGTATGTCGGTCCTGGCGGCCCCGGCGAGCACGAGGAGGCGGCCCACCGGCACCATCATGGCGCCGCCCGCGCCCTGCAGGACGCGCATCGCGACGAGCACGCCGAGGCTGTCGCTCGCGGCGCAGGCCACCGAGGCGAGGGTGAAGAGGGCGATGGCGGTGAGGAAGATCCGCCGGGCGCCGAAGCGGGCGGTGAGCCAGCCGCTGAGCGGTATGAGCACGGCGAGGGTCAGCAGATAGACGGTGATCACCAGGCCCACGGAGGAAGGCGTGGTGCCGAGGGAGTCCGCCAGCTGCGGGGCGGCGGTGGCCACGATGGTGCCGTCCAGCATCTCCATGAAGAAGCAGCCGGCGATGAGCAGGGCGGTGGCGCGCTGTCGGGTGTCGAGCATGGGGTTCAGCCTGGCCGCCCCCATTGCTGCACACAAGGTCCGGTTGGTCAGGTGAGGAATGCGCGAGACGCACGCATACTGACGGCATGCAACAGCTCCCCGACATGAATCTGCTGCCCGCGCTCGACGCCCTGCTGCGGGCCGGGAGCGTGGCGGGGGCCGCCGCCGAGATGCGGATCTCGCCGTCCGCGATGAGCCGGACCCTTGGCCGGCTGCGCCGGGTGGTGGGCGACGAGCTGCTCGTGCCGTCCGGGCGCGGCCTGACCCTGACGCCGCGCGCCCGCGAGCTCCAGCCCCGCGTGGAGGCGGCACTGGCCTCCGCCCTGGCCGCGCTCAGGCCGCCACCGGCTCTCGAACTCGCCAATCTGGAACGGGAGTTCAGGATCCGAGTCAATGACTCCGTGGCCATCATCTTCGGCTCGGCGCTCACCGAGCGGGTGCTGCGGGAGGCGCCCCGGGTGCGGCTGCGGATGCTGCCCGAGGGCGATGAGAACCCGGCGGACCTGCGGGACCACATCGATCTGGACGTGGGGCAGATGGGCGAGCTGCCGCACGACATCCGCAGCGAATCGCTCGGCGCGTACGGCTATGCGGCCATCGCGCGCGCCGACGGCCCGTACGCCACCGAACGGCTGACCCCCGAGCGGTTCGCCGCGCTCCCCCACATCACGGTCACCCGGCGCGGCCGGGTGCGCAGCGTCGTCGACGAGAGGCTGGCCGAACTCGGCCTGGAGCGGGACGTGCTGGCCACCGCGCCGACGTACACCGCGGCCTGCTTCCTGGCCCTGCGCTCGGACGCGCTCGCGCTCGTGCCGCGCGAGTTCGCGGTGGAGGCGGCCCGGGTGATGCCGCTCGCGGTCCTCGACATCCCGCTCGACCTGCCGGCCAACCCCTACCGCCAGGCCTGGCACATCCGGGTGGACGCCGACCCCGCTCACCGCTGGCTGCGGGGCGCCCTGGCGGAGATCGTCGCGGATCTCGCACGGCGTTCCCATCTAGGTTGCATTCCTACCTAGGTGGTGCTGGAATACACGCATGGCCGCAGACCGCAGATCCAGCTGGCTCAAGGGTGTCCTCGACCTTCTCGTCCTGTCCTGCCTCACCGGAGGTGAGAGCTACGGGTACGAGATCTCGAAGGCGCTCACCGCCGCCGGGCTCGGCGAGATCAAGGGCGGCACGCTCTATCCCGTGCTCAACCGCCTGGAGGAGGCCGGCCTCGCCGTCGGCGAGTTCCGGGCGGCCGAGCGCGGGCCGGGGCGCCGCTACTACCGGCTGACCGACGAGGGACGCCGGGCACTTGCCGAACAGGGCGCTTCCTGGCGGGAGTTCCACTCGTCGGTCACGGCCATGCTCACCAGCACACTTCCAGGGGGACCAGCGTGAACACCGAATACTTCGCGGAACTGAGCCGACTGCTCACGGCTCGCGGGATGCCGGACCAGGACGTGGCGGCGACCGTCACCGATCTCACCGGCTACCTCGCGGAGTCCGGATCGCCCGACGCCCGCGAGGAGTTCGGCGCACCGGAGACCTTCGCGGACCGGCTCACCCAGGGGCACGGGAGCGAGCGGCCCGAGGGCGACGCCGAGACCTGGAAGTGGACCAGCGACATCTACACCGACCGGCTGCTCCTGAACCGGTACGGGGCCGAGGGCTGGGAGGTCGAGGGGATCGACTTCGTCGGCCGCTTCGTGTGCCGCCGCACCTCCGAGGACGCGATGCGCTGGGAGTACCGGCGCGAGACCGCGCACGGCGCGAAGGAGCGCGAGGAGCTGGCCGCCGAGCTGGCACCGGACGGCTGGGAGCCGTGCGGGCGCTGGCTGCACATGGCGTACTTCAAGCGCCCGCTCGCGGCCGGCGCGGGCCCGGCCGCCGATCTGGCCGTGACGCCCGCGCCGCCGGCCCGGCACCTGTTCTTCAGCGCCAAGTACCGGGGGCTGATCGCCCTGTTCGTGGTGTCCGTGGGACTGCTCGCGCTCGGCCTCGGCTTCGACGTGATCGAGCTGAACCGGCCGGCGGTCTGCTTCGCCCTCCTGGGCGCGGCGGCCGGTGGCGCGCTGCTCGGCTGGTACGGGGTCAGGCGGGACATCGCCGACGGCGTCGAAAGCCCCTGACCCGCACGGCGGTAAGGGCGCACCGGCCCCCGTCCCGCTGCGGGGCGAGACCGCCGGAAGCTCTCATCGAACCTTAAGAAACCCTGGCGTTGACCGACTGTTCACAAATCCATCCCTGTAGAGGTCTAGCTTCAGACCATTGGGCGGCGCCACTCTTGCGCTCGATGTGCCGCAGGGGCACATGCGACGAAGAGGCGGGCGGATGACACCGATCAGTCGTAGAGGGTTCGTGGCACTCGGCGCCGGCGTGGCGGCCGGCGCCGTACTGCCATCGGGGGCGGCGGCCCAGGCCGTCGATTCGGCGGTCACGAGCACGGCGGCCGCTTCGGCGACCGGCACCATCAAGGACGTCAAGCACGTGGTGATCCTCATGCAGGAGAACCGCAGCTTCGACCACTACTTCGGCCGCCTCAAGGGCGTCCGGGGCTTCGGCGACAAGAGCGGCATCCTGCTCTCGGGCGGCCAGCCCGTCTTCAACCAGCCCAACGGCCTCGGCCGCCAGTACCCGTGGAAGCTCAGCTCGACCCCGGCGGCGGGCGGCGTCGACGGCGAGACCCTGGCCCAGTGCAACGGCGACCTGCCGCACAGCTGGACCTCGCAGCACTCTGCCTGGAACAAGGGCCGGATGGACAACTGGGTCGCGGGCGTGGGCAACGTGCGCTCGCTCGGCTACCTGGACCGGGGCGACATCCCGTTCCACTACGCGCTGGCCGACAACTACACCATCTGCGACGCCTACTTCAGCGCCACGCTCAGCGCCACCGGGCCCAACCGCACCTTCCTGTGGAGCGGCAAGGTCGACGCCACCAGCAACGACGGCGGCGACGAGTCGGGGCTGACCTGGGAGACGTACGCGGAAGCGCTCCAGCGTGCCGGGGTGAGCTGGAAGGTCTACCAGAACGCCAACGACAACTACGGCGACAACGGTCTGGCGTACTTCTCGAAGTTCACCGCCGCCAAGGCGGGCGACCCCCTGCACGACCGGGGCATGGGATCCGTCCCGGCGGCCACCGGCTCCACCCCCGACGACATCGCCGCCGCGATCAAGGCGGACGCGCTGAACGGGACGCTCCCCCAGGTGTCCTGGGTGGTCGCCAACCAGGCCTTCTCCGAGCACCCCTACGCCCCGCCCGGCGACGGTGCCCACTTCGTCGACCTGGTCTACCGCGCGCTCGCCTCGGCTCCGGAGGTCTTCGACTCGACCGTCCTGTTCCTCAACTACGACGAGAACGACGGCTTCTTCGACCACGTGCCCCCGCCCTCACCGCCCGCCGGAACCGCGGGCGAGTTCCTGAACGGCATCCCCTACGGGCTCGGCTTCCGGGTGCCGATGCTCGTCATGTCGCCCTGGACGCGCGGCGGTTGGGTCTCCTCCGAGGTCTTCGACCACACCTCGGTCCTGCGGTTCATGGAGAAGTGGACGGCCGCGATCGGCACCCCGGCGAACTGCCCCAACATCAGCGCCTGGCGCCGCAAGGTCACCGGCGACCTGACGGGCCTCTTCGACTTCGCCTCGCCGGTGTACGGCATGCCGTCCGGGCTCCCCGGCACCAAGGTGATCGGCATCGGCACCTGCGGGCCGCTGCCCAACCCGGCGCCGCAGAACAACGCGCTGCCCGCGCAGGAGTCCGGCACCCGCCCGGCCCGCGCGCTGCCGTACCAGCCCAACGGCAACCTCGACCGGTTCGAGTTCAAGGCCGCCGGGCAGATCGTGGCCTGGTTCGGCATGGCCAACCAGGGCGCCCCCGCCACCAGCGCCGCGCATCTGTCCATCCACCCCAACGCCTACCGCGACACCACCCCGTGGCAGTACACGGTCGACCCGGGCGGCACCGCAACGGACTTCTTCCAGATCGGTACGGGCGCGGGGGCGGGCAAGTACGACTTCACCATGGCCGGCCCGAACCGCTTTCTGCGCCGGTTCGTCGGCGACGCCACGAAGGCGGGCAAGTCCATCGAGGTGGCGGCGCGCTACGCGGTGGAATCCGGCACGGGGAAGCTGGCGATCTGGTTCAAGATGACCAACTCCTCGGCGGCGGCCGTGAAGTTCACGATCACGTCCAACCAGTACCGGACCGGCACGTGGACCTACACCGTCCCGGCGGGCGGCTCCACCGAGGACTTCTTCAACGCGGTGGCGCTCCAGAACGGCTGGTACGACTTCACGATCACGGCGGACTGCGACGGCACGTGGTCGCGGCGGTACACGGGCCACCTGGAGACGGGGGCGGTGTCGGTCAGCGGCTGACCGGCCCCCGCGCCGGGGACCTAGAGCACATCCCCGTCGCGCCAGTCGAAGGTCAACGCACCTTCGACACAAGGGACTTGGCGCCCCCACACATAGGTGGTGCCCTCCTCCTCGGGGAGCGGCACCACCCCGTGCGGCGCCAGCACCTCGATGCGGCCGCCCCACACCCGCCAGCCCCGCGCCCGGTACAGCGGCGCGCCCTTCGCGCTCGCCGACAGCGCGCCGAAGGCGTAGGCGGCCTCGACGGCCTGCTCCAGGGGCGCCATGACGAGTCCGCCGAGCCCGTGCCGGCGCAGGTCCGCGCGGACGGCGACGCCCTCCACATACCCGACGCGGTACGAGCGCCCGGCGTGCAGCACCCGCCGCTGTACGACGCTGCCGTGCGCGACGAGGTCGGGGCCGTGGTGGACGAGGGCGTGCACACCGCCGAGGGTGTGGTCCCAGTCGTCGTCGCTGAAGCCGCCCTCGAAGGCGGCGTCGAGCAGCGCGCGGATGCCGTCGAGCTCGGCGGCGGTCAACTCGGCCGTGTGCAGGGTTCGTTGGGTCACGTCCATGCGCTCCATCATCTCAGCCCCCATCCGTCACGGCACTCAGGCGGCGGACACCTCGGCGGGGCCGATCCTGAGCTGCTTCTGAGTACGAGCACTCATGTGGCGCCGGTCACCCGCCCGCACAGTGGAGCCCATGAACGGCCTCTACGCACTCAAGCCCTGGTACGCGGACCGCCTCAGCGGCGTCCGTGGGGCGCTCGCCCTGCGCGGGGTGTCACCCGACACCCTGACGGCGGCGGGCGCGGTGTCCGCCACGGGGGCGGCCGCGGCGCTCGCCCTGCTCCCCGCACCGCTCGCGGCCCTGCCGGTCGCCCTGCTGCTCGCGGCCCGCCTCGCCTTCGCGAACCTGGACGGGGCGCTGGCCCGCGACACGGGACGCACGACGAGGCGCGGCGCGCTCCTGAACGAACTGGGCGACCGGGCGGCCGACTTGGCGATGCTCGCGGGCTTCGTACCGCTGGCACCGCTGTGGCTGGTGGCGGTCGCGGCACTCGCCGCGACCCTGCCGTCGTGGATCGCCCTGGCGGGCGCGGCGGCCGGTGCCCCGCGCCACAACGGCGGCCCCGTGGGCAAGACCGAACGCTGTCTGCTGGTGGTGGTCGCGGCGGCGTCGGGCTGGTGGGTACCGGTCCTGCTGCTGATCGCGGCGGGCTCGGTGGTGACGGCGGCGTTCCGGTTCGGCCGGCTGTGGCGGGAGCTGGCGGCGTGAGCACCTACGGCCGGGCGGCCCTCGTGAGCGCCGGGGTGCTCGGGGTGAGCGGGCTCGCGGTGGCGGCCCTGCCGGCCCGGATCCGGCTGCGGGCCGAAGTGCGCAAGCGCTGGCGCACCTGGGCCCTCGCGGCGCCGGTCTACCTGGGGGCGCTGTTCCTGGGCGACGGCGGGGCGTTCGCGCTGGCCGTGGCGCTGGGCGCGGTCGCGGTGACCGAGTACGTACGGATGGCGGGGCTCGGCCGGGCCGAGCACGCGGTGCTGTGCGCGACGGCGGTGGCGCTCCCGGCACTGGCGTGGCGGGCGCCCGCGCTCCTCGACCTGCGCACGGCGGCCCTGCTCCTGCTCGCGGCGGCCCTCCCCTCCCTCCTGGGCGGCAACAGCGCATCGGGTTTCACCGCCTCGGCCCGTACGGTCTTCGGCCTGCTGTGGATCGTGGTGCCGCTGACCGGCCTGGTGACGCTCGGGGATACGGCGGCCGTGGTGGGCATCGCGGTGGCGCTCGGGGACGTGGGCGCGTGGTGCGGCGGTACGTTCCTGGGCCGCCGGGGCCCCCTGGCCCGCCCGCTCTCCCGCCTCTCCCCGAACAAGACCTGGGCGGGGGTGCTGGGGGCCGGTGTCGCAACTGCCCTGACGCTCTGGGCAGTTGGGTGCTGGGGCGTGCTCCTCTGGGCCGGGGTGACGCTCGGCTGCGTCCTGGGCGATCTCCTCGAATCCATGGTGAAGCGGGAGGCGGGGGTGAAGGACGCGGGCAGCTGGCTGCCCGGTTTCGGCGGCCTGCTCGACCGCGTCGACTCCCTTCTCGTTGCCCTGCTGCTCGCGACGGTGGTGACCCGATGACGACGACCCTGACCCCGGTGGCCCGGACCCGGCCGCGGCTCGCCGCGCTCGCGCGGCGCGCCCTGTGGTGGTGCGTGCTGACCCTGTCCGGCGGCGTCGAACGCCGTGGGCACCTGCCGCGCGGCGGCTGCGTGGTCGTGGCCAACCACTCCTCGCACGCCGACACCGCGGCGCTGCTCGCCGCCCTCGACGCCCGGCACACCCCGGCGATCGGGGCGGCGGCCGACTACTGGTTCGCCTCGCCGTGGCGGCGGCGGATCTGCAGCCGGCTCGCGGCGGGCTTCCCGGTGCGGCGCTCGGGCGGCGGCATGGACGACCTGCTCGCCATGGCGGACGGGCTGCGCGCGGGCCGGGCGGTGGTCCTGTTCCCCGAGGGCACCCGGGGCCGCGACGGCGAGGTCGGCTCCTTCCACCGGGGCGCGCTGGTCCTCGCGGAACACGCGGGGGTGCCGGTGGTGCCGGTGGGCATCGCGGGCACGGACCGGCTGCTGCCCAAGCACGGACGGTTCCGCTCCGCCCTGATCCGGGTGCGCATCGGGGCCCCGCTGCCCGCTTCGGTCACGCCGGACGAGGCGCGGGACGCGGTGGCGGCGCTGCATGCCCGCACCAACGCGGAGGCCCTGCGCGACTCGGCGCTGCGGCGCCGGGTTGCGGGCCTTGCGGCCTCGCGGGCCGGCCTCCTCCTGGCCTTCGCCTGGGCCTTCGCGGAGGCCCTGAGCTGGCCCCTGATGCCGGAGCTCCTGCTCGCGGCGCTGTGCGCGGCGGCCCCGCGCCGGGCCGTCCCCCTCTCCCTCACCGCCCTGGCGGGCAGTCTCGCGGGCAGCGTCCTGGCCCTCCAACTCGCCCTGTCGGGCGTCCACTTGCCCGCGCCGCTGACGACGGAACGGATGCGGGCGGAGGTCCGCCACGAGCTCTCCACGCAGGGCGCGTCGGCGGTCCGCCACCAGCCGTGGAACGGCATCCCGTTCAAGGTGTACGCCGCGACGGCGGGCCGCACCGGCGTCCCCGCGGTCCCCTGGCTCCGCGAGGCCGCCCTCGCCCGGGGCACCCGCACCCTGACGGTGGGCGTGACCTTCGCCGGTGCGGCCCTGCTGGCCCGGCGGTGGAGGCGCTGGTACGGGGCCGGTCTGGCCCTGCTGGGAGCGGGCTTCGGGGTGGGGCTCGGGCTGGTCGTGGGGGCGTGGGCGTAGGGCGGGCGCCGGCGAACGCGGCGGACGCCGGCGCCCGAGAGCGGATCTGCGCCGTTCAAGTCACGTGTCCCGCAAAGGACTTGGACTGGACCAGCCCGGCCGCCAGACTCGCTCCATGCCCACACCTACCGAGCAGCACTGGACCCCCGTCCACGGCGAGCCCTACCGGCCCGTCCCCTACCGCCCCGCCCGCATGGCGAGCGCCGAAACCCTGGCGCGGGCCGCCGAGTTGCGCGAGCGCATGGACGAGCGCCGTACCGTACGCAGCTTCTCGCCCGACCCGGTGCCCGAGCAGGCCGTCCGGGACGCGGTCGCCTGCGCCGCGACCGCGCCCTCCGGCGCCCATCAGCAGCCGTGGACCTTCGTCCTGGTCAAGGACGCGGACGTACGGCGCAGGATCCGCGAGGCGGCCGAGGAGGAGGAGAAGATCTCCTACGACGGGCGGCTCGGCGAGGAGTGGCTCGCGGCGCTGCGCCCGATCGGCACGGACGCGGTGAAGACCCACCTCACGGACGCGCCGGTGCTGCTCGTCGTGTTCCAGCAGCGTTACTGGCTGGCCGAGGACGGCACCAAGCACAAGCACTACTACGTCGACGAATCGGTCGGCATCGCGGTGGGCCTGCTGCTCTCCGCGCTGCACCAGTCGGGCCTGGCCGCCCTGGTGCACACGCCGAGCCCGATGCGGTTCCTGTCCGAGGTCCTGGAGCGGCCCGCGAACGAGAAGGCGTTCGCCGTCATCCCGGTCGGCTATCCGGCCGACGACTGCGAGGTGCCCGACCTGGTCCGCAAGTCACTGGACCAGGTCCTCGTGGAGGTCTGAGCCTCCCGGCCCGGACACGGAAGGGCGGACATGGAACCGCCCCCGTCCTCGGTTGGGGGACCAAGGACGGGGGCGGGGTTTCGGTGCGACCGCAGGTCAGCCCATGTGCGGGTAGCCGTAGTCGGTCGGCGGGACCAGCGTCTCCTTGATGGCGCGGGTCAGCGTCCAGCGCATCAGGTTCTGCGGGGCGCCCGCCTTGTCGTTGGTGCCGGACGCGCGGCCGCCGCCGAAGGGCTGCTGGCCGACGACGGCGCCGGTCGACTTGTCGTTGATGTAGAAGTTGCCCGCCGCGTAGCGGAGCTTCTCCATCGTGTGGGCGGCCGCGGCGCGGTCGTTGGAGATGACGGCGCCGGTCAGGGCGTAGTCGGAGGCCGACTCCATCTGCTCCAGCATCTCGTCGTACTTGGCGTCGTCGTAGACGTGGACCGCCAGGATCGGGCCGAAGTACTCGGTCGTGAAGACCTCGTTCGCCGGGTCGGTGCACTCGATGACGGTCGGGCGCACGAAGTAGCCCACCGAGTCGTCGTAGCTGCCGCCCGCCACGATCGTGCAGGAGGCGTCCGCCTTCGCGCGGTCGATCGCGGCCTTGTTCTTGGCGAAGGAGCGCTCGTCGATGACCGCGCCGATGAAGTTCGACAGGTCGGTGACGTCACCCATGGAGATGCCGTCGACCTCGGCCGCGAACTCCTCCTTGAAGCCGTCGTTCCAGATCGAGGCCGGGACGTAGGCGCGCGAGGACGCGGAGCACTTCTGGCCCTGGTACTCGAAGGAGCCACGGGTCAGCGCGGTCTTCAGGACGGCGCGGTCGGCGCTGGGGTGCGCGACGACGAAGTCCTTGCCGCCGGTCTCGCCGACCAGACGCGGGTAGGTGCGGTACTTCTCGATGTTCGTGCCGACGGTCTTCCACAGGTGCTGGAAGGTCTTGGTCGAACCGGTGAAGTGGATGCCGGCCAGGTCGCGGTGGTTCAGGGCGACCTCGGAGACGGCCAGGCCGTCACCGGTGACGAGGTTGATGACGCCCTTGGGCAGCCCGGCCTCCTCCAGGAGCCGCATGAGCAGCACGGCGGCGTGGGTCTGCGTCGGGGACGGCTTCCACACGACGACGTTGCCCATCAGGGCCGGGGCGGTCGGCAGGTTGCCCGCGATGGCCGTGAAGTTGAACGGCGTGATCGCGTAGACGAAGCCTTCGAGCGGGCGGTGGTCCATGCGGTTCCACACGCCCGGGGAGTTCGCCGGGGGCTGCTCGGCGAGCAGGTTGCGGGCGTAGTGGACGTTGAAGCGCCAGAAGTCGACGAGCTCGCACGGGGTGTCGATCTCGGCCTGCTGGGCGGTCTTCGACTGGCCCAGCATGGTGGAGGCGGCCAGCGTCTCGCGCCAGGGGCCGGAGAGCAGCTCGGCGGCGCGCAGGATGATCGCGGCGCGGTCGTCGAAGGACATCGCGCGCCAGGCCGGAGCGGCGGCGAGGGCGGCGTCGACCGCGTCCTTGGCGTCCTGCTCGGTGGCGTTGGCGTAGGTGCCGATGACGGCCCGGTGGTTGTGCGGCTGCACGACGTCGAAGCGCTCGCCGCCGCCCATCCGCTTCTCACCGTTGATGGTCATCGGCAGGTCGACGGGGTTCTCCGCCAGTTCCTTGAGCTTGGCTTCCAGACGGGTGCGCTCCGGGGAACCAGGGGCGTAGCCGTGCACCGGCTCGTTGACCGGGGTGGGGACCTGGGTCACAGCGTCCATGATTCCTTGACTCCTTTGTCCTGTGTGAGGGGTGTTCGGGTGAACGGAGGCTCGGGGCCTGTCCGCAAAATCCGTGGTCCTGGTGGACGACTAGTTCTTGGTGATCATCGAGCGGACGAAGAACAGCAGGTTGGCCGGCTTCTCCGCGAGGCGCCGCATGAAGTAGCCGTACCAGTCGGTGCCGTACGCCGTGTAGACGCGCATCCGGTGGCCCTCGGCGGCGAGCCGCAGGTGCTCCTCGCTGCGGATCCCGTACAGCATCTGGAACTCGTACTCGTCCAGCTTGCGCCCTGCGCGGCGGGCGAGCTCCTGGCCGATGGCTATCAGGCGCGGGTCGTGGGACCCGATCATCGGGTAGCCCTCGCCCTCCATCAGGATCTTCAGGATGCGGACGTACGCCTTGTCGATCTCGCTCTTGTCGAGGTAGGCGACCTCGGCGGGCTCCTTGTAGGCGCCCTTCACGATGCGCACCCGGCTGCCCGCGGCGGCCAGGCGCCGGGCGTCGTCCTCGGTGCGGAAGAGGTAGGCCTGGATGACGCAGCCCGTCTGCGGGAAGTCCTTCCGGAGCTCCTCGTGGATGGCGAACATCGAGTCCAGGGTGGTGTGGTCCTCGGCGTCCAGGGTGACCGTGGTGCCGATCGCGGCGGCGGCCTCGACGACCGGGCGCACGTTGGCGAGGGCCAGCTCGTGGCCGCCTTCCAGGGCCTGGCCGAACATGGAGAGCTTCACCGACATCTCGGCCTTGGTGCCGTGGCCGAGGTCCGCCAGCCGCTCGATGAGCTCCAGGTAGGCGTCGCGCGCGTGGGCGGCCTGCTCGGGGGTGGTGATGTCCTCGCCCACCACGTCCAGGGTGAGTTCCAGGCCCTTGCCGACCATTTCCTCGACGATGCCGACGACCTGGTCGACGCTCTCGCCGGGGATGAACCGGTTCACCACGGGCTTGGTCACCGGAGCGGCCGAAACGAGCTTGCGCATCTTGTCGCTGCGCGACGCTGCGAGGATCACGGGACCCAGCACGGGGCACCTCCACGGAAAGAACTAGACGGGGCCGCGACCGGGGCCTTTGGGACGATGGACGCCTTCGGGGCGAAACGGTAACGGCACGGAGAACCACCGTGAAACCTATGGATCTCCCCGATCCTCTGCCATGGACAGCTGTCACGCATCCGTGGCCCAGATCTCATACACATGTCTGAAGCGCGGCGCGCGATGAGCGAGAATGGCTTCCGTGAAGGGCGACTACCAGGACCTGGCCGATGAGATCTCGGCGCTGCTCGGCGCCCCCGCGACGCTGGAGAACCGGGATTTCGGGCTGATCGCGTTCGGTGCGCACGACAGCGAGGACGACCTCGCCATGGACCCCGTCCGCACCCGTTCGATCCTGACCAGGAAGTCGACGCCCGCCGTCCGCGCCTGGTTCGAGGCCTTCGGCATCACCCGCGCCACCGGCCCGGTCCGCATCCCGGCCGCGCCCGACGCCGGGGTCTTCCGCGGCCGGATCTGCCTGCCGGTACGCCACCGGGGCGTGGCCCTCGGCTACGTCTGGCTGCTGGACGCCGAGCCGGGCCCCGCCGAGGACAAGCTGGCCGCCGCGATGGAGGTCGCCGCCAGGATCGGGGTGCTGCTCGCCGACGAGACACAGGCCGGCGCCGATCTCTCCCGCGAGTTCCGGGCGGTCCTCACCGCCGGGCGCGGCTGGCAGCGCGACACCGCGACGGCCGCACTCCAGACGGCCCTCGGCCCGGACGCGGACGGCCTGCACGCGCTGGTGTGCGTGGCGCCCTGGCCGGCCGAGGACGCGCCTTCGGTCCGTACGGTGCCGGGGGCCGCGGCGGTGTGCACCGTGCCGTGGCCCGCCCCGGGCGGGGGCGGGCACGGCCTGGCCGCCCTGGTGCGGCTGCGCTCGGCGGACGCGCTCGCCCCGGCCCGCACCGCGGCGGAACGGCTGCGCGGGGACGCCGGGCACGGGGCGGCGGCCGGGGTGGCGACGGCCCGCCGCGGTCTCGCCGAGCTGACCCTCGCCCACGGGGAGGCAACGTCCGCCGTGCGCGCGGCACTTGCCGAACCCCGGCTCGGCCCCGTGGCGCACTGGTCGGACATCGGTCCGTACCGGATGCTGACCGCGCTGCCGACGCCGGAGCACCAAGACCCCTGTGTGCGCGCCTTGTTGAGCCCGACCCATGTCGAACTCGCGCGCACCGCCGAGGTGTTCCTCGACAACGCGGGGCAGGCGGGGCGCGCGGCGGCCGCGCTCGGCATCCACCGCCAGACGCTCTACTACCGCCTTTCCCGCGTCGAGCACCTCACCGGCCTCGACCTGGACCAGGGCGAGGACCGGCTGCTGCTGCACATGGCGCTGAAGGCGGCGCGGCTCTGAGGACGAGGGCGGCACGGCCGCGATCCGAAGGCGGCGCGCCCGTGCCGCTCAGCTGTCGCCCGGGTCCCCGTCGAGCCCCATGACGATCTTCAGCCCCTCGGTGAGGTCCTTGGCCGAGGGGGCCGACTCGGGGTCGACCATCCACTGGACCATCACCCCGGCGAGCAGCGCCTGGTAGAACGTTCCGGCCAGCCGCGCCCGCTCGGGGTCGGCGTGCTCGTCCATGCCGAGGAAGCCCTCCGCGAGGCCCTTGCGGCCCTCCAACTGCGGCTCGGCGAGCGCCTTCTGGAGCTCGGGGTCACTGTCGAGGCGGGAGACGATCTCCATCTGGAGCTTCCACACCGGGCGGCTCTCCTCGTACGAGTCGATGACCTTGGCCCAGCCCCGCTCGAAGCGCTCCAGCGGGGGCAGGTCCGCGGTCACGGCACCCGCCCCGCGACTCTCGGCGACGACGTCGCCCCACTCCTCGGTGAGCTTCAGGAAGGCCAGGTTGAGCAGGGCCTCCTTGGAGCCGTAGTGGTAGCCGATGGAGGCCAGGTTGGTGCCGGACTCGGCGACGATGTCGCGGGCGGTGGTCCTGGCGTAACCCTTCTCCAGCAGGCAGCGCTTGGCGCCTTCGAGCAGATCCTCACGGTGTCCCATGACAGCAGCGTACCCGGCATGCAGACATCCGTCTAAGACAAGCGTCTAGACGGGATGCCCGCAGCCGGGTACGGAAGCGGCGGGACCTCGGGGGTCAGTCCGTCAGGTTCACCGAACGGGCCGAGTTGGCACCGATCTCCTCGGCGACCTCGGCCAGCACGTGCTGCGGGATGGTGTCGTCCACGGTCAGCACGGCGAGCGCCTCGCCGCCCTCCTCGGCGCGGGCGACCTGCATGCCGGCGATGTTGAGCCCGGCCTCGCCGAGGACGCGGCCGACGGTGCCCACGATGCCGGGGCGGTCCTCGTAGCGCAGCACGATCATGTGGTCCGCGAGCGCCAGGTCCACGTCGAACTCGCCGATCGCGACGACCTTCTGGAGGTGCTTGGGACCGGCCAGGGTGCCGGAGACCGAGACCTCCTCGCCGTCCGACAGGGTGCCGCGCACGGTCACCACGTTGCGGTGGTTCGGGGACTCGCTCGACGTGGTCAGCCGCACCTCGACACCGCGCTCCTGCGCGAACAGCGGGGCGTTGACGTAGGAGACCGTCTCGTCCACCACGTCCTCGAACACGCCCTTGAGCGCGCTGAGTTCGAGCACCTTGACGTCGTGCTGGGTGATCTCGCCGTACACCTCGACGTCGAGGCGGACCGCGACCTCGCCGGCAAGGGCGGTGAAGATGCGGCCCAGGCGCTCGGCCAGCGGCAGGCCCGGCTTCACGTCCTCGGCGATGACGCCGCCCTGGACGTTGACCGCGTCCGGCACCAGCTCGCCCGCGAGCGCGAGGCGTACGGACTTGGCGACGGCGATGCCGGCCTTCTCCTGGGCCTCGTCGGTGGAGGCGCCCAGGTGCGGGGTGCAGACGACCTGGTCGAGCTCGAACAGCGGGGAGTCCGTGCAGGGCTCCTTCGCGTACACGTCCAGACCGGCGCCCGCGACGCGGCCCTCCTTGAGGGCGGAGTACAGGGCGGCCTCGTCGACGATGCCGCCGCGCGCCGCGTTCACGATCCGCACGTGCGGCTGCACCTTGTGCAGCGCCTCGTCGCCGATCAGGCCGAGCGTCTCGGGGGTCTTGGGCAGGTGCACGGTGATGAAGTCGGAGACTTCGAGCAGCTCGTCGAGGGAGAGGAGCTTGACGCCCATCTGCGCGGCACGGGCCGGCTGCACATAGGGGTCGTACGCGACGATCTTCATGCCGAAGGCCGACATGCGCTGCGCGACCAGGACGCCGATGCGGCCGAGGCCGACCACGCCGAGGGTCTTCTCGCTCAGCTCGACGCCGGTGTACTTGTTCCGCTTCCACTCGCCGTTCTTGAGCGCGGTGTTGGCCTGCGGGATGTTGCGCGCGGTGGCGACCAGGAGGCCGCAGGCGAGCTCGGCGGCGGTGACGATGTTGGAGGTCGGTGCGTTCACGACCATCACGCCGGCCTTGGTGGCGGCGGAGACGTCCACGTTGTCGAGGCCAACTCCCGCGCGGGCGACGACCTTCAGCTTCTTGGCGGCGGCGATGGCCTCCGCGTCGACCTTGGTGGCCGAGCGGATCAGAATCGCGTCGACACCGGCGATGGCGGGCAGCAGCTCCGCGCGGTCGGCTCCGTTGCAGTGCCGGATCTCGAAGTCCGGCCCGAGGGCGTCGACAGTGGCGGGCGACAGCTCTTCAGCGATGAGTACGACAGGTTTCGAGCTCACGTGGGTCCTCACTGAATCCTTTGCGGACGGCCGTCCCGACGGCCGCAGGCGGTGGAGGGGCTAGCCGCGTGGAAGACGCACGACGCTGTGGGCCTGACGCGTAGGTGTTGCTGAGCAGTGTAGTGCCGCACCCCCGGAGGTTTTCCGCCGTGGAGGCAGGATCACCCGATGGGGGTTGGACGCGGTGTCCAGGGCCGTGCGATACCAGCGGGGTCGGACACCGACAGCGTGCCCGACCCCGCTGACAGGAGGCTTACGCCTCGTCGTTCTGCACCCAGCTCATGAGCTTGCGCAGCTCCTTGCCGGTGGTCTCCAGGAGGTGCTCGGAGTCCTGGGTCTTGTACTCGTTGTACTTCTTCAGACCGCCGTGGTACTCGTCCATCCAGTTCTTGGCGAACGTGCCGTCCTGGATCTCGGTGAGGACCTTCTTCATCTCGGCCTTGGTGTCGGCGGTGATGATGCGGGGGCCGGTGACGTAGTCGCCCCACTCCGCGGTCTCGGAGATCGACCAGCGCATCTTCTCCAGGCCGCCCTCGTACATGAGGTCCACGATCAGCTTCAGCTCGTGGAGGCACTCGAAGTACGCGATCTCCGGCTGGTAGCCGGCCTCGGTCAGCGTCTCGAAGCCCGCCTTGACCAGCGCCGCGGTGCCACCGCACAGCACGGCCTGCTCACCGAACAGGTCGGTCTCGGTCTCCTCGGTGAACGTCGTCTTGATGACGCCGGCCCGCGTGCCGCCGATGCCCTTGGCGTACGAGAGCGCCAGCGCCAGGCCGTTGCCCTGCGGGTCCTGCTCGACGGCCACGATGCACGGAACGCCGCGGCCCTCTTCGTACTGACGGCGCACCAGGTGGCCCGGGCCCTTGGGCGCGACCATCGCGACGGTCACGTTGGCCGGGGGCTTGATGAAGCCGAAGCGGATGTTGAGGCCGTGGCCGAAGAACAGCGCGTCGCCGTCCTTCAGGTTGTCCTTGATGGACTCCTCGTAGACCTGGGCCTGGATCGGGTCCGGGACCAGGATCATGATGACGTCGGCCTCGGCGGCCGCCTCGGACGGCGTCACCACGCGCAGGCCCTGCTCCTCGGCCTTCGCCTTGGACTTGGAGCCCTCGTGCAGGCCGACGCGGACGTCGACACCCGAGTCACGGAGCGACAGCGCGTGGGCGTGGCCCTGGCTGCCGTAACCGATCACCGCGACCTTGCGGCCCTGGATGATGGACAGGTCGGCATCGTCGTCGTAGAACAGCTCGGCCACTGGGAAATCTCCTTGGTGTGCTGGTGTTGCGTCCACCGTATCGGTGGGGGTGAGTAAGGAACGGGTGAGTCTCGCGATACGGGCGGGTCAGAGCCCGTCCCCGCGGGGCTCAGGCGCTGCGGTCCAGGGCGCGCAGCGAGCGGTCCGTGATGGACCGGGCGCCGCGCCCTATGGCGATCGTGCCGGACTGGACGAGCTCCTTGATGCCGAACTGCTCCAGCATCTTCAGCATCGCCTCCAGCTTGTCGGCGCCGCCGGTGGCCTCGATGGTGACGGCCTCGGGCGAGACGTCCACGGTCTTGGCGCGGAACAGCTGGACGATCTCGACGATCTGGGAGCGCGTTTCGTTGTCGGCACGCACCTTCACCAGGACGAGCTCGCGCTGGATCGCAGCGCTGGGCTCGAGTTCGACGATCTTCAGGACGTTGACCAGCTTGTTGAGCTGTTTGGTCACCTGCTCGAGCGGCAGGTCCTCGACACTGACCACGATGGTGATGCGGGAGATGTCGGGGTGTTCGGTGACACCGACCGCGAGCGAGTCGATGTTGAAGCCGCGGCGGGAGAACAGGGCGGCGATCCGGGCGAGGATGCCGGGGGTGTTCTCGACCAGGACCGAGAGCGTGTGCTTGGTGGACATGAGCCTCTTACCTCTTCCTACAGCTCTCAGTCGTCTTCGTTGTCGCCGAAGTCGGGGCGGACGCCGCGGGCGGCCATGACCTCGTCGTTGGAGGTGCCGGCGGCGACCATCGGCCACACCTGGGCGTCCTCGTGGACGATGAAGTCGATCACGACGGGGCGGTCGTTGATGGAGTTGGCCTCCTCGATCGCCTTGTCGAGGTCCTCGGGGCGCTCGCAGCGGATCGCGTAACAGCCCATCGCCTCGGACAGCTTGACGAAGTCGGGGACGCGGGTGCCGCCGCTCGGCTTGCCCTGCTCGGCGACGCCGTTCTCGGGGCCGGAGTGCAGCACGGTGTTGGAGTAGCGCTGGTTGTAGAACAGGGTCTGCCACTGGCGGACCATCCCGAGCGCGCCGTTGTTGATGATGGCGACCTTGATCGGGATGTTGTTGAGCGCGCAGGTGGTCAGTTCCTGATTGGTCATCTGGAAGCAGCCGTCGCCGTCGATCGCCCAGACCATCCGGTCCGGCTGACCGGCCTTGGCGCCCATGGCGGCCGGGACCGCGTAGCCCATGGTTCCGGCGCCGCCCGAGTTCAGCCAGGTGGCGGGCAGTTCGTAGTTCACGAAGTGCGCGGCCCACATCTGGTGCTGGCCGACGCCGGCCGCGTAGATGGTGTCCGCGTCCGCGAGCTCGCCGATGCGCTGGATGACGCGCTGCGGGGACAGCGTGCCGTCGTTGGGCTCGTCGTAGCCGAGCGGGTAGGTCTCGCGCCAGCGGTTGAGGTCCTTCCACCAGGCGGTGTAGTCGCCCTTGTGGCCCTCGGAGTACTCGGCCTGGACGGCCTGGACCAGATCGGCGATGACCTCGCGGGCGTCGCCCACGATCGGGACGTCGACCTCGCGGTTCTTGCCGATCTCGGCCGGGTCGATGTCCGCGTGGATGACCTTGGCGAACGGCGCGAAGCTGTCCAGCTTGCCGGTGACGCGGTCGTCGAAGCGGGTGCCGAGCGCGATGAGCAGGTCCGACTTCTGCAGTGCGGTGACGGCGGTGACCGCACCGTGCATGCCGGGCATTCCCACGTGCAGCGGGTGGCTGTCGGGGAAGGCGCCGAGCGCCATCAGGGTGGTGGTGACGGGCGCTCCGGTGAGCTCGGCGAGGACCTTCAGCTCGGCGGTCGCGCCGGACTTCAGGACGCCGCCGCCGACGTACAGGACGGGGCGCTTGGACGCCACGATCAGCTTGGCGGCCTCGCGGATCTGCTTGGCGTGCGGCTTGGTGACCGGGCGGTAGCCCGGCAGGTCGGTCGACGGCGGCCACGCGAACGTGGTCTGCGCCTGCAGGGCGTCCTTGGCGATGTCCACCAGGACGGGGCCCGGGCGGCCGGTCGAGGCGATGTGGAAGGCCTCGGCGATGGTGCGCGGGATGTCCTCGGCCTTGGTGACCAGGAAGTTGTGCTTGGTGATCGGCATGGTGATGCCGACGATGTCCGCCTCCTGGAAGGCGTCCGTGCCGATCGCCTTGGAGGAGACCTGGCCGGTGATCGCGACCAGCGGCACGGAGTCCATGTGCGCGTCGGCGATCGGGGTGACCAGGTTGGTGGCGCCGGGGCCCGAGGTCGCCATGCACACGCCGACCTTGCCGGTGGCCTGGGCGTAACCGGTGGCGGCGTGGCCCGCACCCTGCTCGTGCCGGACCAGGACGTGGCGAACCCGGGTGGAGTCCATCATCGGGTCGTACGCCGGCAGGATGGCGCCGCCGGGGATCCCGAACACGACCTCCGCCCCGACTTCCTCGAGAGAACGGATGAGGGACTTCGCGCCCGTGACGTGCTCAACGGTCGCGGACTGGTGTCCGCCGTTACGGGGCCGCGGCTGCGGATGGTGGGCCCCGGTGGCCTGCTCGGTCATCGGCATTCTCTTCTCGAAGCTGAGGGCTTTTGCGGTGGTTTAGTCGAGATCGCGGTGGTGCTTGAGGGGTGCCAGTGCAACAAAAAACCCCTCGTGCCGTGAGGCAGGCGAGGGGAGCGCGTCGGGTGCGGTCTGCGGAGCCCACAAGGGCTCCGCTTCAGCCGACGCGCTTTCCAAGTACGAGAATTCGGGTGCGCATGGCCTTGACCCTCCCCCCGGCGCGCAGGTGGTGTCAAGTAGGTGGGACGGGCGTCTCATTATTTGAGCCGAGCAAGGGTCCGCTCCGGCCACTGAGCACGGGCAGCGCGGCCCCGCCCGGCACCGGGTATTCCCCGCGCAGCAGGGCCCTGCGCAGCCGGAACTCGTCGAGGGGGCCGGAGAACGCCATGCCCTGTCCGTGCGTGCACCCCATGGCGCGCAGCGCGAGGACCTGCTCCGGCACGTCCACGCCGTCGGCCACCGACTGCATGCCGAGATCGCACGCGATCCGGAGCAGCCCGGCGGTGATCTTGTGCAGCCGGGCCGATTCGACGACGCCCTCGACGAGCCCCCTGTCCAGTTTCAGCACGTCGACGGGGAGGCGGCGCAGCGCGTTGATGGCCGCGTAGCCGCTGCCGAACCCGTCGAGCGCGATCCGTACGCCGAGCCGGCGCAGGCCCACCAGACGCCGCTCCAGCTCGTCGAAGGAGATCCTCGGGTCGCTGTCGGCGAGCTCGATGACCAGGGCGCCGGAGGGCAGCCCGTGCCTGGTCAGGAGGGCTTCCACCGCGCCAAGCGGCATCGACTTGTCGAGCAGCCGGCGGGCCGAGAGGCGGACCGATACGGGCGCGTCATGGCCGGCCCGGCGCCGCTCGGCGGCCTGCTCCACGGCCTCTTCGAGCAGCCAGCGGCCGAGCTCGGCGGCACGCTCGCTCTCGTCGGCGACCCGCAGGAATTCGGCCGGGGTGAACAGGATGCCCTGGGCCGACCGCCACCTGGCCTGGGCCGCGACGGCGGAGACCTCGCCGGTGGTGAGGTCGACGACGGGCTGGTGCAGGACGGCGAACTCGCCCTCGGTGAGCGCGGTGCGCAGCCGGGCCGCGAGCTCGGACTTGCGGACGACCTCGGCCTGCATCTGCGGGGCGTACAGCTCGACCCGGTTCTTGCCGCCCTTCTTGGCGCGGTACATCGCGAGGTCGGCGTTGCGCAGCAGTTCGCCGGCGCCGACGCCCGGCTCGGCGAAGGCGACGCCGATGGAGGCGGCGACCCGGACATCGTTGCCGTCGATCTGGTACGGCTGCGACAGGGTCAGGCGCAGCCGGTCCGCGATCTCGCGGACCTGGTACTCGCGGGCCGCCGGGTCACGGGTGCCGTCGCCGAGGATCAGGGCGGCGAACTCGTCGCCGCCGAGCCGGGCGGCGGTGTCGCCGGCCCGTACCGAGTCCTGGAGCCTGCGGGCGGCCTGGATGAGCAGTTCGTCGCCGGCCTGGTGCCCGATGGTGTCGTTGACCTGCTTGAAGCCGTCGAGGTCGATGAAGAGCACGGCGGTGCCGGGGTCCGTGGTGCGGCGGCCGCCGAGCGCCTTGCGCACCCGCTTGGTGAACAGCGCCCGGTTGGGCAGGTCGGTCAGCGGGTCGTGCTCGGCGTTGTGCTCCAACTGCGCCTGCAGGCGCACCCGTTCGGTCACGTCGCGGCTGTTGAGAATGAGCCCGCCCTGGTGGCGGTTGACGGTGGACTCCACGTTGAGCCACTCGCCGGTCCCCGACTTGAAGCGGCACTCGATCCGCGTCGTCGGCTCCTCGGCGGGCGGCGCCGCCAGAAACCGGCGCACCTCGTGCACCACCCGGCCCAGGTCCTCGGGGTGGATGAGCGAGGCCAGCTCGGAGCCCACCAGCTCCTCCGCGTCCCGCCCGTAGACGCCCGCGGCCGCCGGGCTGACGTAGCGCAGCATTCCGGTGGGGGCGGCGATCATGATGACGTCGCTGGAGCCCTGCACCAGGGAGCGGAAGTGGTTCTCCTTCTGGGCCAGTTCATGGGTGAGCGCGATGTTGTCGAGCAGCATGATCCCCTGGCGGACCACCAGGGCGAGCACGACGGTGCAGCCGGTGAAGACGACCATCCGGTCGACCCGGTGGCCCTCGATGACGTTGTAGAGGATGCCGAGGGTGCACACGGCGGCCGCGAGGTACGGCGTGAGCGCGGCCAGCGAGCTGGCGAGCGGCCGGGTCGCGGGAACCGGGTGCGGGCGCGGCCGGCCGGCGGCCGGACGGGCGCCGCGCGGGGCGACGGCGGGCCGGTGCGGCGGCGCGGCGGGGAGCCTGCGGGCGCCCCAGGGCGCGTAGGCGAGCAGCAGCGAGCCGGCGAACCAGCCGGCGTCCAGGAGCTGACCCGAGTGGTAGTGCTGGCGCAGCAGCGGCGAGGTGAACAGGGCGTCGCACAGGACGGTCAGGGCGAGCGCCGCGATGGCGGTGTTCACCGCGGACCGGTTGGCCGAGGAGCGCCGGAAGTGCAGCGCGAGCACCATGCTGACGAGCACGATGTCGAGCAGCGGATAGGCCAGCGTGAGGGTGGCGTGAGCCACCCCCTCCCCCTCGCCCTCGCGTGCGGTGCGGGCGAGCGCGAGGCTCCAGGACAGGGTGAGCAGCGAGCCGCCGATGAGCCAGGAGTCGAGGCCGAGACAGACCCAACCCGCCCTGGTGACAGGGCGTTTGGCGAGGACGAGCAGGCCCACGATGGCGGGCGGCGCGAAGCAGAGGAAGAAGAAGTCGGCGGCCGAGGGGGTGGGCACGTCCTGCCGGAGCACCACCTCGTAGAAGCCCCAGACGCCGTTGCCGCAGGAGGCCATGGCGGAGGAGAAGGAGAACAGCAGCCAGGCCGGCCGAAAGCTGCTCTCGCTGCCGGTCGCGCCGCCACGCGCGTAGCGGAAGCAGGAGACCGCGGCGATCAGGGCGGCGGCGGAGAGCCCGAAGTCGCCCATGACTTCGGCGAGTTCCTTCGAGCCCCAGCCGAGGAATGCGCCGGTGGCATATCCGGCACAGATCAGTGCGAGTACGAGTTGGGAAACCATGCCGGTCCCGCCACCTCCGGTCATGGGGGGCCGGGTCAGAATCGCTCCCGGCGCGCTCACCGGACCGCTCCACGCCACCGGGGCCGCAGCGAGGTCCCGCCCGGCCGGGGCCGGGTGCCGAGATTCGACGCCCAAGGGCCGTGCTTTCGGGCGCCGTTCGTCGTTGTGCCGCTTATCGCCTCGGCGACCGCCGCTCCACCGCGGTGCATCGCCGCGCGCTGCCCGCGGCGGGGTCGCCGCAAGCGGCTCCACCGCGTCGGATCGTTCGTCCATTGGCCGTGCATCGCCCGTCGCCCCCCTCGCAGTGATCGCTCCCCGCGCCGTAGACGCACGGCAGCGGGCCCCGGTCGGGACGATACACCAGTCTCGTCACTCAGGGACATAGCCCTTATACGCTCAGTGACAGCCCGGAGTCGCGAGGGCACCCGGTGCACCCGAATCGCTTCGGAGCGTTACTGATCCGTCGTCAGAACCACGTTGTCGAGCGGCTCTTGGGCCGCGAAGCGGGTGAGCTGAGCGGCCAGCAGACGCTTGGCGCGGGGCAGGAAGGCAGAGCTGGAACCGCCCACGTGCGGGCTGATGAGGACGTTGGGCGCGTGCCACAACGGGTGCCCCGCGGGGAGGGGTTCGGGGTCGGTGACATCCAGTGCCGCGTGGATGCGGCCGGACTCCAGTTCGGCGAGCAACGCCTTGGTGTCCACGACGGGCCCGCGCGCGACGTTCACCAGGAGCGCCCCGTCCTTGAGGCGGGCCAGGAACTCGGCGTCCACCAGGCCCTTCGTCTGTCCGGTGAGCGGCGTGGAGACGATGACGACGTCCGCCTCCGGAAGCAGTGCGGGCAGATCGGTCAACGCGTGCACTTCACCGCGCTCCGTTGTGCGCGAGGAGCGCGCGACGCGCGCCACCCGCGCGCACTCGAAGGGCGCGAGCCTGTCCTCGACGGCGGCCCCGATCGACCCGTACCCGACGATCAGAACGGACTTGTCGGCGAGGGCCGGATAGAAGCCGGAGCGCCACTCCTGCCGCTCCTGCCCCTGGACGAATCCGGGGATCCCGCGCAGCGAGGCGAGGACCAGGGCCAGGGTCAGCTCGGCGGTGGACGCCTCGTGCACCCCGCGCGCGTTGCACAGGCGTACGCCCGGCGGCAGCAGCCCGATGCCCTGCTGTACGTGGTCGATGCCGGCGGTCAGCGTCTGCACCACCTGGAGCCCGGTCATGGCGGCGAGCGGGCGGACCGAGGTCTCGGCCGGCTTCATGTAAGGGACCACGTAGAAGGCGCAGTCGGCGGGGTCGGCCGGAAAGTCCGGGCCCCCGTCCCACACCCGGTAGGCGAAGGAGTCGGGCAGGCCCGGGACGTCGGCCGGGTCGAAGGGGATCCACACGTCAGCAGTCATGGTCAGGAGGCTATGCGAAGGCCGTAGGCGGCCAGAGGTTAGTTTGGGGAGCGACGAGGGAGGGATCCGGCCAGGTGGAGCGCAGGACAATCGGGGCGGGGGCCCTGCGGGCGGGTGCGATCGGGCTCGGCTGCATGCCGATGAGCTGGGGCTACACCCGCTCGCAGCAGGACCTGGAGCGCTCGCTGCGCGCCGTGCACGCCGCCTTGGACACCGGCTCGAACCTGCTTGACACCGCCGACATGTACGGCCCGTTCACCAACGAGCTGCTGATCGGGCGGGTGCTCAGGGAGCGGCGGGACGAGGCGTTCGTCGCCACCAAGTGCGGGCTGCTCGTCGGCGTCGACCAGCACGTGGTCGCCAACGGCCGCCCCGGCTATGTGCGCCGGGCCTGTGACGCCTCGCTGCGCCGGCTGGGCACCGAGGTCATCGACCTGTACCTGCTGCACCGCGCCGACCCCGAGGTTCCCGTCGAGGAGACCTGGGGGGCGATGGCGGAGCTGGTGACGGCGGGCAAGGTGCGCGCCCTCGGACTCAGCGCGATGGGTGCGCGGGCGGTGCGCCGGACCGCGCCGGTGGCCGGGGTGCACGGGCTGCACGTGGGCCGGTACGAGGAGACGGTGCGGCTGCTCGACCGCGTCCAGCAGGTGTTCCCGGTCGCGGCCGTGCAGGCGGAGCTGTCGCTCTGGTCGCGCGAGGCGCTGCGCACGCTGCTGCCGTGGTGCACGGTCCGGGGGGTGAGCCTCCTGGCCGCGATGCCGCTGGGCAACGGGTTCCTGACGGGCACGCTCACCCCGGGGCAGGGCTTCGAACCGGACGACATCCGGGCCCGCCACCCCCGCTTCACGGCGGAGATGATGGCCGCGAACCAGCCCGTGGTGGTGGGCCTGCGCCGGGTCGCCGAGCGGCACGGGGCGACCCCGGCGCAGGTGGCCCTGGCCTGGCTGCTGCGGCTCGGACAGCAGGTGGTCCCGGTGCCGGGGGCCAAGCGGGAGGAGTGGGTCCGCGAGAACGCCCTCGCCGCGGGCCTCGCGCTGACCCCGCTCGACCTGGCGGAACTGGCGGCGCTGCCGCCCGCCCGGGACTGACCGGGCCGCGCGGGCACGCGCCCGGAGCGGGTGCGGCCCACACGAACCGTGCCCGCCAAGGGAGTTGGAACCGCCGGGCGCCGGGCCGAGCCCCCAGAATGAGCCCAGCGCATCGACCCCGGCGAAGGGAACCTGAACCGTGCGACGTACCACCGTGGCGACCGCCCTGGCCACAGCCGTGCTGGTGCTGGCGGCGGGCTGCTCCTCGGGGCCCGCGCGGCCTCGGGCGCAGGGCGCCACCTCCGCGACCAAGGCGGCCCCTACAACCTCACCGGGGGCCCAACTCCCGCCCGCCAAGGGCTCGGTGAAGGTGGCGAGGACCGTCACCGACGGGCTCAAGTCGCCCTGGGGCATCGCGGCGCTCCCCGAGGGCGCGCTGCTCGTCGGCTCGCGGGACGACGGCTCCGTGGTGCGCGTCGACACCGCGACCGGCGAGAAGACCGCCGTGGGCAGCGTGCCCGGCGTCGCCCACCAGGGCGAGGCGGGCCTGCTCGGGCTCGCCCTTTCGCCCTCGTACGCCTCGGACCATCTCCTGTACGCGTACTTCACCACCGAGTCCGACAACCGCATCGCCCGGATGATCTACGACCCGGCACGGCCGGCGGGCCAGCAGCTCGGGGCGCCGGACACCATCCTGCGCTCGATCCCCAAGGGCAGCGTCCACAACGGCGGGCGCATCGCGTTCGGACCCGACCGGATGCTGTACGCCGGCACCGGCGAGACCGGCGAGAAGGGGCTCGCCCAGGACAGGAAGTCGCTCGCCGGGAAGATCCTGCGGATGACACCGGACGGACAGCCCGCGTACGGCAATCCGGAGGCGGACTCGGTCGTCTACTCCCTGGGGCACCGCAATGTGCAGGGCCTGGCCTGGGACGGCGAGAACCGGCTGTGGGCCGCGGAGTTCGGGCAGGACACCTGGGACGAGCTCAATCTGATCGAGCCCGGCAAGAACTACGGCTGGCCCGTCGTGGAGGGCAGGGCGGGCAAGGCCGGGTACGTCGACCCCGTCGCCCAGTGGAAGACGTCCGAGGCCTCGCCCAGCGGGATCGCGTTCCAGGACGGCTCGGTGTGGCTGGCCGCGCTGCGGGGCGAGCGGCTGTGGCGCGTCCCGCTCGACGGCACCAAGGCGCTCGCCGGCCCCGAGGCCTTCCTGGGCGGCCAGTACGGCCGGCTGCGCACCGTCCTCGCGGCCGGGGCCGGCAAGCTGTGGCTGCTCACCAACAACACCGACTCGCGCGGCACCCCCAAGCCCGGCGACGACCGCGTCCTGGAACTGGACGTCACCTGAGGGAACGTCAGCCGCGCGCCGGCTGTTCGGTGAACAGGTTGAGGCGGTGAGCCAGGGCCGCCGCCTCGCCACGGCCCGAAACCCCCAGCTTGGCAAGGATGTTGGAGACGTGCACGCTCGCCGTCTTCGGCGAGATGTACAGCTCCTCGGCGATCTGACGGTTGCTGTGTCCGGCCGCGACCAGGCGCAGCACGTCCTGCTCGCGGCTGGTCAGCCCGAGCGCCTCCACCGGGTCGGCCAGGTCCTCGGGCCCGGCCGGATCCGGGGCGGTCAGCGGGACGCGGGCCCGGCGGGCCAGGAGCTCCAGCTGCTCGCGCAGGGGCCGGGCGCCGACGCGCTCGGACTCGGCGTGGGCCCCGCGCAGCAGCGTGGCGACGGTGTCGCGGTCGCCGCCCTCGGCCAGCAGGGCATAGGCCCAGCGGTGGCGGGCCAGGGCCAGTTCGTAGGGGCGCTCCACGGCTTCGAGCGCGTGGGCGGCCGCTTCCCAGCGGGCCGCCGAGTCCCGGCCCTCGGCGCGGTCCAGTTCGGCGGTGACGACCAGCGAGAGCGCCTCGCAGCACGGGGCGCCGGTCGGCAGCCTCCTGGCCGCGGTGCGGATCACTTCGAGGGCGGCGCTCCGGCCCTGCTCGGCCGAGGGGAGCCCGCGCACATCGGCTTCCACCGCGGCGGCCGCCGCGAGCAGCGGCCAGCCGTAGCGCTGGGTGCCGGGCGGGAAGCCGGGCTCCACGGCACGGGCCAGCTCCGCGCGGGCCTCGTCGACGCGGCCCCGGGCGGCCGCGATGCCGAGCGCGATCCGGGCGAGCGGGATGGCGTGCTGGGCCAGCGGGTCGTACTTGCCGAAGGCCGCGTGGGCGTCGCCGAGGGAGGCCGCCGCCTGCTCCAACTCGCCCCGGAACAGGGCGAGTTCGGCCCGGCGCAGCAGGGCGAGCCCGAGCGGTTTGGTGCTCACCGCGGTGCGCTGGACCCGCTCGATGGAGTCGGCGGCCTCCTCCCAGCGGTTGAGGCTGAACAGGGATTCGGCCCGGTTGGCCTGCACCCAGGCCTCGTTGTCGAGCAGCCCGTACTTCTGGGCCAGGCGCACCCCGTCGTCGGCGACGCGTACGGCCGCGGCCGAGCGGCCGACGGCCTCAAGACCGGAGCTGAGGTTCACATGGCCCCGGGTCGCCTCGCCGACCAGGCCGAGTTCCAGGGATCGGTCGATCACCGCGCGCATCGTGACGATGCCCTCCTCGATCGATCCCGAGTCGACCATCAGGCTGCCCAGAGTGAGCCTGACGTTGAGCTCGATCTCCTCGGTCCGCACCAACCGGGCGTATTCCACGGCCTGTTCGGCCGCGGCGAGGGACTCGGGGCCGGGCTTGTGGAGCATGCCCCAACTGGCCGCCGCGGCCAGGACCTCGGCGTGCACGGGGGACGGGGCGAGGCCGCGCACCAGGTCCTGGGCGGTGGCTATCTCCGCCCAGCCGTCCCCGCGCCCCGCGTGCTGCACCAGGCGGGAGCGCTGGATCCAGAACCAGGCGGCGCGCAGCGGGTCGTTCCCGGAGCTCAGGTCGCTCTCGGCCTCGATGAGTCGCAGCGCCTGCTTGGCGAGTTTCAGGGCGCCCTCGCGATCGCCGCAGAGCCGGGCCGCCTCCACGGACTCCGCCAGCAGATCGAGATAGCGCAGCGAAGCGGCCTGTTCGGGTGCGCAGCCGCACGGCGGGTAGGAGCCCGCGTGGTCCAGGGGCCTGAGCCCCTTGCGCAGCTCGGCGGGGACGCTGTCCCACAGCTCCATCGCCCGTGAGAGCAGCCGCAGTTGCTCCGCGTAGGCGTACCGCCGGCGGGCCTCCACCGCGGCGCGCAGGACCACGGGCAGTGCCTTGGCCGCGTCGTGCGCGTGGTACCAGTACGTCGCGAGCCTGGTGGTCCGCTCGTCGGCCCTGACCAGGGACGGGTCGGCCTCAAGTGCTTCGGCGTAGCGGCGGTTGAGGCGTGAGCACTCGCCGGGCAGCAGGTCGTCGCTGACGGCCTCGCGGACCAGGGAGTGGCGGAAGCGATAGCCGTCGCCGTCGCCCGCCGGCAGCAGGATGTTGGCGCCGACGGCGGCCCGCAGCGCCTCGATGAGCTTGTCCTCGGGGAGCCGGGCGACGGCGGCCAGCAGCGGGTACTCCACGGTGGAGCCGCCCTCGGCGGCGATCCGCACCACCCGCTGGGCGTCCTCGGGCAGGCTCTCGACGCGGACGAGCAGCAGATCGCGCAGCGAGTCGCTGAGGTCGGGGCAGGTGCCGTCGGGGTCGCGGCCCACCACGAGTTCCTCGACGAAGAAGGCGTTGCCGTCGGAGCGTTCGAAGATCTCGTCGGCCAGGCGCTGCTCGGGCTCGGCGGCGAGGATGCCGGTCAGCTGGTGGTGGACCTCGGCCCGGTTGAAGCGCGGCAGTTCGATGCGGCGCACGCTGCGCAGCCGGTCCAGCTCGGCGAGCAGGGGGCGCAGCGGATGGCGGCGGTGGATGTCGTCGGCACGGTAGGTGGCCACGACGACGAGTCGGCCGCGCCGCAGGGTGCGGAAGAGGTAGGCGAGCAGATGGCGGGTGGAGGCGTCCGCCCAGTGCAGGTCTTCGAGGACGAGGACGACGGTGCGCTCGGCGGCGATCCGCTCCAGCATCCGCACGGTGAGCTCGAAGAGGCGCGCGGTGCCGTCCTCGCGGGAGGTGGGCGGCCCGGTCCTGGCCAGCTCGGGCAGGAGCAGGGCCAGCTCCTCCTCCTGGCCGTCGGCCGCCGCCGCCAGCTCCTGCGGCAGGAGGCGGCGCAGCGCGCGGAGCGCGGCCGAGAAGGGGGCGAAGGGCAGCCCGTCGGCGCCGACCTCGACGCAGCCGCCGATGGCGATCACGGCGCCGGCCGCGCGGGCGGCGTCGGTGAACTCCTCGATGAGCCTGCTCTTGCCGACGCCCGCCTCACCGCCGACGAGCAGCGCCTGCGGCTCGCCCTGGGCGGCCGCGGCGCGCGCGAGTGCTTCGTTCAATATCCGCAGCTCACCGGCGCGGCCGACGAACACGGGGCTGACTGACCTGGTCTCCACGCCGCTGAGCATCGCACAGGCCCGGGTCGGCGAGGTGGCGGGCGGTCCGTCCCCGGCTGGGGAGGCGGCCCCGGAGGAGGTCGGGGTCACGGCCGGGGACGGCGTCCGGGCGGGGTTGGCGGGGCGGGTCGGGGTGGTCGTCATCGCGGGCGGCCGGGCGGGTCAGGCGGCCCGTGCGAACCGGCTCCGCGGTGAACTCACCCGCCCCTCCGGCCCGTTGCCGTCACTGCGGCGGCGGCCGAAGCGGCGCCGGGCCCCGCGGACCTGGCCCGCGAGACGCTCCTGGTCGGCCTGGCGCAGCAGCTCGGCCTGGCGGTTCTTGTAGATCTCGTAGTCGAACATCTCGGTGCTCCTGGGGATGAGTGGCTGGGGTTTTCCGCTCGGGGCCCGGTGTTCCGGGCTCCTTGCGATGCCTCAACTCTCGTCTCCCAGGGGCCCCTCGCGCATGGGGCGAGTGCCGCATCTGTGCGGGGGCGCTGCCTTAGACGGTCCGCATGGCGGACCGGAGCCGCCTAAGGCAGGGGGCGGGTGCCTTAGGCGGCCCGCCGGGAAGCTCAGCCCTTGGTGCTGGGCAGGGCCGCGAACAGGTCGAGGTACATGCCCGCCGAGATCAGCAGGCCGACCACGCCGAGGACGACTCCGGCGAGCGCGACGGCCTTGACCCACACCGGCTGCTCGGCGCGGCCGGGCGTGCCGAAGGCGGGCCGGGCGAGGACGACCGCGCCGACGATCAGGGCGAGCAGCGCGAAGATGCCGTTGACCAGGGCGGTGGTGTGCCAGGAGTTGCCGTAGATCTCCTGGATCTGCTGGGCGGCGGTGCCGCTCTGGGAGGTCTTGATCTGGCCGATGAGGGTGGCCCGCTCGGAGAGCGTCTTGCCCATCCAGGTGCCGCTGAGCGAGACCGCGCCGAGCGCGCCGGCGACGACGGCCGCGGCGCCCGCGCCGAAGCCCGCGCGGGCGGGGGCCGCCTCGGCGGCCGGTTCGTCTGCCGGCTCGGGGCCGTCGGGGTCCGTCGCGTCGGGGACTTCGGCGGCCTCGGGGGCCGTTTCGGCGCTCGCTCCCCCGGTGGTGGCCGTGGCCCCGGCGGCCGCGGCTTCCGTCTCGGCATCCGTCCTGGGCTCGGTCTCGGCGTCGGTCTTCGTCGTGGCGGGGGTGGCGTTCATGCCCGGCACGCTAGGGGCCGTTTCTGAGAGCCCGCTGAGAGCTTCCTTAACGCCCGGCCCGTACCTCGACGACGCCCGGCATGTTCCTCGACGCCCGGCCCGTACCCCGCCCGGCTTCCTTCTGCCCCCGGCGTCAGCGCCCGGCGCGTGCCGCCCGCCAGTCGTCGGCGAGGACGGCCCACACCTCGCTGTCGTGGCGCACCCCCCGGTACAGGTAGTTCTCGCGCAGGACCGCGTCCCTGGTCATGCCGAGCCGCTTGGCCACGTTGATGCTCGGGGTGTTCTCGGCGACCGCCACCCACTCGACGCGGTGCATGCCGCGCACGTCCACGGCCCAGTCGATCAGCAGCGTGATGGCCCGGGTGATCAGGCCCCGCCCGACCGCCGCCGGCTCCAGCCAGCAGCCGACCTCGCAGGTGCCCTGCGCCGAGTCGAAGATCCGGAACAGGACGCCGCCGACGAGGGTGCCGTCGAGCCGGATGCCGTACAGGCGCCCGGCGTCCGCGGCCGTCTTGTCCGCGTAGCTCTGGAGGTAGGCGCGGGCGGAGGCCGGGTCGGTCACGAAGTCCGGCAGCGCGATGTGGGTGCCGATGAACTCGCGGCCCCGGTCCATGTGGGCGAGGAACTCCTCGGCCTGCCACGGCTCCAGGGGGCCCAGCTCGGCCCCGTCGTCACCCAGCGATACTGCGAACATCCCCGCTCCTCCACCTGCGTACGTCCGGCCGGCCACGGCTCGGTCCGGGCCGGTCGGCCCGCCCGGCCGCCGGCCGCTCCGGAATCTTCGCACGGTGGTGTACGGGGCCCGGCCAGGGCGCCGGGGGCCGCAGCGGGCTCCGCCCGGCGCCCCCTCCCCCCTGCGCGTCGCGGGTTCAGCCGGAGACGCTGGGCCGGCCGTTCTCGATGTGTCCCATCAGGCGGCGGCGGAACGGGGTCTCGCCGTCCGTGGTCACTTCGAGGTCGTACCAGCCGTGCGCGTCGGCGGCGGAGTGCACGACGGTGCGGCTGCGCCCCGGCTTGACCGTCACGGTCCGCTTCCAGTCCCGCAGATCGGCCTCGTCGGCGTAGCCCAGCGGCCGCACGACGAAGGTGACCGACCGGTGGCCACGGTTGCGGAGCGTGAGGTGGACGTCGCGGTCGTGATGGTCGAGGTACGTGGTCACCTCGGCGGCGTCGGTGTCCGCGGCGCCCTCGAACTCGCGCCGGAACCCGTTCGGCCCGGTCACCGTGAACTTGTAGGCGCCGTTCGCTCCCTGGGCCAGGGGCACGCTCCACTGTGCCTTGCCCCGGACGTCCTTGTGCTGCGGCGCCGCGAACTCCTTGGCGTACGGGAAGAGCGCGAAGTGGGCGCTGGCCCGGCCGTTGTTGCTGAGCTGCACCTGGAGCGCCCCGTCCGCGACCTTGGCGTAGGCGTCCGGCTGGTACGGCAGCGGCCGGGCGGGCCGGGTGCCCTCCTCCTGTACGGGCATGTGCTGCTGGGCGGGCGGCAAGGGGCGCCAGCGTCCGCTCAGCGGCGGGATGGGGCCCGGGTGGGTCACGGCGGGCTGCGGCCTGCCGCGCTTGAAGTCGAAGGCGGAGGTCAGGTCGCCGGTGACGGTACGGCGCCACTTGCTGATGTTGGGCTCGCGCACCCCGGTCCAGTTCTCCAGGAAGCGGATCACGGAGGTGTGGTCGAAGACCTCGGAGCAGACGTAACCGCCGACGCTCCAGGGGGACACGACGAGCATCGGCACCCGGGCGCCGAGCCCGGTCGGGTTGCCCTGCCACTGCTCGTCGGTCACCTCGGGCGGGGCGACGGGCGGCGGGACGTGGTCGAAGAAGCCGTCGTTCTCGTCGTAGTTGATGAGGACGACGGTGTGCCGCCAGACGTCGGGGTGCTTGCCGAGCGCGTCCAGGACCTTGTAGACGATGGTGGCGCTGTGCACGGGCGAGGAGACGCTCGGGTGCTCGGAGTCCAGCGCCGAGGGCACCAGGTAGGAGACCTCGGGCAGGGTGCCGGCGGCCACGTCCTTGCCGAAGGCGTCGGCGAGCGTGCCGGTCGGCACCCGCCTCAACCCCCGCTCGAACAGGCTGCGTTCGGCCTTGGTGAGGGTGGCGACGCCCTGGTCGAGCAGGGCGAGCAGCCGCTGCCGCTCGGCGTCGTCCGGGGCGTCGCGCACGACACCGTAGAAGGACTCCATGAACGTGTGGCCGCCGGTCTTGGCCAGTGCCTTGCGGGCGATCGCCTTGAAGGTGGTGAAGAACTCGATCTGGTTGTCGGTGAAGTTCTCCCACTCGGTGTACGTCTTCCAGCTGCGCCCGGCCTTCTCGAGCCGCTCGGCGTAGGTGCCCCAGTCGTACCCGGCGTGGGTGCCCTCGTCGTAGGCGTCGTTGCCGACCGCTCGTTGGCCGTTGGCCTCGAACCCGGTCTTCCCGCTCCACAGGTGGTTGCGGTTGGGACTGGTGGAGCTGTGGATGGAGGAGTGGTACGCGTCGCAGACGGTGAAGGTGTCGGCGAGCTCGTAGTGCAGCGGGATGTCCTGGCGGTCGTAGTAGGCCATGGTCGCCGAGGTCTTGGCGGAGACCCAGTTGTTCATCCAGCCGCCGTTCCAGGCCTTGGCGCCGCCGCTCCAGGAGTGGTCGAGGGCGCCTATGTACTGGAGGTCCTTGTGCTGGGCGGCCGCGGCGCCGCGCACGGGGAAGGGCAGGACGGTGCTGCCAAGCGGACCCGGCTGCTCGAACACGGGCTTTCCGCCCGGGAGTTGGAGGGCGTTGCGGTCACCGAAGCCGCGTACGCCGCGCAGGGTGCCGAAGTAGTGGTCGAAGGACCGGTTCTCCTGCATGAGGATCACGACGTGCTTGACCGCGCTCAGCCCACCGGGGGGCGGCCCGGCGGCCATCGCCGACTGCAGCGACGGCGGCAGCAGCGAGCCGGCGGCGGCCGCGCCGAGGGCGCCGCCGCTCAGTGCGAGCAGTCGTCGCCGTGAGATGCCGCCGTCTGCGTTGTCCGTGGTCAAGTGATCCTCCCGGGCCGTGTGGTGTGTACGGGGGGAACGGTAATGACCCGGGGTGTCCCCCAGAAGGCCCCGCCCCGGCCCCCGGGTGAACGTCCAAGCACTCCCTCCGAAAAGTCCAACCCGGTTTTCCCCTTCGGGGGGCTGGGGGGCTTGGCCCTGCGGGCCGGGTGCTGGAGGGGAGTCGATCCCTGCGGATCGTGGGGGCTGGTCGCGCAGTTCCCCGCGCCCCCAACAGCACTGGTGCCGGCCGGCACCGGAGCATTTCAGCCCGTCCGGCGAATTGAGGCGCCGTTCAGGCGCGAACGGGGTCCGGGGCGGAGCCCCAGGGCATGGGGAAGGGGCAGCCCCGCCGGGCAACTCGCCGACGGGGGCCGCCCCTTCACGGGGTCGGAGGGCTAGCCCTCCACGCCCAGCTTCTCCAGGATGAGCTGCTTCACACGGCCCGCATCGGCCTGTCCGCGCGTCGTCTTCATGACCGCACCGACCAGCGCCCCCACCGCCGCGACCTTCCCGCCCCGGATCTTGTCCGCGATCGCCGCGTTGGACGCGATCGCCTCATCGACGGCCGCCCCCAGCGCACCCTCGTCCGAGACGACCTTCAGGCCGCGCTTCTCGACGACCGCGTCGGGGTCGCCCTCGCCCGCGAGGACACCCTCGATGACCTGGCGAGCCAGCTTGTCGTTGAGGTCGCCCGCGGCGACCAGCGCCACGACCCGGGCGACCTGCGCCGGCGTGACGGGCAGCTCGTCGAGCGCGACGCCCCGCTCGTTGGCGTTGCGGGCGAGCTCGCCCATCCACCACTTGCGGGCGCCGGCCGCATCCGCCCCGGCCGAGATCGTCGCGACGATCGGGTCGACCGCACCGGCGTTGAGCATCGACTGCATGTCGTGCTCGCTGACGCCCCACTCCTCGCGGAGCCGGTTGCGCCGCACCCGCGGCATCTCGGGCAGCGCGGAGCGCAGTTCCTCGACCCACGCGCGCGCGGGAGCCACCGGCACCAGGTCCGGCTCGGGGAAGTAGCGGTAGTCCTCGGCGTTGTCCTTGATGCGGCCCGAGGTGGTGGAGCCGTCCTCCTCGTGGAAGTGACGGGTCTCCTGCACGATCGTGCCGCCCGAGGACAGCACCGCCGCGTGCCGCTGGATCTCGAAGCGGGCGGCCCGCTCCACCGAGCGGAGCGAGTTGACGTTCTTGGTCTCCGAACGCGTGCCGAACTTCTCGACGCCGTGCGGGCGCAGCGACAGGTTCACGTCGCAGCGCATCTGGCCCTTGTCCATGCGGGCCTCGGAGACGTCGAGCGCCTTGATGACCTCGCGCAGCTCGGCCACGTACGCCTTGGCGACCTCGGGGGCGCGCTCGCCGGCTCCCTCGATCGGCTTGGTGACGATCTCGATGAGCGGGATGCCCGCGCGGTTGTAGTCCAGGAGCGAGTGCGAGGCGCCGTGGATGCGGCCCGTCGCGCCACCGACGTGCGTGGACTTGCCGGTGTCCTCCTCCATGTGGGCGCGCTCGATCTCCACGCGGAAGATCTCGCCGTCCTCCAGCTGGACGTCCAGATAGCCGTTGAAGGCGATCGGCTCGTCGTACTGCGAGGTCTGGAAGTTCTTCGGCATGTCCGGATAGAAGTAGTTCTTCCGGGCGAAGCGGCACCACTCGGCGATCTCGCAGTTCAGCGCGAGACCGATCTTGACGGCCGACTCGACGCCGATCGCGTTGACGACCGGGAGCGAGCCGGGCAGGCCGAGGCAGGTGGGGCAGGTCTGCGAGTTGGGCTCGGCGCCCAGCTCGGTCGAACAGCCGCAGAACATCTTGGTTTTGGTGCCGAGTTCGACATGGACCTCAAGGCCCATGACGGGGTCGTACGACGCGAGGGCGTCCTCGTACGAGACCAGATCAATGACGGTCACGGTGAAAAACTTCCCTCTCAGCCCAACAGGACGTCGTCGTCACCGATGCGCTTGAGCTCGCGCAGCAGGATGGCGACGCCGGTGGCGATGGCGGCGGCGGAGACGATGGCGTCCAGGAGCTTCAGCGTGTCGTTCTCGGTGCGGGCCTTCTTGGCCTGCTTCGCGACGCTGATGGCGCCGAAGGCGGTGGTGCCGATGGACAGGTACGTACCGGCCTTGGACTTCTTGAAGCCTTTGGCCTTGGTCAGTGCACTCACAACGACGGAGCCTCCTCGAGCAGCGGGTGTCCCCACTTTTCCACGAAGGCGGCCTCGACGGCGGCACCCACCTTGTACAGGCGGTCGTCCTTCATGGCGGGGGCGATGATCTGGAGCCCGACCGGCAGGCCGTCCTCCGGCGCGAGGCCGCAGGGCAGCGACATGGCGGCGTTGCCCGCCATGTTGGTCGGGATGGTGCACAGGTCCGCGAGGTACATCGCCATCGGGTCGTCGGCGCGCTCGCCGATCGGGAAGGCGGTGGTGGGCGTGGTCGGCGAGACGATCACGTCGACCTGCTCGAAGGCCTTCTCGAAGTCGCGCGTGATGAGCGTGCGGACCTTCTGGGCGGAGCCGTAGTACGCGTCGTAGTAGCCGGAGCTCAGCGCGTACGTACCGAGGATGATGCGGCGCTTGACCTCGTCGCCGAAGCCGGCCTCGCGGGTCAGCGCGGTGACGTCCTCGGCGGACTTCGTGCCGTCGTCGCCGACCCGCAGGCCGTAGCGCATGGCGTCGAAGCGGGCCAGGTTGGAGGAGCACTCCGACGGCGCGATCAGGTAGTACGCGGAGAGCGCCAGGTCGAAGGACGGGCAGTCCAGCTCGACGATCTCGGCGCCGAGCGACTTGAGCAGCTCGACCGACTCGTTGAAGCGCTGGACGACACCGGCCTGGTAGCCCTCGCCCGAGAACTGCTTGACGACGCCGACGCGCATCCCGGCCACCGAGCCGTTGCGGGCGGCCTCGACGACCGGCGGGACCGGCGCGTCGATGGACGTCGAGTCGAGCGGGTCGTGCCCGGCGATGACCTCGTGGAGCAGCGCCGCGTCCAGGACCGTACGGGCGCAGGGGCCGCCCTGGTCGAGGGAGGACGAGAAGGCGACCATGCCGTAGCGGGAGACCGCGCCGTAGGTCGGCTTGACGCCGACGGTGCCGGTGACGGCGGCGGGCTGGCGGATGGAGCCGCCGGTGTCCGTGCCGATAGCGAGCGGCGCCTCGTAGGAGGCGAGGGCGGCCGAGGAGCCGCCGCCGGAGCCGCCGGGGATGCGGGTCAGGTCCCACGGGTTGCCGGTCGGGCCGTACGCGCTGTTCTCGGTGGAGGACCCCATGGCGAACTCGTCCATGTTGGTCTTGCCGAGGATGACGACGTCCGCGTCCTTGAGGCGCTTGGTGAGCGTCGCGTCGTACGGCGGGATCCAGCCTTCGAGGATCTTCGAGCCGACGGTGGTCGGGATGCCCTCGGTGGTGAAGATGTCCTTCAGCGCCAGGGGCACGCCGGCCAGCGGGCCGAGCTTCTCGCCGGCCGCGCGCTTGGCGTCGACGGCACGGGCCTGCGCGAGCGCGCCCTCGCGGTCGACGTGCAGGAAGGCGTGGACCTTCTCGTCGACGGCCTCGATGCGCGCCAGGTGGGCCTCGGTGACCTCGACGGCGGTGAGTTCACCGGCCGCGATCTTCGCGGCGATCTCGGCCGCGGTGAGCTTGATGATGTCCGTCATGGTGATTAGTCCTCCCCCAGGATCTGCGGCACCTTGAAACGCTGCTGCTCCTGGGCCGGGGCGCCGGAGAGCGCCTGCGCGGGGGTGAGCGACGGACGGACCTCGTCCGCGCGCATGACGTTGGTCAGCGGCAGCGGGTGGGAGGTCGGGGGTACGTCTTGGTCGGCGACCTCGGAGACGCGGGCGACCGCGCCGATGATGTCGTCGAGCTGTCCGGCGAAGTGGTCGAGCTCTTCGCCCTTCAGCTCCAGACGCGCCAGCCGGGCGAGGTGGGCGACCTCCTCGCGCGTAATGCCAGGCATGCAGCGATCCTCAGGGGTGAGTGAGTGTGGTTTGGGCCCAATCCTATGGGGCGCACCACCCTCATCACGAAACGGATTACCCGCTCACCCTCGGTCACGGCCCCGGCGCCCGTCGTCGGCCTCTTCCGTCACCGTCCTCCCCGCCGCCTCCCCGCGCGTCCGTGGATCTCCGACATCTGGTCATGTTCCGTTCACATCGCGTGTGCGCACGCCTGGCTCACTTGGCGAAGTTGTTCAGCCAACTCGCCCCACCACGGCGTCCATCGAGAGGACCAGACCCTCCGTGTCCCCGCTCAGTACGGTCCGGCTCGTCGCGCCGGGCAGCCCCCGCGAGGGCGACAGGCTCGCCTTCCACTGGACCACCGACGCGCCCGATCCCAAGAACTGGATCGGCGTCTACGACGGCGACCGCGCCCCCGGCACCGGCTCCTCGCTCGCCTGGTCGTACGTGACGACCGCCGCCGGCGACATCACGCTCGACACCTCCGGCCTCGGCGAAGGCACCTACACCGCCTACCTGCTCGCCAAGGACGGCTACGGGATCCTCGCGCGGACCGCGCCGATCACGATCACCGCGCGGCCGCCGGTGGTGGCGCCGCACGCCGTCGTCGACTCCTTCACGACCGGCGCGTACGCCGCCGGGGCCGCGGTGTCGGTGCCGCTGGCGCCGCTGTGGGTGCGCCCGCCGGGCAACCCGGCCGGGACCCCGTCCTTCCGGCGCCTCTCCGGGGACGCGTGGCTGGCCGTCGGCGCCGACGGCACGGTGACCGGGACCGCGCCCGCGCGGCCGGGCCCGCACCCCGGGCGGATCGTGGTCGCGGTCAAGGACAGCGCGGGCGCGGGCGACACCGTCACCGTCCAGGTACCGGTGCGCGCGGCCGGGTCCCGGCCGCGCCTGACGATCGCCTCCCTGAACCTGTGGGACGCGGGGACGCACGTCGACGGGCTGCCGGAGAAGCTGGCGCGCCTCGTGCTCGGCCAGGGACTCGACGTGCTGGCCCTCCAGGAGACGGGCGGCACGGTGGCCAAGCCGCTCGCCGACACCCTTGGCTGGCATGCCTACGACACCCCGGCCGGGGTCGGCGTCGTCAGCCGCTTCCCCCTCACGGACGCGGCGGCCCCCGTCGCGGACCTGCCCGCGGTCGCGGCCACCCTTCAACTCCCGGGCGGGCGGCGGCTGCGGCTGTGGACGGCCCAGCTGGACGAGGCCGCGTACGGGCCCTACGCCCTGCGGGACGGACGCACCCCCGCCGAGGTCGAGGCCGCCGAACGCGCGAGCCTGCGCCACCGGCAGGCGACGGCGCTGCTCGCCGCGATGAAGGGCGATCTGGCGGCGAGGGGCACGCCGTTGGTGCTCGCGGCCGGACTCGCCTCGCCCTCGCACCTCGACCGGTCCTCCAAGGTGCGCTGGCCGGTGACCGTGGCGCTCGCCGCGTCCGGCCTGCACGACGCGTTCCGCGAGGCCCACCCGAGCCCGTCCCGCGAGCCCGGCACGACCTGGTCGCCGGTGCGCCCGGCCGAGCCGCAGGACCGCATCGACCAGATCCAGTACGCGGGCCCCCTGCACGTCGAGGCCGCGTACGCGCTGTGCACGGGCTGGCCGAAGCCGGTGCCGGACACCGCCGCCAACGGCTGGCCCTCCGATCACGCCGCGCCCGCCGTCACCTTCACCGCCCGCTGAGCCGTCGCCTCCTCCCCCGACCCGAAGGACCTTCCGTCATGACTCCGCTCAGCCGCCGCGCCTTCGTGGGCGCGTCCGCCGCGACCGCCGCCGCTGCCGCCGTCGGCCTGCCCGACACCGCCACCGCGGCCCCGCGTCCGAAGGGCAGCATCGAGGACGTCAAGCACGTCGTCGTCCTGATGCAGGAGAACCGCAGCTTCGACCACTACTTCGGCACCCTGTCCGGTGTCCGGGGCTTCGACGACCGCCAGGCGCTGACCTTCCCCAGCGGCGACTCCGTCTTCCGCCAGCCGGACGCGGGCCGCTCCGACGGCTTCACCCTGCCGTTCCGGATGGACACCACGAAGTACAACGCCCAGAACGCGGGCGGCCTCCCGCACGACTGGGGCACCGGGCACACCGCGATCAACGGCGGCGCGATGAACAAGTGGGTGGCCGCCAAGGGCGAGCGCACCATGGGCTACTTCACCCGCGAGGACATCCCCTACCAGTACGCCCTCGCCGACGCGTTCACCCTCTGCGACGGCTACTTCTGCTCCCAGGCCGGCCCCACCGACCCCAACCGCCTCTACCTGTGGTCGGGCACCTGCGGCCCCGGCAAGGACGGCACGACCGGGCCCTGGACGGACAACACGCCGGTCACGGACAACCCGGTCGCGGACTGGACGACGTACGCGGAGCGCCTGGAGGCGGCGAAGGTCAGCTGGCGGGTCTACCACAACCCGTCGAAGGACGACCGGTACGGCGACTACGACGACAACGCGCTCTCCTACTTCAAGCAGTTCCACAACTTCCCCGCCGACGACCCGCGTTACGTCAACGCGATGACAAAGTTCGACCCGGCCGCCTTCGACAAGGACTGCAAGGACGGCACCCTGCCGACGGTGTCCTGGCTGGTGGCGCCGTACCTGTTCAGCGAGCACCCCTCGGCGGGTCCCGACTACGGCGCCCACTGGGTCGACCAGGCGCTCCAGTCGCTCTTCTCGAACCCGGAGGTGTGGAAGCACACCGTCTTCCTCGTCATGTACGACGAGAACGACGGCTACTTCGACCACGTGCTGCCGCCGTTCCCCGAGCCGGGCACCCCGGACGAGTTCGCGGCGGGCCGCCCGATCGGCCTGGGCAACCGGGTCCCGCTCTGGGCGATCTCCCCGTGGTCGCGCGGCGGCTACGTCAACTCCCAGGTCTTCGACCACACTTCGGTCCTCCGCTTCCTGGAGCTGGTGACGGGAGTCCAGGAGCCGAACATCTCGGACTGGCGCCGCTCGGTGTGCGGCGACCTGACGAGCTGCTTCGACTTCACGAAGCCCGACTACTCGATACCCCGGCTCCCCGACACGGTGGCCCTGATGGCCAAGGCGGACGCGGGCAACGCGCTGCCCGCCGTCAAACTGCCCCCCAACGGCGCCCAGTCGATGCCCACCCAGGAGCCCGGCACCCGGCCGCACCGGCCGCTGCCGTACCGCCCCTGGGCGGATGTGACGGTGGACCGCACGACGGGCCGCGTCACCTGCGTCCTGGCCAACCAGGGCTCGGCCGCCTTCCACTTCACGGTGCTCCCCAACACGCTGAAGCCGTTCACGGGTACGCCGTTCACCGTGGCGCCGGGGCGGTCGAGGACGTACGTCTGGGAGACGGCGGAGACGGACGGGCGCTACGACTTCACGGTCCACGGCGCGGACGGCTTCCTCCGCCGCTTCTCCGGCACGGTGGTGCGCGCGGGCCACGAGGCCTCGGCCCCGGTCCCCACCACGACCGCCACCCTGCACGGCCGCCGCACCCTGGAACTCCGCCTGCGCAACGAGGGTACGTCCGAGCTGTCCTTCACGGTGTCCGACGAGCGGGGTTCCCGGGTGGTGTGGGTCCCCCCGAGAGACCGCACATCGGTGAACTGGCCGCTGAGGGACGGAAGTTACGACGTCACGGTGTCGGCGGCGAGCGGGGGCCGCTTCGCTCGGAGGTACGCGGGGACGGTCCACGCGGGGTAGGGCGAACCCGGGGCGCGGGGTCGGTGCGCGGCACCGGGAGCGGGGACGGGGGCGCGGGGCGGGGGCGGGGACGGCCGCGGGCCGTGCAGGGCTGGTCGCGCAGTTCCCCGCGCCCCTGTAGGTGACCCCAACCCCCGGAGGGTCTCGGGAAGGGGCGGGGTGGGGAAAGGCTTCCGGGGCCCGGGGCGGAGTCCCGGCCGGGTCACTGGACGGGCTGGCCCGAGGACCGGGCCGCCTCCGCCGCCGCCCGCGCAGCAGCCGCCGCGATCTCGGCGGGCCGATGCCACCCGGAGTCCCCCCTGGCGAGCAGCCACGCCGTCGCCTCGGCCGGCGGCATCGCCGCGGCCACCAGCCACCCCTGCACCGCGTCGCACCCCAGGTCCCGCAACCGCTCCCACGTCTCGTCGTCCTCGACCCCCTCCGCGACCACCAACAGGCCCAGCGAGTGCGCGAGATCGACGGTGCAGCGCACGATCTCCGCGTCCTCGTTGTCGATGGCGAGCCGGGCCACGAACGACCGGTCGATCTTCAGCTCGCTGACCGGCAGCCGCCTGAGGTGCACCAGCGAGGAGTACCCCGTACCGAAGTCGTCGAGGGACATCTTGACGCCGTGCCCGGTCAGCCCGGCCAGCGTGTCGGCGGCCCGCTGCGGGTCCTCCAGCAGGACGTGTTCCGTTATCTCCAGCTGGAGCGCGCCGGCCGGCACCCCGTGTCGGGCGAGCCGGGCCGCGACGGCCCCCGCGAAGCCCGGGGTGTGGACGTCGCGCGGGGAGACGTTGACCGCCACCGGCACGTTGAGGCCCTGCGCACGCCACCGGGCGACCTGCGCGAGCGCGGTGTCCAGGACGTACTCGGTGAGGTGCGGCATGAGCCCGCTGGACTCGGCGATGGCGATGAACTCGTCCGGCGCCACCCGCCCGCGCTCCGGGTGCACCCAGCGCACCAGCGCCTCCAGGCCCGCCACCTGGCCGTCGAACTGGACCTTCGGCTGATAGTGCAGCTCCACGTCACCGGCGTCGAGCGCCCGCCGCAGATCGCCCAACAGGCCAAGCCGGTCAGGGGTGTTGGAGTCCCGCTTGGACTCGTACACCTCCACGCCCGTACGGTCGCGCTTGGCCTGGTACATCGCTACATCGGCCCGCCGGAGGAGCCCTTCGGCGTCCAGCGCGTGGTCGGGGAAGAGCGCGACACCTGCGCTGGCCTCCAGGACGAGGGTCAGCCCGTCCAGGTCGAGCGGCGAGGACAGCTCGGCGACCAGGCCCCGGGCCGTGCGCATGGCGCTGGTCGCGGAGTCGCAGACCGGCAGCAGCACGGCGAACTCGTCCCCGCCCAGCCGGGCCGCCTCCGCGCCACGCGGCAGAGCCGTCCTGAGGCGTTCGGCTATCTGGAGGAGCAGGCGGTCGCCGGCGAGGTGCCCGAGCGTGTCGTTCACCGACCGGAAGCGGTCGAGGTCGATCAGGACGAGCGCGGTGCGGGAGCCCGAGCCCTCCGCCTCTTCCAGGGCCGACCAGGTGCGCTCCAGGAGCCACTGGCGGTTGGGAAGCCCGGTCAGCGGGTCGCGCAGCTGCTCCTCGGCGCGGGCCCGGGCGATCCAGAGCGTCGAGTCGAGGGCGACGAGCGGCACCGCGAACAGCGGGAGCAGTACGGGCACCGACATGGCGACGACGCAGATCAGCGGGGCGATGCCGAGCAGCGCCACCGCCACGAGACCCTGCCGGAGCAGGGCCGTGCGGGCGACCGTGGGCAGGCCGTTGCGCGGGGCCACGGCGTACCAGAGCAGGGTCCGGGTGATCAGCAGATAGGTACCCGCCGCGAGCACGACCTCGGGGACGGTGGCGACGCTCCACTCGGTGGGCCACCACGGGTGGGCGACGCTCGGAACGATGTCGAACGCGGCCAGGACCAGGCCCGCGGCCCCTATCCCGAGGACGTCCGCGGCGCCGTGGAGCACGCCCTGGCGCCAGCGGTTGCGCCGCGCGGCGCCGACCAGGACCACCACCGCGAGGCTGACGAGCGCGGCCGGCAGCCAGCCGTACAGGAGCAGCACCGCGATCGTGAGGGCGGCTCCGGAGCCGGTGCCGCCCCACCAGCGCTCCCGGCCGAGCGCGACGAGGTGGCCGACGATGATTCCGCTGAGGACGGCGAGCGACCAGCCCGTGGTCCCGCCGGGGAACAGGGCGTCGCCGGCCTGGACGGCCCGGTAGAAGCCGGTGGCGAGGACCACGCCCGCCAGGCCTGTGACCACGGCCGTCAGCCTGGACGAAAGGCCCGTGAACCCGCGCAGCCTCACGGCCGGGGCGGTGCTCTCGGTCGGTTTCATTCCCGTCCCTCTCACAGCCGGCGGTGCCCGTGCACGCGATGGCCCCGATGTCATGCCACCACGACTGGTGTTCGTCCCCAACCGCTCCACGAGCAGGGGCCATCAGCCGTGCACGACCGGCGCACATCTCAACAGTAGGCCGCGGAAGGCTCTGTCGGGCAGCGGTCTACAGCTCTTGCCCGAATGCGACCCAGCCACCCGCATCGGTCTGCTATGCGCCGAACGGGTGACTCCGCGCAGCCTCCAGGCCCCCTGTTACTACCCTTATTTGAGTCTCATTCCCCCTCCGGGGCGGTCGGCATCGCGGCTTCTCTCGCCGCGTCGGGCCCTTGTTCCAGCAGAATCGCGAAGCCGTCCTCGTCCAGAACCGGAACCTTCAGCTGCATCGCCTTGTCGTATTTCGAACCGGGGCTGTCGCCGACGACGACGAACGACGTCTTCTTCGAAACGGAACCGGTGACCTTGGCTCCACGGCTCTGCAACGCCTCTTTCGCGCCATCTCTGGTGTGCCGCTCCAAAGTTCCGGTCACGACCACGGTGAGGCCTTCCAGCGGGCGCGGCCCCTCGTCCTCGCCGGTGCTCTCGTCCTCCATGCGGACGCCCGCGGCCTTCCACTTGCGCAGGATCTCCTGGTGCCACTCCTCGGCGAACCACTGCTTGAGGGAGGCCGCGATGATGCCGCCCACGCCCTCGACCGCGGCGAGTTCCTCCTCGGTTGCCTGCTCGATGCGGTCGATGGAGCGGAATTCGCGGGCCAGCGCCTCGGCGGCGACCGGGCCGACGTGCCGGATGGAGAGCCCGGTGAGGATGCGCGCCAGCGGACGCTCCTTGGCGGCCGCGATGTTCTCCAGCATCGAGACGGCGTTCTTGCGCGGCTCGCCGTTCATGTTGGCGAAGACGAGGGCCGTCTTCTCCTCGCCGGTTTTCGGGTCGCGCTTGGGCAGCCCGCTGTCCTGATCGAGCACGTACGCCCTGATGGGCAGGAGCTGATCCATCGTGAGGTCGAAGAGGCCGCCCTCGTCCAGCAGGGGCGGGTCGGAGGGCTCCAGCGGCTTGGTGAGGGCGGCGGCCGCGACGTATCCGAAGTTCTCGATGTCGAGGCTCTTGCGGCCCGCCAGGTAGAACAGGCGCTCCCTCAATTGGGCGGGGCAGGACTGCGCGTTGGGGCAGCGCAGGTCGATGTCGCCCTCCTTCATCGGGCGCAGCGCGGTGCCGCACTCCGGGCACTCGGCGGGCATCTCGAAGGGGTATTCGCTGCCGTCGCGCAGGTCGGCGACGGGGCCGAGGATCTCCGGGATCACGTCCCCGGCCTTGCGCAGCACCACGGTGTCGCCGATGAGGACGCCCTTGGCCTTGACCACGTCCTGGTTGTGGAGGGTGGCGAACTCGACCTCGGAGCCGGCCACGGTGACCGGCTCGACCTGGGCGTAGGGCGTGACGCGGCCCGTACGGCCCACGCCCACGCGGATGTTGATGAGCTTGGTGTTGACCTCTTCCGGCGCGTACTTCCAGGCGATGGCCCAGCGCGGGGCGCGCGCGGTGGAGCCGAGGCGGCCCTGGAGGGGGATCTCGTCGAGCTTGACGACGACGCCGTCGATCTCGTGCTCGACCACGGAGTGCCGGTTCTCGCCCATGTAGGCGATGAACTCCCTTACTTCTTCGAGGGAGTTGACGACCTTGTTGTGCTGGGCGGTCGGCAGGCCCCATTCGCGCAGCAGGTCGTAGGCCTGGGAGAGGCGGTCGATGTCGAAGCCCGCGCGGGCGCCGATGCCGTGCACCACCATGTGCAGCGGCCGGGTCGCGGTGACCTTGGGGTCCTTCTGGCGCAGTGAACCGGCGGCCGCGTTGCGGGGGTTGGCGAACGGCTTGTCGCCCGCTTCGACCAGGCGCGCGTTCAGGCCCTCGAAGGCCTCCATCGGGAAGTAGACCTCGCCCCGGATCTCGACGAGGTCGGGGACGCGGTCGCCCTTGAGGCGGGTGGGGATGTCGGCGATGGTGCGCACGTTGGGCGTGATGTCCTCGCCGGTGCGGCCGTCGCCGCGGGTGGCGGCGCGGGTCAGCCTGCCGTGCTCGTACGTCAGGTTCACGGCGAGGCCGTCGACCTTCAGCTCGCACAGGTAGTGATAGGCGCCGGTGCCGACGTCCTTGGCCACGCGCTCGGCCCAGGCCGCCAGTTCCTCGTCGTCGAAGGCGTTGTCCAGGGACAGCATGCGCTCGCGGTGCTCGACCGAGGCGAAGTCCGTCTCGTAGGCGCCGGCGACCTTCTGGGTCGGCGAGTCGGGGGTGCGCAGCTCGGGGTGCTCGTCCTCCAGGGCCTCCAGGGAGCGGAGCAGCTTGTCGAAGTCGCCGTCGCTGATGACCGGTTGATCCCGGACGTAGTACCGGAAGCGGTGCTCCTCGATCTGCTCGGCGAGGAGCGCGTGCTTCTCCCGTGCCTCCGCGGGCACCGCTGCGTTCTGTTCGCCAGCCACCGTCATGTCCTCCCGTTTCCCGTCTTCCCCGTCACTCAGGGTTGTCCGCGAGCGATCTCGCCGCCCGGACGCAGTGGGCGAGCGCGGCCCGGGCGTGGGCCGGGGACGCACCCGCCATGCCGCACGTGGGGGTGATCACGACGGACTCGCCCAGAGTCCCCGGATTCAGCCCCAGCCTGCGCCACAGCGTCCTGACACCCATGACGCTACCGGCAGGGTCTGACAATGGGCCGTCGGTGGCGGGCACCACTCCGGCGAAGAGCTTCACCCCGCTCTCGGCCGCCTCACCGATCTGCTCGTCGTCACGCTCGGTGAGGAGCGAGAAATCGAACGACACTCCGGCGGCTCCGGCCCGCCGCAGCAGCGCGAACGGGACGTCGGGGGCGCAGGAGTGGACGACGACGGGACCGTCGTGCACGGCCATGACCTCGCGCAGCGCGGCCTCCACGACCTGCCGGTCGACGGCCCGGTGGGTGCGGTATCCGCTGGCGGTACGGATCCGGCCGCGCAGTACGGAGGTGAGCGAGGGCTCGTCGAGCTGGAGCACGAGCCGGGCGCCGGGGACGCGGCGGCGTACGTCGGCGAGGTGGTCGCGCAGGCCCTCGGCGAGCGATCCGGCGAGGTCGCGGCAGGCGCCGGGGTCGCCGAGCGAGAGCTCGCCGTTCCTGAGTTCGAGGGCCGCGGCCAGCGTCCAGGGTCCGACGGCCTGCACCTTGAGCGGGCCTGTGTACTCCTGGGTGTACTCCTCCAGGGCGTCGAGGTCCTCGCCGAGCCAGGACCTGGCCCGCCGGGTGTCCCGGCCGGGCCGGTCGCCGACCCGCCAACCGCTGGGCTCCACGTGCCCGTACATCTCGACGAGGAGCCCGATGGTCCGCCCGATCATGTCGGCGCCGGGCCCGCGCGCGGGCAGCTCCGCCAGGTGGGGGAAGTCGCCGCTCGCCCCTTCGGCCCCGATCAGCGAGCCGGTGACGGTCCTGGCGGTCTCCCGCGCGTCGCCGCCCGGCATCGAGCCGACGCCGGTGGCGGGCCCCCAGGGGAATTTGCTCTGTTCGCTCACCCCGGAAGCCTACGCAACCGGGCGCACGGCCCGGTCCCGGCTACTTGCCCGGGCGCACGGTGAGGTCGTTGACCTCGGCGTCGGCCGGCAGGTCGATGGCCATGACGATGGTGGTGGCCACCGACTCGGGGTCGATGAACTTCGCCGGGTCGTACTCCTTGCCCTCCTGCGAGTGCACCTTGGCCTGCATGGGGCTCGCGGTGCGGCCCGGGTAGACCGAGGTCACGCGGACGCCGTTCGGGTGCTCCTCGTGGCGCAGCGAGTCGGCGAGCGCCTTGAGGCCGTGCTTGGAGGCGGCGTACGCGCCCCATTCGGCGTGGGCGGCAAGGCCGGCGCCGGAGTTCACGAAGACGACGTGGCCGCGCGAGGCACGCAGTTGGGGCAGCAGGTGGCGGGTGATCTCGGCGGGGGCGATCAGGTTGACGTTGAGCTGCTGGTGCCAGGTCTTGGGGCGCAGTTCGCCGACCGGGCCGAGGTCGACGATGCCCGCGATGTGCAGCAGCGAGTCGAGCTGCTCCGGCATCGGCTGCTTGTCGAAGGCCCAGGAGAGGCGGTCGGGGTCCGCGAGGTCGCCGACGAGGGTGCGCGCGCCCGGGTAGCGGGCGGCGAACTCCTTGGCGCGTCCGGCGTCGCGGGCGAGCAGGATGAGCTCGTCGCCGCGCTCGTGCAGTCGGCGGGCGACGGCCGCGCCGATGCCGGAACCGGCGCCGGTGATCAGATGAGTAGCCATACCCGCCATGCTCGCACTGGTCGGGAGCTCACTGGATACCGAGGGACTCCTCCAGGTAGGCGAGCGCGGCGACGCCGTCCTCGGCGAAGAAGACCAGCTCGGTGAGGGGGACGGGCAGGAAGCCCTCCTCCTCCATGCGGCGGAACTGCTCCTTGAGCCCGTCGTAGAAGCCCGCGGTGTTCAGGAGCACGACCGGCTTGGTGGTCTTCCCGTGCTTCTTCAGCTCCAGGATCTCGGTGGCCTCGTCCAGGGTTCCGGTCCCGCCCACCATGATCACGACGGCGTCCGACTTGGCGAGCAGCAGCGCCTTGCGCTCGGCGAGGTCCTTGGCGATGACCATCTCGTCGGCGTTCTCGCGGGCCTTGGCCGCCAGGAAGTCGACGGAGACGCCGACGAGCCGGCCGCCGGCGTGCTGCACTCCGTCGGCGACGACCTTCATGAGGCCGCTCTCGGAGCCGCCCCACACCAGGGTGTGGCCGCCCTTGCCGAGCAGCTCGGCGAATTCACGGGCGGGGCGCGTGTAGCGCTCGTCCAGGTCGGCCGCGGAGAGGAAGACACAAATATTCATAGGGCAACGATACGAGGGGAAGAAGCGGGCCTTCCCGGGCGCTGCACTTCTTATGACGACAGGACATCGCATCACCGTGGAGCGGGGAACCGAGCATGTGCGGGTCGTGCGCGACGGGCAGGTGCTGGCCGAGAGCCGGCGCCCGCTGCTGCTGCGCGAGACCGGACTTCCGGTCCGCTACTACCTTCCGCCCGAGGACGTCCGCACCGACCTCTTGACACCGTCGGACACCCACACCTATTGCCCGTTCAAGGGCACGGCCTCCTATTGGTCGCTGCCGGAGGCGCCCGATCTCGTCTGGTACTACCCCGACCCCAACACGGAGGTGGCCGAGATCAAGGACCACCTGTGCTTCTACGAAGTGGAGACCGTCACCGGCTGACCGGCACCCGGCGCGGCGACGCGGTCGGTGAGCTGGAAGGTGCGCCGGTAGGCCACGGGTGAGACGCCGAGCACGGAACGCATGTGCTGGCGAAGCGAGTTGGCCGTGCCGAAGCCCGACCGGTGGGCGACCAGGTCCACCGCGAGATCGCTGGACTCCAGGAGCTGGCGGGCGACTTCGAGGCGCTGGGCGGTGAGCCACTGCCCCGGCGTCATGCCCGCCTCCTCCCGGAAGCGTCGCGTGAACGTGCGCAGGCTCATGCGGGCGTGGGCGGCCAACTCGCCGAGCGAGAGCGGCTCCTGGAGCCGCTCAAGGGCCCAGGCGCGGGTGTCGGCGGTGCTGGCGAGGGTCGGCTCGGGGACCGGGCGCTCGATGTACTGGGCCTGCCCGCCGTCGCGGTACGGCGGTACGACGCAGTGCCGGGCGGCCCGGTTCGCGACCGCGCTGCCGTGGTCGAGGCGCACGATGTGCAGGCACAGGTCGATGCCGGCGGCGGCGCCCGCCGAGGTCAGCACGTCGCCGTCGTCGACGAACAGGACGCCGGGGTCCAACCGGACGCGCGGGAAGGTGCGTTGGAAGGCGTCGGCGTCGCACCAGTGCGTGGTGGCGGGGCGCCCGTCGAGCAGCCCGGCGGCGGCCAGGACGTAGGAGGCCGTGCAGATGGAGACCATGCGCGTGCCGGGCCGGATCCGCTCGAAGGCGCGGGCCAGCGGCTCGGGCAGCGGTCCGCCCTGGGCGAGGACACCGAGGTCGTGGGTCGGCGGGACCACCACGGTGTCGGCGGCGGCGAGCGCCTCGGGCCCGTGCTCGACGGCCACCGAGAACCCGGCCTCGGTACGCACCGGCCTTCCGTCGACCGTGCAGACGACCACGTCGTAGAGGCGCTCGCCCCCGGGGCCCTGGGCGCTGTCGAAGATCCGGGAGGGGATGCCCAGCTCGAAGGAGACCACTCCGTCGAGGGCGAGCACCGCGACGCGGTGAGCTTTCGGTCGTACGGCCATGGCCAGATTCTGTCACATCATGGCCAAACGGCCAGCACCGCTTGAGGCGCCCCGGGTGCAGGCTGGTCTCCGTTGGCGGCTCCCACCAGCGAAAACACCCCTCAAAGGATCAGACATGTCTCAGACCATGCGTGCCATCAGCGCTCCCCGGCTCGGCGGCCCCGAGGTACTCGCCGAGATCGAGACCGAGCGCCCCGAGCCGGGCCCGACCGAGGTCCTGGTGCGTGTGCACGCCGCCGGCGTCAACCCCGCCGACTGGAAGATCCGCGAGCACGGCCCCTTCGGCCGGGAGACCACGCCGCCGGTTCTCGGCTTCGACGTCTCCGGCACGGTGGAGGCGGTGGGCCTCGGCGTCACCCTGTACGAGGTCGGCGACGAGGTCTTCGGCATGCCGCTCTTCCCGCACCAGGCCGGCGCCTACGCCGAGTACGTGGCCGCCCCCGCCCGGCACTTCGTCCGCAAGCCCGCCGGGATCGACCACATCCAGGCCGCGGCGCTGCCCCTGGCCTCGCTCACCGCGTACCAGGCGCTCATCGAGACGGCCCGACTGACCGCCGGGCAGCGGGTGTTGATCCACGCGGCGGCGGGCGGCGTCGGCCACCTCGCCACGCAGATCGCCAAGGCGCACGGCGCGTACGTCATCGGCACGGCCAGCGCCGGCAAGCACGACTTCCTGCGCGGGCTCGGCGTGGACGCGCTGATCGACTACACGGCGGTGGACTTCACCGAGGCCGTGCGGGACGTGGACGTCGTCCTCGACCCCATCGGCGGCGAGTACGGCAGCCGCTCCCTGAAGGTGCTGCGCCACGGCGGCACCCTGGTCTCGATCTCGTCCCCGGACGAGGACGCGCTGCGCCCGGAGGCGGCCGCGCTGGGCGTCCGTGCGGGCTTCACCCTGGTCGAGCCGGACCAGGCGGGCATGCGGACGATCGCGGCGCTGGTCGAGGAGGGCCGGCTGCGCGCCGAGATCGACTCGGTCTTCGACCTGTCCGACGCCGCGAAGGCGCACGCGTACGGCGAGCGCGGACGCACCCGGGGCAAGATCGTGCTGCGGGTCGCCGAGTAACCGCCCCGCTTCTCGGAGCTAGACTCTCGCGGCGGCCCGCTCGGTCGTCGCGATCGTCGCGGAACCCACCACGCGCGTGCCGTCGTACAGGACGATCGCCTGGCCGGGGGCGACACCGCGGACCGGCTCGGCGAACGTCACGTTCAGGACGCCGTCGACCAGTTCCGCGCTCACCTCGGTCTCGCCGCCGTGGGCGCGCAGCTGCGCGGTGTAGGTGCCGGGTCCGGCCGGCGCGGTGCCGCACCAGCGGGGCTTGATCGCGCCGAGGGCGGTGACGTCGAGGGCCTCGACGGGGCCGACGGTCACCGTGTTGTTCACCGGGGAGATGTCCAGGACGTAGCGGGGCTTGCCGTCGGCGGCGGGGTGGCCGATGCGCAGGCCCTTGCGCTGGCCGATGGTGAAGCCGAACGCGCCCTCGTGGCTGCCGATCTTCGCGCCGGACTCGTCGACGATGTCGCCCTCCGCCTTGCCGAGGCGGTTCGCGAGGAAGCCCTGCGTGTCGCCGTCGGCGATGAAGCAGATGTCGTGGCTGTCGGGCTTCTTGGCGACCGCGAGACCCCGGCGCTCGGCCTCGGCGCGGATCTCGTCCTTGGTGGTGAGGGTGTCACCGAGCGGGAACATCGCGTGGGCGAGCTGGCGCTCGTCGAGCACGCCGAGGACGTAGGACTGGTCCTTGGCCATGTCGGACGCGCGGTGCAGCTCGCGGCTGCCGTCCTCGTTCAGGACGACGGTCGCGTAGTGGCCGGTGCACACGGCGTCGAAGCCGAGCGCGAGCGCCTTGTCGAGCAGCGCCGCGAACTTGATCTTCTCGTTGCAGCGCAGGCACGGGTTGGGGGTGCGGCCCGCCTCGTACTCGGCGATGAAGTCCTCGACGACGTCCTCGCGGAAGCGTTCCGCCAGGTCCCAGACGTAGAAGGGGATGCCGATGACGTCCGCGGCGCGGCGGGCGTCCCGGGAGTCCTCGATGGTGCAACAGCCGCGGGCCCCGGTGCGGAAGGACTGGGGGTTCGCGGAGAGCGCCAGGTGCACACCGGTGACGTCGTGTCCCGCCTCGGCGGCCCGGGCGGCGGCGACGGCGGAGTCCACCCCGCCGGACATGGCGGCGAGGACGCGCAGGGGACGCGGGGAGGTCATCGGCGAGGGCTGCGGCGAAGTCTGAGTCATAGCACTCGTAAGGGTACGTGGGATCGGGAACCCGGGGCGCGGGAGTATCCGTTGTGGATCTCAGAGGGGTCAGATCCGGGAGCCCACCGGCCCACGGGTCGCGGTGGGACCCCACGGGGAGCGGTACGGGGAACGACGGGGGCGGGGCGTATGGCGACCAGCCGCAGAGGGCTGCTGATCGGGGGCGCGGTGGTGGCGTTCGGCACGATCGGATATCTCAACAGGCCGCACGCGCGCCCGCACAAGCCGCGCAAGGCCGGGGAGCTGGACTACGCGGGCGCGCAGTGGGTGGCTGCGGCCCAGCCGAACTGGCGGCTGGCGGACCGGCCGGACGACTACGCGGTGGACCGGGTGGTGATCCATGTGGTGCAGGGCAGTTTCGACAGCGCCCTCAGGACGTTCCAGGACCCGGAGAACAAGGCGGCGGCGCACTATGTGGTCCGCAGGGACGGACACATAGCGCAGACCGTACGGGAGCTGGACGTGGCCTTCCACGCGGGCAACCGGAAGTACAACGAGCGCAGTGTCGGCATAGAGCACGAGGGCTTCGTGGAGGAGGCCTCGTCCTTCACGGACGCCATGTACGCCTCGTCGGCGCGGCTCACGGCGGCGATCTGCGCCCGCTATCGAATAACCGTGGACCGGACGCACATCGTCGGGCACGTGGAGGTGCCCGGCACCGATCACACCGACCCCGGCCCGCACTGGGACTGGCCGCGCTACATCAAGCTGGTCGGGGCGGCCGGCCGGGCCTGAGCCGGGTCCCGGGCGGGGCGCCGGCCCGGCCTCAGACGAGCCCCGCCGTACGGGCCCGCTCGACCGCGGGGCCGATGGCTCCGGCGACCGCTTCCACGTCGGCCGCGGTGGAGGTATGGCCGAGCGAGAAGCGCAGGGTGCCACGGGCCAGATCGGGATCGGTGCCGGTGGCGAGCAGGACGTGGCTCGGCTGGGCGACGCCCGCGGTGCAGGCGGAGCCGGTGGAGCACTCGATGCCCTGCGCGTCGAGCAGCAGCAGGAGGGAGTCGCCTTCACAGCCGGGGAACGTGAAGTGGGCGTTGGCGGGCAGCCGGCCGGCCGGGTCGGGGTCGCCGCCGAGGATGGCGTCGGGTACGGCCTTGCGCACGGCCTCCACGAGCCGGTCGCGCAGTCCGCCGGTCTCGCGGGCGAACGCGCCGCGCCGTTCGGCGGCGAGCCGCCCGGCGACCGCGAACGCGGCGATGGCGGGAACGTCGAGGGTGCCGGAGCGTACGTGCCGCTCCTGACCGCCGCCGTGCAGCACGGGGACGGGGGTGTACTCGCGGCCGAGCAGCAGGGCGCCGATGCCGTACGGGCCGCCGATCTTGTGCCCGGACACGGTCATCGCGGCGAGGCCGGACGCGGCGAAGTCCACGTCGAGCTGACCGAAGGCCTGCACCGCGTCGGCATGCAGCGGGACTTCGAACTCCCGCGCCACGGCGGCGAGTTCGGCCACCGGCATGACGGTGCCGATCTCGTTGTTGGCCCACATGACGGTGGCCAGGGCGACACTGCCGGGGTCGCGCTCGATGGCGTCGCGCAGGACCTGGGGGTGCACCCTGCCGTACGCGTCGACGGGCAGGTACTCGACGGTGGCGCCCTCGTGCTCGGCGAGCCAGTGCACCGCGTCGAGCACGGCGTGGTGCTCGACGGGGCTGGCGAGGACGCGGACGCGGCGCGGGTCGGCGTCCCGGCGGGCCCAGTACAGGCCCTTGACGGCGAGGTTGTCGGCCTCGGTGCCGCCGGCCGTGAAGACGACCTCGCTGGGGCGCGCGCCGAGCGATGCGGCGAGGTCCTCGCGGGCCTCCTCGGCGGTGCGGCGGGCCCGCCGGCCGGCGGCGTGCAACGAGGACGCGTTGCCGGTGGCGGTCAGCTGGGCGGTCATCGCCTGGACCGCCTCCGGGAGCATCGGAGTGGTCGCGGCGTGGTCGAGGTAAGCCATGGTGGGCCCGATTCTACGAGCCGCGCGGGGCGAGCCGTGCCGCAGTTCCGGCCAGGACCGGGATGGGGCTCAGCCGTTGAGGCCCCAGGACACGGTGTGGTCGGCCATCATCAGGCCGGCCAGGACCGCGAGGTCGGCCACGCCCAGGGCGAGCCCGAGCAGGGCCCGGCCGCGGCGCTCGGTGCCGTAGAGCAGGGAGAGCGAGGACAGCACGATGGCGATGGGGCCGAGGACGACATTCATGACGAGCAGCCCGACCAGCCCGAGGACGAAGGCCGCGACGGCCATGCCGTCCCGGTCACGGTTGCGGGTGCGGCGGCGGATCACTGCGAGTTCCATGGTCAGCCCTTCCGGTGCGAGAGGCGTTCACGGGCGGCGAAGACGAGCAGCCAGACGCCGATGACACCGGCGATGGCCAGGGTGACCGGGAGCGGGAGGTGCGCCGCTGAGCCCAGCACGACCCCCAGCAGGAGGAGGGCGGCGACGAGGAAAAGCATGGGATCCCTTTCTGAGTCGGCTTGCGGTCTTCCGGGGTTTTGCGGGGTCTTCCGGGAAGGAGGACGGCGTCAACGGTCGGACGCCTTCGTCAACCAGACTTGGGAGTACGACTGTTCACTGACTGCTGAGTCTAGTCTTCCCAACTTCGGCGAACACATGTTTACTGAGTGGTATGAGCCACACTCTCGGGATCAGGCAGGCCCAGAAGCAGAAGACGCGGCAGGCCCTCATGGACTCGGCGCTCCAGCTGCTCGAGCACCAGAGTCTGAGCAGCCTGGGCCTGCGCGAGGTCACGCGGGCCGTGGGGGTGGCTCCGGCCGCGTTCTACCGGCACTTCACGGACACGGCCGACCTCGGGGTGGCACTGGTCGAGCAGGCGCTCGGCTCGCTCCACGACACGATTCGCGCGGCGATCGTGACGACGGGGGCGAGCGAGGAGCGGATCGACCGGGCGGTGGCGCTGATCGCCGCGCAGGTGCGGACGCATCCCGCGCACGTCCGCTTCATCGCCCGCGAGCGGCACGGCGGGGTCGCCCCGGTGCGCGAGGCGATCGGCGTGCAGCTGCGCCGCTTCGCGGACGAGGTGGCGGAGGCGCTCGGGGCGGATCCCGAGTCGGCGGGCTGGACGCGGGAGGATCTGCGGATGCTGGCCGGGGTGTACGTCGACCACATGGTGATGACGGCGTCGGCGCTGCTGGAGGGCGACGAGGGCTCCGAGGAATCGGTCCTGGCCACGGCCAGGGCCCAGCTGCGCCTGGTGACCCTGGGCCGCCACCACTGGCTGGACTAACCCCCTGCGGGCTCCGCCCCCGCCGCCATCCGCAGGCCGCGCGTGGCCGGTCGCGCGGTTCCCCGCGCCCCCGGGCTTTCCCCCACCCCGCCCCTTCCCGAGACCCTCCGGGGGAACAGCGCGTCGGCTGCGGACCGTGCGTGGCTGGTCGCGCAGTTCCCCGCGCCCCTTGGCGGTACCGGGTGCTGGGGCATCTTCAGCCCGTCCGGCAATTGAGGACGAGCGCCCTTGAGGCGCGATACGGGGTCTGGGGCGGAGCCCCAGGAGGCCCGGAACCAACCAACCCCGGGCAACGGGCGGGCGGGTGGGCAACCCCACCCAGACTCAGCCCCGCGGCGCCCGCGCCAGCTGACGGGACTGGGCCACCAGGCGGTCCGCCGAGTCCCAGACCTCCGCGTCCTCCTCCAGGAAACCCCCCGCCAGGTTCCGCGTGGTGATGGACACCCGGAGGGGCCCGGGCGCCGGCCGGCACCGGATGTGCGTGGTCAGCTCGACCGTGGGCGTCCAGCCCTTGAGGCCCAGCTCGAAGGAGGTCGGCGGCAGCGCGTCCACCGTGAGCAGCAGCGAGAGCGGATCCGCGTCGCGCCCGTCCGCGAGCCCGAACCACGCCCGCATCTCGCCCTTCCCGGACGGCGCCCCCACGGCCCAGCCCAGCGTCGTCGGGTCGAGCTTGAGCATCAGCCGGTCGGTGATGGCGGAGCTGCCGGGGATCGGCGGACGGCTGCCGTCGGGGGCGTCCGCCGCGCCGATGCAGTGCGAGAGCGGCGGCATCGCGGGCGGCTCGGCCGTGGTGCGCACCTCGTCGCTGAGCGCGTCGAGGTCCCCGTACGAGGCGAGGACCCGGATGCGTTCGACCTCCGCGCCGTTCTCGTCGTACTGGAAGAGCGAGGCCTGCCCGGTGGAGAGCGTGCGGCCGGCGCGTACCACCTGGGTGCGGATGACGGCGGGCCCGGGCACGGACGGCGTGAGGTAGTGCGCCGAGACCGTGAACGGGTCCGGGTGCGGCAGCGCGTCGCCGAGCGCGCGGCCCAGCAGGGCCAGCAGATAGCCGCCGTTGACGGCGTGGATGATGGTCCAGCCCGCCGAGAGATCCGCGTCATAGACCCCCGCTTCCCGCAGGGAGACCGCGGTGTCGCGGTCGAACTCGCTGTCCCCGATCGCGGCGGGGAGTACCGGTGACGATGCCTGTGCCATGGGCAGCACCGTACACCGATAAATTACTGAGCGGTAGCTTTTTCTGCGGCCCCGCGCTCCCCCACAACCCTCACGCCTCCTCCAGCGTCGAACTGCGCCGGTTCCAGGCGCGCGGGGCCCGCCAGTGGTACTTCAGGGCGGCGATCCGCAGCAGGAACGCGGTGACCACCGCGAGGCCGCTGGTCCCGGCGGTGAGCACGTCGAAGCGGATGAAGAGCACGATCATCGTGGACCCGACGATCGCGGGCACCGCGTACAGATCGCGGTCCCAACGCAGCAGCGAGGGAACCTCGTTGGCGAGGACGTCGCGCAGCACACCGCCGCCCACCGCCGTCGCGAGACCCAGCGCCGCCGACGAGGTGAGCCCGAGCCCGTAGTCGTAGGCCTTGGTGGTGCCGGTGACGCAGAACAGGCCGAGCCCCGCCGCGTCGAAGACGTTGACCGCGGTCTGGGTGCGCTCGACCTCGGGGTGCAGGAAGAAGACGAGCACCGAGGCGAGCAGCGGGGTCACGAAGTACCCCAGGTCCGTGAAGGCCGCAGGCGGTACGGCCCCGATGATGAGGTCGCGGAACAGCCCTCCGCCCAGCGCGGTGACCTCGGCGAGCACCGCGATGCCGAACACGTCGAAGTTCTTGCGCACGGCGAGCAGGGCGCCGGAGATCGCGAAGACGAAGATTCCGACGAGGTCCAGCGCGTGCTGGACGGAGGGACTGAACAGTGAGTGAAGCACCCCGCATTTTTACTCATCGCGGGGTGCCACCCGGCACACCCCGGGCTCAGAGCGCGGGCTTGCCCGTGTCGTGGACCCACTTCTGGAACAGGCCGTCGAGCGACTTGCCGGACACCTTCTCGGCCAGCTTGATGAAGTCCTCGGTGTCGGCGTTGTGGTAGCGGTGCGCCTTGGTCCAGGCCGGGAGCAGCTTGAAGAAGGCCTGGTCACCGATGTTCTCGCGGAGTTCCTGGAGCATCATCGCGCCGCGCTGGTAGACCGCGTCGGAGAACATCGTGTCGCGCTGGGGGTCGGCGACCTCGATCTTCCAGAAGTCGTCGTCGGCCGGGATCGAGTTGTAGGCGGCGAGGAAGGAGTCGTGCGCGCTCTTGGTGCCGCGGTGCTCGGCCCAGAGCCACTGGGCGTACGTCGCGAAACCCTCGTTGAGCCAGATGTCGTCCCAGTGGGCGACCGAGACGGAGTCGCCGAACCACTGGTGGGCGAGCTCGTGGACGATCGTCGACTCGCTGCGCACTGCCGAGTAGCTCGGCTTGGACTGGGTCTCCAGGGAGAACCCGGCCTGCGGCATGTCGTCGACGACCGCGCCGGTCACCTCGAAGGGGTAGGGGCCGAAGAGCTTGGACCAGTAGTCGGTGGCCTCGGCGGTCACCGCGTACACATCGACCTTGTTCTGGTTGGCGAGCACCGGGTCGATGGCGACGTAGATGGGGGTGCCGCCGGGCGTCCGGCCCGTCTTCACGTCGAACTTGCCTATGGAGGCGGTGGCCAGATAGGTCGCCATCGGCTTGGACTCGCGCCAGTGGTAGTACGAGCGGTTGCCGCGGTCGTGGGACTCCACCAGGCGGCCGTTGGAGACACCGGTGAGGCCCTTGGGGGCGTCGATGCGGATGTCGTACGTCGCCTTGTCGGAGGGGTGGTCGCTGGAGGGGAACCAGGTGGAGGCGGCGTTGGGCTCGCAGGCCACGAAGACGCCGTCCTTGGTCTTCATCCACCCGTAGTCGGAGCCGAAGACGATGGGTCCGTTCAGTGGCTGCGGCACCCCGCCGTAGACGACGGTGACCTCGAACTCCTCGCCCCTGCCGATGCGGTGGCGCGGCGTGATGACGATCTCGTCATCGACTCTGTTGAAGTCGGCCGGCTTGCCGTTCACCCGGATCGAGTCGACGGTCAGCTTCTGCAGGTCGAGGTCGAAGCGGGAGAGGTTCTGGGTGGCGCGCGCCGTCACGGTGGTACGCCCGTCCAGGCGCCCCGAATCGGGGTTGTAGCTGACCCCCAGGTCGTAATGGAGGGCGTCGAAGCCGCCGTTGCCCAGCTCGGGGAAGTACGTGTCTCCGATGCCGGGGGCGCCCGGTGAGGCGGCCGGCGCGGCGGCGATGGTGAACCCGGCGGCCACCGCGGTGGCGAGGGAGAGCCAGCGGGAGGTGCGACGTGCCGAACGGGAGAGTGCCATATGAGTCTGCCCTTCGAACGCATGCCGTTGTTACGGACACGCAGACTCTGCACTCTCCCGCTTCGGCATGAACATGACTTTGCCGAACTGTCATGCCCTACTTGTCGGTTGACTCCTGAGCGGCGTCCTCCGGTCCGGATCCGCCCTCTCCGTCCGCAGCCGCGGCCGGCTCGGCGGACGCCCCGGCCGGCTCGGCGGACGTCCCAGCCGGCTCGGTCGCGGTCGCCGGCTCGGTGACCTCCGTCGCCTCAGTCGCCTCCGGCTCCGCCGTCACCGTCTCGCCGATCGTCACGACCTCGACCGACTCCCTGGCCTCCGGCAGGACCGCCTCGCCCGGCGCCTGGTCCGGCGCGTTCTCCGGGTGGTGGCAGGCGACGCGCTGGCCCGGCTTCAGCTCGACGAGCACCGGCTCCCGCGTCGTGCAGATCTCGGTCGCCTTCCAGCACCGGGTGTGGAACCGGCAGCCGCTCGGCGGCGAGATCGGCGAGGGGACATCGCCCTTGAGCAGGATCCGCTCGCTCTTCACCCCGCGCCGCTTGGGATCCGGCACCGGCACCGCGGACATCAGGGCCTTCGTGTACGGGTGCATCGGCGCCGCGTACAGCGACTTGCGGTCGGCCAACTCCACGATCTTGCCGAGGTACATGACCGCGATCCGGTCCGACACGTGCCGGATGACCGACAGGTCGTGCGCGATGATCACGTACGTCAGGCCGAGCTCCTGCTGGAGGTCGTCGAGCAGGTTGACCACCTGCGCCTGGATCGACACGTCGAGCGCCGAGACCGGCTCGTCCGCGACGACCAGCTTCGGGTTGAGCGCGAGCGCGCGGGCGATGCCGATGCGCTGGCGCTGGCCGCCGGAGAACTCGTGCGGATAGCGGTTGTAGTGCTCGGGGTTGAGACCCACGACCTCCAGGAGGCGCTGGACCTCCTTCTTGATCCCGCCCTCGGGGTTGACGCCCTGCAGCTTGAAGGGGGCGGAGATGATGCCGCCCACCGTGTGCCTCGGGTTCAGCGAGGAGTACGGGTCCTGGAAGATCATCTGCACATCGCGGCGCATCGGCCGCATGCCGCGCACCCCGAGGTGGGTGATGTCACGGCCCTCGAACTCGACGCTGCCGCCGGTCGGTTCGAGCAGCCGGGTGATGAGCCGGCCCATCGTCGACTTGCCGCAGCCGGACTCGCCGACCACGCCGAGCGTCTCGCCGGAGCGGACGTCGAAGTCGATGCCGTCGACGGCCTTGACCGAACCGGTCTGCCGCTTGAGCAGCCCGCTGCGGATCGGGAAGTGCTTCTGCAGACCGCTGACCTTGAGCAGGACCTCGCCGGGGGCGGCGGCCTTGTTGAGCACGCTCTTCCCGGCCGCGCCCTTGGCCTTGCCCTGGGCGGGAATCGTCACGTCGTTGTCCGTCACGCCTTTGTCCTCGCTCACAGCTTGGGCGCAATCTCTTCGGTCCAGATGCGCTCCCGCTCGTCCGGCGTCATGTGGCAGGCGGCCCAGTGGCCGCTCCCGCCGTCGCTCAGCTCGGGGCGTACGGTCCTGGTGATGTTGTCCTTGGGCACATCGGCGTACGGGCAGCGCGGGTTGAAGGCGCAGCCGGACGGGATGTTGATCAGGGACGGCGGGGAGCCCTTCACCGGGATGAGGCGCTCGGTCTCCTCCCGGTCGATGCGCGGCATCGAGCCGAGCAGGCCCCAGGTGTAGGGGTGGCGGGGCTCGTAGAAGACCTTTTCGGCGGGGCCGCGCTCCACACAGCGGCCGCCGTACATCACGAGGATGTCGTCGGCCAGCTCGGCGACGACGCCCAGGTCGTGGGTGATGATGATGACCGCGGAGCCGAACTCCTTCTGCAGGTCCCGGATCAGGTCGAGGATCTGCGCCTGGACGGTGACGTCGAGGGCGGTCGTCGGCTCGTCCGCGATCAGCAGGTCGGGGTTGTTCACCAGCGACATCGCGATCATCGCGCGCTGGCGCATGCCGCCCGAGAACTCGTGCGGGTAGGAGTCCACGCGCTTGTCGGGCTGCGGGATGCCCACCCGGTCGAGCATCTCGATCGCCCGGGCGCGGGCGGTCTTCTTGTCGACGTCGTGGTGGACCCGGTACGCCTCGACGATCTGCTTGCCGATGGTGAAGTACGGGTGCAGCGCGGACAGCGGGTCCTGGAAGATCATGGCCATGTCGCGGCCGCGCAGCTTGCGTACGTCGTCCGGGTCGGCGGAGAGCAACTCCTTGCCGTTGAGCCAGATTTCGCCGGATATCTGCGCCTTGCGCTTGCCGTACTGGCCGGCCGTGTGCAGGCCCATGATGCCCATCGAGGTGACGGACTTGCCGGAGCCGGACTCGCCCACGATGCCGAGGGTCTTGCCCTTCTCCAGGGAGAAGCTGAGCCCGTCGACGGACTTGACCAGGCCGTCGTCGGTCGGGAAGTGCACCTTCAGGTCACGTACGTCGAGGAAGGCGTCCGAGGGCCGCTCACCCGCGACCGGCTCGCCGACCGCGGCGCCGGTCTTGTTCAGGTCGGTCATGCGAGCCTCACTCGGGGGTCGATCACGGCGTACAGGAGGTCCACGACGAGGTTCGCGAAGATCACCGCCGCCGAGGTGATCAGCGTGACGCCGAGGATCACCGGAAGGTCGCGCTCACCGATCGCGCGGAGCACCGCCTGGCCGAGGCCCGGGATGCTGTAGGTGGTCTCGGTCAGGATCGCGCCGCCGATGAGGGCGCCGATGTCCATGCCGAGCACCGTGAGGATCGGCGCCATGGTGGAACGCATGGCGTGCTTGCCGATGACGGTGGATTCGCTCAGGCCCTTGGCCCGGGCGGTTCTGACGTAGTCCTCGCCCATCACTTCGAGCATGGTCGCTCGGGTGAGCCGGGCGTACATCGCCGCCTGGAGGAAGGCGAGCGTGATCCAGGGCAGGATCAGACCGCTGAACCACCCGCCCGGTGAATCGCTGAAGGAGACGTACTGGCCGTCGATCCAGTGCAGTCCGTACGTGAAGATCGCCAGCGAGAGCAGACCGGTGAAGTAGATCGGCAGTGAGACGCCCGCGAGGGCCACGGTCATCGAGAAGCGGTCCCACAGCGAGCCGCGCTTGAGGGCGGAGACCACGCCGGTGAGCACACCGAAGATGACCCACAGGATGGCCGCGCCGATGACCAGCGACAGCGTGACCGGGAAGCGCTCCTTGAGCACCGGCCAGATGGCCTGCTCGTTGCGGAACGAGTAGCCGAAGCACGGGGCGTCGCAGTGGATCGTCGAGCCGCCGCCGGTGTAGTCGCGGCCGGCCAGGATGCCCTTCACGAAGTCGAAGAGCTGCACGAAGATCGGGTCGCCGAGACCCAGCTTCTCGCGGACCGCTTCGAGCGCGGCGGCGTCGGACTGCTTGCCGACGTACATCGTGGCCGGGTCGACGCCCGTCCACTTGGGGATCAGGAAGAAGATGCCGAACGTCACGAGCATGACGATCAGCAGCATCACGATGGCGGCGAAAAACCGCCTGATGAGATATGCGAGCACTGCTCTCGGCCCGGCGGCGGGCCGGGGGCACCGGATTGCGGTACCCCCGACCCGTCACGCGACGGCCTTCACCTGCCCTTCGTGCCTAGCGGCGGGTGCGCCGGCGGAGCGATTGGACGACGGTCACTTCTCGACGCCGAGCGAGGCGTAGTCGTAGAAACCGTTGTTGTTGGTCGTCGTGTAGACGTTCGTGAGCCGGGAGCTGCGCCACTTGACGTTCTTCTCGAAGACGAACGGCAGGTAGACGGCGTGCTCGGAGACCTTCTGGTTGATCTGCTTGTAGATGCCGGCCGCCTCTTCGGGGGTGGCCGCCGCGATGGCGTCCTCGAAGAGCTTGTCGATCGCCGGGTCCTTCAGCATCGAGTAGTTGTTGTTGCCGTTCGACAGGATGAACTTGGAGTCGACCAGCGGGAGCAGGAAGCCCTGGCCGGACGCGAAGTCCGGGCCCCAGCCCATGATGATGATTCCGTAGTTCTTCTTCTTGACGACCTCGGGGTTGCCGATGATGCCGGTCGTCTGCGAACCGTCGTACTGGTCGATGTCGGCCTTGATGTTGACCTTGGCGAGCGCGGCCTGCATCGACTGGGCGGTGGCGACCTCGGCCGGCTTGTTGTTGCGGACCGCGATGGTGGTCGAGAAGCCGCCCGGCTTGCCGCAGGCGGCGAGCTCTTCCTTGGCCTTGGCGGCGTTCGCGGCACCGTCGTTCTGGGTCACGCCGTACGGGTCGTACGACGGGTCCGAGCCGCTGATGATGGGCGGCAGCATGTTGGTGGCGATGTCACCGCCGGCCTGCGGGCCGCCGCGGGCGGTCTGCAGGGACTTGTGGTCCGAGCCGTAGATGACGGCCTTGCGGCAGTGCTCGTTGTCGAACGGGGCCACCGTCTGCGGGAAGACCGCGTAACGGATGTAGCCGGTGTCCGGGTTGTCGACGTTGCCCTTGGCCGTCTGGAGCGCCTTGGTGCGGCCGGCCGGGCTGAGGCCGGTGCCGTTGAGGTCGACGTCGTAGTCACCGTTGATCAGACGGCTGTCCATGTCGTCGGCGCTGGTCAGCAGCGTGAGGCTGATCTTGTCCGGCAGGGCCTTGCGGACGTTGTCCGTCTTGGCGTCCCACTGGTCGTTGCGGACCAGGACCATGGACTTGTTGGGCTCGTAGGACTGCCACTTGTACGGGCCGAGCGAGAACGGCTTCAGGCCGTACTTCGACTGGGTGTCCTTGTCCTGGCGGACCGGCGAGCCCGAGGGCATGGCCAGCATCTGCTGGAAGTCGACGTTGGGCGCCGGCAGCTTGAAGACGATGGTCTTGTCGTCCGGCGTCTCGATCGCCTTCAGACCCAGCTTGTCGGCGGAGGTGTCCTTGTAGGGACCCTTGTACTCACCGGTCGGGTCGAGGACGTCCTTGAGGTAGACGGGGCCGCCGGAGATGACGTCCTGCGCCCAGATGCGCTCGATGCCGTACTTGATGTCCTTGGAGGTGACGGGCTTGCCGTCCTCCCACTTGACACCGTCCTTGAGGTGGTATGTGTACGTCTTCTTGTCCGCCGACACGTCCGCGAGCCCGGTCGCGATGTCCGGGACGAGCGTCTCGCTCTCCTTGCCCGGGGCGGGCTTGTAGGTGATCAGCGTGCGCGTGTAGTAGCGCGCGTAGTCCCACATGAAGCCGTAGTAACCGCGCTGCGGGTCCCAGGAGTCGGCGTCCTGGGTGCCGACGAACTTGAGCTCGCCGCCCTTCTTCGCCGACGCGTTCGCCAGCTTGCTGTTGGCGGCGTTGAACCCGGGGGCCTTGCCCTTGGAGTCGTTGCCCCCGCCCCCGCCGCAGGCCGCGGTGGACAGCAGAGCCGCAACGACGATGGCGGCGCCGGCGACCGTCTTTCGCCTTGATGAACCTAGGGTTGTCACGATCTCGCTTCCTCCGTAGTGGGCGTCTTGGGTGTCGCGGCCCGTGCGGTGCGCCGGGCCGGAGTCTGTGAAGTCCCGCATCAGCGGGTGCCCTTCGGGTCGAAGGCGTCGCGGACGCCGTCGCCGAAGAGGTTGAACGCCATCACGGTGATGAAGATCGCCAGACCCGGGATGATCATGAACATCGGATCGGACTGGTAGGTCGCGATCGCGGTCGAGAGCATCTGTCCCCAAGAGGCCGTGGGCGGCTTGACGCCCGCTCCCAGGAAGCTGAGCGCCGCCTCGGTGAGGATGTTCGTGGGGATCATCAGTGTCATGTAGACGGTGATCGGCGCGATCAGGTTGGGCAGCAGCTCCCGGAACAGGATGTAGCCGCGTCCGGCGCCGAGGCTGCGTGCCGCCTCGACGTACTCGCGCTCGCGCAGCGACAGCGTCTGGCCGCGCACGATGCGTCCGACGTACGGCCACCCGAAGAAGCCGATCACCAGGATCATCACGAGCAGCCGGACCCCGGTGCCGCTGAGCCCGAAGAGCTGGGTGGGCACCACGGAGATCAGCGCGATGATGAAGAGCAGCTGCGGGAAGGAGAGCAGCATGTCCATCACGCGGCTGATGATCGCGTCGAGCCAGCCGCCGAAATAACCGGCGATCACGCCGAGGACGGTGCCGACGAGGACGGCGAAGACAGCCGCGAGGAAGCCCACGAGCAGCGAGATCCGCGCGCCGTAGACGATGCGGCTGAACACGTCGCGGCCGTTGACCGGCTCAACTCCCAGCAGGAAGTGCGAGTTGATGCCGCCCCAGCTGCCGATAGGGGTGGAGAGCAGCGGGTCGATCTGGTCCTCGTGGAAGTCGTCCGGGGGATGCCCGAACGCGTCGACGATCAGCGGCGCGAAGATCGCGACGAGGACCAGGAACACGACAACGATGCCACCGGTGAGGGCGAGCTTGTCCTTCTTCAGCCGGTTCCAGGCGATGCGGCCCAGCGAACGCCCCTCGACCGCTCTGGTCTCGCCGCTCGGCGTGACACTGATGTCCGCGGTCGGGTCCGCTTCGGCGGGTGTGTCGTGCAATGGTGCCGTCATCGTGGCAAGGACCCCTCTCAACCGGCGGTGACCGGCCCGCACTTGCCGCTGTAGCGGCGCGTTCCCATCAGCAGTGCGAGCGGGGGGCGACACCGGGCAGCGGGTCGAGCTGCTCGCACAAGGGCCCGAACGGCCCTGCATGCCGGGAGTCTTCAATGGCGTCGCGATCACCCGCCAGACCTGGCGGCGAATGTATGCGTAAACGTGATGCGGAAAGAGGGTTTCCGTTATGCGGACGCGCCTGAACCAGGGGCGGACATGGGGAAGTTGGGGCGCAAGCGACGCGCGGGCCTATTGCGGCCTTCGCCCCACCAGAACGGACATTCCCCTTACGTGCGTGGGGAGTTGAGGGGATCTGCCCCGGTTGGTTCCCCGGGCGGGACGCGGCTCAGTACGGGCGCGGGGCGGCCGGCGGATAGCCGTAGCCGGGCCCGCCGGGCGCCGGGGCGGCGTGCGCCTCGCGGTCGTAGAAGGGCCGGGCGCTGGCTTTCAGCCACATGCCGACCGGGTCGTACTCGTCCGACATCGCCACCGTGGACACGGCGAGGCCGTCCGGCACCGCCGGGATGGACTGCTGCATCATCGCCCGCACGGCGTCGACCGACTGCGGGCTGGTGTCGTAGAGGTCGAGCCCGATCGCGAGGTACGGCGTGCCGAGGGCGGGCTGCACCCAGGCCCGGCGCAGCGAGCGCACGGCCGGGGTGCGGTGCGCGTGCTGGGCGAGCAGGGCGTAGAACTGGGGGATCTCCACGGCCGGTTCGGAAAGCCGCAGGGGCCCCGCGGGCATCCGGTCGAGGCCGGTGGCGATCCGGCGCAGATCCGTCCAGGGGACGCCGACGCCGCCGCCGGGGGCGTGCGGATTGAGCCAGATCCCGTAGCGGTCGGGGTAGAGCGCCCGGGCGACGTCCAGGGCGCCGGTCACTTCGTGCGCCCGGTTCCAGCCGCTGGCGGAGAGCTCCTGCGCGGAGGTCACACAGGGCGCGTAGGAGACGCCGTCGACCTCCATGTTTCCGTACTGCGCGTCCGGCGAGCCCGGCCGGCCGTTCCACAGGAGCATCCAGACCTGGCCGGAGGCGGGGTCCGCGAGGGCGTGGAGCAGCGCCTCGTACACGTCGTAGCGCCCGGGGGTCACCTGGCGCAGCATGTGCTCGACCTGCCCGGCCGCCGCGGTGCCTGACGCGCTCACCCTGGGTCCCGCCCCTCTTCGATCCACCGTGCCGACGCCTGCGCCGCCCCGCAGCCCCGGGCACACGCGTGCGGCTGCGGGGATGCAAGGGTCATGAAACCAGGTTAAGCCGCCGTACAGACACCGCCATGGCCCGGCGGGGAGCTGTCGCGACGCACCCGTTGGCTGTTACTGGGCCCGTGCGTAGAAGGGCCGTACCCGCTCGCGCATCCAGATGGCGACCGGATCCTGGGTCACGTCGAGCAGGACCAGATTGACCGGCCAGCCGACCGGGACCCGGCCGAGCGCCCGGCCGAGCGCCTCCATGGGGGCGTTGCGTCCCGCGCCGTCCCAGGTGGCGAACTCCACGCCGATGAAGAGCGTGGGCGGCTCGCCCTCGATGGAGGCGAGCGCGCGACGGGCGCTGAGCACCACGCCGATCGTCTCGAACTCCTCGGCGGCGACGGCCAGGAAGTCGACCGGGTCCTCCTGCCAGTCCGGCTCGAAGAGCCGCACCCGCGCGCCGGACGCGGGCCCGTCGAGGGCGGTGAGCCCGGTGCGGCACAGCTCGGCGACGGCGGGCGGGGGCAGCGGCATGCCCACCGCGCCCTCGGGGTTGACCACGATGCCGAGCCGCGGCGGGAGCCCGCGGGCGAACTCGACGGCCGGGGCGACCGCGAACGACATGTGGGAGCCGACGCACTGGAGGAACTGCTGCTCGGAGCTGTACACCGGTACGTAGGGGACGCCGTCGAGCTCCATGGTGGGGAGGTCGAGGTCCCTGCTGCCCTGACCGCCGCCGTTGGGCAGCGGCACCCACACGGGGTTGCGGCCGAGCACCTCTATGAGGCGGGGGCCCGCGTCGGGCTGCCCGAGGGCCGCCGCGAGGACCTCTTCGAGCTCGTTGCCCGGCCAGCCTCCGCCGCCGTGCGGATGCGCGAACGCCTGCTCCGGAAAGTTCATGTGCCGTCCTTCTCCCCCGACTGCTGTCGTGCTCCACGACCCTAGCGCCGCCGACGCGCACGGGTGAAAGGGTGCCGGGAACGGGCCCGGCGCGCGCCACCGGGCGCTACCGCGCGAAGCCGATGCGGTGCAGCGCGGAGGCCGACTCGCGGTCGAGCAGGACCGCGCTCGCGCAGCCGGTGGGCAGCCGCCCGGCCTCCACCTGGGCTATGAGGCGGCGAGCCGCGCCGCGATGCCGGGCGAAGGCGTACTTGGACACCCAACGTCCCCGGGTTGCCTGGCCCTCCAGGGCGGTGCCGGCCGGCACGTCGAGCACGACCAGGCGCAGTGCGCGGCCGCGGCGCCGGGCGCCCCGGCCGAGCCAGTGCCGCACCCAGGCCTGCGTACCGCAGTCGTGCACGACGAGGCTGTCCCCGGAGCGCAGGGCCCACCAGGTCCTGGCGAAGTGCGCGGTGCGGGTGAGCGGGCGGTACAGCGCGTACGGGATGCCGGGGAGCCGGCGCTGCCAGGCGAGACGGGTGTCCTGGGAGTCGATGCGGCGGTCGGTGACGGTGCGGCGCATCAGTGTCGTCTTGCCGCTGCCGGGCAGACCCGACACCACCACGACGTCCCCCGCGTCGAAGAGCAGCTCCGGCGGCGTGCGCCCGGGCCTCCCGCGCAGATCCCGCACCGCCTCGGTCACCACCGGCCGCGCCCGCTGTCCCGGGACCTCCCGGCCGGGCCCGTCCGGCGCGGGCACCTCCCGCACCCGGCCCGTTTCGCGTCCAACCGTCATGGCACTCCCCCCTGTTCGGATCCCGGGACCCCTGCCCTGGAAGTGTAAAGAGACGGTAATAGGGCTCAAGCGATTTGCCGCTTCCGGGATGCGTGCAATGATGTGCGCGCCAACTGCATACCGGCCGTTCGAATCCGCGCGGGAGAGTCCTCAGCAGCTGTGAGCTGGGGCGCCGAAGGAGCAAGTCCCTCCCTTGAATCTCTCAGGCCCCGTACCGCGCGGACGAGGCAGATCTGAAAAGCGGGCCGTCCCCTGCCGGGCGGCCCCACCCAAGGTGCAAGCCGTGACGCGCAGCGCGCGACGGTGAACCTCTCAGGTTCCGATGACAGATGGGGAGGATGTCCTCGACCGTCATGCCCCGGGACCTTGGAGCAACATCCATGAGCAACGCCCCCCGTCTGACCTCCCTCGATGCCCTGCATCGTTCGCTGGGCGCCACGATGACCGACTTCGCGGGCTGGGACATGCCGCTGCGGTACGGGAGCGAGCGCGACGAGCACAACGCCGTGCGCACCCGAGCCGGGCTGTTCGACCTGTCCCACATGGGCGAGATCACCGTCACCGGCCCCGAGGCCATGCAGGCCCTGAACCACGCGCTGGTCGGCAACATCGCCACCATCGGCGCCGGCCGCGCCCGGTACACGATGATCTGCCAGGAGGACGGCGGGATCGTCGACGACCTGATCGTCTACCGCCTGGGCGAGACCGAGTACATGGTCGTCGCCAACGCGGGCAACGCGCAGACCGTGCTCGACGCGATCACCGAGCGCGCGGCCGGCTTCGACGCCGAGGTCCGCGACGACCGCGACGCCTACGCGCTGATCGCGGTGCAGGGCCCCGAGTCCCCCGGCATCCTGAAGTCCGTGACCGACGCCGACCTCGACGGCCTGAAGTACTACGCCGGTCTGCCCGGCACCGTCGCCGGCGTCCCCGCGCTCATCGCCCGTACCGGCTACACCGGCGAGGACGGCTTCGAGCTGTTCGTGACGCCCGAGCACGCCGAGCGGCTGTGGCGGGCGCTGACCGAGGCCGGCCAGGACGCGGGCCTCGTGCCGTGCGGCCTGTCCTGCCGCGACACGCTGCGCCTGGAGGCGGGCATGCCGCTGTACGGGCACGAGCTGACCACCGCGCTGACCCCCTTCGACGCCGGCCTCGGCCGGGTCGTGAAGTTCGAGAAGGACGGCGACTTCGTGGGCCGTACGGCTCTGGAGGCCGCCGCCGCGAAGGCCGAGTCGAACCCGCCGCGCAAGCTGGTCGGCCTGATCGCCGAGGGCCGCCGGGTGCCGCGCGCCGGGTTCTCGGTCGTGGCCGGCGGCGAGGTCGTCGGCGAGGTCACCTCGGGCGCCCCGTCCCCGACGCTCGGCAAGCCGATCGCCATCGCGTACGTGGACGCCGAGCACGCCGCGCCCGGCACCCCGGGGGTCGGCATCGACATCCGCGGGACGCACGAGGCGTACGAGGTCGTCGCGCTGCCCTTCTACAAGCGCCAGAAGTGACGCGCGCCTCCCTTCGGCAGCCCCTTTCCCGTCTCGCCGTCCGAGACACTCGTCGAGACCCCGTCACCAGCACTCCCCCGCGTACAGGAGAATTCAGGTCATGAGCAACCCGCAGCAGCTGCGCTACAGCAAGGAGCACGAGTGGCTGTCGAGCGCCGAGGACGGCGTGTCGACGGTCGGCATCACGGAGCACGCGGCCAACGCGCTCGGTGACGTCGTGTACGTACAGCTTCCGGAGGTGGGTGACACGGTGACCGCGGGCGAGACCTGCGGCGAGCTGGAGTCCACCAAGTCGGTCAGCGACCTGTACTCCCCGGTCACCGGCGAGGTCGTGGCCGCCAACCAGGACGTCGTGGACGACCCTTCGCTGGTCAACTCGGCCCCGTTCGAGGGCGGTTGGCTGTTCAAGGTGCGCGTCACGGACGAGCCGGGCGACCTGCTCTCCGCCGACGAGTACACCGACTTCGCCAGCTGACCCAGACCACAGGGATAAGGGATTCAAGGGATCGTCTGATGTCGCTTCTGAACCAGTCTCTCCACGAGCTGGACCCGGACGTCGCCGCCGCCGTCGACGCCGAGCTCCACCGTCAGCAGTCCACCCTCGAGATGATCGCCTCGGAGAACTTCGCTCCGGTCGCGGTCATGGAGGCCCAGGGCTCGGTCCTCACCAACAAGTACGCCGAGGGCTACCCGGGCCGCCGCTACTACGGCGGCTGCGAGCACGTCGACGTGGTCGAGCAGATCGCGATCGACCGCATCAAGGCGCTCTTCGGCGCCGAGGCCGCCAACGTGCAGCCCCACTCGGGCGCCCAGGCGAACGCTGCCGCGATGTTCGCGCTGCTCAAGCCGGGCGACACCATCATGGGTCTGAACCTGGCCCACGGCGGTCACCTGACCCACGGCATGAAGATCAACTTCTCCGGCAAGCTCTACAACGTGGTCCCGTACCACGTCGACGAGACCGGCGAGGTCGACATGGCCGAGGTCGAGCGCCTGGCCAAGGAGTCGAAGCCGCAGCTGATCGTGGCCGGCTGGTCCGCGTACCCGCGTCAGCTGGACTTCGCCGCCTTCCGCCGGATCGCGGACGAGGTCGGCGCGTTCCTGATGGTCGACATGGCCCACTTCGCGGGCCTGGTCGCCGCGGGCCTGCACCCCAACCCGGTGCCGCACGCCCACGTCGTGACCACCACCACGCACAAGACCCTCGGCGGTCCGCGCGGCGGTGTCATCCTGTCGACGCAGGAGCTCGCCAAGAAGATCAACTCGGCGGTCTTCCCGGGTCAGCAGGGCGGCCCCCTGGAGCACGTGATCGCGGCGAAGGCGGTGTCCTTCAAGGTCGCGGCCTCGCCCGAGTTCAAGGAGCGCCAGCAGCGCACCCTGGACGGCGCCCGGATCCTGGCCGAGCGCCTGGTTCAGGACGACGTCAAGGCCGTCGGCGTCGACGTCCTGACCGGCGGCACCGATGTGCACCTGGTCCTGGTGGACCTGCGCAACTCGGAGCTGGACGGCCAGCAGGCCGAGGACCGCCTCCACGAGGTCGGCATCACGGTCAACCGGAACGCCATCCCGAACGACCCGCGGCCGCCGATGGTGACCTCGGGCCTGCGGATCGGCACCCCGGCGCTCGCCACCCGCGGCTTCGGCGACGACGACTTCCGCGAGGTCGCCGACATCATCGCCGAGACCCTCAAGCCGGACTTCGACAAGGACGGCCTGGCCGCCCGCGTGTCCGCTCTGGCCGCCAAGCACCCGCTGTACCCCGGCCTGAAGTAGTTTCGTACGCTTTCGTTCTCGGTTCATTCCGTACGAAGCCCCGGGGCACCGCGCACACTGGGTAGTGAGCGCGGTGCCCCATCCCATGCTGTGCCAGCTTTGCTCTGCGATACCCCGGCAGACAACGGCGTCTTCCAACCCCCACAAGGAGTCTCCCGTGGCCATCTCGGTCTTCGACCTGTTCTCGATCGGCATCGGCCCGTCCAGCTCCCACACCGTCGGCCCGATGCGGGCGGCGCGCATGTTCGCCGCGCGCCTCAAGAACGAGGGGCTCATCGCCCACACCGCGCGGATACGGTCCGAGCTGTACGGCTCGCTCGGCGCGACCGGCCACGGCCACGGCACCCCGAAGGCGGTCCTGCTCGGCCTGGAGGGCGCGTCCCCGCGCACGGTCGACGTGGAGAACGCCGACGAGCGGGTGGAGCGGATCAAGGACTCCGGGCGCCTCGACGTCCTCGGCATGCACGAGATCGACTTCGCCTACGACGACGACCTGATCCTGCACCGCCGCAAGGCGCTGCCGTACCACGCCAACGGCATGACGATCTTCGCCTACGACGCCGACGGCGCGCTGCTCCTGGAGAAGACGTACTACTCGGTCGGCGGCGGCTTCGTCGTCGACGAGGACGCCGTGGCCGGCGAGAACCCGATCGTGCCGGACGACACCGTCCTCAAGCACCCCTTCCGCACCGGCGACGAGCTGCTCCGGCTCGCGCGGGAGACGGGCCTCTCGATCTCCGCGCTGATGCTGGAGAACGAGAAGGCGTGGCGCACCGAGGAGGAGATCCGCTCCGGGCTGCTCGACATCTGGCGGGTCATGCAGGCCTGCGTCTCGCGCGGCATGTCCCGCGAGGGCATCCTGCCCGGCGGCCTCAAGGTCCGCCGCCGTGCCGCCAACACCGCGCGCCTCCTGCGCGCCGAGGGCAACCCCGAGGCGCACGCCATGGAGTGGGCGACGCTGTACGCGATGGCGGTCAACGAGGAGAACGCGGCGGGCGGCCGGGTCGTGACCGCGCCCACCAACGGCGCCGCGGGCATCATCCCGGCGGTCCTGCACTACTACATGAACTTCGTGCCCGGCGGGTCCGCCCAGGAGAAGGAGGACGGCATCGTCCGCTTCCTGCTCGCGGCCGGCGCGATCGGCATGCTGTTCAAGGAGAACGCCTCGATCTCCGGCGCCGAGGTCGGCTGCCAGGGCGAGGTCGGCTCCGCCTGCTCGATGGCGGCGGGCGCGCTCGCCGAGGTGCTCGGCGGCACTCCCGAGCAGGTCGAGAACGCGGCCGAGATCGGCATGGAGCACAACCTGGGTCTGACCTGCGACCCGGTCGGCGGCCTGGTCCAGATCCCGTGCATCGAGCGCAACGGCATGGCCGCCGTGAAGGCCGTCACCGCCGCCAAGATGGCGATGCGCGGTGACGGCAGCCACAAGGTGTCCCTGGACAAGGTCATCAAGACGATGAAGGAGACGGGGGCCGACATGAGCGTCAAGTACAAGGAGACGGCCCGAGGCGGCCTCGCCGTCAACATCATCGAGTGCTGAGCCGGTAACCCGGCCCCGCTCAGGCGGAGTGTGCCGCCGGGCGCTCCCTGGGGGCCGCCGCCAGGGCCGCGGTGACCTCGTCCTTGTTGCCGCGCAGGCCGTAGACGGGGGTCGCGGGCTGCTGGCGCCAGGAGTCGTCGATGCCGCCGGCGTCCACGGTGTCGAAGCCCAGCTCGTCGACGAGTTCGCGGACCAGCCGCTTGGCGGCCTCGTCGTCGCCCGCGATGGGCACGGCGACCCGGTCGGGGGCGCCCTGGGGGCGCGGCCGGTCCAGGAGGTCCTGCGCGTACGTGCCGTTGAAGACCTTGATCACCGGGTGGCCGATGTGCTGCTCGGTCCAGCGGCTCTCGGCGAGCCCGTCCTCGATGGCGTCGATCCGGCCGTCGCGTTCCTTCGGGTAGTAGTTCCCGGTGTCGATGACGGCGAGGCCGTCGGCAGCCTTGTCGAACAGGCCCTTGGGCAGGGCGGGCACGTTCTTCAGCGGGATGGTGACCACGACGACCTGGGCGCCGTCGGCCGCCTCCTCGACGGTGACCGGCGTCGCGCCGGTCTCCTCGGCGAGGGCGGAAAGGGTCTCTGGGCCACGGGAGTTGGCGACGGACACCTGGTGGCCGAGCGCGGTGAGACGGCGGGTCAGATTGCCGCCGATGTTGCCCGCGCCGATGATGCCGATCTTCATGAGCTGGCCTTCCGGAGTTGGTGCGTTGGCACGCTCCGGAAACCCGCGGCCACCGCGCGTTATTCCGGTCCGGTGCCGGTGGCGTTCCGCCGCGGCGGTTCCACGCCACCGGCACCGCTCGGGGTCACTTGTTCAGGGACGCCCAGAACTCCTCGAAGGAGAGCTTTCCGTCGCCGTTGGCGTCCTTGGCCCTGATGATGGCCTGGGCCACGGTCTCGGTGACGTGGAAGTCGCCCAGCTGCGCCATGACCGCCTTGTACTCGCTCGCGGTGACGCGTCCGTCGCCGTCGATGTCGAGCTTCGCGAACGCCTTGCGCGCCTCTTCGATGTCCGCCACTGGGTCCACCCCTTTGTTGGTGCTACTGCTTGGTGCTTTTCTGACGCCGGTCAGATTAGCCGCCGATGTGCGCGCGCCGTGCGGCGGCCAGCCCTTTGACAGCCGCCCCGGCCGATGGCCGGTTCCCGCCGGTGCGCGACGGCACGACTCCGGCGCCTCCCGCCCCGGAGTGGGTGCGCGGCTCCCCGACCCTGACTGTTCGCCATACACGGAGGACAGTTTTCCGCCCGACAAAGAGGACTTCACGCCAACTTCCCGTCACCGCTTCCTCACGCTCCGCCACTGCCGGATAACTTCATGCTGTCGCCGCCACACCGGGAGCACAGGGCACCCAGGGACTAGCGGCGCTGGGGCGTTACAGCTGTGGCCATCACAACTGAAGCATTCACCGTGCAGCCCTTCACACGAAGTTGCCACCACATATGGGACGAGGGCGATCACGTCCTCATCGGTGTGAGTCCGGGTAACAGCTATTTCAGTGCCGGCCGCATCACCGAACTCGTCCGCTGGGCTTCGGCACGGTTCTCCCGCATCGACATCGTGTACGCCGACCTCCATGTGTCCGAGCTGTTCAGCGCGCTGGGCTACGAGGAGGACCACGCGGCGCGCCGCGCCTCGAAGGAGCTGAAGGCGGTCCGCCGCAGGGTCCTCCGGGGCGTCGAGGAGGCGGGCCCGCAGGGCACTCCGGTCGCTGTGCACGCGCTCTCGGAATTCGCCGGGAATCCCGTGTACGCACTGCTGCACCGCCGGGTGCGGCACTTCCTGTCCACCGACCCGCACTTCCGCGCCGGCTGCGAACGCATGGCGGCGCACTTCCTCTCGACGAAGGTCGGCGAGCCCGCCCCGAACGCGGACCAGCTCTCCGCCTGCCTCGACTACATCGCCGCCGAGCTCCCCTTCTTCCTGGACACCCCGGGCATCCTCGGCGTCCCCTCCTCGGTGTCGTGCTACCACGCGCCGATCCCGCTGACCGAACTCCTCTACGCCAAGGGCGGCGGGCTCCGCGCCTCCCGCAATCAGGCCTACGCCGTGGTGCGCCCGGAAGGAACAGCCGCATGACCCCCGAGCCCGTACTCGACTTCCCGCTCTCGCGCCGTGGGGACGTGCTGCCCGAGGAGTGCACCTGGCTGCGCGAGAAGCAGCCGGTGGCCCGGGTGCGTACGCTCACCGGCGACCAGGCCTGGCTGGTGAGCAGTCACGCGCTGGCCAAACAGGTCCTGGAGGACGAGCGGTTCAGCCTCAAGGACACCGCCGCCGCCGGGGTTCCGCGCCAGTACGCGCTGACGATCCCGCCCGAGGTCGTCAACAACATGGGCAACATCAACAGCGCGGGCCTGCGCTCCGCCGTGATGAAGTCGCTGAGCCCGCGCTCCGACGGCCTCGCCGCGCGGCTGCGCGAGCGGGCCGGGGAGTTCATCGACGCGCTGCTCACCGAGGGCCCGCCCGCCGACCTCCGGGCGGGGTTCGCCGACCCCTTCTCGGCGGCGCTGCACTGCCAGGTGATCGGGGTCCCGTTCACGGACTGGCGCCGGCTCATGTCGGGCCTGGACACCGCGTTCATGACGAGCGCGCACACCTTCGAGGGCGCCGGGCTCAACTGGTACAAGGACCTCGGGTACATGGTGGAGCGCCTGAACGCTCCCGATGTGCCGCCGGACAGCCTGCTGGGCCGGCTCGGGGCGCTGCGCGAGGACCGCGAGTCCGCGCATCTGACGGACGAGATGCTGGCCACGGTCGCGGTCTCCATGTTCGGCGCGGGCGCGGTCTCCACCTCCGCGTTCCTGACCCTGGCGATCCTGGCGCTGCTCCAGCACCCGGAGCTGATCGGCCATCTGCGCGAGCACCCCGAGCGCATGGGCCGGGCCGTGGAGGAGCTGCTCCGCTGGAACCTGTCCATCGGCGACGGGCTGCCCCGGCTCGCCCTTGAGGACGTGCGGCTCGGTGAAGTCCTCGTCCAGAAGGGCGAGTTGGTGCTCGTCCTGGTCGAGGGGGCCAACTTCGACCCGGCGGTCTTCAGCGACCCCGAGCGGCTCGACCTCGACCGGGAGCACAACCCGCACCTCTCGTTCGGTGCGGGCCGGCACTTCTGCCCGGCCACGGGCCTGGGCCGGCTGCACGCGGAGACGGCGCTCTCGGTCCTGGTGGACCGGATGCCGGGGCTGCGCCTCGCGGTCCCGGCCGAGCAGCTGGTGTGGCGCACGGGCTTCATCAAGCGCCTGCCGGAGCGGCTGCCGGTGCTGTGGTGACCCAGGGGTGCCCCGGGGCCGGCGGGCCCCGGGGCACTGCGTGGCCGTACCTGCCGGGGCCGGCTCAGCGGAAGATGCCGGTGTGGCCGAGCGAGTACCGGCCGGGCTGCGGGTAGACGGCGAGGCCGTGCGGGCCGGAGCCGACGGGGATGCGGGCCAGCTCCTTGCCGGTGGTGGTGTCGATGGCGTACACCTCGGCGTTGTAGCGCCCGGACAGCCAGAGCACCTTGCCGTCGGCGGACACGCCGCCCATGTCGGGGCTGCCGCCGTCCGGCAGCTCCCACTTCTTGGTCAGCTTGTTCTTGGTGAAGTCGAAGATGGAGATGGTGCCCTCGCCGCGGTTGGAGATGTACATCTCCTTGGAGTCGCGGCTGATGTAGAGGCCGTGGCAGCCCTTGCCGGTGGGCAGCAGGACCGGCTTGTCGAACGTGTCGCCGTTCAGGACCCACATGCCGTGCGCCATCATGTCGGCCACGTAGAACGTCTTGCCGTCCGGGGACATCTTCACGTCCTGCGGCATCGCCCCGTCGAACGGCAGCTTCTGCTGGCCGACGATTCTCATCTTCTCGGTGTCGACCTTGAGCAGCTCGCCGGAGAACTCGCAGGAGACGATGAAGTACCGGCCGTCCATGGAGAAGTCCGCGTGGTTGACGCCCGCGCAGGTCACCGGGACGGTCTTGACCCGGTTCATGGTGACGGGATCGCGGAAGACCAGCTCGCGGTCCATCGAGGCCATGACGATGGCGTACTTGCCGTTGGGCGTGAAGTAGAGGTTGTACGGGTCGGAGACCTGCACGGTACGGCCGGTCTTGCCGGTCGCCGGGTCGATGGCGGTGAGCGAGTCGCCCAGGTCGTTGTTGACCCAGAGCGTCTTCATGTCCCACGACGGCACGACGTGCTGCGGCTGGTGGCCGACCGGGATCGTCTCGATGACCTTGTACGTGGCCGGGTCGATCACGGACACCGTGTTGGAGTTGGTGTTGGGCACGTACACGCGCGGCAGGAAGTTCTTCACCGCGGGCTGGAGCGCGTTGGGCCGGTCCGCCGCGTAGGCGTCCTTGGGGTCGAGGACGGGCGGCATTCCGGGCAGGCCCTGCGGCACGGGCTTCTTGGCGACGGCGGGCGGGAGCGCCGCCTTGGTGCTGAGCGCCTCGTCCTTGTGGTCGGCGCCCGATCCGCAGCCGGCGAGGGCCGCGAGCAGGGCCGCCGCGAGCAGCGCGGTGGTCGTCTTCGTTACGGTCGGCATCAGATCAGCAGCTCCGTGGTCGTGACCGCGCGCAGTCGGCGGCGTTCCAGTTCGGCGAGTAGGACGGGCAGCGCGGCGACCGTGTCCGCATAGCCGAAGTGCAGGCTCACCACCGATCCGTTGCGGATCTGCCCGGTGACGTTGCGGGTCACGGCCGAGGCGCCGGGCGAGGTGAAGTCGAGCGAGTCGACGTCGTACGACAGGACGTGCGGGTACCCCGCCCGCCGGGCCAATTTCTGAACGAGCGGCGTCGCGTACTGGGCACGGGAGGGCCGGAACCACGTCCCGATGGAGCCGGTGAGCCGGCGCAGGCGGTCCGCGCAGCCGGTGATCTCGGCGTAGGCCTCCGACTCGTCCATGGTGGAGATGTCGATGTGGTGCTGGGTGTGGTTGCCCAGCTCGTGGCCGCCGTCCAGGATGCGGCGGGCCATCGCGGGCTGCTCGTCGAGCCAGCTGCCGACGGCGAGGACGGTGACGCGGGCACCGGCCTTCTCGGCCTCGCTGAGCAGGGTGGTGGCGATCTTCGGATCGCCCTGGCCGTGGAAGGTGAGGGCGACCTGCGGGCGGGCCCGGGGTCCGCTCTCGATCTGGACCGGCTGCCCGGAGAAGGCGCGGGGGGCCGGTGCGGGGCGGGGCTTGCCGGGGCGGGCGGGGGCGGCGGCCGCCGCGGAGGCGGACGGCTGCGGCGTCGGGGATCCGGCCGGCTGCGCGCCGTCCTTGTCGTCCGAGCAGCCCGTCGTGAATGCCCCCACGATGGCCGCGCCCGCCCCGGCCCGCAGGGCGCTGCGGCGGTCTACCGCACGGGGTGATGGATTCAGCACATGGACATTTAAGTGCGCCGAAGGGCACTTGGTAACGATTGACCCACTTCAGGACCTTTGCGGGTCGCGCCCACCGGGCCTTCTCGCAGGCGCCGGGGGCGCTGATTCACTCAGCACCCCTGATATTTATTCATGCTTTGGAAGGTGAGTGCTCTAGCTCACCTACGATTCACAGCTAAACTGTGATGATTCGTACCTGTATGTCCGACTAAGGACTTTTGAGGATGGGGCGCCCATCTGTCATAGTCGGAGCCACGACCCCCATTGACCCGGGCCAGGTCGTCTTCAGTCGCCGTGGATCACACCCCCCCCAGATCCGCGGCGCTCCACAGAAGCCCCCGCGGCGCCGCATCCGGCAGCCAGGGGGCTTCTGTGATTCCAGGCGACTCGCGCGGGATCCCGGTTCCGGACGCCCGGCGCCTCAGCGGTCGGCGACCCGCATCTCGAACCAGGTGGTCTTGCCGCGCGGCAGCAGGTCCACGCCCCAGCGGTCGGAGAGCTTGTCGACGAGGAAGAGGCCGCGGCCGCTGACGTCGAGTTCGTGCACCGGCATCAGACAGGGCAGCCCGCGCGAGGGGTCGCGGACCTCGATCCGGATCCAGCCCCGGCGGCGCAGCATGCGCAGACCGAAGACCCGGGCCCCGGTGTGCCGCACCGCGTTGCCGACGAGCTCGGAGACCAGCAGCACCGCGTGTTCGGCGAGGGTCGGCGAGAGCGCCCACTGGCGCAGCACCACGGACTGGGTGATCCGGCGGGCCGTCGCCGCGGACTCCGGCCGCGAGGGCAGCCGTACTTCTTCCTCGGTCGGATTGCCGAACAACTCCAGTGCTTTCAGAGCCAGTTCGTCATCGGCGGACGGCATCCACCGTGCTGCGGTCGCACTCACACGCTGCGCCGGTTGTTCCACACCCTCCAGCCCCGCCATGCCTCCATCATGGCGGCCCGGGGCGGCCTCCGGGGCGGTTCCGAAGGAATAGCGCCTCCGGAACCTGACGTTCCGGAGGCGCTGTCTGGCATATGACGGGGGCAGTCCAGGACCGCTGACACCCCTCCGACCTGCGATGACGTGCTGCGTTCACTTGATCACCAAGCGTTCCGCAGAGGTTTTCCTTAAGGTGCCCTTAAGGCTGTGCTAATCCCCCCACAGGGTGTACACATCACCATCACATGTACAGCCGTGGTTGACCCGGGCCCCTCAACTGCCCTGTGATCAGAGGAACTTGGCCTTGCCCGGGCCCTCCTCGACGAAGCTGCGCATGCCCCGCTCGCGGTCCTCGGTGGCGAACAGGCCCGCGAACCAGTTGCGTTCGACGGCGAGACCCGTGTCGATGTCCGTCTCCAGACCGGTGTCGATGGACTCCTTGGCGGCCCGCAGCGCGATCGCCGGGCCCTGCGCGAGCCGCGCGGCCCAGGCGTGGGCCCGCTCGTACACTTCGGCGGCCGGCACCACCTGGTCGACCAGGCCGATGGCGAGCGCCTCGTCCGCCTTCACCTGGCGGCCGGTGAAGATGAGGTCCTTGGCCTTGGACGGGCCCACCAGACGGGCCAGGCGCTGGGTGCCGCCCGCGCCCGGGATCAGGCCGAGCAGGATCTCGGGCTGGCCGAGCTTGGCGTTGTCGCCGGCGATGCGGAAGTCGGCGCAGAGCGCCAACTCGCACCCGCCGCCCAGCGCGTAGCCGGTGACGGCCGCCACGACGGGCTTGGGGATCCTGGCGACGGCGGTGAAGGACTCCTGCAGCGCCCGGCCGCGTACGACCATCGCCGCGTGGTCCATGGCCTGCATTTCCTTGATGTCGGCGCCCGCCGCGAACAGCTTCTCGCCGCCGTACAGGACCACCGCCCGCACGTCCTCGCGCCGGGTCGCCTCCTCGGCCAGCTCGCGCAGCCGGTCCTGTGTCGCGACGTCCAGCGCGTTCATCGGGGGGCGGTTCAGGCGGATGGTGCCGACGCCTTCGGAGACTTCCAGGTTCACAGTCATGAAGGCAGGTTAACGGTCACTAACGACAACGGACCCGGTGCTGTGGCTCACAGCACCGGGTCCGTCGAGGGTACGTACGGGGTTACTTGGTCCACTCCGACCAGGAGAGGTTCCAGCCGTTGAGACCGTTGTCGGCCTGGATGACCTTGTCCTTGGAGTTCTTCACGACGACCACGTCGCCGATCAGGGAGCTGTTGTAGAACCAGGCGGCCGGCGTGGACGGGTCGCCCGCGCCCCGGGCGTCCCGCAGACCGACGCAGCCGTGGCTGGTGTTGGCCGAGCCGAACACCGAGGGGTCGCCCCAGTAGTTGCCGTGGATGAAGGTGCCGGAGCTGGACAGGCGCATCGCGTGCGGCACGTCCTTGATGTCGTACTCGCCGCCGAAGCCGACGGTGGCACCGTTCATGCGCGTCACCTCGAACTTCTCGCTGATGACCATCTGCCCGTTGTACGTGGTGTTCTGCGGGGAGCCAGCGCTGATCGGGATGGTCTTCAGGAGCTTGCCGTCGCGCTCCACCTTCATGGTGTGGGCGCTCGCGTCGACGGTGGAGACCTGGGAGCGGCCGATGGTGAAGTGGACGGTGCGGGTCTGCTTGCCGTAGACCCCGGGGCGGCCCTCGACGCCGTCCAGGTTCATCTTGACGGTGACCTTGGTGCCGGGCGCCCAGTAGTTCTCGGGGCGGAAGTCCAGGCGGTCGTTGCCGAACCAGTGGCCCTCGACCGGGACGGACGGCTCGGCCGTCACGGTGATCGCCTTCTCGACCGCCTCCGGGTTGGTGATGCCCCGGCTGAAGTTGATGGAGACCGGCATGCCCACGCCGACGGTGGAGCCGTCCTCGGGCACGTACTGGCCGATGAAGGTGTTCTTCGGGACGAGCGTGGTGAAGGTGGTGTCCTTGGCGGACTCACGGCCCTTGGCGTCCTTGGCGACCGCGTGCACCTTGTACTGCGTGGCGGAGGCGAGGTGCTGGTCCGGGACCCAGCCGAGGCCGTCCGCGGATATCTTCCCGGCGACCGCGTTGCCCTTGCTGTCGGCGACCGCGACGGCGGTCAGCCTGCCCTTGTCGGCGGATATCTTCAGCGCGCCGTTGGTGGCCACGTCCTTGGCGTTGTCCGCCGGAACGACGTCGACCACGGCCTCGGACGCCTTGGTGTCCTCGGTGGCGCCCGCGCTGCCCGCCTTCGACTTGGAACCGCCGTCGCCCCCGCCGCACGCGGTGACGAGCAGCAGCAGCGCCCCGCATATGAGGGCCAGCAGTGCGCTGCCCCGACGACCGCGCCGTCCGGCCGCCGCCGGAGCCCCCGAAATAGGCTGCCCGTTCAAGACTGTTCTCCCCTCGCACGGCGTGGCCCCGCCACCGCCCGCACTCACTCACCCCCGCGCACGTCCTCGCGCGCGCACGGCGCTAGATAATCACACCGAACCGGCCACGATCTCCCCCTCCCATGTCACCGTTCAGTCCCAAGTTTTCCTGGAACTCTCAGGTGAAACACAGGAACCGTTCCCGGTTGGTTAACCGGGAACGGTCAGGGGCCATACGTTCGAGGGTGCGGGGATCTCAGGAGACCGCGGAGCCCGCCTTCCACTTCGCCCAGTCCAGGTTCCAGCCACTGAGCCCGTTGTCCGGAGCGACCTCGCGGTCATGGGAGTTGACGACCTCGACCACGTCGCCGATGAGGGTGCGGTCGAAGAACCAGCCCGCCGGGGTGTCCGAGCTGCCGCCCTTCACGTCGCGCAGGCCCACGCAGCCGTGGCTGGTGTTGGAGTTGCCGAAGGTGCTGGAGGGGGCCCAGTAGTTGCCGTGCAGGAAGGTGCCGGTGTTGGTCAGCCGGATGGCGTGCGGCACGTCCGGGATGTCGTACTCCCCGCCGAAGCCGACGGTCTGGCTGTTCATCCGCGTCACGTCGTACATCTCGGTGACGATCATCTTCCCGTTGTACGTGGTGTTCTTCGGCGACCCCGCGGAGATCGGCAGCGTCGACACCAGCTCGCCGCCGCGCCGCACCTCCATGGTGTGCGCCTCGGCGTCCACCAGGGACTCCTGGTCGCGCCCCACCGTGAAGGCGATCGTCTTGTCCTGGATGCCGTAGACGTCGGGGGCCGCGAGCACGTCGCGCAGCCGCATGTCGACGGTGACCTTGGTGCCGGGCACCCAGTACTTCTCGGGCCGGAAGTCGAGCCGGTCCTTGCCGAACCAGTGGCCCCGCACCTGGACCGGGGGCTGCGAGCTGATCCTGATGGCGCGTTCGACGGCCGCCTTGTCCTTGATGGCCTGGTTGAAGTTGAACGACACGATCATGCCGACGCCCACCGTGGAGCGGTTCTCCGGCTTGAAGTACCCGATGAAGCGGTGCTCGGGCACGAGGGTGGCGAAGCTGGTGTGGCGGGCCTGCCGGCGGCCGTGGCCGTCGAGCGCCACGGTGTCCACCGTGTACAGCGCGGCCAGTTGCAGCGCGCCGCCGGTCGGCGTCCACGTCAGCCCGTCCGCCGAGATCTTCCCCGGCACCTCCTCGGGCTGCGCGTCCTCCGTCTTCATGACCTTGACCCGCTCCAGGCGCCCGCCCGGCACCCGCACCTCCACCTTCTGGTCCGCCTTGACTCCCTTGGCCCCGTCGTCCGGGGTCACCAGGATGGCCTCCTGCGGCGTCAACGGCTTTCCGCCGATGTCGCCGATGTCCAGGGTGCCGCCCGAGCACCCGGTCAGCGCGGTCACCAGGACCGCCGTCAGTCCTGCCCATGCCAGGGCGGCGGCCGCGCCCGCCCCTGCCCGCTTCAGTACGTCTCTCACGACCGGCCCAACGACCGCCCCCCGCCGGGGGAAACGTGAGTACGAGGGCTGTTGCGGGAAGAACAGGTGCAGAGACGCGCAGGGAAGCCGCGGCCGGGACGCCGTTGCCCTCCCGCGCCGAGCCGCGGGAGGCCGTCAGGTGTCGAGCGCAGCCGAACAGAAGGCAGTGCAAAGTGCCGTGGGCGGCGCCCCCGGTACGGAGGGGTCCCGCACGGTGAACGGCCACCGGGGTGAACCGGGGGCCCTGCGCCCCCCTGTCTGGCCGGGCGCCCCCACGCCGCTCGGCGCCCGCTTCCGGGTGGGCCCGGACGGGGTCGCGGGCACCAACTTCGCGCTGTGGGCGGGAGGCGCCGAATCGGTCCAGCTGTGCCTGTTCGACGCGGCGGGCACCGAGACCCGGCTCGTCCTCACCGAGCTGACCCACGAGATCTGGCACGGCTTCGTCCCCGGGGTGCGCCCCGGGCAGCGGTACGGATTCCGGGTGCACGGGCGCTGGGACCCGTGGACGGGGGCCCGCTGGAACCCGGCGAAGCTGCTGCTCGACCCGTACGCGCGGGCCGTGGACGGCGACTTCGCGCTGCCGCCCGAGGTGTACGGGCACGTACGGGACTGGCCGCAGCAGCAGGTCGCCGACACCGTGCGCGACGACCGCGACTCGGCGCCGCACGTGCCCAAGGGCGTGGTGGTGCAGGACGACGACGACTGGGCGGACGACCGCCGGCCCAAGACGCCCTGGTCCGACTCCGTCATCTACGAGCTGCACGTGCGCGGCTTCACCCGGCTCCACCCGGACATCCCGGAGCCGCTGCGCGGCACGTACGCGGGGCTCGCGCACCCGGCGGCGATCGAGCATCTGGTGCGGCTCGGCGTCACCGCGGTCGAGCTGCTTCCGGTGCACCAGTTCGCGCACGAGGACCATCTGCTGCGGCGGGGCCTGAAGAACTACTGGGGCTACAACTCGATCGGCTACTTCGCGCCGCACGCCGGCTACTCGGCGAGCGGGACCACCGGCCAGCAGGTCGGCGAGTTCAAGCGGATGGTGCGGGCGCTGCACGAGGCGGGCATCGAGGTCATCCTCGACGTGGTCTACAACCACACCGCCGAGGCGAGCGAGATGGGGCCGACGCTGTCCCTGCGCGGCGTCGACAACCGCGGCTACTACCGGCTCCAGGCGGACGCCCGGCGCTATGCCGACTACACCGGCTGCGGCAACACCCTCCATGTGGTCCAGCCCCATGTGCTGCGCCTGATCACCGATTCGCTGCGCTACTGGGTGACCGAGATGGGGGTGGACGGCTTCCGGTTCGACCTGGCGGCGGCCCTGGCCCGCTCGATGCACGACGTCGACATGCTGTCGCCCTTCCTCGCCGTGATCGCCCAGGACCCGGTGCTCCGCCGCGTGAAGCTGATCGCCGAACCGTGGGACGTCGGCAACGGGGGCTACCAGGTGGGTGCCTTCCCACCGCTGTGGACCGAGTGGAACGACCGCTACCGGGACGCGGTACGGGACTTCTGGCGGGGCGCGCTGCCGGACATGCGCGACCTCGGCTACCGGCTCTCGGGCTCCAGCGACCTGTACGCCTGGGGCGGCCGGCGCCCGTACGCGTCCATCAACTTCATCACCGCGCACGACGGCTTCACGCTGCGCGACCTGGTGTCGTACGAGCGCAAGCACAACGAGGCCAACGGAGAGGGCAACCGGGACGGCACCAACGACAACCGGGCCTGGAACTGCGGAGTGGAGGGCGAGACCGACGATCCCGGGATCAACGCGCTGCGCCGGCGCCAGCTGCGGAACCTGCTCACCACCCTCCTCGTGTCGACGGGCGTGCCGATGCTGGTCGCGGGCGACGAGATGGGCCGCACCCAGGGCGGCAACAACAACGCGTACTGCCAGGACGGCGAGGTGAGCTGGCTCGACTGGTCGCTCCTGGAGCAGCCGGGCTCACGTGAGCTGCTCGAACTGACCGCCCGGCTGGTTGAGTTGAGGCACCGTCACCCGGTGCTGCGGCGGCGCGCCTTCTTCTCCGGCCGGGCCCAGGGCGCGGACGGGCTGCGGGACCTGGCCTGGTTCACCGCGCGCGGCGAGGAGATGACCGAGCGGGACTGGTACGCGCCCGCCGCGACGCTCGGCCTGTATCTGTCGGGGCGCGACATCCCGGGGCGCGACGCCCGGGGCGCGCCGGTGACCGACGACAGCTTCCTGATCCTGCTGCACGCGTCGGACCGCCCGGCGGACTGCGTCCTGCCGGGTCCGCCGTGGGCGGCGGCCTACGAGCTGGTCGTGGACACCTCGCGGGAGGAGCAGGGCGAGCCGCCGGGGGTGACGCACCGGGGCGGCGAGATGGTGACGCTGCCGGCCCGCTCGGTGCTGGTCCTGAAGGTGGCGGAGTAGGGAGGGGGCCGGCGGCTAGCCGAGGATCTTGCGGTCGTACGCCACCGCCACCGCTGCCGCCCGGTCCTTGACCCCCAACTTGCCGTAGATATGGGTGAGATGGGTCTTCACCGTGGCCTCGCTGATGAACAGGGCACGGGCGATCTCCCGGTTGGAGGTGCCCTTGGCGACCAGTTCGAGGACCTCGCGCTCGCGGCCGGAGAGCGGTTCGCCCGCGGGCACCGCGGGCGTGCGGACCGCCGTGACCAGACGGGAGGCGACGGCCGGGGAGAGGACCGTACGGCCCGCCGCGGCGGCCCGGACGGCGGTGAACAGCTCCTCGCGCGGGGCGTCCTTGAGGAGGTAGCCGGTGGCGCCCGCCTCGATCGCGGGCAGGGTGTCGGAGTCGGTGTCGTACGTGGTGAGGACGAGGACCTTGGAGCGCAGCCCGCGCCGGGTGAGCTCGGCGATCGCGGCCACTCCCCCGCCGCCGGGCATGCGCAGGTCCATCAGGACGACGTCCGGGTCGAGCCGCTGGGCGAGGTCGACGCCCTCGACGCCGTTGGAGGCCTCACCGAGGACCTCGAAGCCGTCGGCGGAGGCGAACATGCCGCGCAGACCGTCCCGCACTACGGGGTGGTCGTCGCAGATCAGGAGGGTGATGGTGGCGTCAGTGGTCATGGGGCACCAACGGTACGCGGGCGGAGACCGCGGTGCCATGGCCGGGCTCCGACTCCACCGTGACGCTGCCCGCGATGCGTTCGGCGCGGGCCCGCATCCCGTCGAGGCCGAAGCCGCCGGTGCCCGAGCGGGCCGGCAGGTCCAGCGGGTCGAAGCCCCGGCCGTCGTCGCGGACGTCGAGGGAGACCTCGTCGCCCATGAAGGAGAGGGTGACGCCGATGCGGGAGGCCGCCGCGTGGCGGCTCGCGTTGGCGAGGGCCTCCTGGGCGATGCGGAGCAGGGTGGCCTCGATCTCGTCGTGGAGCTGGACGGCGGTGCCGGTCACGGTGAAGTCGGCGCGCACCCCGTGCCGGGTGCCCCACTCGGCGACGGTCTTCTTCAACGCCTCGTGCAGGAGGTCGTGTTCGAGGTCGAGGGGGCTGAGGTTCTGCACCGAGCGGCGGGCCTCGCCGAGACTGTGCCGGGCCAACGCCTGCGCGCTGGCGAGGTGTTCGCGCACGAGCACGGGGTCGTTGCTGCTCGTCACCACCTGGAGCTGGGCGATGATGCCGGCCAGGCCCTGGGCGATGGTGTCGTGGATCTCGGCGGCGAGCCGGCGCCGTTCGTCGGCGACGCCCGCCTCCCTTGCCTGGAGCAGGAGTTGGGCGTGCAGTGCGGCGTTCTCGTCGAGGGCCTGCTGGAGCCGGGCGTTGGTGGTCTCCAGGGCGGCGATGGTCTCGACCTGCACGCGGGAGCGCTCGTCCTCCTGGGCGGCGAGATGGCTGAACACCGTGAGCAGGACGCAGTTGATGGCGAGCACGGCGCCGAACACCACCCACCCCATGGAGCCCTTGGGCGGCAGCCCGCCGGACTGCGAGCCGGCCATGGTGACGGCGGTCGCGAACAGGCCGATCCGCACCAGCCGGCGGGGCAGCACGGCCTGGGCGCCGAAGTAGCCGCAGACGGCGTAGAACGCGAAGAACGGGTTGAGCCAGGTGAGCGCGAAGGCGAGGCCCCAGCGCAGGAAGTAGTAGACGGCTCCCGCCGGGTTCGGACCCGGCCGGGCGCGGCGCACCAGGTCCCAGCAGACCTGGAGCAGCAGGGCGCCGCCGACCAGGCCGAGGGCGGCCCAGCGGGCGGCGGGGCTCATCAGCAGGTCGGCGGTGGCGGCCGCGGCGAGGCAGCCGATGAACAGGAGGCCGAAGGGGCCCCAGCGGTGGAACACCTCCCAGCGTTCCTCCACCAGGTCCCGCTTCACCTCGTTCGCCCCGTCGCTCATGGCTCCAGTCTCGTCCACGCCGAGGCGCCCGCCGTTACCGCCCCAGCGGGCGACGGCCGTCATTCCCACCGGAACCAGCGGGTCGCGGCGGCCGAGAGCAGCACGGTCCACAGGGCGAGGACGCCGATGTGGTCCCAGCCCGGCCAGCTTCCGGCCGCGGCCTCGGTGAGGGCCTGGGCGGCCGCGCCGAAGGGCGACAGCTCGACGATGCGGCCGAGCGTGTCGGGCATGGCCTGGACGGGCAGCCACACCCCCGCGCTGAACATCATGGGGAAGAACACCGCTGAGCCGATGGCGTTGGCGACCTTGGAGGTGCGCGAGAGCGCGGAGATCAGGGCGCCGAGGGCGAGCGCGCTCAGGACGGCGAGCAGCAGCGCGAAGGCGTAGCCGAACAGCTGGTGCGGCAGCGCCACCTGGAAGGCGAGCCGGCCCACCGTGATGGAGAGGACGGCGGAGCAGACGGCGGCCACCCCGTGCAGCGCCATCTGGGCGCCGAGCAGGGCGGACGGGCGGACGGGGGTGACCGACATGCGGCGCAGGATGCCGCGCTCGCGGTACCCGGTGATGAGCGGCGGCATCGCCTGAAGACCGGCCATGATCATGGAGAGGAGGACGGCCACGGGGACGTACGCGTCGACGAAGCGGATGCCGCCGAGTGCCTTGTCGGGGTCGCGGAAGCCCGGGATCGAGCCGAGCACGACCAGCAGGACGGTCGGGAAGACCATGATCCAGAACAGTCCGGCGGGCTCCCGGCGGAAGAGCGTGGCTTCCGTCTTCAGTACCGCGACGGCGGCCCTGCGGGAGGGGCGGGCGGCACGGGCGGGGCGCGGCGGGGTGAGGGTGGTGGTCATGCCGAGGCCTCCGTCAGGTCCAGGAACGCGTCGTCGAGGGTGGCCTCGGAGACACGGAGTTGGTGGGCGGTGATGTGGTGCCGGGCGAGCAGGGTGATCACGGCGTTGACGGTCTCGTCGCTGCCGTGGATGGTCACCCGGCCCTGCTTCTCCTCCACGGCGGCCGCCTGCGGCAGCTCGGCGAGCGCGAAGTCGTCGAGCGGGGCCGAGGGGGTGAAGGAGATGACGGTGGAGCCCGCCGCGCGCCGGATCAGGCCCGAGGGGGTGTCCAGGGCGGCGATGCGCCCCTTGTCGATCACGGCGATCCGGTCGCAGAGGCGCTGGGCCTCCTCCATGAAGTGGGTGACCAGGAGGACCGTGACACCGCTCCGGCGCACGTCCTCGATGAGTTCCCAGGTGTCGCGGCGGGCCCGCGGGTCGAGCCCGGTGGTCAGCTCGTCGAGCACCACGACGCGCGGGTTGCCGATGAGGGCGAGCGCGATGAACAGGCGCTGTTTCTGCCCGCCGGACAGCTTGGCGAAGCGGGTGCCGAGCTTCTCGCCGAGCCCGAGGCGTTCGGCGAGCGGGCGCCAGTCGGCCGGGTCGGCGTAGAAGGAGGCGTACAGCTCCAGGGACTCGCGCACGGTGAGCTTGGGCTGGAGCTCGCTCTCCTGGAGCTGGGCGCCCAGGATGCGGGTCACCCGGTCGTGGTCGGCGACCGGGTCGTACCCGGCCACCCGGATCGTCCCGGCGTCCGGGACGCGCAGTCCCTCGATGCACTCGACGGTGGTGGTCTTGCCCGCGCCGTTGGGGCCGAGGATCCCGAAGATCTCCCCCTCCTCGACGGCAAAGCTGACGTCGTCGACAGCGGGCCGGCTGCCGTATGCCTTGCGCACTGCGTTGACTTCGATGATTGCCATGCCTAGAGAATCCCGGCCGGCGGGGGTCCGCCACATCGCCCATCGCGCTCGACCCCGCATCAACCGATCGGTTGACGGGCGGTACGACCTCCCGCGTTCGAGCGGTCCTAGGACCAGCGGACGAGCGGGGCCCGGCCGAAACTCGGTGGGCACTGTCAGTGCCCGTCCGTAGGCTCGGCTGTGATGTCCGAAACACGTGCAGCTATCAAGGACCGGTCGGCCACGCGCTCACTCCTGAGGCTCTGGCCGTATGTACGCCCCATACGAACTCGCCTGTTCAGTGCGGCATTTGTGGCCATTGTCGCCTCCTGTCTAGGTCTGGTGATCCCGCTCGTCCTGAAGTGGATCGTCGACGGCCCGGTGGCCGAGCACGACCCCGGCGGGGTGTGGCTCGGCGCGCTGTACCTGCTGCTGCTCGGCCTCGCGGAGGCCGCGCTCTTCGGGTACCGGCGGTGGCTGGTGGCGCGGCCGCTCGCGAGCGTCGAGGCGGAGATGCGGGCCGATCTGTACCGGCACGTGCAGCGCCTTCCGGTCTCCTTCCACGACCGCTGGGCCTCGGGCCAGCTCCTGTCGCGCGGCACCACGGACCTGATGCTGCTCCGCATGTTCCTGGCGTTCCCGCTGACCTTCCTCGTCGTCAACGCGGTCACGATCCTGGCCGGGTTCGGGATCCTGCTCTCCCAGCAGTGGAGCCTCGGGCTCGTCCTGCTCGTGCCGGTGATCCCGCTGGTGATCCTCTGCTCGCTCTTCGAGACCCGCTACTCGCTGGTCGCCCGGCAGGCGCAGGACCAGGTGGGCGATCTGACGACGGTCGTCGAGGAGAGCGTGCTCGGCATCCGCATCATCAAGGGGTTCGGGCGGCACCGCAGCCAGGCGCTGGCCTTCCGCGAGCTGTCCCGGCGGCTGCGCGGCACCGAGCTGGCCAAGGCCCGGCTGCTCGCCGGGCTCTGGGGCCTGATCACCACGATCCCCGAACTCGCCATCGGCGCGGCCCTGGTGCTCGGCACGGTGCAGGTGGCCGACGGCGGCCTCTCCGCCGGGACGCTCGTGGCGTTCCTGTCCACGGCCCTCGCGCTGCGCTGGCCGGTGGAGTCGATCGGGTTCCTGCTCGCGATGAGCCAGGAGTCCGCGACGGCGACGGCCCGCTTCTTCGAGGCGATGGACGCGCGGGAGGAGGCGGAGGCGCCGGGCGCCTCCACGGGCCACCCCTCGGGGGAGTTGCCCCCGGGTGCCCCTCAAGGGGCTTCGCCCCTGGAACCCCGGGAACCCCTGGAGCCCCCTCGGGGCTCCGCCCCGGGACCCGCCTCCGCCGCTGCTCCGCCTGCGGACCGTGCACCGGGGGCGCCGCCCCCGGATCATCGCTCCTCAAACGCCGGAGGGGCTGAACTGGGTTCGTCCAGCGCCGAGTCGGAACCCCGCGCCGCCGGTCGAACGGCCGGCATCCGGTTCGAAGGGGTCACCTTTCGCTATCCCGACGCCGCCGACGGCAGCGCGCCCGTCCTGGCCCGCATCGATCTGCACATACGGCCCGGCGAGACCATGGCCCTCGTCGGCGGGACCGGGTCGGGCAAGACCACGCTCACCGCGCTCGTGCCGCGACTGCACGAGGTCGGCGGAGGGCGGATCACGCTCGACGGGGAGGACATCGCGCACATGACGCGCGAGCGGCTGCGCGGGCTCGTCTCCGTGGCGTTCGAGGAGCCCACCCTCTTCTCGGCCTCCGTGGGCGACAACGTCGCGATGGGCGGCGGGAGTCCGGCCGATCTGGACCGGGCGCTCGACATCGCGCAGGCCCAGTTCGTACGGCGGCTGCCGCAGGGCGTGGACACCCAGGTCGGCGAGCAGGGACTGAGCCTGTCCGGCGGGCAGCGGCAGCGGCTCGCGCTGGCCCGGGCGGTCGTGGGGCGGCCGAGGTTCCTGATCCTGGACGACCCCCTGTCGGCCCTGGACGTCCACACCGAGGCGCTGGTCGAGGCGGCCCTGCGCCGGGTGCTCCAGGACACCACCGCCCTCGTGGTCGCGCACCGGCCGTCCACCGTGCTGCTCGCCGACCGGGTGGCGCTCCTGTCGGAGGGCCGCATCGCCGCCGTCGGCACGCACCATGAACTGCTGCGCGGCAACGCCGAATACGCCTGGCTGATGTCCGGCGCCGATGACCCGCACGCCGAGTACGAGGGGGAGGACGGGCGATGACCACGACCGTCGGGGAGCAACAAGCCACGGGCGAAGCGGAGTTGAGGCCCGCCGGAGACGGCGATCCCTTCGACCGGGACGAGCTGCCCGCGCCCCCCGGGGCGACGCGGGCGCTGCTCGCCTCGCTGCTGCGCCCACTGCGCCGGGGCGTGGTCCTCGCGACTCTGCTGCTCGTCGTGCAGCAGGCCGCGGCCCAGGCCGGCCCGCTGCTGGTGGCGTACGCCATCGACCGGGGCGTTCCCGCGTTCCGGGCGCACGACTACGGGCCGCTGACCGCCGTCGGCGTCGGCTATCTGGTGTGCGCGCTGGCCTCCGGGTTCTTCCAGTACGCGTTCGTACGGGCCTCGGCGGTCGTCAACCAGGACGTGCTGCTCGATCTGCGCGGGCGGATCTTCCGGCAGGCGCAGGCGCTGAGCGTCGACTTCCACGAGCGCTACACCTCGGGCCGGCTGATCTCGCGCTCCACCACCGACGTCGAGTCGCTGCGCGAGCTGCTCAGCGAGGGCCTCCAGGAGCTGATCGGGGTGGTCCTCTCCTCGGTCTACATCTGCGCGATGCTGCTCTGGCTGGACTGGGGCATCGGCGCGCTCGCCGTCGCCTCCTACGTACCCCTGCACTTCCTGATCCGGCGCTACCAGCGCCGAGCCGGGGTCGTGTACGCGGCCCGGTCCACGGCGATCGCCGCGGTGATCGTCAAGTTCGCCGAGACGCTCAACGGCATCCGGCCGGTGCAGGCGTTCCGGCGCGAGCGGGCCAACGACGCCGAGTTCAGGGAGCTCAACCAGCGGCACGAGCGGACCAACGGCGACGCGCTCCTGGAGATGGCCCGCTATGTGGTGGGCTCCCGGCTCACCGCCAACGTCGCGGTCGCCGCGATGGTCCTGTGGGGTGCTACGCGGGTCGCGGACGGCGACCTCGAACTGGGCGTGCTCGCGGCCGCGGTGCTCTATCTGCGCCGCCTGTACGACCCCATCGACCGGCTCGGCATGTTCCTCAACTCCTATCAGTCGGCGGCCGCTTCCCTGGAGAAGGTCGCGGGTCTGCTCGCCCAGACGCCGTCGGTACCGGAGGCGGCCCGGCCGACCCCGCTGCCGGAGGCGACGGGCGAACTCCCGGGCCGCCGCGTCGACTTCGAGGGCGTCGGCTTCGGCTACCGCACCGGCGGCGAGGTGCTGCCCCGCTTCGACCTGAGCATCCCGGGCGGCCAGACCGTCGCCGTGGTCGGCTCGACGGGCGCCGGCAAGTCCACCCTCGCCAAGCTCCTGGCCCGCTTCTACGATCCGACGGCGGGCCGCGTCCTGCTCGACGGGACGGACCTGCGCGAGCTGTCGGTACGGGATCTGCGGCGCGGGGTCGTCATGGTCACCCAGGAGGCGTTCCTGTTCTCCGGCACGGTCGCCGAGAACATCGCGATCGGCCGCCCGGACGCCACCCGGGCCGACATCGAGCAGGCCGCGAAGGCGATCGGCGCGCACGACTTCATCGCGAGCCTGCCGGACGGCTACGACACCGACGTGCGCAAGCGGGGCGGCCGCATCTCGGCCGGACAGCGTCAACTGGTCGCGTTCGCGCGGGCGTTGCTCGCCGACCCGGCCGTCCTGATCCTCGACGAGGCGACCAGCTCGCTGGACATCCCGGGCGAGCGGGCGGTGCAGCGCGCCATGCACACCGTCCTCAACGGGCGTACGGCGGTGGTGATCGCACACCGCCTGTCCACGGTCGAGATCGCGGACCGGGTCCTCGTGATGGAGCAGGGCCGGATCGTCGAGGACGGCTCCCCCGCCGACCTGATCGCGGGCACCGGCCGCTTCGCCGACCTGCACCGCGCCTGGCGCGACAGCCTGGCCTGACCGTGCCACGCGGCGCCCGCCCCCACCTGCGGGTTTCCGGTACCTGCCGGTCCTCGGCGGGTACCGGGTTCGTAGGATCGGGGGCGTGACAACGGTGACGGGTACCAACTGGGCGGCGCCGACGGAGACGGAGTGGCTGCTGCACACGGCGGGGCTGCGCGGCGACGTGGAGGCACAGTTGCGGGTGCTCGCCCGCGAGGAGCTCTACATCGCGGCGCCGAAGGCGGAGGTCGACGCACGGCCCGACCTGATTCGCTGGCCCTCCTACCGGGACGCCTCGGGCTGGCTGTGCAAGCCGGTGCTCACCCGGGGGATGCTGCCGCCGTGGCACCCGGACTGGGTGTTCCACGGGGTCTCCCTCCGGTGGATCGCCGACTCGGGCCTCCTGGACGGGCGGACGCTGCTCGCGGTCAACGCCGGGACCCCGGCCCAGTCGTTCCTGTCCGCCGCGCCGGAACACCTGGCCCACTGGCGCCGGCTCCACGAGGAGACCGACCGCCCGGCCCGCCTGATCGGCCTGCGCCACGGCGCGCTGCGCGGACCGCTGGCCTACGGACTGGCCTGCGGAGCGCACCTGGCCCTCGCCAACGGCGTCCCATGGAACGAGGTGGGCACCGTCTACCACGAATACAACGACGAGCTCCGTTCGCTCCGCGAATCCTGGGGCATCACCGAACGGGCGGACTGGCAGCGGCAGTTGGACGTCCTGTTGGACGCCCGCAACAGCCCGGCCGAGCCCGACTTCGTCCTGCGCGTGCGCGAGGAGCTGCGCGCCGGTCTCGACGAGGCGCCGCCCGCCGAGCTGTGGCGCGAGACGGCCGCCGGGCACGCCCAGGACATCGGGGTGGGCCACGGCGCCGTGAAGGAGATCGAGGAGCTGGTGCGGCGCATCATCCGCTACGAGGCCCGGTTCCGGGCGGACGGGCTGCTGCCGCCGGACGGCCGGGTCACCACCGCCGCCGCCTACGACTACGGACGGGCCGTGAACCTGGCGCGCTGGGGGCTCTCGGCCCGGTTCTGCACCCCGCACGAGGCGGAGCAGGCGATCGTGCACGCGGGCGCCCTGAGCAGGTCGGCCTACCGGTCGTGGGAGGACTTCTCGGCGGCGTACGCACTCGGGCGGGTGCTGCGCTTCGACGGGGAGTCGTACGGGAGTTACTACCAGGGGAACGTGACCGCGCACCGGATGCTGACCGAGCACGAGGCCAGCCCCTGGCGCAACATTCCCTGGCGCTGAACCGCCGCCGCACGGCGGTGGGCTCAGGCGCCCACGGTGCCGTCGACGCCCTCGCGCAGGAGGTCGGCGTGGCCGTTGTGGCGGCCGTACTCGAGGATCACGTGCAGCATCACCATGCGCAGCGACACGTCCTCGTCCCAGCGCGGCTGCAGGGCCACGAGGTCGAGGGACTCGGCCTCGCGCTCGATCCGCCGGGAGTGCTCGACCTCGGCCTCCCAGGCGGCGAACGCCTCGGCGCGGCTGGAGCCGCTCGCGTCGTAGGCCGCCTGGAAGTCGACCTTCTCCGACCACACCATCGGAACGTCGTGATCCTCGAACACCCTGCGGAACCAGGCCCGTTCGACCTCGGCCATGTGCCGGACGAGGCCGAGCAGCGAGAGGGTGGAGGGGGGCATCGACTGCCGCCGCAGCTCGTCGTCGTCGAGTCCCTCGCACTTCATGGCGAGCGTCGTGCGGTGGTAGTCGAGGAACGCCCGCAAGGTCTCGCGCTCGTCGCCGAAGTGGGGTGGGCCTATGCGGGGGTCGTTCATGGGGGCTCCTCGTACGCATCCGTTCCGGCCGCCGAACAGTACCCGCCCCGGACCCCTGGGGCTCCCCCAGGGCCTTGAGGGCACGGATCCCGCCAGGGGCGCGGGGAACCGCGCGAAGCACCACCAACCCCCGCATCCGACAACAACCCGACGCCCGCGCCCCTCACCTCCCCGGGGGCAAGGGCACTCCCTCGGCCCGGCGGCCCCGGAGTCGCGCGAGCGCGACCCCCGCCGCCCCGGCCATCAGCACCGCCGCTCCCAGCGCCGCGTAATCGAGGCCGCGCGTGAAGGACGCGAAGGCGGGGGCCAGGTCGGGGCCCGGCAGGGACGCCACCGCCCCGCCCAGCGTCTCGCGCGCCGCACCCGGCGCGTGGGCCATGCCGTGGCGGTACACCGCCGCCCCGATGGAGCCGAGCACCGCCATCCCGAGCGCCCCGCCCAGCTCCTGGCCGGATTCCATGACCGCGGCCGCCGCCCCCGCCCGCTCGGGCGGCGCCGCGCCGAGGGCGAGTTCGTTGGCGAGGGCCATCGCGGCCACCAGCCCCGAGGTGTAGACCGCGCAGGCCGTGAGCGTGAACCAGAGTGCCGAGTCCGTACGCACCTGGGTCAGCGCGAGGAAGCCGCAGGCCGAGACGCCGAAGCCGCCCGCCATCACCCACCCCCGGTCGAAGCGCCGCGCGAGCAGCGCCCCGGCCGGCGCCCCCGCGAACGCCCCCGTCGCGGGCACCAGACTCCACAGCGCCGCCTCGAAGGGGCTCTTGCCGAGCACCGACTGGAGGTACTGCGTGAGGAACACCGCCATGCCGACGGTCGCCGCGATGGCGAAGAGGTTGGCGAGCACCGCCCCGCCGTACGTGCGCCGGCGCAGCAGTTCCAGGTCGACCAGCGGATGGGCGAGCCTCGACTGGCGCCGCACGAAGACGTACAGCAGGACGAGGCCGGCCAGCACGGACAGGACGGGCGGCAACTCCACGCCGTTGCGGGCCAGTTGCTTGACCCCCTGGATCACGGGGAGCAGCCCGGCGAGCGACAGCACCGCGCTCGCCCAGTCGAAGCGGCCGGCCGCGGGCTGTTTCACCTCGGGCAGCAGCAGCGGCGCCAGGATGAGCAGGAGGACCATGGCGGGCAGGTTGATGAGGAACACCGAGCCCCACCAGAAGTGTTCGAGCAGGGCGCCGCTGACGACCGGCCCGAAGGAGATGCCGAGCGTCATGACGCCGGTCCAGGCGGTGACCGCCTGGGCGCGCTGCTTGTCGTCGTGGAAGAGGTTGCGGATCAGGGCCAGCGTGGAGGGCATGAGCGCGGCGCCGCCCACTCCGAGCAACGCCCGCACGGCGATGAGGAGTTGGGGCGAGTCGGCGTAGGCCGCCGCGGCCGAGGCCAGGCCGAACAGGCCGGCGCCTGCCAGTACGAGCCGGCGGCGGCCGACGCGGTCACCGAGGGCCCCCATGGTGATGAGGAGTCCGGCGAGCACGAAGCCGTACATGTCGAGGATCCACAGCTGCTGGGTGGAGCTGGGCGCCAGGTCCTCGCTGATGAAGGGGATCGCGAAGTAGAGGACGGAGACGTCCATGGAGACGAGCAGCAGCGGCAGCATGAGGACGGCGAGCGCGGTCCATTCCCTGCGGCCGGCGCGCGGCGGCGCCGGGTCCGTGCGGCCCGCGAGGGGGCCGGTCGTGGTGTCCATGGAGGGAGCGAACAGCGCGGCCCTGTACGGCGCAATCGTGGGACTGGTGCACCCTAGAGCACCCTTGGCATATCTGGGCAGGACGCCGCACCGCGCACTAGTACACTCCCGCCGTGACCGAGCAGCCGCCCTACCTCGCCATCGCCGACGGCATCCGGCGCCGCATCGCCTCGGGTGAGCTCGTGCCGGGCGACCGGGTGCCGTCCACGCGGGCCATCGTGCGCGAGTCGGGGGTGGCGATGGCGACCGCGACCAAGGCGCTCGCAGCCCTCGCCCGGGAGGGCCTGGTGCGGGCGGTGCCGGGCGTGGGCACGGTGGTCGCCGAGGCGGCTCCGGCGCGCGCCGCGCACGACGGGGCGGCGCCCTTGAGCCGGGAGGCCCTGATCGCCGCCGCCGTCCGCGTCGCGGACGCCGAAGGGCTCGTCGGCGTGTCCATGCGGCGGATCGCGAGCGACCTCGGCACCTCGACGATGGTCCTGTACCGGCACGTCTCCAGCAAGGGCGAGCTCGTCCGCCTGATGACGGACGTGGGGTTCGCGGAGGTGGCGCTCGGCCGCCCGTCCGGTGACTGGCGGGCCCAACTGACGCACGCCGCGCGCCAGTTGTGGGCGGCCTACCGAAGGCATCCGTGGATGGCGCGGGCGATGGCCTCCTTCATCCGGCCCGACCCGATGCCCCAGGCGATGAAGTACACCGAGTGGATGCTGCGGGCGCTGCGCGACACCGGCCTGAGCGCGCACGACGTGATGCACGTACACCTGACGGTCATCGCGTTCGTCCAAGGTCTGGGCGTGGCAATGGAGTTGGAGTCGAACGCCCTCCAGGACACCGGAGTCTCCAGCGATCAGTGGATGGACCGCAACGAGGGGCGGTTTGCGGCCATCGTGTCGGAGGGCGGCTACCCCGTCCTGACCACCATCTTCGAACACGAGCCGTTCGAGCTGGACTTGGACTCGCTCTTCGGGTTCGGGCTGGCCCGACTACTCGACGGCGTCGACGCACACATCCGTGAAACGTCCGCTTAACGAACGACGACCTTCGGACAACGGACGGTTTTCGGCCAACTTCTTGACGCGCTCCTGACACCGGTTCTCCACTGCTGGCACTCTTCCCCCGTTCCACGCACGAAGTTTTCACGCAGCACATCTCGTTGCCGCACATGCTCCGCTTTGCTCTGCCCGGCCGGCCCCACCCAGTCGACCGGAACCCCCTCGCAGAAGGAGTTCGCGTGAGATCCACGCACCGTCGTCGTGCCACCGCCACCGGCGCCCTGATCGCCGCAGCCGCCATGCTCAGTGTCGGCGTCCAGGCAGGTAGCGCCAGCGCACGCCCCGACGACTCCGCGGCCGCCGCGGCCGTGAAGGCCCAGGCAGTACGCAACCCGGGCGCCCTGCCCGCGAGTCTCACCCCCTCCCAGCGTGCCGAGCTCATACGCCAGGCCACGGCCACCACGGCGGCCACGGCCAAGGACCTCGGTCTCAGCGCGCAGGAGAAGCTCGTCGTCCACGACGTGTCCAAGGACCAGGACGGCACGGTCCACACCCGCTACGAGCGCACCTACCAGGGTCTGCCCGTGCTCGGCGGTGACCTGATGGTCGACACCGCGGCCGGCAAGACCAAGGACGTCCTCAAGGCGAACAACGCGCAGCTGCAGGGCGTCTCCACCGCCGCCCCCGCGAGCGCGCCGGCCACCGCCGAGGGCCAGGCCCTCAAGGCCGCCAAGGCCGCGGGCTCGAAGGCCGACAAGGCCGACAGCGCCCGCAAGGTCATCTGGATGGTCAAGGGCGCGCCGACCCTCGCGTACGAGACGGTCGTGGGCGGGCTGCAGGACGACGGCACCCCGAACCAGCTGCACGTCATCACGGACGCCAAGACGGGCGCGAAGCTGCACCAGTGGCAGGGCATCGAGACCGGCGTCGGCAACACCCGCTACAGCGGCCAGGTCACCCTCAACACGACGAAGTCCGGGTCGAACTACACCCTGACCGACGCGACGCGGGGCAACCACAAGACGTACAACCTGAACCACGGGTCCTCCGGCACCGGTTCGCTGTTCACCCAGACCACCGACACCTGGGGCGACGGCACCAACTCCAACGCCGCGACCGCGGGTGCGGACGCCGCCTACGGCGCGGGCGCGACCTGGGACTTCTACAAGAACGTCTTCGGGCGCAGCGGCATCCGGGGCGACGGCGTCGGCGCCTACTCCCGCGTCCACTACGGCAACGCGTACGTCAACGCGTTCTGGGACGACAGCTGCTTCTGCATGACGTACGGCGACGGCACGGGCAACAACGACCCGCTGACCGCGCTCGACGTGGCCGGCCACGAGATGTCGCACGGCGTCACCGCCGCGACGGCGGGCCTGGAGTACGCGGACGAGTCGGGCGGCCTGAACGAGGCCACCTCCGACATCTTCGGCACCTCGGTGGAGTTCTACGCGAACAACGCGTCGGACCCGGGTGACTACCTCATCGGCGAGAAGATCAACATCAACGGTGACGGCACCCCGCTGCGCTACATGGACAAGCCGAGCAAGGACGGCGGCTCCGCGGACAGCTGGTACTCCGGCGTCGGCAACCTGGACGTCCACTACTCCTCGGGTCCGGCGAACCACTGGTTCTACCTCGCCTCCGAGGGCAGCGGAACCAAGGTCATCAACGGCGTGACCTACAACTCGCCTACCTCGGACGGCCTTCCGGTCACCGGCGTCGGCCGGGACAAGGCCCAGCTGATCTGGTACAAGGCGCTGACCACCAAGTTCAACTCCAGCACGGACTACGCGGGGGCCCGCGCGGGCACCATCGCCGCGGCGACCGAGCTGTACGGCGCCACCAGCGCCGAGGTCACCAACATCACCAACGCCTGGGCGGCCATCAACGTCGGCGCCCGCGCCGGCGGTGGCAACCCCGGTGGCAAGGTCTTCGAGAACACGGCCAGCGTGGCCATCCCGGACTACCCGGGTGCCGCGGTGACCTCGCCGGTCACCGTCTCGGGCATCACCGGCAACGCGCCGGCCGCGCTCCAGGTCGGCGTGAAGATCACGCACACCTACATCGGTGACCTCCAGATCGACCTGGTGGCCCCGAACGGCACCTCGTACCGTCTCCAGAGCTCTTCCTCGGACTCGACGAAGAACCTCAACAAGACGTACACCGTCAACGCCTCCGCGGTCGCCGCCAACGGCGTGTGGAAGCTGAAGGTCCAGGACAAGGCGAAGCAGGACGTCGGCACCATCACCGACTTCAAGCTCACCTTCTGACCAGGCGGCTGGCCGGAAAGTGAAGGTGCCCGGAGCCCACAAGGCTCCGGGCACCGCCCATGTCCGCATGTCCGCGGCCGGGCTCAGCGCATGAGCACGCCCGCGCCCTCCCCGGTCGTCTCGGTCGGACCGGCCACCAGACCCAGCTCCGCGTGGGTCGCGAGGTGGCGATGGGCCGGAAGCACCCGGACCGTGTAGCCGAACGGGCCCGCGCGGTCGAGCGCGAGAGGCCCCTCGTACATCCAGCGGCCCTCCAGGTCGGGGCCGCCCGTCGGCTTCAGCGGGAAGGTCTCGGCGTCCGCGATGGCGTCGGCCGCGTCCACCCGGCCCGCCACGGCCTGGACCTCCACGTCGTCGGGCCCGAGCTCCCCGAGCGCGACCCGGACCTTGAGCGCGAGGGTGGAGCCGAGTTCGGCGGTGCCGTTCGGGGCCGCGACCGGCGCCAGCGCCTCCACGTGGTCGACCGCGACCCTCGGCCAGGCACCCCGCACCCGCGCCTTCCACTGCGCCAACTCCTGTGCCGTGGCGGGGTCCAGGGCCCGATGGGCCGCGGCGGCCGGTGCGTACAGGCGGGTCACGTACTCCCGCACCATCCGGCCCGCGAGCACCTTCGGGCCGAGCGTGGTGAGGGTCTGGCGGACCATCTCGATCCAGCGGTCCGGAAGGCCTGCCGTGCCCCGGTCGTAGAAGCGCGGGGCGACCCGGTCCTCGATGAGGTCGTACAGCGCGTTGGCCTCCAGCTCGTCGCGCCGGTCCTCGTCGGTGGCCGCGCCGTCGGCGGTCGGGATGGCCCAGCCGAAGTCGGGCTCGAACCACTCGTCCCACCAGCCGTCCAGGACGGACAGGTTGAGGCAGCCGTTCAGGGCCGCCTTCATCCCGCTCGTCCCGCAGGCCTCCAGGGGGCGCAGCGGGTTGTTGAGCCACACGTCGCAGCCCGGGTAGAGCTTCTGCGCCATGGCCATGCCGTAGTCGGGCAGGAACACGATCCGGTGGCGCACCCTCGGGTCGTCGGCGAACCTCACCAGTTCCTGCACCAGGCGCTTGCCGCCGTCGTCGGCCGGGTGCGCCTTGCCCGCGACGACGATCTGCACCGGCCGGGTCGGATGCAGGAGCAGCTCCATCAGCCGGTCCCGGTCGCGCAGCATCAGCGTGAGCCGCTTGTACGAGGGGACCCGCCGGGCGAAGCCGATGGTGAGCACGTCGGGGCTCAACACCCCGTCGATCCAGCCGAGTTCGGCCGATCCGGCGCCGCGCTGACGCCACGAGGCGCGCAGCCGCTCGCGGGCCTCCACGACGAGCTGTTCGCGCAGCTCCCTGCGCAGCTCCCAGATCTCGGCGTCCGGGATGTCGGCGACCGCGTCCCAGCGTTCGGAGCCGCCGACGCTCAGCGCGTCCTCGGTGCGGCCCGCGCCGATCTGGCGGGCGCCGAGCCGCATGACTTCGGGCGCCACCCAGGTCGGGGCGTGCACGCCGTTGGTGACGGAGGTGATCGGCACCTCCTGCGCGTCGAAGCCGGGCCACAGGCCGGCGAACATCTCCCGGCTGACCGCGCCGTGCAGGGTCGAGACCCCGTTGGCCCGCTGGGCGAGCCGCAGGCCCATGACGGCCATGTTGAAGAGGTTGGGCTCGCCGCCCGGGTAGGTCTCCATGCCGAGCCGGAGGATCTTCTCCACGTCGACGCCGGGCAGCTCGCCGTCGTCGCCGAGGTGGCGGGCGACCAGCTCGCGGTCGAAGCGGTCGATTCCGGCCGGCACCGGGGTGTGCGTGGTGAACACCGTCCCGGACCGCACCGTTTCGAGCGCGGCGTCGAAGTCGAGTCCCTGGCCCGCGAGTTCGCGGATGCGTTCGAGTCCGAGGAACCCGGCGTGGCCCTCGTTGGTGTGGAACACCTCGGGGGCCGGGTGGCCGGTGAGGCGGCAGTACGTGCGCACCGCGCGCACCCCGCCGATGCCGAGCAGCATCTCCTGGAGCAGCCGGTGCTCACTGCCGCCGCCGTAGAGGCGGTCGGTGACGTCGCGCTCGCCCGGGGCGTTCTCCTCGACGTCCGAGTCGAGCATGAGCAGCGGCACCCGGCCGACCCGCGCCTGCCAGATGGTGGCGTGCAGGGCGCGGCCGCCGGGCAGTGCGAGCGAGACCCTGGCCGGGCTGCCGTCCTCCTCGCGGAGCAGTGAGACGGGCAGCTCGTTCGGGTCCAGCAGGGGGTAGTGCTCCTGCTGCCAGCCGTCGCGCGAGAGCGACTGGCGGAAGTAGCCGTGCCGGTAGAGGAGGCCGACCCCGATGAGCGGTACGCCGAGGTCGCTGGCGGATTTGAGGTGGTCCCCGGCGAGGATGCCGAGGCCGCCGGAGTACTGGGGCAGGGCGGCGGTGATGCCGAACTCGGGCGAGAAGTACCCGATGGCACACGGGAGTTCGCCGCCCTGCTCCTGGTACCAGCGGCGGCCGTGCAGATAGTCGTCGAGGTCGTCGGCGGCGGCGCTCAGCCGCCGCAGGAAGCGGCGGTCCTGGGCGAGCGAGTCGAGGCGGGCGGCGCCGACGGAGCCGAGCAGCCGCACCGGGTCCTCACCCGCCGCCCGCCAGCCGTCGGGGTCCACGGACTGGAAGAGTTCTCTGGTCTCGGTGTGCCAGGACCAGCGCAGGTTGCGCGCGAGGTCGCTGAGCGGCCGGAGGGCGTCGGGCAGGACAGGGCGCACGGTGAATCGACGGATTGCCTTCACGCTTCCACCTTTGCAGGGGACCTACGTACCGGGGTGGGCACACCGCGATGTGCGCCCCTCCTTCACACCCGAAGGTAATGCCGACGCGCCCCGCCAACCACAGCGCCTCGCGGCCGGTCCTGCGGATTCCGCTTTCGCGTCCCCCGTCGCTCTGATGGCCCGTCACGTAGGCGCCGGATAGCCGGAGTTCGGACCACTGTCGAGGGAACCCGGGGCGCTCACCTGTCTGAAACCGTTACGCGCAGGTAGTTAACAAGCTGCCGGAATGCCCACCCGTACACCGTGGAAGGCTCATCCGGTAACGCATTCCCGCAGTCTCTCCCGCACGCCATTCGAGTGAACGCGGACAGGAGCGGCCATGCCCGCAGCCGGTCAGCCGTCAACGGAGCAGCTAAAAAGGACAGATTCCCGCAAACGCGGCAAACCCTACCAATCACCCGCAGGTGAGCCCGTGAACCCGAACCCGTCAATCGGCCGCATCCCCGTGCTCGACGTACGCCCCGCCGTCGAGTGCGGCACCAGGCCCGCCAAGGCGGTGACCGGGGAGAGCTTCCAGGTCACCGCCACCGTCTTCCGCGAGGGCCACGACGCCGTCGCCGCCAACGTCGTGCTGAGAGATCCCGGTGGGCGCCCGGGACCCTTCACACCCATGCGCGAACTCGCCCCCGGCACCGACCGCTGGGGCGCCGAGATCGCCGCCGGGGCCGAGGGGCGCTGGACGTACACCGTCGAGGCCTGGAGCGATCCGGTCGCGACCTGGCGCCACCAGGCCGGCATCAAGATCCCGGCCCGTCAGGACACCGAGCTCGTCCTGGCCGAGGGCGCCGCCCTCTACGAGCGGGCCGCCGCCGGGGTGCCCAAGACCAAGGGCCGGCGCGAGGCGGTGCTCGCCGCCGCGGACGCGCTGCGCGACACGCGCCGCACCCCCGCGGCCCGGCTCGCGGCCGCCCTCGCCCCCGAGGTCGACGCGGCCCTCGCCACGCACCCGCTGCGCGACCTGGTCACCGCCTCGGCCCCGATGCCGCTGCTCGTCGAGCGCGAGCGCGCCCTGTTCGGCTCCTGGTACGAGCTGTTCCCGCGCTCCGAGGGGGCCGTGGTCAAGGCGCGCGGCAAGCCGGTCTCCGGCACCTTCCGCACCGCGGCCGAACGGCTCCCGGCGGTCGCCGCCATGGGCTTCGACGTGGTCTATCTGCCGCCGGTCCACCCCATTGGCAGCACCCACCGCAAGGGCGCCAACAACGCCCTGACGGCCAAGAAGTGGGACGTGGGCGTGCCGTGGGCGATCGGCTCGCCGGACGGCGGCCACGACGCCGTGCACCCCGACCTCGGCACCCTGGACGACTTCGACGCCTTCGTGGGCGCGGCCCGCGACCTGCGTCTGGAGGTGGCCCTCGACTTCGCCCTGCAGTGCTCCCCCGACCACCCCTGGGTGCAGAAGCACCCCGAGTGGTTCCACCACCGGGCGGACGGGACGATCGCGTACGCCGAGAACCCGCCGAAGAAGTACCAGGACATCTACCCGATCGCCTTCGACGAGGACATGCCGGGCCTGATCGAGGAGACCGTCCGGCTGCTGCGGTTCTGGATGGAGCACGGCGTACGGATCTTCCGCGTCGACAATCCGCACACCAAGCCGGTGGTCTTCTGGGACAAGGTCATCGCCGAGGTCAACGGCACCGACCCGGACGTGATCTTCCTGGCCGAGGCGTTCACCCGGCCCGCGATGATGCACACCCTGGGCAAGATCGGGTTCCAGCAGTCGTACACGTACTTCACCTGGCGCAACACCAAGCACGAGCTCACCGAATACGTCACCGAACTGGCGGGCGAGAGTGCGCCCTACATGCGGCCCAATTTCTTCGTGAACACGCCGGACATCCTGCACGCCTACCTCCAGGAGGGCGGCCGGCCGGCCTTCGAGGTGCGGGCCGTGCTCGCCGCGACCCTCTCCCCCACCTGGGGCGTCTACGCCGGCTACGAGCTGTGCGAGAACGCCCCGGCCAAGCCGGGCAGTGAGGAGTACCTGGACTCGGAGAAGTACCAACTCCGGCCCCGGGACTGGGAGTCGGCCGAGCGCTCGGGCCGCTCCATCGCCCCGCTGATCACCACCCTCAACCGCATCAGGCGGCGCCAGCCGGCGCTGCGGCAGCTGCGCTCGGTCCACTTCCACGAGACCGACAACGACGCGCTGATCGCCTACAGCAAGCGCTCGGGATCGAACACCGTTGTGGTGGTCGCCAACCTCGACCCCCACCACACCCAGGAGGCCACGGTCTCGTTGGACATGCCGGCGCTCGGCCTCGCGTGGGACGAGACCGTCCCGGTGCGCGACGAGCTCACCGGAGAGACCTACCACTGGGGCAGGGCCAACTACGTGCGCCTAGAGCCGGGCCGAGCGCCCGCGCACATCCTGGTCCTGCGACCGTCCCCGCCGATCGGAGGGTCACCCACACCATGATCGTCAACGAGCCCGTCCACGACACCTTCGAGGACACCCCCGCCAAGGACCGCGACCCCGAGTGGTTCAAGCGTGCGGTGTTCTACGAGGTGCTCGTGCGGTCCTTCCAGGACAGCAACGGCGACGGCGTCGGGGATCTCAAAGGCATCACCGCCAAGCTGGACTATCTGCAATGGCTGGGTGTCGACTGTCTCTGGCTGCCGCCGTTCTTCAAATCCCCGCTGCGCGACGGCGGTTACGACGTCTCGGACTACACCGCGGTACTGCCCGAGTTCGGCGATCTCGCCGACTTCGTGGAGTTCGTGGACGCCGCCCACCAGCGCGGCATGCGCGTGATCATCGACTTCGTGATGAACCACACCAGCGACCAGCACGAGTGGTTCCAGGAGTCGCGCCGGGACCCGGAGGGTCCCTACGGCGACTACTACGTCTGGGCCGACGACGACAAGCAGTTCCCCGGCGCCCGGATCATCTTCGTCGACACCGAGACGTCCAACTGGACCTTCGACCCGGTCCGTAAGCAGTACTACTGGCACCGCTTCTTCTCCCACCAGCCGGACCTCAACTACGAGAACCCGGCCGTGCAGGAGGAGATCATCTCCGCGCTGCGCTTCTGGCTCGACCTCGGCATCGACGGCTTCCGCCTGGACGCCGTGCCGTACCTGTACCAGGAGGAGGGAACCAACTGCGAAAACCTTCCGGCAACGCACGAGTTCCTCAAGCGGGTGCGGGCCGAGATCGACGCGAGCTATCCGGACACGGTGCTGCTCGCCGAGGCCAACCAGTGGCCCGAGGACGTCGTCGACTACTTCGGCGACTACGCCAAGGGCGGCGACGAGTGCCACATGGCGTTCCACTTCCCGGTGATGCCGCGCATCTTCATGGCGGTGCGCCGCGAGTCGCGCTACCCGGTCTCGGAAATCCTCGCCAAGACCCCGGCGATCCCGGGGAACGCCCAGTGGGGCATCTTCCTGCGCAACCACGACGAGCTCACCCTCGAAATGGTCACGGACGAAGAGCGCGACTACATGTACGCCGAGTACGCCAAGGACCCCCGGATGCGGGCCAACATCGGCATCCGGCGCCGGCTCGCCCCGCTGCTCGACAACGACCGCAACCAGATCGAGCTGTTCACCGCGCTGCTGCTCTCGCTGCCCGGCTCGCCGATCCTGTACTACGGCGACGAGATCGGCATGGGCGACAACATCTGGCTCGGTGACCGCGACGCGGTGCGCACCCCGATGCAGTGGACCCCGGACCGCAACGCGGGCTTCTCCTCGTGCGACCCGGGCCGGCTCTATCTGCCCACGATCATGGACCCGGTCTACGGCTACCAGGTGACGAACGTCGAGGCGGCCATGGCCTCGCCCTCCTCGCTCCTGCACTGGACCCGGCGCATGATCGAGATCCGCAAGCAGAACCCGGCCTTCGGGCTCGGCTCGTACACCGAGCTGATGTCGTCCAACCCGGCCGTCCTCGCCTTCCTGCGCGAGCGCGGCGACGACCTGGTGCTGTGCGTGCACAACTTCTCGCGCTTCCCGCAGCCCACCGAGCTGGACCTGAGGGCGTTCAACGGGATGCATCCGGTGGAGCTGATCGGCGGAGTGCGCTTCCCCGCCATCGGCGAATGGCCGTATCTGCTCACCCTGGCCGGACACGGCTTCTACTGGTTCCGGCTGCGGAAGGACCCCGCTTCGCCCGCCATCGGCTGACCGTCGACCGGGGCGGGGCGGTTTCCGCCGCTCCGCCCGGGGCACTCTGAAAGCCGAACCCCGCGCGCCGCCGGACAGCTTCTGTTGCAATCCGGGACACTCTGCGCAAATCGATTGTGTGCCCGGGGAAAGGATGCGCCGCCATGCCGAAGGCCGCACCGCCCCGTACCACCGGCCTCCCGACCACCCCGCTGCTGACCTCGCTCGCCCCGCTCCTGCACGAATGGCTGCCCCGGCAGCGCTGGTTCGCGGGCAAGGGGCGGCCCGTCACCGACTTCGTCCTGCTCACCGCCACCGAGCTGCTGCCCGGCTTCCTGCACCTGCTCGTCCGTGCCGAGCACGCGCCCCTGGCGCTGCCCGCCGACGCGGCGCCGGTGCCGGCCGACTGCTACCAGCTCCTGATCGGGGTGCGCGACCAGCTCCCGCCACGGCTGGCCCCCGCCCTCATCGGCCGCGCGAGCCAGGGGCCGCTGGCCGGGCGGACGGTCTACGACGCCCTGCAGGACCCGCAGTCCGCGGCCCTGCTCCTGGAGCGGCTGCGCACCCCGGGCACGGTCGGCCCGCTCAGCTTCGAGCACGATCCGAAGGTGACGGTCCCGCCGGGGCTCGCGCCGCGCCTGCTCGGCGTTGAGCAGTCCAACTCCTCGCTGGTGTACGGAGATACGTTCATTCTCAAGGTGTTCCGGCGGGTGCAGCCGGGCGTCAATCCCGATCTGGAGCTGCCGTGGGCGCTGGCCCGCCAGGGCTGCGACCGGGTGCCCGCGCCCGCCGCCTGGTTCCGCACCTCCGAGCCGGAGGAGGCCACCCTCGGCGTGCTCCAGCCGTTCCTGCGCGGCGCCGACGACGGCTGGACACTGGCGCTCGCCTCGCTCGCCCAGGGCCGGCCCTTCACCCGGCAGGCCTTCGAGCTCGGGCGGGCCACCGCCGAGGTGCACCTGGCCCTGGCCGACGCCTTCCCGCCCATCACCCTCGGCCGCCCGCAGACGGCCGCGATCGCCGCCGCGATGACCGAGCGCCTGGACGCGACCGCCCAGGCGGTGCCCGCGCTCGCGCCCCACGTGCCCGGTCTGCGGGCCGCGTTCGAGGCGGTCGCGGCCCTCGACTCGGCGGGCACGGCCCAGCGGGTGCACGGCGATCTGCACCTGGGCCAGGCACTGCGGCCCGTCGAAGGACCCTGGTCGGTGATCGACTTCGAGGGCGAGCCGGCCCGCCCGCTCGCCGAGCGCCGCCGGCCCCAGCCCCCCGTCCGCGATGTCGCGGGCATGCTGCGCTCCTTCGACTACGCGTCCTGCACCGCACGGCCCCCCAACCCGCAGTGGGCCAAGGAGTGCCGGGCCGCGTACTGCGACGGATACGCCGCCCGGTCGGGCTCCGACCCGCGCGACACCCCCGAGCTGCTGCGCGCGTACGAGACCGACAAGGCGGTGTACGAGGTGCTCTACGAGGCCCGGCACCGACCCGACTGGCTGCCGGTGCCGATGGCGGCGGTCCGCCGTCTGGCCGGAGCCTGAACTCGCCCTGGATTGAACCCATTTGAGGAGGCCGACCCCGTGACCCCCCGCCCCGCCCGCAACTCCTCCGAGCCCGCCCCCGCCGCCGAACCCGCGGCGGCGGCGAAGCCCGCCAAGGCACCGGCCAAGCCGGCCAAGGCGCCGGCGAAGGCCCCGGTGAAGGCCGCCAAGAAGCCGCCCGCACCACGCCGGGCCGCGAGTCGCGGCGTACGGCCCGCGCCCGCCCTCGACGCGGCGGAGCGGGGTCGCCTGCTCGCGGGCGGGCACCACGATCCGCACTCCCTGCTCGGCGCGCACCCGGTGCGCGGCGGGGTGGCGTTCCGGGCCCTGCGCCCCTACGCCGAGGCCGTGACCGTGCTCGGCAAGGGGCTGCGCGCCGAGCTCCACAACGACGGCGACGGGCTGTTCTCCGGGGTGCTGCCGCTTAGCGAGATCCCCGAGTACACCCTGCTCGTCACCTACGAGGACTCCGAGATCGAGGTGCAGGACCCGTACCGTTTCCTGCCCTCGCTCGGCGACCTCGACCTGCATCTGATCGGCGAGGGCCGCCACGAGGAGCTGTGGACGGCGCTGGGCGCCCGGCCCATGGCCCACCAGGGCGTGACCGGCACCCGCTTCACCGTCTGGGCGCCCAACGCCCAAGGGGTGCGCGTCACCGGGGACTTCAGCTACTGGAACGGCACCGCCCACCCGATGCGCTCGCTCGGCTCGACCGGGGTGTGGGAGCTGTTCCTGCCGGGGGTGGGCGACGGGGCCCTGTACAAGTTCGAGATCATGCGCCCCGACGGCAGCCACACCCTGCGGGCCGACCCGATGGCGCAGCGCACGGAGGTGCCGCCCGCCAACGCCTCGATCGTCACCGAGTCGCACCACGTCTGGCGCGACGAGGAGTGGATGGCCCGGCGGGCCGCGCGGCCGGTGCACGAGGCCCCGTTCTCGGTGTACGAGGTGCATCTGGCGTCCTGGCGCCCCCGTCTGACGTACCGCCAGCTGGCCGACCAGCTCCCGGCCTACGTCAAAGACCTCGGTTTCACGCATGTGGAATTCCTACCGGTGGCGGAGCATCCCTACGGCGGATCGTGGGGCTACCAGGTCACCGGCTTCTACGCGCCGACGTCCCGGATGGGCACGCCCGACGACTTCCGCTTCCTGGTGGACGCGCTGCACGAGGCGGGCATCGGGGTGCTCGTGGACTGGGTGCCGGCGCACTTCCCGAAGGACGACTGGGCACTGGCCGAGTTCGACGGGCGCACGCTGTACGAGCACGAGGACCCGCTGCGCGCCGAGCACCCCGACTGGGGCACCCTGGAATTCGACTACGGCCGCAAGGAGGTGCGCAACTTCCTCGTGGCGAACGCCACTTACTGGTGCGAGGAGTTCCACGTCGACGGGCTGCGCGTGGACGCGGTGGCCTCCATGCTCTATCTGGACTACTCGCGCGAGCACGGCGAGTGGACTCCGAACGAGCACGGCGGGCGGGAGAACCTGGACGCGGTGGCCTTCCTCCAGGAGATGAACGCGACGGTCTACCGGCGCTGCCCCGGCGTCGTGACCGTCGCCGAGGAGTCCACGGCGTGGGACGGGGTCACCCGGCGCACCGACCACGGCGGCCTGGGCTTCGGCCTGAAGTGGAACATGGGCTGGATGCACGACTCGCTGGGCTACGTCCAGCACGAGCCGGTGCACCGCAAGTACCACCACAGCGAGATGACGTTCTCGATGGTGTACGCGTACAGCGAGAACTACGTGCTGCCGATCTCGCACGACGAGGTCGTCCACGGCAAGCGGGCCCTGGTGTCCAAGATGCCCGGCGACTGGTGGCAGCAGCGCGCCACCCACCGCGCCTATCTGGGCTTCATGTGGGCCCACCCCGGCAAGCAACTCCTCTTCATGGGGCAGGAGTTCGCGCAGGGCGCGGAGTGGTCGGAGGGCCACGGCCCGGACTGGTGGCTGCTCGACCCCTCCTACAGCGCCGAGCCGGACCACCGGGGCGTACGCGATCTGGTCCGCGATCTGAACCGGGTGTACGCGGCGCAGCCCGCCCTGTGGGAGCGCGACACCGACCCGTCGGGCTTCACCTGGGTGGCCGGGGACGCGGCGGAGGACAACGTGTTCGCCTTCCTGCGCCACGACGCGGCGGGCGTCCCGCTCCTGTCGGTGTCCAACTTCTCCCCGGTCGTCCGGGCGGAATACCGCCTGGGCGTGCCCGAAGGCCCCGGCGCCTGGCAGGAGGTCCTCAACACGGACGAGTCCCGCTACGGCGGAGGCGGCGTCACCAACCCCGACCCCCTGAAGCCGGACCCCACCCCGTCCCACGGCCGCCCCACCTCCCTGACGGTGACGCTGCCGCCCCTGGCGACGGTCTGGTTCCGGCCGGTGTGAGAAGACGGCCGGCCCGCTCATCAGCGGGCCGGCCCGGCGCGCGCCCCGGCCGATACGTCATCGGCCGGGGCGCGCCCGTCTGCTCCGGCTACGCCCGGGTGAACCGCAGGGTTCGCAGTTCGAAGGGGCGCAGGGTCAGGTCCACCGGGCCGGATGTCGGGGACGGGGCGGACAGGGGGCGTTCCAGGAGGTCGGTCGGGGTGACCGAGGTGGTGGGGAAGCCCGGGGTCAGGGTGGCGCGGGCGCGGCCGCCGTGGGCCTCGTGGAAGCGGACGATCACGTCGCCGCTGCCGTCGTCCGCCAGCTTCACCGCCGTCACGACGACCGCGTCGTTGTCGACCTCGGCCAGCGGGGCGACCGGGCCCGCTCCGGGGAGCGTGCGCTCGGGGAGGTTCACGACGTAGCCCTCGCGCACCGCGTCGCCGATCGTGGCGCCCGGCACCAGCGCGTGCCGGAAGCGGTGCGGGCCCTGGTCGGTCTCGGGGTCGGGGAAGCGGGGGGCCCGCAGCAGGGAGACGCGCAGTGTGGTCGTCGTGCCCGCGTCCTCGGCCCGTACCGTACGGGTCACGTCGTGGCCGTACGTCGAGTCGGTGACCAGGGCGACGCCCCAGCCGGGCTCCTCCAGGTGCACGAAGCGGTGGTTGCAGGCCTCGAACTTGGCCGCCTCCCAGCTCGTGTTGGTGTGCGTGGACCGGTAGAAGTGGCCGAACTGGGTCTCGGAGGCGTACCGCTCGGCGTGGACGTCCAGCGGGAAGGCCAGCTTCAGGAACTTCTCCGTCTCGTGCCAGTCCACCTCCGTGAGGATGTCCAGGCGGTTCGATCCGTCGGCCAGTGTCAGGGTCTGGGTCACCTTCGAGGAGCCGAACGAGCGCACCACCCGTACCGACGCGCCGTCGCCCGCCGTCACCTCGTCCGCCTCGACCAGGTCGGTCACCGTGTTGCGGTAGAACGCGTCCACGTCCCACGCGTCCCACATGTTCGGGAAGTCGGGGTGCATCTGGAGCAGGTTCGCCGGTCGGTCCGGCGCGATCGTCTCGCGGCGGGCGGTCAGGTCGTACGCCGAGACGATCAGGCCGCGCCCGTCGACCTCGACCCGCAACCGCCCGTTGGAGAGGACGAAGCCGCCGTCCGGGCGGTCCGACCGTTCGGCAGGGCCCTCGCCCGCCGGTACCGCGGCCCCGCCCGCGGCGATGCCGTGCCGTGCGTGCGGGGTCGCGTTGAAGACCAGGGTCTGGGTGCCCTGCCCGGCGAGGGCGCGCTGGGCCTTCTCGATGAGGGCGGTCAGCTCGGCGGCGACCGCCGCGTACGTCTTCTCCGCCTCGCGGTGCACCCAGGCGATCGACGATCCCGGCAGGATGTCGTGGAACTGGTGGAGCAGGACCGTCTTCCAGATGCGGTCCAACTCCTCGTAGGGGTAGGCGAATTCGGGCTCCCGCACCGCGGCCGTCGCCGACCACAGTTCCGCCTCGCGCAGCAGGTGCTCGCTCCTGCGGTTGCCCTGCTTCGTCTTCGCCTGGCTCGTCAGGGTGGCCCGGTGCAGCTCCAGGTACAGCTCGCCCACCCACACCGGCGGGTTCTGGTACTCCGCCTCCGCCTTCGCGAAGAACTCGGCCGGGGTCTCCCACACGACCTGCGCGCTGCCCTCCAGGTCCCGCAGCCGGGCCGCCTTCGCGATCATCTCGCGGGTGGTGCCGCCGCCCCCGTCGCCCCAGCCGGTCGGCGCGAGCGAGTGCCGGGCGACGCCCTTGTCCTTGAAGTTCTTGGCCGCGTGGGCGATCTCACTGCCCTTCATGGCGCAGTTGTAGGTGTCGACCGGCGGGAAGTGGGTGAAGATCCGGGTGCCGTCGATGCCCTCCCACTGGAAGGTGTGGTGCGGGAACTTGTTGGTCTGGGACCAGGAGATCTTCTGGGTGAGCAGCCACTTGGAGCCCGCCGCCTTGATGATCTGCGGCAGTCCCGCGGCGAAGCCGAACGTGTCGGGCAGCCACGCCTCGTCGTTCTCGACGCCGAACTCGTCGATGAAGAACCGCTTGCCGTGCACGAACTGACGGGCCATCGCCTCGGAGCCCGGCATGTTGGTGTCGGCCTCGACCCACATGCCGCCGGCCGGCACGAACCGGCCGTCGGAGACCGCCTTGACCACCTTCGCCCACACCTCGGGCCGGTGCTCCTTGATCCACGCCCACTGCTGGGCCTGCGACATGGAGAAGATGAACTCGGGCTCGTCCTCCAGGAGCGCCGTCATGTTGGACGTCGTGCGCGCCACCTTGCGCACCGTCTCGCGCAGCGGCCACAGCCACGCCGAGTCGATGTGGGCGTGGCCCACCGCGCTGATCCGGTGCGCGGAGGGTTCGGCGGGCGAGGAGAGCACGCCGGTCAGCTCCGAACGGGCCGCCTCCGCCGTGCTGTTGACGTCCTGGAGGTCGAGGGCGTCCAGGGCCCGGTCCACGGACCGCAGGATGTCCCAGCGCCGGCCGGAGTCGACGGGCAGCTCCGCCATCAGCTCGCCGAGCACCTCCAGGTCGATGACCAGGCGCCACACGGTCTCGTCGAACACCGCGAGGTCCATGCGGGTCAGCTTGTACAGCGGGTCGCGGTGCGAGGTCTCGATGTCGCCGAGCCGCGTGGGCACGAAGGGGTGGTAGTCGAGCAGGACCGGGTTGGAGGCGGCCTCGATGTGCAGGACGACCTCTTCGCCGCCGTCGACCGGGGCGCCGACGCGCACCCACTGGTTGCGCGGGTTGAGGCCCTTCACCGGGGTGCCGTCGGGCCGGTAGACCAGGCCCTCGCACTGGAAGCCCGGCATGTTCTCGTCGAAGCCGAGGTCGAGCAGGGCCTCCACCGACTTCCCGGCCCACTCCTCGGGCACGGTCCCGGTCACCCGGAACCAGCTGGTGCCCCAGGGCGGGCCCCACATCTCGCCGACCGCGACCGGCGTCACCGGCGCGGCCAGGCCTTCCTCCACCGGTACTGGCTCGCCCGGCGCGTTCCAGACGGCGACCTCCAGCGGCACCGACTCCGGGTACACGGCGGGGCGGACGCGCTCCTCCAGAACGCGCTTGAGGCGGGCTTCGACCAGGCCGCGGTCGTCATGCATGAGGGTGCTCCGTTCGAATGGGGTGGATCTACCAGGTGTGGGCGGCGGAAGCCGGATGGGACGCGGTGTAAAGCTCCCCCACCGCCCGCACCTCGAACCGGGCCGCCCGCTCGCCCCGCTCGGGTACCAGGCCGGGTACGTAGTACGCCTGCCGGCAGGTGCCGCCGAGGAAACGCCGGGTGCCGTCCGGCAGGATCCGGTGCAGCTCGTAGTGGCGTACGGGTCCGGGTGCGCGGCGCCAGGTGAAGCGCATGCCGTCCGGACCGGTGGCGGCCAGCTCGACCCGGACGTCCGCGTCGGCCCGGTGGGTGAGCTCGACGACCGTGCGCCCCGACAGGGGAAGGCGGGTCGCGTACAGGTCCAGGGTGACCGGCGCGTCGGGTGGGGTGGTGCACGGGGTGCCTCCTGGTGGGAGCGTTACCGGACCTGGTCGGGGGTGACGACGTCGGTGATGCCGCGCGCCAGGAGGTGGGCTCGGTCGTCGGCGCGGGTGGCGAGGACGGTGGTGGGCCGGGCGCCGTCGGCGGTGAGCCGGAAGAACGCCTCGAAGACGGCGCCGCCGGGTGCGCAGGCGGAGCGGGCGGCCGGGTCGGCGGGCACGGCGAGCGCGGTCGTGCGGGGCGCGGGGGCGTAGGTGCGGGCTCCGTCGCGGAACGCGGCGGCGGCCCGGGCCAGCACCCGGGCGGTGTCCTTGGGCGTGCCGTCGTTGGTCAACAGGCCCAGGCCGTATTCGAGTTCGGGGAAGTCGGCGAGCTCGCGCGAGACGTCGTGGGAGCACCACCAGGTGATGCCCCACAGGTCGGGGCAGTCCAGGGCGTTCTCGACGGTCGCCTCGGTGAAGGCGGCGGCGTGCGCGGGCGGCACGAGCGGGGCCGGGGCGCCGACCTCCTGGAGCCAGACCGGGCGGCGCGGGTCGTCGGCCCACGCCTTGGACAGCTCGACGAGGTAGGCGGCGTGGTGCTCGCTCGGCACCGACGCGCGGCCGTGGCGCTGCGCGGTGCCGTTGAAGACCCAGGAGTGCACGGCGGTCACCGCGCCGCGCCGGGCCGCCTGGGCCGGGGTGAACGGCATGTCGTCCTGGTACCAGCACGCGTCGTACTCGGCGTGCAGGTGCAGCTTGCCCGGCGCGCCCTCCGCGCAGGCCGCCAGCATCCGCTCCAGCCAGCGGTCGGCCTCGGCCTCGGTGGCCCGGTCGGGGTCGGGGTGGGGCCCGGCGGAGAACTGGTTGACCTCGTTGCCGAGCGTCATGCCGATGAAGTTGGGCCGGTCGGCGAGGGCCGCCGCCAGGGTGCGCAGATAGGCGGCCTGCCCGTCGACGACCTCGGGGTCGGTGAACAGGTTGCGGCGGTGCCAGGTCCTGGTCCAGGCGGGCAGGAAGTCGAAGCTCGACAGATGCCCCTGCAGCCCGTCGACGTTGACGTCGAGGCCGCGTTCGGCGGCGGCGTCCGCGAGGTCGACGAGCTGCTCGACCGCGCGGGGACGGATCAGGGTGCGGTTGGGCTGGAAGTAGGGCCAGAGCGGGAAGACCCGTACGTGGTCGAGGCCGAGGGCCGCGATCGCGTCGAGGTCGGTCCGTACCGCGTCCCGGTCGTAGTCGAGCCAGTGGTGGAACCAGCCTTGGCTGGGCGTGTAGTTGACGCCGAAGCGCGGGGCTGCCATGGGATGGACTCCAAGGTAGTTCTGCGGAAGGGGAGTTGGGGGGCCCGGCGCGTGACGGGTCAGCCCTTGACCGCGCCTTCGCCGACCCCGCGGAAGAAGAACCGCTGGAGGCAGGCGAACATAACGATCAGCGGGGCCACGGCGATGATGGTGCCCGCCGCGACGACGCGCTGGTTGTTGGAGAACGTGCCGTGCAGGAAGTTCAGGCCGACGGTGAGCGTGAAGTGGTCCGAGTCCGAGAGCACGATCAGGGGCCACAGGAAGTCGTCCCAGGCACCCATGAAGGAGAAGATCGCGACGACCGCGAGGGTGCCCTTCACGGCGGGCAGCGCGATCCGGGTGAAGCGCTGCCAGACGTTGGCGCCGTCGACGATGGCGGCCTCTTCGATCTCGTACGGGATGTTGTCGAAGGCGTTGCGCATCAACAGCACGTTCATCGCGCCGATGCAGCCCGGCAGCACCACGGCGACCAGGGTGTTGTTGAGCTCCAGGGAGCGCATGGTGGCGAACTGGGCCAGCATGGTCGCCTCCATCGGCACCAGGAGCGCCAGCACGAACACGATCCCGGCGGCGCCCCGGCCCTTGAAGCGGAGCCGGGAGAGCGCGTAGCCGGCCATCGCGGCGCCGATGACGTTGGTCGCGACGTTGCTGACGGCCACCTTCAGGGAGTTCAGGATGAAGTCCCAGACGGGGATGATGTCCGCGACGCCCCGGTAGTTGGCGAACGTGGGGTGCTCCGGCAGCAGCCGGGGCGGCGAGGTGTAGATGTCCTCGGTGGTGCCCTTGAGCGAGGTGGACAGCTGCCACAGGAACGGCCCGATCATGATGAGCAGCACGACGACGAGGGCCGCGTACCGCAGGGCCTTGCGCCAGCGGGGGGCACGGGTGCGACGGGGTCCGGCCGGGTGGTGGGTGACGGCGGCCATCAGTGGGTGTCCTTCCGGTCGGCCATCAGTCCTTGTCCTTCCGGTCGGCGCGCAGCACGAGCAGCATCAGGACCAGGGTCAGCAGGAACAGCACGATCGACATCGCCGAGGCGTAGCCGGTGCGGCCCTGGAGGCCGGTGCCGGCCCGCTGGATGAGCATGACGAGGGTGGTGTCGGCGCCGCCGGGTCCTCCGGTCGGGCCCGCGATCATGAAGACCTCGGTGAAGACCTTGAAGGCGGAGACCGAGGAGAGCGCGCCGACCAGGACCATGGTGGAGCGCACGGACGGCATGGTGATGGAGACGAAGCGGCGGATCGGCCCGGCGCCGTCCACCTCGGCGGCCTCGTGGAGCTCCTTGGGGACGTTCGCGAGCGCCGCCAGGTAAATGATCATGTAGTAGCCGAGGCCCTTCCACACGGTCAGGGCCATCGAACTGAGCAGCAGCAGCCACTGGTTGGACAGGAACGGCACCGGGTCGACGCCCACCATGTGCAGCACGCCGTTGATGAAGCCGCGGTCGTCCAGCATCCACACCCACATCAGGGCGACGACGACCACGGACGCCACCACGGGCGTGTAGTAGGCGGACCGGAAGAAGGCGATGCCGGGGATGTGCCGCTGCACCAGGAGGGCGAGCAGCAGCGGCAGGAAGACCAGGCACGGCACGACCAGGACGACGTACAGGGCGCTGTTGCGCAGCGCGACCCAGAACTGGTCGTCGTGCACGAGGGCCGTGAAGTTGTCGAAGCCGACGAAGGTGCCGGGCGTCAGGGTGCGGGCGTCGGTGAACGACTTCCACACCGTGGCGAGGAACGGGTAGAGGTTGAAGGCGAGGGTGATCAGGAGGCCCGGCGCCAGGAACAGCCAGGGGCTGAAGACCTTGTGCGTACGGCCGGCGGGGCGGCCCGCGCGCCGGCCGGGGGCGGCGGCGCGCGGTCGGTCCGCCGCCCCCTTCGCGGCGGCGGCCCGGGTGGAGGTGCTCATCGCTCGGTCACCGGGTCACTTCTGCTGGATCAGCTTGGTCATCTGGTTCGCCGCGCTGTCCAGGGCCGCCTTCGGCGACTCCTTGCCCTGGAGGCACTTGGCTATCTCGTTGCGCAGGATCGTCTTCATCTCGTCGCTGAACAGGACCGGGGTGTAGTTGACGGCGGTCGGCAGCATCTTGGCCGAGGCGACCCGGATCCTGCCCTCCTCGGTGCCGTCGGACTTGGTCCAGTACTCCTTGTCCAGCGAGCCCTTGGTGCTGGGGAAGACGGCGACCTTGTGGCCGAAGTCCTCCTGGTTCTTCTGGTCGGTGACGAAGTGCGCGAAGGCGAGCGCGGTCGCGGCGTTCTTGCTCTGCGAGTTGACCGAGAGGCCCTGCAAGTACATGTTCTGCTTGCCGGTGTTGGTCGGTACGTCCGTGATCCCCAGGCTGCTGTAGAGCGACAGGGCGTTCTTCTTGAAGGTGTCCAGGTCGTGGGCGCTGCCCGGGTTCATGGCGACCTCCTGCTGGAGGAACTTCTGCCCGGCCGTCTCGGCGGTGAGGGTCAGCGCCTGCTTGTGCAGGCCGCCCTCCTTGAACATCGTCTGGTACTTCGTCAGGAACTCGACGCCCTTGGCGTCGTTGAAGGTGAACTTCGTCCCGTCCTTGCTCATGATCTCGACGCCGTACCGGCCGAAGTCCTCGACGGTCGGCGGCTGCGCGAGGGTGGCCTTGCCCTTCTGCGCCAACTGGCCGGCGTCCGCGAAGAGTTCGTCGAAGGTCTTCGGCGCCTTGTCGGGGTCGAGCCCGGCGTCCTTGAACATGGACTTGTTGTAGAAGAGCGGGCCGGTGTTCAGATACCAGGGGAAGGCGTACGAGCCGTCGAGCCCCGGCATGTCGAAGCCCTGCCAGGCGCCGTCCAGGTACTCGGGCTTGAACTTGGCGGCGACCTTGTCCTTGTCCAGGTTGAGCAGCGTGCCGGCCTTGGCGAGCGGATAGGCGAGGTCCGGGGAGAGGTTCACGACATCGGGGAGGGTGCCGGCGGTGGCGTCCGCGCTCAGCTTGTCGGCGTAGTTGTCGGCGGGCTGGTCCACCCACTTCACCGTGGTGCCGGGGTTGGCCTTCTCGAAGTCCTTGATGACGCCTTCGAAGTAGTCCTTGAAGTTGGCGCGGAGGTTCCAGGTCTGGAACTTGATCTCGCCCTCGATCTTCCCGTCGGTGGCCGACCCCTTGCCGCTCCCGCCGCCACCGCACGCGGTGAGCACGGTGAGCGAGAGGGCCGCGCCGAGACCTACGGCCGTCCGGATCGCGACACTGCGATGAATGGACATGAGTGGCTGACTCCTTCGCCTCGTCCCGATGACGTTGCCGCACACCATGCAGCGCGAATTAATTGGCCGTCAATAGCGAATAAGTGAGCCGATTAACTAAACGCGCAGGTCAACGACACTAAAAAGGACTAAAGTCCTGAATGTTGATGCCCTACTAAGGCGGTTTAGTTCGATCCAGCTAAACCGCGTTACCATCAGCGCATGAGCGAGATCGAAAGCGATGCGCCGCCGCCCCGCCGGCCGACGATGAAGGACGTGGCCAGGGAGGCCGGCGTCTCCACGAGCGCGGTCTCCTTCGCCCTCAACAACCGCCCCGGGGTGTCCGATTCGACCCGCCGCCGGGTCATACGGGTCGCGGACCGGCTGGGCTGGCGGCCCAGCTCGGCGGCGCGCGCGCTCTCCGGCGAGAGCGCGGGGGCGATCGGCATGGTGCTCGCCCGGCCGGCGGACAGCCTGGGCGGGGAGTCGTTCTTCCTCCAGCTCGTCTCGGGCATCCAGGCGAGCCTCGCGCCGCGCGACCAGGCGCTGGTGTTCCAGATGGTCGACGACGTCCAGGCGGAGTGCGAGCTGTACCGGCGCTGGTGGGCGGAGGGCCGGGTCGACGGCGTGATCGTGGTGGACCCCCGGGTGTCGGACCCGCGCCCCGAGACGCTCGCGGTACTCGGCCTGCCGGCCGTGATCATCGGCGGGATGGAGGCGCCGGGGCACCCGGGCGCGCCCCAACTCCCGCGCCAGGCAAGGCTTTCCAACATCTGGGCCGACGACTCGGGGGCGATGGACCTGATCGTCCGGCATCTGTACGGGCTCGGCCACCGCCGCATCGGTCACATCGCGGGTACGCCGGGCTTCGCCCACACCGCGCGCCGGATAGCGTCGTTGCGGGCGGCCGCGCGACGGCTGGGCCTGGAGCACGCGGTGTCCGTGACCACGGACTTCACGGACCGTCAGGGGGCCAAGGCGGCACGGCGGTTGTTCTCGGCGCCGGTGCCGCCCACGGCCCTCATCTGCGACAACGAGGTGATGGCGGTGGCGGCGGTCAGTGTGGCGGCGGAGCGGGGGCTGCTGATTCCCCGGGACGTGTCGGTGGTGTCCTGGGAGGACTCCGTCATCTGCCACACCCTGCATCCGCAGCTCACGGCGCTGGTGCGGAAGGCCGACGAGTTCGGGGAGCGGGCGGCGTCGCAGCTTCTGGCCCTGCTGGACGGCGGCGCCCCTCGCCAGCTCCAGGATCCGCTGCCGCGGTTGCAGCCCCGCGAAAGCACGGGGGCGCCTCCCGCTTAGGGTTCGGGGGTGGGTGAGCCCGGCCCCCCGGGGGCTCCGCCCCCAGACCCCCGTTCGCGCCTGAACGGCGCTCGTCCTCAATCTCCCCCAAGGCCTTAAGGGCCAGGGGGGACCCCCATGACGGGCTGAGGATGCCCATGCCACCGGCGCTGCTAGGGGCGCGGGGAACTGCGCGAACGGCCCCTGCGGTTCGCGGATGACCGAGGGGCCCGGGGCGCAGCCCCGGGGGCCCGCCCGGCCCGGAGGGGCCCGGTACCCGGCGCGTCAGGCCGCGCGCAAACCGGCCAGTGCCCGCGGGAGGGGGCCCGAGGTCAACACCCCCAGCCGCTGCGTCGCCCGCGTCAGCGCGACGTACAGGTCGCTCACCCCGTACTCCCCCGGCTCCACCACGAGCACCGCGTCGAACTCGAGCCCCTTCGCCTGGCGCGGGTCCAGGAGGACTACCTCGCTCGTCAGGTCGGGGACGGGGCCGGACGACGCGTCGGGCAGGGCTTCGAGGAGCGCGGGGTGCAGGGGGGCGGGGGCGATGACCGCGAGGCGGCCCGTGCCCCGGTCGGCCGTGACGGCCTCCGCCACCGCCGGGGCGAGCGCGTCGGGGGCGACCCGCCGGGCCCAGGGGCGTACCCCCGTGGTCCGGACGGAACTCGGCGGCACGAAGGACGGGTCGGCCGCCCGGCACACCTCGGCCGCCACCTCCATGATCTCCGCCGGGGTGCGGTAGTTCACGCCGAGGCGGACGTGCTCCCAGTGCCCGGGCGAGACGTACGGCTCCAGGATCCGCTCCCACGAGCCCACCCCCGCCGCGTCCGCGGTCTGCGCGGGGTCGCCGACGAGCGTCATCGAGCGGGTCGGGCAGCGCCGCATCAGCAGCCGCCACGCCATCGCCGACAGCTCCTGCGCCTCGTCGACGATGATGTGTCCGAACGCCCAGGTGCGGTCGGCGGCCGCGCGCTCGGCCGCGCTGCGGTGGTCGGCCTCCTCGTGCCGCTCGGCCATCCGCTCGGCGTCGATGATGTTGTGCGCCGCGAGCACCTCGGACTCCTCGTCCTCGAACTCGTACGACTCCGAGCCCGCGGAGAGGTCGAGCACGCCCTGGGCGTAGGCGATCCGCTCCTGGCGATCGGCCTCGGCGGCGGCCCGCGCCGCGCTGTCGTCCGCGCCGAGGAGTTCGGCCGCCTCGTCGAGCAGCGGCACATCGCCGGGCGTCCAGTCGCCGCCGTCGCGCTGGATCAACTTGGCTTCGGCGTCCGGGAGATGGGTGGGATCGGCCAGGAAGTCCGCCACGAATTCCTGCGGGGTCAGCTTCGGCCACAGCTCCTCGATGGCCGCGTGCACCTCGCGGCTCGTCGCGATCTCCTTGCCCATCTGGGCGGCGTCGTCCGGGCCGAGGAGGTTCGGGCCGCCGAAGGGGTCGGCGCCGATGCGCTCCACCAGCTGTGCGGTGAGCGCGTCGATGATGTGGAAGGCGAAGTGCGGCCTGGCGAGGTTGTGCGGCAGGCCGCTCTCGCGCGCCCGCCACCTGGCGTCCTCGGCCATCGCCCGGTCGAGCTGGAGCGTGCCGTACCCGTCGTGCTGGATGTCGGTGGCCCACTGGGGCACGGTCTGGCGGTCGCGCACGGCCGCCGCGAGCACCTCGGCCATGGCGGCCCGGCCCTTCACCTCGGCGGCCTCGGGGGTGTCGGCACCCGTCGCGCGCACCCCGGGGAACAGCTCCGACATCGTCGACAGGAGTACGCCCGTCTCGCCGAGCGAGGGCAGCACATCGCCGATGTAGCCGAGGAACGCCGGGTTGGGGCCGACGACGAGCACGGCCCTGCGGGCCAGCAACTCCCGGTACTCGTACAGGAGATACGCCGCCCGGTGCAGCGCGACGACCGTCTTGCCGGTGCCGGGCCCGCCCTCCACGACGAGCACGCCGCGGTGCGGGGCCCGGATGATGCGGTCCTGCTCGGCCTGGATGGTCTGCACGATGTCGTGCATCCGGCCGGTGCGGGCGGCGTCGAGCGCGGCGAGCAGCACCTCGTCGGCGTTGGCGCCCTCGTGGCCGGTGCGCTCCGAGTCCGTCAGGTCGAGCAGCTCGTCATGCAACGCGGTGACGGTGCGGCCCTCGGTGGTGATGTGGCGCCTGCGCCGCAATCCCATAGGGGAATATCCGGTGGCGAGATAGAACGGGCGTGCCACTTCCGCCCGCCAGTCGATCACGAGCGGAGTGCGTTCCCGGTCATTCCTGCGGATTCCGATACGCCCGACATGACGGGTGGCGCCGTCCCGGAAATCGAGCCGTCCGAAGCACAGCCCGTTCTCACCCGCGTTGAGCGCGGCGAGCAGGCCGGACTGCTCGGCGACCATCACATCCCGTTCCAGCCGGGCCTGTAGACCCGTGCCGACCTGGGACAACGCCGACTGCACCGCGACCTCGGCCTGATCCCGCAGCTGGTCGAGACGGGCATAGAGGTCGGTGATGAATTGCTGTTCCTTCCGAAATTCCTCGGTTGACAATTCCACTCCTGACGCGATACAGTGCTTCCATAAGTCTTCTTCGTGACTTCATTATCAGAAGGCGCGAAACACTTAATATACGCAGGAGAAGGCCCCGGATGTCAATTCATCCGGGGCATTTTTTGTGGGCCCGGCGGCCCTCAGATCACGTCGGCGAGTTCCTGCCGCAGCCGGCGCTTGGGGCGCGCGCCCACCATCGACTTCACCGGTTCGCCGTCGACGAAGACCATGAGCGTGGGCATCGACAGGACGCCGTACTTCGTGGTCGTCTCCGGGTTCCGGTCCACGTCCAGCTGGACGATCTTCAGCCGGTCCGCCTCCTCAACCGCCATCGCGCTCAGCACGGGCGCGAGCTGCCGGCACGGCCCGCACCAGTCGGCCGTGAACTCCACCAGGACCGGAAGTCCCGACCCCCTCACCTCGTCAGCGAACGTCTCGTCGGTGACCTCGTCCACACCTGCCGCCTTGACCATCACGTCATCCCCTTCGGTCTGTGTCGTCCGGTCCCCCGGTCGCGCCCGGGCCCAACTCGCAGCGCGGCTCGGGGCCGCCCGGCACCTCCGCCGTCGCCAGCACCTCGGCCCGCGCCAGTTCGGCCCGGACCCGGGTGCGCACGGCGCCGAGCTCGTCGATCAGGGCGTCGAGCTCCGCCAGCTTGCGGCGGTACACCGCGAGCGACGCCGGGCAGCTGTCGCCGGCCGGGTGGCCGGCCCGCAGGCACTCCACGAACGGCCGGGTCTCCTCCAGGTCGAACCCGAAGTCCTGCAGGGTCCTGATCTGCTGGAGCAGCCGCAGGTCGTCCTCGTCGTACGTCCGGTAGCCGTTTTCGGTCCGCCGCGCGGCCAGCAGGCCGCGCGACTCGTAGTACCGAAGCGCGCGGGTGGTGGTGCCCGCCCGCGCCGCGAGTTCGCCGATGCGCATGACAAGGACCGTAAGCCTTCACGCCGACGTCAAGGCAAGCCCGCGGGGCGGGGCCCCACGGCAGGGCCGTGAGCGGGTCAGTGACACTGGTGATCCGGGAAGGCCGCTGGTGGGAAGGGATTTGAGGACATGCGCGAGGTTCTGGTCATCGGGGGCAACCGGTACTTCGGGAAGCGGCTCATCGCGCGGCTGATCGCGGCCGGTGACCGGGTGACGGTCCTGAACCGGGGCTCGGCACCGCCCCCGCCGGGGGCGGTCCAGCTGATCGCGGACCGCGACGACGAGGCGGCGCTGGTCGCCGCGCTCGACGGGCGCACCTTCGACGTGGTGGTCGACCAGGTCTGCTACACCCCGCGCCAGGCGGCGATCGCCCGCCGCGTCCTCACCGGCCGCACCGCGCGCTACGTCATGACCTCGACGGTCGAGGTGTACGAGTACGAGGACTCCGCCGAGCCGGTCCCCGAGGGCGCCCTCGACCCCCGTACCGTCATCGTCACGCCCCAACTGCCGTGGGAAGAGCCGGAGTTCGTCACGCAGCACTACGGCGAGGGCAAGCGCCAGGCGGAGGCGGTGTTCGCGCGCGGCGACTTCCCGTACGTCTCGGTGCGGGTGGCGCACGTCCTGGGCGGCGCCGACGACTTCACCGGGCGGCTCGCCCACTACGCGGACCGGATCCGCGCGGGCGAGCCGGTGGCGGTGGCCGTGCCCGACCGTCCGGCCACGTACATCCAGGTGGACGAGATCGCCGCGTTCCTGTTCTGGACGACCCGGCAGGACTTCACCGGACCGGTGAACGCCGCCTCGCACGGGCCGCTGATGTGCGAGGACATCGCGGGGGCGGTGGCGGACGCGGTGGGCGGCGACCGGCACGCCGTGCGCTATCGGGCGGTGGAGGTGGGCGCCGTCTCTCCGTTCTCCTTCGCCCGCTCCTACGGGATGGACACCTCCCGCGCCGAGTCGCTCGGCTTCGCCTTCAGCCACACCGGGGAGTGGCTGACGGACGCGGTGGCCGAGACACTAGGGACGGACCGAGGGCTCTGACTCGCTTACGCGGAAGCCCACTTGGGCCAGGCCGTACACGACGGCGAGCCCGAGCCGCGGCTGTGTGCCGGGCTCGGGCTCGGGGGTGGGGCCCGGCGCGCTGGGCGCCGGGCCGGGTGCGGTCGGTCAGACGGTGAGGGGCTCGTGCTCCGAGTCCCGCGCGGCCTGACCCTCCGGCGCGTCGTCGCCCTTGTCGCGGCGCGGCAGGAGGACGGCGACCAGGACGGTCCCCACGCCCAGGATCACCGCTCCGATGAGGCTGGTGCGGGCGACGGCGTCGGAGAAGGCGGAGCCGACCGCGTGGCTCATCTGCTGCGCGCCGGCGGCGAGTTGCTCGGCCTGGGCCTTGAGCTGGGCCGCCTGCTGCGGGGAGCTCGCGTGCAGCGCCTGGGCGCCGAGCTGCTTGGCCTGCTCACCGATGCCCTGGGCGACGGCGTAACCGGCGCCGACCGAGTCCTGCGCGGTGGCGAGCGCCGAGGCGGGCAGCTTGGTGCCGGCGGTCGCGTCCGCGAGGTGCGAGGAGTACGACTTGGCGAGCACGGAGCCGAGGATGGCGATGCCGAGCGAGCCGCCGAGTTCGAGCGAGGTGTCGTTGACGGCGCCGCCGACGCCGAGTTCGGCCTCCGGGAACGCGCCCATGATCGCGTCGGTGCAGGGCGAGAGGGCGAGTCCGATGGCGACGCCCAGGATGATCAGCGGGGCGAGGAAGTCGCCGTACCCGGAGCCGGAGTCGACCCGGGTGAGCAGCGCGAGCGCGACGGTTCCGGCGACCATGCCGGCTGTGACGGTGACCTTCATGCCGAGCCGGGGGGTCAGGAACCCGGTGAGCGCGGAGCCCACGAAGACCGCGCCGGCCAGCGGCAGCATGCGGATGCCGGTCTCGAGCGGGGTGTAGCCGAGCACGAACTGGAGGTGCTGGGTGAGGAAGTAGAAGGCGCCGAAGACCGCGAGGAAGAACAGCGCCACGGCGAGCAGCGAGCCGGAGAACATGCGGTGCGCGAAGCGGCGCACGTCCAGGACGGGCCGCGGGTGGCGCAGCTCCCACAGCACGAAGAGGACGAAGCCGAGGCCGGCGATGACGGCCGCGGAGATCGCCTTGGCGTCCCAGCCGAAGTGCGGGCCCTGGATGATCATGTAGACCAGCGCGCCGACGGAGACGACCGAGAGGAGCCCGCCGACGTAGTCGATGCGGTCGTGGTGGGCGGCCTTCGACGGCGGTACGAGGACGAACGCGCCGACGACCGCGAGCAGTGCGATCGGCACGTTGATCAGGAACGTCGAGGCCCAGCCGTGGTTCTCCAGGAGGGCGCCCGCGACCAGCGGGCCCGCGGCGATGGCGATTCCGGCGGTCGCCGTCCACAGCAGGATCGCCTTGGCGCGCTCGGCGCGCGGGAAGGTCGAGGCGAGCAGCGACAGGGTCGCGGGCATGATCAGCGCGGCACCGACGCCCATGACGGCGCGGGACGCGATGACGCCGGTGGAGCTGTCGACGAGCGAGCCGGCCACGGAGGCGCCCGCGAAGACGAGCAGGCCGAGCACGAGCGCGCCGCGCCGGCTGTACTTGTCGCCGATCGCGCCGAGCAGCAGCATCAGGGCGGCGTACGGGACGGTGTAGCCGTCGATGACCCACTGCAGGTCGGAGCTGCTGAGCCCCAGGTCCTTGGTCATGTCGGGGGCGGCGACGGTGAGGGCGGTATTCGCCATCACGATGATCAGCAGGCTGAGGCAGAGCACGAGCAGCGCCCACCAGCGCCGCCGGTAGGGCGCCCCCATCTTCTCGACGGGCTGGTTGATGACGAGACCCACGGTGTCTCACCCTTCCTCGGTCTTGCTTCCCCCGAAGGTCTGGTTCTTCCTTCGGGCCCCCATCGGGGAAGATCTACTTGCACATCACTGTGCAATTACACACTGCTGTGCAATTTACGCCCCTGCACGGCGCTGTGCAAAATGGGGGCGTGACAGCAACCCCTGCCGCCCCCTCGGGGGGCCGCGCCGACGCGAACCGCCGCCGCATCATGGAGGTGGCCTTCGCCGAGCTGCTCCGCGACCCGGACGCGTCGATGGACCAGATCGCCCGCGCGGCCGGGGTCGTACGGCGCACGGTGTACGGGCACTTCCCGAGCCGGGACGCGCTGATCGCGGCGCTGGTGGACGAGGCGGCGGAGACCGTCGCGGACGCACACCGCGAGGGGCGCGAGGGCATCACCGACCCGGCCGAGGCGCTGGCCCGGGCCACCCTCGCGGTCTGGGAGATCGCCGACCGCTACCGGCTCCTGGTCGCTCTGGCCCAGCGCAGCGTCACCATGGCGGGCATCAAGCTGCGCCTCGCCCCGGTCCGCAAGGAGTGCGTGGACCTGCTCCAACTCGGCCTGCGCGAAGGGGTGTTCACCTCGCCCCTGCCGCCCGCCGCCCTCGCGTACGTGCACGAACAGTCCCTGTTCGGCCTGATGGAGGCGGTCAACGAGGGCGCCCTGCCCGCGTCCGAGGCCGGCCGCTCGGCCGCGACGACCCTCCTGCTCTCGGCGGGCGTCCCGGCCGACCGCACGGCCGCCATCGTGGCGGCGGCGCTCGGCCGGTAGGCCTCGGGGCGCTCGGCAGACAATCCCCCGGTCCGCGCCCGGTCCGGTGACCGGACTGCCGGCGCTCGGCCGGTAGCCGGCAGACGACGGCCCCGGAAATCTTTCGGGGCTTCTTCAGCAAGCCCGTAGCACGCCCCTAGTCCGTGGGGCGAGAGTGACGGCACGTCAATTGCCCCTCTCCTCACGGAGGTTCAGGATGCGCCGTCGTACCACCCTGAGCATGACCGCGACCGCGGCCCTCGCCCTCGCCGCCCTCGCCACCGCCCCGGCCCAGGCCGCCCCGGCCGACAAGGCGCAGGTACTGGCCTCCTTCACCCAGACCAGCGCGGCCAGCTCCACCGCGTGGCAGGCCGCCCACAACGACCAGGGCCGCTGGTCCGCCTACGGCTTCGACTGGTCGACGGACTACTGCTCCAAGTCCCCCGACAACCCTCTCGGCTTCCCCTTCAAACTGTCGTGCGCCCGGCACGACTTCGGCTACCGCAACTACAAGGCGGCGGGCCAGTTCCCCGCGAACAAGGCGCGCGTCGACAGCGCCCTGTACGAGGACCTCAAGCGCGTCTGCAACGCGTACGGCACCGCGAAGAAGGCGTCGTGCGACGCGACGGCGTGGACGTACTACCAGGCGGTGAAGGTCCTGGGCAGCTGATCCCCGGACCCGTCCGGGAAACCGGGGCCGCCCCGCCCTCCGGCGGGAAACCGCCCCGTCCGCGGCCCCCGGTTCGCCCCCGTCCGGCCGGGGCGGCAGCATGGGGCCCGTGACACACGTACCGCATGACGAGTCCCGGCACGACTCCACGCACCGGCCGGTGCCCGCCTGGCAGCGGGTCACCCGGGGGGAGTCGCGCTGGGCCTCGGCGGTGGCCGTGCTCGTCGCCGTCGCGTTGCAGTGGACGCTGCCCGAACGGCTGACCATCCATCCCAGGTGGCTGCTGCCCGCACTGGAGGTCGCGCTCATCGCGGCGCTGATCGCGGCCAACCCGCTGCGCATCGAGCGGGCCTCCCGGCTCTACCGGCTGGCGGGGCTCGTCCTGATCGCCTGCATCAGCGCCGCCAACGGCTGGTCGGCGGTGCGGCTCGTGGTCGGGCTCGTACGGGGGCGGGAAGGCCACGATGCCGCCGCCCTGCTGGTGACGGGCGGCGGCATCTGGCTGACCAACGTGATCGTGTTCGCGCTCTGGTACTGGGAGTGGGACCGGGGCGGCCCGGTCGCCCGGATGCACGCGACCCGGCTCTACCCCGACTTCCTCTTCCCGCAGATGCAGAGCCCCGAACTGGCCCCGCCCCACTGGGAACCGGCCTTCCCTGACTATCTGTACCTGTCGTTCACCAACGCCACCGCGTTCAGTCCGACCGACGTGATGCCGCTGAACCGGTGGGCGAAGATGCTGATGATGCTGCAGTCGGCCGTTTCCCTGCTGACCGTTGTCCTCGTGGTCGCCCGCGCGGTCAACATCCTCAAGTAGCCGAGACCCCCAAGTGGCCGTCGTTCTCAAGCGGTCAGGGCCCTCAAGCGGTCGCGGTCCTCAAGCGGTCAGGGTCCTCAAGCGGTCGCGGGCGAGGGCGACTTGGGCTCCTCCCGCTGCTCGGGCACCTCGGGCTCACCCGCCGCGAGCATCCGCTCGTCGAAGGGGAGGCGGCCCGCCAGGACCTCCGCGACCCGGGCCTTGTCGATCTCCTTCGTCCAGGTGCCGACCAGGACGCAGGCCACCGCGTTGCCCGCGAAGTTGGTCAGCGCCCGCGCCTCGCTCATGAAACGGTCGATGCCGACGATCAGGCCGACGCCGTCGACCAGTTCGGGGCGGTGGGACTGGAGGCCGCCCGCCAGGGTGGCGAGGCCCGCGCCCGTGACCCCGGCCGCACCCTTCGAAGCGATGATCATGAAGAGGAGCAGCGAGATCTGCTCGCTCGCGCCCAGCGGCTTGCCCATCGCGTTCGCGATGAACAGCGAGGACATCGTCAGGTAGATCGCGGTGCCGTCCAGGTTGAACGAGTACCCCGTCGGCACGGTGATGCCGGCCACCGAGCGGCTCACGCCCAGGTGCTCCATCTTCGCGATGAGCCGCGGCAGCGCCGACTCCGACGAGGAGGTGGACAGGATCAGCAGGAACTCCCTGGCCAGGTACTTCAGGAGGCCGAAGATGTTCACTCCGGTCATCAGCCTCAGGATCGCGCCGAGCACCACGAACACGAACAGGGCGCAGGTGACATAGAAGCCGATCATGATGACCGCCAGCGCCTTCAGGGCGTCCACGCCGGTCTCGCCGACCACCCCCGCGATCGCGCCGAACGCGCCGACGGGCGCCGCCCACATCACCATCGCCAGGATGCGGAAGACGAGCCGCTGGATGTGCTCGATGCCGCGCAGCACCGGCTGTCCCGCCGAGCCGAGCGCCTGGAGGGCGAAGCCGGCGAGCAGGGCGATCAGGAGGGTCTGGAGGACCTGGCCCTCGGTGAAGGCGGACACCATCGTCTTGGGGATGACCGACAGCAGGAAGTCGGCCGTCGACTCGCTGGCACCGGCGGCCTGCTTGGCCCCGGCGTGCCGGGCGGCCTCGGTCAGATGCAGGCTGGAGCCGGGCTCCAGGATGTTGCCGACGACCAGGCCGATGGCGAGGGCGACGGTCGACATGACGAGGAAGTAGCCGAGCGCGAGGCCGCCCACGGCGCCGACCTTGGCGGCTTTGCGCACCGAGCCGACGCCGAGCACGATCGTGCAGAAGATGATGGGCGAGATCATCATCTTGATCAGGTTCACGAACCCGGTGCCGATCGGCTTCAGCTCGACGGCGACTCCCGGCGCCGCGAAACCCACGATGATGCCGAGCACCACGGCGCCGATCACGGCCAGGTAGAGATAGTGGGTGCGCTCCCGGCGGGCGGCTGGCTCTGCCACGGGGTTCTCCTTCGTTGCGGCTCCGTTGCGGCTGCGGCCATGTCCCGATGGCCGATTCAGCGATCCCCGCGACTATCCAGCACACTGTGACGCCGGTCACCCTTACGTGCATTTCGTTCATGCAGATCCAGCCAGCACACTTACCGGATGCGTCTCCCCGGACCCCGCTCGCTCGCCGGCCAGCTCTTCGCCATGCAGGTGGTTCTGGTCGCCGCGATCGTGGCGGGCTGCGCGCTCTTCTCGTACCTGGCCGACCGCCGTCAGGCCGAGGAGACCGCCCGGCGCCAGGCGATCGCGACCGCGACCTCGGTGGCCGCCTCGCCCTCGGTGGTCGCGGCGGCCCGCACCAAGGACCCGACGGCCGCCCTCCAGCCGTACGCGGAGACCCTGCGCACCACGACGGGCGTCGACTTCGTCGTGGTGATGGCGCCGGACGGCACCCGCTGGACGCACCCCGTGCCGGGCGAGATCGGCAGGACCTACCTCGGCGACACCGCTCCGGCGCTGCTCGGCGAGACGTTCACCGAGACGCACATGGGAGTGCTCGGCCCTTCCGTACGGGTCGTGACGCCGGTGCGCGACCCCGATGATCATGGCCGGATCACCGCGCTCGTCAGCGCGGGCATCACCATCGACCGGATCAGCGAGCAGGTGCGCGAGCAACTGGTGGCGCTCGCCGGGATGGCGGGCGGCGCGCTCGTGCTCGGCGGGCTCGGCACGTACGTGATCAACGCGCGCCTGCGCCGCCACACGCACGGCATGAACGCCGCCGAGCTGAGCCGGATGCACGACTACCACCAGGCCACCCTGCACGCCGTGCGCGAGGGGCTCCTGATGCTCGACGGACAGCGGCGGATCGCGCTGATCAACGACGGCGGGCGCGAGCTGCTCGGGCTCGGCGAGGACGCGGTGGGCCGCCCGGTGGCCGGACTCGGCCTTCCCGCCGCCCTCGCCGGGGCGCTGCTCGCCAGTGAGCCGAGGGTGGACGAGGTGCACATGACGGCCGACCGGATCGTGGTCCTGAACACCCGGCCGGTCTCCTCCGGCGGGCAGCGCGGCACCGTGGTGACCCTGCGCGACCACACCGAACTCCAGGCACTCTCCGGGGAGTTGGACTCCGAGCGCGGCTTCACCCAGGCGCTGCGGGCGCAGGCCCACGAGGCCGCGAACCGGTTGCACACGGTGGTCTCGCTCATCGAGCTGGACCGGGTCGAGGAGGCCGTCGAGTTCGCGACCGCCGAGCTGGAGCTGGCCCAGGCGCTCACCGACCAGGTGGTCACGGCGGTGGGCGAGCCGGTGCTCGCCGCGCTGCTGCTCGGCAAGGCGGCGCAGGCCAACGAGCACGGCGTGGAGCTGGTCCTCACCGAGGGCAGCGCGATCGGGGACGGCCTCCTCCAGGACTCCCTGCCCGCCCGCGACCTGGTGACCGTCCTCGGAAACCTCCTCGACAACGCGGTGGACGCGGCGCAGGGCAGCGCCGCCGCCGAGGTCGCCGTCACGCTCACCACCGAGGACGGCGACCTCGTGGTGCGGGTCGCGGACAGCGGGCCCGGCATCGACCCGGCGGCCGCCGAGGCCGTGTTCGAGCGGGGGTGGTCGACGAAGAGCCCGGGGCGCGGCCTCGGCCTCACCCTGGTGCGGCTCACCGCGGCCCGGCACGGCGGCACCATCGCGCTCGACCGAAGTCCTTACGGGGGCGCCGAGTTCACCGTGCGGCTGCCCATAGAGCAGGGAGTGCGCACATGATCAGGGTGCTGGTCGTCGAGGACGATCCCGTCGCCGCCGAGGCGCACCGGCTCTATGTCGGCCGGGTGCCCGGCTTCACCGCGGTGGCGGTCGCCCACTCGCGGGCCGAGGCGCTGCGCGCCCTGGAGCGGACCGAGGTGGACCTCCTGCTGCTCGACCTGTATCTGCCGGACGGGCACGGCCTCCAGCTGGTCCGGTCGCTGCGGGCGGCGGGGCACAGCGCCGATGTGGTGGCGGTGACCTCGGCCCGGGACCTGACGATGGTGCGCGAGGGCGTCTCGCTCGGGGTCGTGCAGTACGTGCTGAAGCCGTTCACGTTCCCCACCCTGCGCGACCGGCTCGTGCGGTACGCCGAGTTCCGGGCGACGGCCGGGGAGGCCAGCGGGCAGGAGGAGGTGGACCGGGCGCTCGCCGCGCTGCGCGCCCCGCAGCCCTCCGCGCTGCCCAAGGGGCTGAGCGCGCCCACCCTGCAAGCGGTCACCCGTACGTTGCGCGAGGCGCCGCAGGGGGTGACGGCGGCGGAGGCCGGCCTCGCGGTCGGCATCTCGCGGATCACCGCACGCCGCTATCTGGAGCATCTGGTCACCACCGGCCGCGCCGAGCGCAGTCCCCAGTACGGCCAGATCGGCCGCCCCGAGCTGCAGTACCGCTGGCTCAACTCACCACGGCGCCACGGCGGTTGACAAGGTTGTCGGCCGGGGGCGGGCGCGGGGTTGACCTTGCCTGCGGGCGCCCTTACGTTCACCGGGCAGCCAAGTGCGGCCGTGGCCACGGCCGCACGCCCGGCCCGAGGAGGTCGTGCCCGTGCGCCCCACCGCCCCCGCCGCAGCCCCCGTGTCCCGCCCCCACCCGCGTCGCCGAGCGGCGTACGGACACCGGCTCTCCCTGATCCTCGCCGCCGCCCTCGCCGCCGGAGCGCTCGCCGGCTGCGGCGGCTCCGGCAGCGACGCCAACACCGTGAAGATCGCGTACAACCGCTCCACCGACAACAAGATCCGCTTCAAGGACGCGTTCCTGGAGGACGTCAAGAAGCAGTTCGAGCAGGCGCACCCCGGCAAGAAGGCCGAACTCGTGCCGATCCAGGCCGCCGACAACGACTACGCGGCCAAGGTGCAGCAGATGATGCGCTCCCCGAAGACCGCCCCCGACCTGGTCTACGAGGACACGTTCCGCATCAACGCCGACATCGGGGCGGGCTATCTGCGCCCGCTGGACGACTACTTGTCCGGGTGGGACCAGTGGGGCCAGTTCGTCGACACCGCGAAGGCCGCGGCGAAGGCCGAGGACGGAAAGACGTACGGGGTGCCGGACGGCACGGACACCCGGGGCCTGTGGTTCAACAAGCAGATCTTCGCGAAGGCGGGCCTGCCCGCGAACTGGCAGCCGAAGAACTGGGCGGAGGTCCTGGACGCCGCCCGCACGGTCAAGGAGAAGGTGCCGGGCGTCATCCCGCTCAACGTCTACACCGGCAAGGCCGGCGGCGAGGCGTCGGCCATGCAGGGCCTGGAGATGCTCCTGTACGGGACCGGCGCGAACCCGCTGTACGACCCGGCCGCCAAGAAGTGGGTCTCGGGCACCCAGGGCTTCAAGGACGCGCTCGACTTCGTACGGACGGTGTACGCGCGGAAGCTCGGGCCCGACCCCTCCGACGCCCTCGACCCCAATGTGGGCACCCACCTGGCGACCGACTGGATGCCGAACGGCAAGCTGGCGATCGCCCTCGACGGCTCCTGGCTCGGCCAGAACTGGATCAACAAGGGCCCCAAGGAGTGGCCGGCCTGGTCGGCCGTGCTCGGCCAGGCCGCGATGCCGACCCAGTACGGCCAGGCGCCGGGCAAGGTCTCGATGTCGGGCGGCTGGACCTGGGCGATCCCCGCGAAGGCGGCCAGCCCCGCCCTCGCCTTCGACTTCGTCAAGACGATGCAGACGAAGGAGAACGCGGTGAAGTGGGACGTGGCGGACGCCCAGATCGCGGTCCGCCGGGACGTGGCCGCCGATCCGACGTATCTGCACTCCATGCCGGGCATCACCTTCTTCACCGGCCTGGTCCCCTCCACCCACTACCGGCCCGCGCTTCCGGTGTATCCGCAGGTGTCGACGGCGATCGGCGAGGCGATGGAGTCGGTGACGACCGGCGGCTCGGCGGCCGCCGCGGCCAAGGCGTACGACGACCAGCTCAAGTCGATAGTCCAGGGCGCCAGTTGAGCGCCTTCGCGGCCGCGCGGGGCGGCCCGGGGGCCCGTGCCGCGCGCTGGCTGCCGATCGCACCGGCGACCCTGCTCCTGCTGCTCTTCCTCGCCGGGCCGATCGGCTACTGCGTCTACATCGCGTTCACCGACATGCGGCTGACCGGATCCTCGTCGGTCGACTTCGTCGGCTTCGCCAACTTCCGGCGGGCGTTCGCGGACCCCGCGTTCCGCAACGCGGTCTGGCTCACCCTGGTCTTCACCGTCCTGTCCTCGCTCGTGGGGCAGAACACGCTCGGCCTGGCGCTCGCGGCCCTGATGCGGCGGGCCTCGCGCCCGGTGCGGACGGTGACGGGGGCGCTGGTGATCACGGCCTGGGTGCTGCCGGAGATCGTGGCGGCCTTCCTCCTGTACGCCTTCTTCCGCCGCGAGGGCACGCTCAACGCGATCCTCGAATGGCTCCATCTCCCCACCCAGAACTGGCTGTTCACGCTGCCGGTCCTCGCCGTGTCCTTCGCCAACGTGTGGCGCGGCACCGCGTTCTCGATGCTGATCTACTCGGCGGCGCTCGCCGAGATCCCGCGCGACATCGAGGAGGCGGCGGAGGTCGACGGGGCGGGCGGGGCGCGCCGGTTCTGGCACATCACCCTGCCGATGATCCGCCGCTCCATCGGCACCAACCTGATGCTCAACACCCTCCAGACGCTCTCCGTCTTCGGCCTCATCTGGGCGATGACCCGGGGCGGCCCGGGCGACCGCAGCCAGACACTGCCGGTGTTCATGTACGACCAGGCGTTCCTGAAGAGCCTGATCGGCTACGGCACGGCGGTCGCACTCCTGCTGCTCCTGGTCGGCTCGCTGTTCTCGGTGGTCTATCTGCGGCTGATGAGGGTGGACGTGTGACGGCCCGCGAGGGACGCGGGCCGTCCACCCATGGCGCCGGGCCGGCCCGCACGGGCCGGGTGCGCCGCCGCACCCGGCAGCGGATCGCCGCCGACCTGGCCCTGCTCGCGGTGGCGGCGGCCTTCGCCGTGCCGCTGCTCTGGCTGCTGCTGGCCTCCGTCGACACCCAGGCCGATCTGCGGGTACGGGTGCCGGGCTCGGTGACCCCGGACAACTTCTCGGCCGTCCTGACCCCCGACATCACGTTCACGCCGATGCTCAACAGTCTGGTGCTGTGCGGGAGTTCGACGCTGCTGACGGTGGTGTGCGCGGCACTCGCCGCCTACCCGCTCTCCCGCTACCGCTCGCGCGTGACCCGCCCGTACCTGCTCACGATCCTGTTCACGACGTGCCTGCCGATCACGGCGGTGATGGTTCCGGTGTACGGGCTCTTCGTGCAGGTGAACCTCGTCGACACGACGTACGGCACGGCACTGTTCCTCGCCACCTCCCAACTCCCGTTCGCCATCTGGCTGATGAAGAACTTCATGGACGGAGTGCCGCTCGCCCTGGAGGAGGCCGCCTGGACGGACGGGGCGTCCATGCCCCAGACCCTGGTGCGGGTGGTGCTGCCGCTGATGGGGCCGGGCGTGACGGTGGTGACGATCTACACCTTCATCATGCTGTGGGGGAACTTCTTCGTCCCCTTCATGCTGCTGCTCTCCCCCGACCGGCTGCCCGCCTCGGTCTCGGTCTTCACCTTCTTCGGGAACTACGGCTCGGTGGTCTACGGCCAGCTCGCCGCCTTCTCGATCCTGTACTCGACGCCGGTGCTCCTGCTGTACGTCCTGATCGCACGGCGGCTCGGCGGAGGTTTCGCGCTGGCCGGCGGGGTGAAGGGTTAGCGTTGGCGAGCACACGCTTACCCAACCCTTAGGTAACCCGGACGCCACCAAAACCGTACTTTCCTCCAATTCACCTTCTTTGGTGGAACACACCGTAGGCAGATGTCACTTACCGTCCTACGGTGTGCGCGTGCACCCCACCCCACCCTTCAATGCCCTCGCGGCCCGCCGACTGCGAGAGGCCCTGGGCATGGCCCCCGGCCACGTCGCCTACGGCATGCGCGCCCAGTACGGCCTTCTGGTGTCACCGGACACCGTGATGGCGTGGGAGCGGGGGCTCGCGGCGCCCGAGGCGCGGGAGCTGACCGCACTGGCCGGAGTCCTGTGGTGCTCCCCCGGCGATCTGATGGCGGCCGCCTCCACCCTGCGCGAGCACCGCCTCGCACGCGGTCTGACCCTGGAGGACATGGCCCGCCGGGTCGGGCTCGACGTCGGGGCGTACCGGCGCATGGAGGACGCGGGGCGCTGGCGGGGCAACGAACGCCAGTCGGCGTCCCTGGCCGATCTGCTCCAGCTGTCGCTGCGCGACTACGTGACGGCCACCGGCCAGAACGAGGATCTCGCCGAGCTGCTGCGCGGCGCGGTGACCACGCGCTGGCAGGCCTACGTCAAGCCGACGGCGAAGCTGCTCCCGCTCTCCAAGCAGCATGTGGAGGGGGTGCTCGATCAGCTCCACACCGAGTACCAGTCGCACATGGTCGCCACGCTCAACTGGGGCTCGGACAACGACACCGGGGACGCGGGGCGGGACTTCCTCGACCGCATCGTCGACCGGTTCTGGGAGCTGGCCCACGGCTGAACGCGCCCCAACACGTGACCTTCGGCCCCCGCGAACAGGGGCCCAGGTCCCGTGTGGTCGGGCTAGAACACCGACTCGGCCTCGTACATCCGGTTGTCCGGGACCGTCTTCAGGGTCGTCACCGCGTGGGCCAGCGGGGCCATCACGATGTCCGTGCCGCGCAGCGCCGTCATGTTGCCGAACTCGCCGCGGTGCACGGCCTCCACCGCGTGCCAGCCGAAGCGGGTCGCGAGGACGCGGTCGTAGGCGGTCGGAACGCCGCCGCGCTGGACGTGGCCGAGGATGACGGGGCGGGCCTCCTTGCCCAGGCGCCGCTCCAGTTCGACGGCGAGCCGGTTGCCGATGCCGGCGAAGCGCTCGTGGCCGTACTGGTCGATCGCACCCTTCTCGTACGGCATCGAGCCGTCGGCGGGGTGCGCGCCCTCGGCGACGCAGACGACCGCGAACTTCTTGCCGCGCGCGAAGCGCTCCTCGACCATCTTGACCAGGTCGTCGACCTGGAAGGGCCGCTCGGGCAGGCAGATGCCGTGGGCGCCGCCGGCCATGCCGGACTCCAGCGCGATCCAGCCCGCGTGCCGGCCCATGACCTCGACGACCATCACGCGCTGGTGCGACTCGGCGGTGGTCTTGAGGCGGTCGATGGCCTCGGTGGCCACGCCGACGGCGGTGTCGAAGCCGAAGGTGCGGTCGGTGGCGGAGATGTCGTTGTCGATGGTCTTGGGCACGCCGACCACGGGCATGCCCGCCTCGGACAGCATGCGGGCGGCGGTGAGCGTGCCCTCGCCGCCGATCGGGATGAGCGCGTCGATGCCGTAGCGCCTGGTCAACTCGGCGCAGTTCTCGGACGCTTCGCGCAGCCGGTCGCGCTCCAGGCGGGCCGAGCCGAGGATGGTGCCGCCACGGGCCAGGATGCCGCTCACCGCGTTGAGGTCGAGCGGGCGGTAGTGACCGTCGAGCAGGCCCTTGAACCCGTCCTCGAATCCGATGACTTCGTCACCGTGCCCGACCACGGCCCGGTGCACGACCGACCGGATGACTGCGTTCAGGCCGGGGCAGTCGCCGCCTGCGGTGAGAACTCCGATGCGCATCGTGGTCAATCTCCTGCTTCGCTGGTCCTGGGAGGTCACGCCCGAATCCCCCGTAACGTGAGCAATTCAGATTGTCCCACGCACCCTGGGCCACCCGCCCATCCTGCTACTCCGACCATCATGGGGGGCGGGTCTTCCGACCCTTCCGCCGGGCCTTTCGTCCGGCGGGCGCCCTATCCATCCGCAGAGGTATTGTCAAGGGGGCAAGACCGCCCTATATGGACAATTTCCTGCGATGCAGAACAGGAGAGCACGCGTGACGCGCAGCGTGTACGTGACCGGGATCGACCGGGGAGACGGCCGCCAGGTCATCGAGCTGGGAGTCATGGAGCTCCTGACCCGCCAGGTGGACCGGGTGGGTGTCTTCCGCCCCCTGGTGCACGACGGCCCTGACCGCCTGTTCGATCTGCTCCGCGCCCGCTACCGGCTGGCACAGGACGCCGCCACGGTGTACGGGATGGACTACCACGAGGCGTCCGCGCTCCAGGCGGAGCAGGGTACCGACGAACTCGTCTCCCGGCTCGTCGACCGCTTCCACCGGGTGGCCCGCGACTACGAGGTCGTCCTGGTCCTCGGCACCGACTTCGCCGACACCCAGCTCCCCGACGAACTGGCGCTCAACGCCCGGCTCGCCAACGAGTTCGGCGCCTCGGTGATACCCGTGGTCGGCGGCAAGGGCCAGACCGCCGAGTCCGTACGGGCCGAGGCGCGCAACGCCTACCGGGCCTACGACGGGCTCGGCTGCGATGTGCTGGCCATGGTGGTCAACCGGGTCGCCCCGGCCGACCGGCACGAGATCGAGGAGCGCCTGAAGGCGCGCCTGCCCGTGCCCTGCTACGTCCTGCCGGACGAGCCCGCCCTCTCGGCGCCCACGGTCGCGCAGATCACCGCCGCCCTGGACGGCACGGTGCTGCTCGGCGACGACGCGGGGCTCGCGCGCGACGCCCTCGACTTCGTCTTCGGCGGCGCGATGCTGCCCAACTTCTTGAACGCCCTGACCCCGGGCTGTCTGGTCGTGACCCCCGGCGACCGCTCGGACCTGGTGGTCGGCTCGCTCGCCGCGCACAGCGCCGGCACCCCGCCGATCGCGGGCGTGCTGCTCACGCTCGACGAGCGTCCCGGCGAGGCGATCCTGACCCTGGCCGACCGGCTCGCACCCGGCACCCCGGTGGTCGCGGTCAGCCACGGCTCCTTCCCCACCGCGCAGGAACTCTTCGCCCTGGAAGGCAAGTTGAACGCGGCGACCCCGCGCAAGGCGGAGACCGCGCTCGGCCTCTTCGAGCGGCACGTGGACACCGCCGACCTGCTGCGCCGCGTCTCGGTGGCCCGCAGCGGCCGGGTCACCCCGATGATGTTCGAGCACGTCCTCCTGGAGCAGGCCCGCGCCCACCGGCGCCGGGTCGTGCTGCCCGAGGGCACCGAGGACCGGGTGCTGCGCGCGGCCGATGTGCTGCTGCGCCGGGACGTGTGCGAGCTGACGCTGCTCGGTGACGTGGAGGCGATCCGCAAGAAGGCCGCCGACCTCGGCATCGACGTCACCAAGTGCCAGATCATCGACCCGGGGACCTCCGAGCTGCGCCAGGAGTTCGCCGAGCGCTACGCGCAGCTGCGCGCCCACAAGGGCGTCACCGTGGAGCTGGCGTACGACGTGGTCGCGGACGTGAACTACTTCGGCACGCTGATGGTCCAGGAGGGACTTGCCGACGGCATGGTGTCGGGTTCGGTGCACTCCACCGCCGCCACCATCCGCCCCGCCTTCGAGATCATCAAGACGAAGCCCGAGGCCTCGATCGTCTCCTCGGTCTTCTTCATGTGCCTCGCCGACAAGGTGCTCGTGTACGGCGACTGCGCGGTCAACCCGGACCCGAATGCCGAGCAGCTCGCGGACATCGCGGTGCAGGCGGCCGCCACCGCCCAGCAGTTCGGCGTGGACCCGCGGATCGCGATGCTGTCGTACTCGACGGGCACCTCCGGTTCGGGCGCGGACGTCGACAAGGTGCGCGAGGCCACCAAGCTGGTGCGCGAGACGCGGCCCGACCTGAAGATCGAGGGCCCGATCCAGTACGACGCGGCCGTGGAGCCCTCGGTGGCGGCGACCAAACTGCCGGAGTCGGAGGTGGCCGGGCAGGCGACCGTGCTGATCTTCCCGGACCTCAACACCGGCAACAACACCTACAAGGCCGTGCAGCGCTCGGCCGGCGCCGTGGCCGTGGGCCCGGTGCTCCAGGGTCTGCGCAAGCCGGTCAACGACCTGTCGCGCGGCGCCCTCGTCCAGGACATCGTCAACACCGTCGCCATCACGGCCATCCAGGCCCAGGCGCGGGAGCAGGAGGCCTCCGCATGACCACCGCCAACCAGGGCACCCGCGTCCTCGTGCTCAACTCCGGTTCCTCGTCGGTGAAGTACCAGCTTCTCGACATGCGCGACGCCTCACGCCTGGCCGTGGGGCTCGTCGAGCGGATCGGCGAGGAGACGTCCCGGCTCAAGCACACGCCGCTGGTCACCGGTGGTGGGGCCCGCGAGCAGAACGGCCCGATCGCCGACCACGCGGCCGCGCTCAAGGCCGTCGCCGCGGAGCTGGCGACGGACGGACTCGGCCTGGATTCACCGGAGTTGGCGGCCATCGGGCACCGGGTGGTGCACGGCGGGCTCAAGTTCAGCGCGCCGACCGTCATCACCGATGAGGTGCTCGCGGAGATCGAGCGCCTGGTGCCGGTCGCGCCGCTGCACAACCCGGCGAACATCACCGGCATCCTCACCGCCCGCGCGCTGCGCCCCGATCTGCCGCAGGTCGCGGTGTTCGACACCGCGTTCCACACGACGATGCCGGAGTCCGCGGCCCGGTACGCGATCGACGTGGCGACCGCCGACGAGCACCGCATCCGCCGCTACGGCTTCCACGGCACCTCGCACGCCTACGTGTCGCGCGAGACGGCGCGGCTCCTCGGCAGGGCGCCCGAGGACGTGAACGTGATCGTGCTGCACCTGGGCAACGGCGCCTCGGCCTCCGCGGTCCGAGGCGGCCGGTGCGTCGACACCTCGATGGGGCTCACGCCTCTGGAGGGCCTGGTCATGGGCACCCGGTCCGGCGACATCGACCCGGCGGTCACCTTCCACCTCAAGCGGGTCGCCGGAATGTCGGCGGACGACATCGACGTGCTGCTCAACAAGAAGAGCGGCCTGGTGGGTCTGTGCGGCGACAATGACATGCGGGAGATCCGCCGCCGCTGTGACGAGGGCGACGAGAAGGCACAACTCGCCTTCGACGTCTACATTCACCGTCTGAAGAAGTACATAGGCGCCTATTACGCCGTGCTCGGCAAGGTCGACGCGATCGCGTTCACGGCCGGCGTCGGCGAGAACGCCGCCCCGGTCCGCGAGGCCGCGATCGCCGGCCTGGAAGAGCTGGGGCTCGCGGTGGACGGCGAGCTCAACGCCGTGCGGTCCGACACGGCGCGGCTGATCTCGCCGGAGTACGCCAGGGTCGCGGTCGCCGTGGTACCGACGGACGAGGAGCTGGAAATCGCTCAGCAGACGTATGCGCTGGTGAATAGCTGACCGAATTTCCGGTTTGCCGCAGCGACACCTGAGCGTCATCCCGCCCATTTGTACATTCCACCAGACGGAATATTCCGTAGCGAAACAAACCGATAGGATCCGCCTTATGCGCCGTTCCAAAATCGTTTGCACCCTGGGCCCCGCCGTCGACTCTCATGAGCAGCTCGTCGCTCTGATCGAGGCCGGCATGAGCGTGGCCCGCTTCAACTTCAGCCACGGCTCCCAGGCCGAGCACCAGGCCCGGTACGACCGGGTCCGCAAGGCCGCCGAGGAGACGGGCCGCGCGGTGGGCGTGCTCGCCGACCTCCAGGGCCCCAAGATCCGCCTCGCGAAGTTCGCCGAGGGCCCGGTCGAGCTGGTCCGGGGTGACGAGTTCACGATCACCGCCGAGGACGTCCCCGGCGACAAGTCGATCTGCGGCACCACCTACAAGGGCCTGCCGGGCGACGTCGCCAAGGGCGACCCGATCCTGATCAACGACGGCAACGTCGAGCTCAAGGTCGTGTCGGTCGAAGGCCCCCGGGTGAAGACCATCGTCATCGAGGGCGGTGTCATCTCCGACCACAAGGGCATCAACCTGCCCGGCGCGGCCGTGAACGTCCCGGCCCTGTCCGAGAAGGACATCGAGGACCTGCGGTTCGCCCTGAACATGGGCTGCGACCTGGTCGCGCTGTCCTTCGTCCGGGACGCCGACGACGTCAAGGACGTCCACAAGGTCATGGACGAGGTCGGCCGCCGCGTGCCGGTCATCGCCAAGGTCGAGAAGCCGCAGGCGGTCGCCAACATGGAGGGCGTCGTCGCCGCCTTCGACGGTGTGATGGTGGCCCGTGGCGACCTCGCCGTGGAGTACCCGCTCGAGAAGGTCCCGATGGTGCAGAAGCGCCTCGTGGAGCTGTGCCGCCGCAACGCCAAGCCCGTGATCGTCGCGACCCAGATGATGGAGTCGATGATCACCAACTCGCGGCCGACGCGCGCCGAGGCGTCCGACGTCGCCAACGCGATCCTGGACGGCGCGGACGCGGTCATGCTCTCCGCCGAGTCCTCGGTGGGCGCGTACCCGATCGAGACGGTCAAGACGATGTCGAAGATCGTCGAGGCGGCCGAGGAGGAGCTCCTCTCCAAGGGCCTCCAGCCGCTGGTGCCGGGCAAGAAGCCGCGTACCCAGGGCGGTTCGGTGGCCCGGGCCGCCTGCGAGATCGCGGACTTCCTGGACGGCAAGGCGCTCGTCGCCTTCACCCAGTCCGGCGACACGGCCCGGCGGCTCTCGCGCTACCGCACGTGCCAGCCGATCCTCGCGTTCACCACGGACCCGAGCACCCGCAACCAGCTCGCGCTGAGCTGGGGCGTCGAGACGTACGTCGTCCCGCACGTGGACTCCACGGACGCGATGGTCGACCTGGTCGACGCCGAGCTGCTCAAGCTCAACCGCTACAGCGCGGGCGACACCATGGTCATCACGGCCGGTTCGCCCCCCGGCATCCCCGGCACCACCAACATGGTCCGGGTGCACCAGCTCGGCGGCTCCGGGCAGGAGTAGCCCCGGCCCCACCGCGCAGGAGGGCGGCACCACGTCCTGGACGGGTGCCGCCCTTTGGTGTGTCCGGGCTTACCCGCGCCCGGCCAAGATTTTTCCGGGCGAAAAGCGGAACTTTGCCCGCCATTTTCCCTGTCAACTCCCAAACCGTTACTTCCAGTTGTGGGGGTGAGGTGTAAGGATCATGTCAGCCCTGGGGGGGCGACAGGGTTTTCAGACATCGCGTCCGGGCGCACGCGCCCGACGGCACTTTCCGCGGTCTTCTACGGAACGGCCCGTCAGCCGGCACCGCACCATCCGCTTCCTCCTGGGCCGAACCATCACCCAGAGGCAGGAAGACACGTGCGAAGAGGATTCCTTTCCGCGGCCGGATCCGTCCGGCGGCCCTTGCGCAGGGCGCTGGTCGCGGCCGTGGCGCTGGCCGCCGTCGGCGCGGTGGGCGCGGCCGCCGCCACCCAGAACGGGCAGGCACCGGCGCGGAACGCGGCCGCCGGTCAGCAGACGGCACTGGCCGCGCCCGGCGCCGCCAAGACGTTCCCGCTGCTCGCGCGCAAGAGCACCGGGCACCTCTACGACTACGAGGCCAAGGGCACCGGCGGCTTCCAGGCCCAGGTGGACCTGGGCGGCGGGTTCGGCGACGCGAGCGCCCTGGTCCAGGCGAACGTCTCGGCCGGCGGCACCGGCAACGACCTGTACTACCGCATGGGCGGCACGCTCTACTACACCGCCGAGGAAGGCGCCGACACCAAGGTCATCGGCGGCGGCTGGGACACGTACAACCTGCTCGTGTCGGCCGGGAACATGGGCGGCAGCGCCGACCCCGACCTCGTCGCGCGGGACGCGGCCGGCGCCCTGTGGCTCTACCAGGGCAAGCCGGACGGCAGCTTCCAGACGAAGATCCGGATCGGCAGCGGCGGCTGGAACGGCATGAACCAGATCGTCGGGCGCGGGGACTTCACCGGTGACGGCAAGAGCGACCTGATCGCCCGGGGCACCGACGGAACGCTCTACGTCTACCCCGGCACCGGAACCGCGACGGCGGACGCCGCGCTCGGCTCCCGGATCACGGTGGGCAAGGGCTGGGAGGCGTACAAGCAGCTGGTGTCGACCGGCGACAACAACGGCGACGGCAAGGCCGATCTGATCGGCAGCGACGCGGCCGGGGCGCTCTGGCTGTTCAAGGGCACCGGCGACCCCAAGGCGCCGTTCGCGGCCCGGGTGCAGATCGGCACCAGCGGCTGGGCCGGCTTCGACACCCTCTTCTGAACCTCCCGCTGAGCCCCGCACGGCGGACCTCCGCCGTTCCGCGCCCGGCCTTCCACTCCCCCAACTGCCTTCTCAGAACGGCTACTTCGTGATGCGTACGCACGCGCCCGGGGCCAGACGCCGCCGATATCTCGGCAACTGGTCGAAGCTCCTGGCCTCCACGGCCCTCGCCACCGCGCTGGCCACCACCGTCTCCGGCAGCGGTCTGCAGCCGCCGCTCGCCGCCCAGAACGCCGCCGCGGTCACCGACCCGCCGGCCGGCTTCGACCTCGACGCCGCCGCCAAGGTCCGCCAGGACCAGTGCCGGCTCGACTTCGTCCTGCGCAAGGGCGGGGCCGAGATGAAGTCGGTCGCCCGCACGGGCCTGAGCGGCACCGACGCCGAACTGGCCACCGCCGCCAACCCGCAGTACTGGGACGGCACTCCGCTCTCCGCCGCGTTCAAGAAGGACCACGACGCGGGCCTGGCCAAGATGGACGAGCTGTACGGGCGCAACGACGTCTGGTCACAGTCCCTCAACCAGGAGCCGCCGCCCGGCTACGCCTCGGTCGCCGCCTTCCAGGACCCGCCCGGCATGCCCGGCGACTCCACGCCCTCGATCTTCCAGCAGACCGGGTTCTCGGGCTGGATAGCCGACCAGTTCTGGACGGGCGAGAGCGACTTCTACAACGACCTCACCCCGCTGGCCAACAAGGCGTCCGCGGACGCGGTCACCGCGCTCGCCAAGTCCCTGTACTACCCGGAGACCAGCGACAACTACTACGACCGCCGTGCCTTCGAGGACATGACGTTCATGCACGGGATGTACGCGGACGACGCGCGCATCTTCCTGCAGAACGGCGGCTTCCCCACCAGCGCGCCCGACCCGGACTCCATGGAGTTCCGGATCGACGTGGAGAACCTCAAGGCGCGCTTCGCGTCGTGTGCCAGCAAGAACCCGCCGGACCCGCACAACGTGCTCGGCCCGGAGCTGGCCACCGCCGCCCTGGAGTGGCAGGCCGAACTCGCCGCGCAGAAGGACCAGCGCGGCGCCGTCCTGACCGCCGAGGCGCAGGCCAACAAGGACCTCCAGATCGCGACGCAGGCGATGGGCGAGTCCCTCGGCCAGTCCCTGATCGCGAGCCGGCTCGCCGACTGGGAGGCCTACTGGCTGAAGGCCGACCCGGCGAAGGCGGGGCTCTCGTACCCGTCGAAGGCCGACTTCGCGAAGGTCAAGGTCGACATCGCCAACGCCAAGGCGCGGGCCACCGGGCGGCTCTTCGTCGCCTCGCGTGCCGCCCTCGACGCCAAGGCGCAGGCCGACACCGTGGACAGGGCCCAGCAGGCGGCGTACGCGATCGCGGACGCGGCGGGTGTGCCGCGCGGGCGCGGTCTGCTGTACGGGCAGCAGGCCGCCCAGATCACCAAGGCGTCGGCCGCGGCCGCCCTTGCCGCGGCCAAGGCCACCGAGACGGCGTCGAACGCGACCCGCGCCTCGGCCGCCGACAGCAAGACGCTCAACGCCCTGGCGATGACGCAGGCGCACGCCTCGAAGGCGGAGTTCCGCCGCAAGGCCGCCGAGGAGGCCGCGGCGCAGGCCAAGGCCGCCGCCGACGGCGCGGCCCTGCAGGCCAAGGCCGCCGCCGACAACGCCACCAAGGCGAAGGCCGCCCAGGTCAAGGCCGAGGCCGCCGAGTCGACCGCCAAGACGGCGGCCGCCGACGCCCACGCCAAGCGGGCCACCGCCGAGGCCGAGCGGGACAGGGCGGCGGCCGAGCGGGCCACCGCCGACAGCGAGCGGGCCAAGGCCGCCGACGCGGAGGCCCGGGCGCAGACCCAGCAGGCCGCGGCGAGCACCGCGCGGCAGAACGCGGAGGCGGCGGGCGCGACCGCAGGCAGCAAGCGGGCGGACGCCGAGGCCGCCGAGCTGAAGGCGTTCAACGCGCGCAACGACGCGGCGGACGCCGACCGCAACAAGGACGCCACCACCGCCCGGGCCAAGGCCCTGGAGGCGGCCGCCGCCGCTGCCGAGGGGACGGCGGCCGCGGGCGAGACCCGGCAGGCCGCCACGGACGCGCGCAACGCCGCCAACGCGGCCACCGGCGCGGCCACTTCGGCCCGTTCGGCGGCCAATGACGCGGGCGCCGCGTCGCAGGCCGCGGACGCGGCCGCCACGCGCGCCGAAGGTGCGGCCGCACGCTCGCAGGCGGCCGCGGACGGAGCGGCGGCCGACGCCGCGACCACGCACGCCGCGGTGCTCAAGGCGCATGCCGCGGCGGCCGACGCGATCGAGGCCTCGGAGGCCGCGGCGCAGAACGTGAAGAACGCCCAGGCGCTCGCGGCGGAGTCCGCCAAGCAGGCCGTCGTGGCGCGGCAGAACGCGACGGCGGCCCGGACCGAGGCAACCGCCGCCGCGGCAACGGCCGTTCAGACCGCGGGCTTCGCCTACGCCACCGCACAGGCGGCCACCGCCGCCCGTGACTCGGCGCTCCAGGTCGTCAAGCCGGCCAACGACGCCATCGAGCTCGGCTCCCCGTACAAGGAGACCGACTCCTCGGCGGGCCTGGCCGTGCTGACCGGGCAGGCCGCCAAGTCGGCCGCCGACCAGCAGGCGGCCGTCGCCCAGGCCAAGGCCGACCAGGCGGCGAAGGCCGCCGTCGAGGCGAAGGCGCTCGCCGCCAAGGCCGACGCCGACGCCAAGGCCGCGGCGACCGCCGCGTCCCAGGCGGCCGACTCGGCGGCGGCCGCAGCCGTGTCGGTGCGGCAGGCCCGGGCCTCCGCGTCCGAGGCGGCCGCCGCGGCCAAGGCGGCGAAGACCGCCGAGGCCCACACGGTCGAGTACGACCGGCAGGCCAACGAGGACGCGATGTTCGCGCAGCAGGCGGCCACCACCGCCGGCACCTCCGCGACCGCGGCGCGCGCCTCGGCGACCGACGCGGAGCAGAGCGCGAGCGGCGCCCGCTCGGCGGCCTCGGCCGCCGAGGGCGACGCGTCGAGCGCCCGCGCCACGGCGACCACCGCCGAGTCGGACGCCACCGCCGCCGAGGAAGCCGCCTCGAACGCGGACGGCTACGCGAAGGACGCGGACGCCTCGGCCGACCACGCCGAGGAGGAGCTCCGCGAGTTCCAGGCCCAGCAGCGCGCGGCGGCACTCGCCGCGAGCAAGGGCGACGGCGGCAGTGGGAACGCGGGTCCCGATCTGACGTCCGACGAAGAGGCGGCGCTGCGCCAGGAGTGCGGGCAGGCCTGTGTGGACGAGTTCCGCAAGGCGCTCGCCGACTCCAACAAGAGCGTCATCGACTGGGTGATCGAGAACGGCGGCCAGGTCCTCCTGGACGTCGTCGGCGTCACCGACGCGAAGCGCTGCTTCTCGTCGGGCGATGTCGAGAGCTGCCTGTGGACGCTGGTGAACGTGGCCAGCCTGGTGGCGGTCATCGGGAAGATCCCGGCGGTCAGCAAGGCGATCGTCGCCATCTCCTCCGGCCTCTCCGACTTCTTCCGCTCGCTGCGGATCGCCGAGCGGACGGTGGAGCGGCTGCGGTCGCTGGTGCGGGCGAAGGTCGTGGCCAGCGCGCACATGGAGATCGGCGAGTTCAAGGAGATCTCCAAGGCGGGCGAGGCCCTCGTCAACATGCGGCGGGCGGTCCAGGCCGGCGGCTACACCTGGCGGTTCAAGACCGGCCACTCCTTCTACCGCGCCCACCCCGGGCCCGGCACCCTGAAGGACTTCCGGCTCACGGACCTCACGCCGGACCAGGTCGAGAAGGCGATCATCAACGACGTCGTCACCTACCTCGGCCAGGGCGGCAAGCTGCCGAAGGCGGGCCCCGGTGTCCAGGCGCTGACCAGGACCTTCAAGATCGGCAAGGTGGAGGTCGGGTACCGCATCATGCAGATCACCGATGACATCATCGACAGCAGCACCTACTGGCCCGGCCCCTGAGAGGAGCTGACCCCGTGACCGACCTGATCTCCCTGGCGCGTGCCGTCGTGGCCGGCGGCCGCCCCGCGGACGCCGAGCCCGGATTCGCCCTGCCCGAGCACGAGTTCATCGAGGCGGTGAGCTACGCCGACGCGGACGCCATCCGCGAGATGCTGCGGGTGGTCATCGCGGAGGACTGGTCGGGGCTGCCCGTGTGGGCCCGCAACCTGTCCTACCGGATCGCCTGTCTGCAACGTCCCGACGATGCCGGCCTGCTCCGGGAGGCCGCGGCCGACCTGTACAACTTCGGCCCCGACTGGGACGACATCGCGGCGGACCTCCAGGCGAGGGCCGACCGCATCGACGCGGGCCCGAAGCCGGGGGCGTAGCGCGCGCGGCCGGTGCGGACACCGGCCCGTACGGTGTGGCCCGTACTCCCTCGGGGGTGCGGGCCACACCCGTGTCCGGGGCCCGTCGGATGGTGGACGGGCTGAGGCGCCTGGCCGTTCCATGAACAGGGCGTGGCAAATTCCACGGTCGGACGGCTCAATTCCGTGACAACTCCTGGGGTACGTTCGCGTGCATGCGTCTTCCCATATCGCCGCAGGTCCGACGCGCACTCGTGGCGCTCACCGCCACCGCTGTCACCGCGGGCGCCGCCGTCGGTCCGGCCGTGGCGAGCGGTCACCCCGCGAAGCCGGGCACGGCGACGCCGGGGGCGCCCGGCGGCGAGGCCAAGAAGCAGCCGCCGGCGAACATGTCCCAGCTGGGCGGCGCTCAGCTGGGCGCGGCGGGCGATCAAGTCGGCCCGGGCGCACCGGCGTTGCCGCCGGAACTGTCCGCGCTCTCCTGGGTGGTGGCGGACGCCGACACCGGGCAGGTGCTCGGGGCGAGGAACGCGCACTGGCCGCTTCCGCCGGCCAGCACCCTGAAGATGCTCTTCGCGGACACCGTGCTGCCCGGGGTGCCGCACGACGCCAGCCGCAAGGTCGGCGACGAGGACCTCAAGGGCATGGGCGACGGCAGCAGCGCGGTGGGCATCGTGCCCGGCCAGACGTACCAGGTGCCCGACCTGTGGCGCGGGGTGTTCCTGCGCTCGGGCAACGACGCGGTGCACGTGCTCGCCGCGATGAACGGCGGGGTCCCCAAGACGGTCGCCGACATGCAGAAGAAGGCCGAGGCGCTCGGCGCCAGGGACACCCACGTCCTGAGCCCGGACGGCTATGACACCCCGGGCCAGGTGTCGTCCGCGTACGACCTGGCGCTCTTCCTGCGCTCCGGCCTGAAGAACAAGGACTTCAAGGCGTACTGCGGTACGGCGTCGGCCGACTTCCCCGGCGGCCCCAACACCAAGGGCAAGCCGTTCGGGATCTCCAACACCAACCGCATGCTGTCCGGCATCGACGGGGTGGCCAGGTATCCCGGCCTGATCGGCGGCAAGAACGGCTACACCACGAACGCCGGGAACACCCTGGCCGAGGCGGCCCAGCGCGATGGCCACACCCTGGTGGTGACGGTGATGAACCCGCAGGAGAACAAGCACGACAAGGTGTACACCGAGATGCGCCAGCTGCTGGACTGGGGCTTCGCGGCGGCCGGCAAGGCCAAGCCCGTCGGCACCCTCGACCCGCCGCCGGCCGGGACGGGGGCGGGCAAGGGCGGCACGGTGGCGGCCGGGAGCGCGGCCGGCTCGGACGACTCGGGCCTCGGCGTGCTCGGCTGGACGGGCATCGGCGCGGCCGTGATCGTGGCGGGCGGCGCGGGCGTACTGGTGCTCACCCGCCGCAAGCGGGGCGGCTCTCAGACCGACGCGGTGGGCTGAACCGGGGTTCCGGTCATCCAGTCGATGACCTCGGCGGCCGAGTAGGGACGCCCGTCCGGGCTGATGTCGTCGAGGAAGCCGAGGTCCTGGCCGATGGTCACGACGGGCGGTTCGACGGCGCCGCCGGGCCTGCGCTGGCCGAGGCCCACCGTGGCGAGCAGCCCGTTGCACAGACACACCCGCCCGGCGGTGTCCACGGCCGCGCCGCCCTTGCGCACGTAGGCGGCGACCGGCTCGGCGGCGCAGCGGTAGACGAGGGCCCCGCTCGCGGAGCGGGCGGGTGTGCGCAGATAACCGAGGTCGCACACGGGCCGCCGGGCCGCCCGTACGGCCTCGTCGGACAGGGTGCCGGGGAGTTCGGCGACCTTGAACGGGAACGCGGTCGGCGAGGCGCGGGGGTCGTTGCGCACCCGCAGCGTTCCGGCGCGGGCCCGCGTCCGCAGCTCCTCGCGCAGATCGTCCCGCAGCCCCGATTCCTCGCACAGCGCGAACACGCTGCCGAGCTGTACGCCGACGGCCCCCAGCGCCCGCGCCTCGGCGAGCCGCTCGGGGTGGGCCGCGCCGCCCGCCAGCCAGAACGGGATGCCGAGGGCCGCGACCTTGGCGAGGTCGGGATGGTCCCGAGGCCCGTACACGGGCTCCCCCGTCGCGTCGAGGACGAGCTTGCCGCGCGGCGGCGCGCTGTGCCCGCCGGCCCGGTGCGTCTCGATGACGAACCCGTCGGGGCGGGTGGCGGGATCCCGTACGAGGTACGAGGCGAGCACGGGCAACGACACGATGGCGAGCACGTCGGGGCGCCGCAACGGAGTTGATCCGTCCGGCAGTTGACCCATGAGGGCCGCCCCGGGGTCGAACGTATGCGGAAGCGGCTCCTCGTCCCCCTCCACGGCCACCAGGGTGGTGACGGGTTCCGCGCGGGCGAGCCGGGAGGCGAGGTCGGGGATCTGCCCGGGGATCCCGGCGCCGACCAGGACGTGGTCGGCCCCGGCGAGGATCGCCCCGAACAGGGCGGGCGCGATGGCCAGTTGGATCTTCGCGAGGTAGTTGACCCCGACGGGCCCGTCGTGGCCCTCCTTGGCGAGCCACACCTCGACGAAGTTGCCGAGCACGGTGAGGAGTTCGGCGCTCTCGCCCCGGTCGACCCGCAGCCGGGACATGGCCCGCATCCGCTCCCCGGGCGCGACCCCGCCCTCGACGAAGTACCGGTCGATCACGTATTCGGCCGCCTCCGGCACCGGGAAGGCGGCGAGTGCCCGCCGCATGTGGCCACCGGGGTCACCGAGCTGGAGCCGCCTCGCCAGCACCGCGTCCAGCGCGGTCCCGGACACCACGCCGAGCTGCCCCCGCCCGGCCACGGCCCGGGCGAGCCGCCATCCGGACACGGCGACGCCCATGCCGCCCTGGATGATCGGGGGCTGGGCTCGGCGGAGTGTCGCCATCGGCGTGGTCCATTCGTCGGGGCACGCGAAGGCGCCCGGGCCGCACAACCTACGGAACCGTAGGTTTCTGCTCCCGAGTCTCGGCCAGAGCGTCCCGCCGTCACCCCGCCGAAGGTCCCCACTTGGGGTGCCGTCGGCCCCGGGGATGCGGGGAATTGGGCCCGGCGCCGGGCGGGACCACGGCACGGCCGTGGCCCGCACCCCCCGGAGGGGAATGCGGGCCACGGCTCAACTGCGGCTCCCGGACGGGCCGTTGGGTTACGTCGTCGGGTTGCCGTCCGTGACGTAGTTGTGCAGTCCGGGGACCGTCAGGGTGCCGCCGAACTGGCCGGCCTGGCGGACCGTCGCGTTGGTGAAGAACGCGAACGGCACGTTCAGCGGGGGCGGCGTCGCCGGGCTGAAGGTGATCGGGATGAGGCCGAAGAGGTTGCCCTTCAGCTCCTCCGTGTACATCGTCACCGTGCCGTTGCGGATCGTCGACGTCGAGCCGGAGCGCGCCACGACATGGGCCGTGGTGGGCTTCCCGTTCACGTCGGGCCCGTACACCTGCTGGTCCAGGTCCTTGATGTCCACGGTCGAGGCCGTGAACTTGAGGACCTTCTTCGTCGTGTCGCCCGCCTTGACCTCGACGATGCCCTCGTAGTTCAGGCCGCCCAGGGTGAGCAGCGAGCTCTTGAGGATCCACGGCTGGGTCGGCAGAGTCGGTACGCCGCCGTCCTGCTTGGCCTCCGCGAGCGCCTTCGGGTCGGCGGTCGGGCACGGGAAGGCGGGCTTGGCGCCATCGGGGATGGCCGTGTCCTTCTTCGGGTCCAACCCCTTTGCCGCGTCCGGGAGTTCGGCGACCTTCTGGCCCGCCTCGTCGGCCGCCTTCTTGATCGCCTCCGTCGCCTTGTCGAGCGTGCCGCTCGCCTTGTCGCCCGTCTTCGCCCCGGCGGTGCCGGGCTCGGCCGACTTCGTCGACGGCTTCGTCGACGGCTTGGGGGCGGCCGTGCTCGCCGAGGGCTTCGGCGCGGGCGGCGTCGAGGTGGTCGGCGTGGGCGTCGGAGCCGGCGTGTCGTGGATGCCGAACAGGCCCTTGAGCGCGTCACCCAGGCCCAGCGGGTCCAGCGGGTTGGTCTTCTTGGCGGGCGGCGGCGTCGTGGCCGTGCTCGCCGGCGGCTGGGCCGTGGACGGTTTCTGGGAGGGCTGGGTCGCGGGCTTCAGGAGCTTGTCGACGGCGTCCCCGGCGGAACCGGAAGCGGTGGGCGTCGGCGTCTTGGAGTCCGTGGCCTTGTCGTCCGCCGGCTTGTCGGCCGGCTTCGACGCCGACGGGCTCGGCGAGGCCTTGCCCGAAGCGCTGCTCGACGGGCTCGGCGAGGCCGAGGGGCTGTCCGAGCGGGTCACACAGGGGCCGGGGGCGAACGGGATGTCCGTCTTCTCGTCGGCCATCGCGAGCTTGGGCGTGAGGCTCATCCCGACCAGCACGGCCGTGGGCATGGCGGCGAGTGCCATCGCCCTGCCCGCGGGCATGTGCCACTTGGTCAGCAGCGACTTCCTCGGGGCCGCGTGACGCGGCCCTCTTCTTTCCCGCGGGTCGCCGCCTCCGGTCGAGTCCAGCTGCGTCTCGTCACCCCGCACTGTTCCTCCCGCCGTTGGCGTCAACTGTCGTTTCGGTGGCGGCGGTTGTCGGCTCCGGCGCGCCCTCGGAGGCGGGAACGCCGTCCGTCGACTCCGTCTGCTTGTCCCCCCGCCGCGGCTTGGCCGGCACCCAGGCACAGGCCAGCGCACCGCCGAACAGCGAGAGCAGGAAGCCGATGACGAACCCGCCGATGTTGGCGATGGGCAGGGAGATGAGCGCGAGCAGGATCGCCGCGATGCCCGCGAACGTCCGCACCACGCTGTGGAACCACATGGTCAGACCGAGCGTGATCAGCAGGACGCCGATGATGAGCGAGCCCGCGCCGGCCGTCGTCGACATGGCCAGCGTGACGTTGCCGAGGTGCATGTTGGCGTACGGGAAGTACATGATGGGCACGCCGCCGGCGATGGTGAGCAGTCCGGCCCAGAACGGCCGACGGCCCCTCCACGCCCGGAAACGAAGCCGCCAGTGCTGGAAGTCGCGGGAACCCGTGGTCTCGGCGCTCATGGAAACAGCTCCCTGGTACCGCAATTGCTGTGAGATGTAGAAGAAGGTCCCGGTGACCGACGCGCTCTGGGGGGATACCCGCCGGTCACCGGTCGAGGCCTAGGCCTTGGGCGCCGGCTCGCACTCGTGCTTGCCACCGGACAGGCTCAGGCTGAGCCCCGGGAGCTTGAACGAGCCCGCGGTCGTCGCCCACGCGCGCTGCTCCACGTTGGAGAGCACCGCACGGTCGGCACGCTGGGCGAAGCCGTACGGGCTGCCGCCCGGCGTCTTGCCGTCCGCACCGGGCTGGATCTTGGTGACGACGTTGCCGTTCGCGTCCCGCTTGCCTTCGCCCGCCGCCACACCGATGTCGATGTTGGTGAACTGGGCGTCGGTGGAGAGCTCGGACACATCGAGGTAGATGTTGGTCGCCTCGATCTTCTGGTCGCCCTGACCAGCCTTCAGCGTCATCGTCACGTCGCCGAGGCCGAACGGCAGCGGCTGGACGACCGACTGGCACATCTTGGTGATGGTGGCGTCGCTGAACCCGGAAACGACGACGGGGTGCACCGCGTCCTTGCCGTTCAGGTCCTTGCCGGTCGCGACGCTCCCGTACTGCAGGAGGTTACGACCGTCCAGCTGCTGAGCCGTCACCTTGAAGTCGACACCCGACACACTGAACGACGCCGCGAGCGCGCCCTGTGCCAGGCCGACGCCGATCGCGGCCGTCGCGGCCACGCTCGGCACCATGACCAGCGCGAACCGCTTCCATCTGGTCCCGCCACGTACTTGGGACTCCATGACTTTCCTCCTTCTCGGACGTACATCTCCGGGACGGACCCTCAAGGGCTGTCACGGGATGGGAGAAGTGCTACGTCCTCGGGAAGGGGAGCGCACGGGAGGTCGACCGCGTACGACTCGCGCACTTCGTCCGACACCGGCGATCACCCCCGAGCGACAACCACTGGCCACGCATTCGCGCAACCTCTGGACAGGCCCTGCCGGAGAGCAGAGACCCCCCTGTCCACGGCCGGTGCCACTGCCACCGGCCGGCCCGGTGGGGACCCAAGTGGGCGGCAGCGCCGAGTGGCTGTCGGGCTGGTGCGTTATTGGACCGAGCGTGGCCGATCGTGGTCCATTCCGAGCCGTGACACAAGGGGGTTCGTTACTAGCCAGTAACGGCCTGATAACCGAGGCGCGACCGGCGGGTATCGACCGGGCACGCAGGGTGCCGTCAAGTGGCCGGACAGAAGGTGAAATCGCCGCAGAAAAGCGGACGTAAGATCCAGCTCAACTTACTGGAAGTAACAGCGGCCGCGTTTACCAAGTTTTGGTAAAACGCGGCCGCCTCTTGTCTCTCTGTCGCCAAATCGTCCGCCGCGTACCGCGTTTCGGGACTCACTCGGTGACAGGTTCATGAACGTCCGGAGACGTTCGGAGGTGGGTCAGAAGAGCACCCTCGCCAGCGCCGTTCGCGCCGCCGAGACGCGCGGGTCGTCCCCGCCGATCACGTCGAAGAGCTCCAGGAGCCGGACGCGCGCGGCATCGCGATCGTCACCGAACGTGCGCCGCACGGTCTCGACGAGCCGCCCGAAGGCGTCCTCGACGTGACCGCCGACCAGATCCAGGTCGGCCGCCGCGATCTGGGCCGCCACGTCGGCCGGCTTGTCGGCGGCGTCCTTGCGGACCTGGACTGGGTCGAGCGACTGGACGCGCTGGAGCAGCTCGGCCTGCGCGAGGCCGAGCTTGGCCTCGGGGTTGCCCGGGTCGTCGCTCAGCACGTTCTTGTACGCCTGGACCGCGCCGGCCAGATCGCCCGAGTCGAGGGCGACGACGGCCGCTTCGAGCAGGGCGTCGTACGGGCCGACCGGGACCTGCGCCTCGGCGGCGGGAGCGGCGGCCGCGTCCGCGTCCACCGCGATGCCGGTCAGGCCGAAGCGCTCCTCGGCGACCTGCACCAGCTGGTCCAGGGTCTCGCGGATCTGCGCCTCCGGGGCCGCGCCCTGGAACAGGGGCAGCGCCTGGCCGGCGACGACCGCGAAGACGGCCGGGATCCCCTGGATCCCGAACTGCTGCATCAGCATCTGGTTGGCGTCGACGTCGATCTTGGCAAGGAGGAAACGGCCGTTGTACTCGACGGCGAGGCGTTCGAGCAGCGGGCCGAGCTGCTTGCAGGGCTCGCACCACTCGGCCCAGAAGTCGATGACGACCGGCACCTCGGCGGAGCGGGTCAGTACGTCGCGCTCGAAGGAGGCCTCGTCGACATCGATGACGAGGGCGGACGGCGCGACCGCCGGGACCCCGCCCTGCCGGGCGGCCTCGGCTCGCGCCTGCTCCGCCTTGCTCTTGGCCTCACCGGCCGCCTTCACCGCGGCGAGGTCGACGACGCCGCTCATGGACATGTTCCTAGGCTGCATGCGTACATCCTCCCCCTTCCGCGACGGTGCGTGGTGATCCGGTGGCAGGATCCGGGCCCGCCCGGTGCCTCCCGCCGGATTGCGAGGCATCGAGGGGCCGGATCGGGCCGTGAATTCTGTTCTGGTGGCACCTGGGTCCCCACCCCGGCGCCCTCACATGTGGTTGTCGCGGAAGGCCGCTCAAGGCTTTCGCTACGAGCCGTAGCGTAACTGGTGCGAGCGCGGCGGCACAGCGTGATCTCGCGCACACCGCACGCCCCCTGGCGCGATTGCTACCGGCCGGTATGGTCGCCGTCATGCCTTCCTCATCCCACGCCGCGAGCCCGTCCTGTACGGGTCGCACGGGCCGTCCCCGCAGCGCCGAGGCCGATGCCGCGATCCTGCTGGCGACCCGGGAGGCGCTGGTGGACCTGGGCTGGTCGAAGCTGACGATGGGGGACGTGGCGACGCGGGCCGGGGTCGCCAAGACGACGCTCTACCGTCGCTGGGCGGGCAAGAACGAACTCGTCGTGGACGCCGTGGCGGTCCTCTTCGACGAGCTCGAACTCCCGGACCTGGGAAGCCTGATGGCCGATGTGGAGGGCGTCGTCCTCCAGTTCGCGGCGCTGCTGGAGCGCCCCGAGGCGAAGACCGCGCTGATGGCGGTGGTGGCCGAATCCACTCGGGACGACGCGCTGCGCGGGCGGATCCGCTCGGCCATCGTCGACCGCCAGAAGCGGCTGGTTCTGGTCGGCCGCGAGCGCGCCCAGGCCCGGGGCGAACTCCCCTACGAGCCGGACCCGACGGCCTCCGCCCGGCACACCGACCTCATCTTCGACGTGGTGGCCGGCGCGGTCGTCCACCGGGCGCTGGTCAGCGCGGAACCGGTGGACGAGGAGTGGGCCCGCGACTTCACCCTGCTCATCTGCACGGGACTCGCCGCGACGGCCTGAGCGGCGGGCCCGTCACCCCCAGCGGGCTCAGACCTGGTACCGCCCCGGCGCGAACAGCGCGAGGTTCTCCGCCACCCACTCCGAGGTCAGCTTCAGGCCGTCCTCCAGGCTGACTTCCGGGTGCCAGCCCGCCCACTCGCGGGCGCGGGTGTTGTCCGAGAGCAGGCGTTCCACCTCGCTGCCCGAGGGGCGCAGACGGGCCGGGTCGACCACGACCGAGGCCTCGCGGCCCGACGCGGCGATGAGGGCTTCGGCGAGGTCACCGATCGCGATCTCGCGGCCGGTGCCGAGGTTCACCGCCTGGCCGAGCGCCCGGTCGCACTCGGCGACCGCGAGGAAACCCCGCGCGGTGTCGGTGACGTACGTGAAGTCACGCGTCGGGGTCAGCGAGCCCAGCCTGATCTCCCTTACGCCCGCGTGGAGTTGGGCCAGGATCGTGGGGATCACGGCGCGGGCCGACTGCCGGGGACCGTAGGTGTTGAAGGGGCGCACCACGGTGACCGGGAGCTCGAAGGCGTGCCAGTGCGAGAGCGCCATCATGTCGGCGCCGATCTTGGACGCGGAGTACGGCGACTGCGGCTGGAGCGGGTGCTCCTCGCTGATCGGCGCGGTGAGGGCGGTCCCGTACACCTCGCTGGTGGAGGTGTGGACGAGGCGGCGGACGCTGTGGCGGCGGCAGGCCTCGGCGATGTTCTCGGTGCCGACCACGTTCGTCTGCACGTACGCGCCCGGGGAGTCGTAGCTGTACGGGATGCCGATGAGGGCGGCGAGGTGGAAGACGGTGTCGCAGCCGGCCACCGCGTCCGAGACGCGGCCGGCGTCCCGGACGTCCCCGGCGATCATCTCCACCGAGGGGTGGTTCATCAGATGCGCCAGGAAGCCCTTCTCGGCGTACGGCTTGTAGTGGACGAACGCCCTTACGTTCGCGCCGAGTTCGACCAGGAGGTCGACGAGGGTCGAGCCGATGAAGCCCTCGGCGCCGGTGACGAGGACGGTGCGGTTGTGCCAGGCGGTGACCGTGTTCATGCTGCGTACTCCCTGGTGTACGAGGTGGGGTAGGAGGCGAGTTCGAGGACCCGGGCGGCCAGCAGTTCGGCGGCGCGGGCGTGCTTGCCGGGGTCGGCGGCGCCGCTCATCGCGGCGAGCCGGGCCGGGTCGGCCAGGAGCGGCTCGACGAGTTCGGCCAGGCGGAACGCGGTGGTCTCGGCGTCCGGCACGAGCAGGCCTGCGCCCGCGTCGGACAGGACCCGCGCGTTGTGGGTCTGGTGGTCGCCGGGCGCGTGCGGGTAGGGCACGAGCACGGCGGGCACGCCGGTCGCGGCGAGTTCGGCGACGGTCGCCGAGCCGGCCCGGCACACGACGAGGTCGGCGGCCGCGTACGCGAGGTCCATCCGGTCGAGGTAGGGCACCGCACGCGCGCCGGGCAGGCCGGACAACTGCCGTTCGGTGTCGGCCAGTTGGGCCGGACCGGTCTTGATGAGGAGGTGGACGTCGTGCCGGTCGCGCCACCGCTGGGCCAGGCCGACGGCCGCCGCGGTGAGCCGGGCCGCGCCCAGGCTGCCGCCGTTGACGAGGACGAGCCGCGCGCCGGGCGGCACGCCGAGCGCCCGCCGGGCCTCGGTGCGCAGCGCCGGGCGGTCGAGCGAGGCCAGCGAGGCGGCGATGGGCATGCCGGTGGTGAGGGCGTCCTGGCCGCCCGAGAGATGGGCGCGGCTGCGGTCGAAGGCGACCGCGATGTGGGGGGTGAGCCGGGCCGCGAACTGGTTGGCTCGCCCCGGCACCGCGTTGGACTCGTGGATGAGGCTGGGCAGCCCGGCCATCTTGGCGCCGACGATGACCGGCGCGCTCGGATAGCCGCCCATGCCGACGGCGACCTGGGCGCCCTGCGCCTTGAGGATGGCCCGGCACTGCGCGCCCGACTTCAGCAGCGCGGCGGGCAGCAGATACCGCTTGGCGCCGAGCGAGGGGTCGAAGGGGATCATGTCGACGGTGTGCAGCCGGTACCCGGCCCGGGGTATCAGCTCGCCCTCCAGGCCCCGGGTCGTGCCGACGAACGAGACCACCGCGTCGGGGACGGCCCGCCGCAGTGCCTCGGCGAGCGCGAGCCCGGGGTAGATGTGCCCGCCGGTACCGCCCGCCCCGATCACTACTGACAATGGTGTGCGCATGGCACCGAGGTTCACGGGGCGGCTTAAGAGGGTTCTAAGAGCGGCGTTTGGCAGGCTTTGCCCATGAGCACCACGCGCGCGGTCAGAATTCTCGTCGTCGACGACGAGCCGGAGGTACGGGCGGCCGTCGAGGACGGCCTCGCGGTGGAGGGGTACGAGGTCCACGGCGCCCCGGACGGACTCGCGGCGCTCTCCGAGGTGGCCGCCTGGCGCCCGGACGCGATCGTCCTGGACGTGATGATGCCGGTCCTCGACGGCCTCGGGGTGTGCCGCCAGCTGCGGGCGATGGGCGACCGCACGCCGGTCCTGGTACTGACCGCCCTGGACTCGGTGAGCGAGCGCGTGGACGGTCTGGAGGCGGGCGCCGACGACTATCTGGTCAAGCCCTTCGCCCTGGACGAACTCATCGCCCGGGTCAGGGCGTTGCTGCGCCGGGCCGCCCCCGACCCGGCCGAGCCGCAAGAGCTGCGGTACGCGGACCTCGTGCTCGACCCGGTCGCGCACACGGCCCGCCGGGGCGAGCGCCCGATCGACTTCACCCGTACCGAGTTCGCGCTGCTCGAACTGCTCATGCGCAACCCGGGGCAGGTGCTGCCGAGGGAGCTGATCCACGAGCTGGTCTGGGGCCGCGACTTCGGGCCCGACTCCAACTCCCTTGCCGTGTACGTGGGTTATCTGCGGCGCAAGCTGGAGGCGGCGGGCGAGTCGCGCCTGGTCCACACCGTGCACGGGGTCGGCTACCGGCTGGAGGCCTCGTGAGCGCCCGGCGCCGCCTCGGGGCCCGCTGGCGCCGCCACCGCCCGCTGCGGACCCGGCTCGCGCTGGCCGCGTCGGCCGCGGTGGCGCTGGTCGCGGTCGGCGTGTGCACGGCCGCGTTCTTCGTGATCCGCTTCGAGCTCTACCACCAGCTCGACCTGAACCTGACGCAGTCGGCGACCCTGGCCACCCAGCAGAACCGGGGCGCGGCGCCCGGCGTGCTGGCCGGCGAGTGCCGCTTCCTGTCCGCCCCGGCGTGTTCGCAGGTGGTCCCCGCCGACCCGGCGAGGGACCCGTCGAAGCCGTATCTGCTGCCGGTGAGCCCGCCGGTCCGCGAGGTCGCCTCGGGTGCCCGCAACGCGTACTACACCAACATCACGCTGCCCTCCGGCGAGCCCGCCCGCATGCTCACCCAGGCCTTCGGCGGGGGCAAGTCCCTTCAGGTGGCGCTGCGTTCGGACGTCGTACGCAAGGGGGTGGGGCAGGCGGCCGGGTGGCTGAGCGGGGTCGGGGCGGCGGGGGTGCTGCTCGCCGCCGCGCTCGGGTACTGGGTGTCGCGCACCGGGCTCGCCCCGGTGGCCCGGCTCACCGCGACGGCCGAGCGCATCGCGGCCACCCGCGATCCGAGCCACCGCATCGAGCTGCCTCCGGGGCCGGCGGACAAGGAGGACGAGGTGACACGGCTCGCGGCGTCCTTCAACACGATGCTGGGCGAGCTGGAACAGTCGGTGGCGGCCCAGCGGCGCCTGGTCGCCGACGCGTCCCACGAGCTGCGTACGCCGCTGACGGCACTGCGGACGAACGCGGAACTGCTGGCGCGGGCCGACCGGTTGACGGTGGCTCAGCGCGATCGTGCCTCGGCGGCGCTCGGGCGCCAGATCCGGGAGGTCTCGGTGCTGGTCAACGACCTCATCGACCTGGCGCGGGACGAGGAGCCGACGCCGCTCCTCGAGGAGGTCCGGCTGGCTCCGCTGCTCGCGCACACCGTGGACACGGCGCGGGCGCACTGGCCGGCGACGCCGTTCCGGCTCGACCTCGCCGACGCCTCGGTGACCCTGCCGGGCGTTCCGGCCCGGCTCGCCCGGCTGATCTCCAACCTCCTGGACAACGCGGCGAAGTTCAGCCCGCCCGGGGTGCCGGTCGAAGTCACCCTGTCTTCGAGGGAGTTGACGGTACGGGACCACGGTCCGGGGATCGCACCGGCCGACCTCCCCCATGTCTTCGACCGGTTCTACCGCGCGGAGCAGGCGCGGGCGTTGCCGGGGTCGGGCCTCGGCCTCGCGATGGCCCGGCAGATCGCCCGTGCGCACGGGGCAGAACTGACGGCCCATCAGGCCCCGGGCGGCGGGGCGGCGTTCCGGCTCCGCCTGCCGGGTGCGCCCCGCTAGCCCGGGGGGGGTCGCCCACCCGCCCGCCCGTTGCCCGGGGTTGGTTGGTTCCGGGCACCCTGGGGGCTCCGCCCCCAGACCCCCGTTCGCGCCTGAACGGCGCTCGTCCTCAAACGCCGGACAGGCTGAGGATGCCCCCGCACCCGGCGCCGCTAGGGGCGCGGGGAACTGCGCGAACGGCCGCGGGCGGGCCGTGCACAAGGTCGCCGCGCCCCAGCCCCCCGGCGTCTGAGGGAAAGGGGGTCAGAAGCCGGGCGGCTCCGTATACGTTCCCCACTCCTCGCGGAGCACCCCGCAGATCTCACCCAGCGTCGCCTCCGCCCGCACCGCGTCCAGCATGGGCGCGATCATGTTCGAGCCGTCCCGCGCCGCCGCCAGCATCGCGTCCAGGGCCGCGTGGACCGCCGCGTCGTCGCGGTGGGACTTGCGGTCGGCCAGGGCGCGTACCTGCTCCCGCTCCACCTCGTGGCTGACCCGCAGGATCTCCAGGTCTCCCGTCACCGAGCCGTGGTGGCAGTTGACGCCCACCACGCGCTTGTCGCCCTTCTCCAGCGACTGCTGGTAGCGGAAGGCCGACTCCGCGATCTCCCCGGTGAACCAGCCGTCCTCGATGCCGCGCAGGATGCCCGAGGTGATCGGGCCGATCGGGTGCTGCCCGTCGGGGTGTGCCCGGGTGCCGCGCTCCCGGATCTGGTCGAAGATCTTCTCCGCGTCCGCCTCGATGCGGTCGGTGAGCTGCTCGATGTACCAGGAGCCGCCGAGCGGGTCGGCGACGTTGGCGACGCCGGTCTCCTCCATCAGCACCTGCTGCGTGCGCAGCGCGATCTCCGCGGCCTGCTCGCTCGGCAGTGCGAGGGTCTCGTCGAGGGCGTTGGTGTGCAGCGAGTTGGTGCCGCCGAGCACGGCGGCGAGGGCCTCGACCGCGGTGCGCACGACGTTGTTGTACGGCTGCTGCGCGGTCAGCGACACCCCGGCGGTCTGGGTGTGGAAGCGCAGCCACTGCGCCTTGTCCGTCTGCGCGCCGTACTCCTCCTTCATCCAACGGGCCCAGATCCGGCGCGCGGCGCGGAACTTGGCGATCTCCTCGAAGAAGTCGACGTGGGCGTCGAAGAAGAACGAGAGCCCCGGCGCGAAGACGTCCACGTCCATGCCCCGGCTGAGGCCCAGTTCCACGTACCCGAAGCCGTCCGCGAGGGTGTACGCCAGCTCCTGCGCGGCCGTCGCCCCGGCCTCGCGGATGTGGTAGCCGGAGACCGAGAGCGGCTTGTACGCGGGGATGCCCCGCGCGCAGTGCTCCATGAGGTCGCCGATGAGACGCAGATGGGGCTCCGGCTGGAAGAGCCACTCCTTCTGCGCGATGTACTCCTTGAAGATGTCGGTCTGGAGCGTGCCGTTGAGGACGCCCGGGTCGACGCCCTGCCGCTCGGCGGCGACGAGGTACATGCAGAACACGGGCACGGCCGGCCCGCTGATGGTCATGGACGTGGTGACGTCACCCAGCGGGATGCCCTGGAACAGGACTTCCATGTCGGCCGCCGAGTCGATGGCGACGCCGCAGTGGCCGACCTCGCCGAGCGAGCGGGGGTCGTCGGAGTCGCGTCCCATGAGCGTCGGCATGTCGAAGGCGACGCTCAGGCCGCCGCCGCCGGCGGCCAGGATCATCTTGTAGCGCTCGTTGGTCTGCTCGGCGTTTCCGAACCCGGCGAACTGCCGGATCGTCCAGGTACGCCCCCGGTAGCCGGTCGGGTACAGACCACGGGTGAAGGGGTACTCCCCGGGCCAGCCGATCCGCTCGAACCCGTCATAGGTGTCGCCGGGCCGGGGCCCGTACGCCGGGTCGACGGGGTCCCCGGAGAGCGTGGTGAAGTCCGCGTCGCGCTTGCGGGCCTTGTCGTAACGGGCCTGCCAGCGACGGCGGCCTTCTTCGATGGCGTCAGCGTCCATGGCTCAAATTTACTTGGACGTCCTAGTAAATGTCGATGGGAGACCGCCGCGGATTGCTCGCGCGGCGGTGGTGACGCCGTCCCGGTACCCCCGAATCAGGCTCGGGCGGCGGCGGGGACGCCGTCGGCGACCTTGGACTCCAGCTCCTTGGAGACCTTGCGCTCGACGAAGAAGGCGGCGGTGGGGATCGTGCCGGCGATCAGCACCCACAGCTGCTTGCCGACCGGCCACTTCGCCTTGGAGCCGAGGTCGAAGGCGAAGACGAGGTAGATCACGTACAGCCAGCCGTGGGCGATGCCGACGACCTTCGTGAAGTCCGCGGCGCCGTTCATGTCCAGGATGTACTTGGCGATCACGCCGAGGGTCAGCAGGACCAGCAGTACGCCGGTGACGTACGCCATCACCCGGTAGCGGGTCAGTACGCTCTTTTTCATGCGGTCGAGCGTAACGGGACATGCGGGGCGATCTTCCCCCGGGTACCCCCGGCGGCCCGCTCCCGGGGGCTCCGCCCCAGACCCCGTTCGCGCCTTGGGGGCGCTCGTCCTCAAATGCCGGACGGGCTGAAGATGCCCGCACAGCGGGCATCCAGGGGCGCGGGGAACCGCGCGACCAGCCACGCACGGTCCGCACACGAAAACGGGTTTGAGGGGCGAAGCCACACGAACGGGGTGCGGGGCGGAACCCCGCCGGGGGTCACTCCTCGAAGTCGTCGGCCGCCACCCGCAAAGGGCGCAGGATCGCGAAGATCTCTCCGCACTCCTCGGCGTCGTACGCGCCGAGGCCGAACTCCATCGCCATCAGGTCGCGCGTGGCCTGCTCCACCACCTCGCGGCCCTTGTCCGTGATGGACGCCAGCGTGCCGCGGCCGTCGTTCGGGTTGGGGCGCTTGTCCACGAGGCCCGACTTCACGAGGCGGTCCACCGTGTTGGTGACCGAGGTCGGGTGGACCATCAGGCGCTCGCCGATCTTGGACATCGGCAGCTCTCCCGCCTTGGAGAAGGTGAGCAGCACCAGCGCCTCGTACCGCGCGAACGTCAGCCCGTACGGCTTGACCACCGCGTCGACCTCGGCCAGCAGGATCTGGTGCGCCCGCATGATAGAGGTGATCGCCCCCATCGCGGGCACGGGTCCCCAGCGCTGCTGCCAGAGTTCGTCGGCTCGGGCGATGGGATCGAAGGGAAGGCTGAGCGGCTTGGGCACCCGTCGACCTTACCCACTGGTCACATGCCGGTCAGCTCCGTCTCGAAGTTCGGTACCGCACGCGCCACCCCGCGCCCGGGCGCGCCCCTCCCCCGGCATGGCGCTCCCCCACGCAGAGTGACCGTTATGTCACCATTGCCCGGTCCCGTGCACGCCCTCGCGACCCCCAAGGGGGGCTGGATGTCCCGGTACCGAATCCTCATCGCCGCCGCTCTGCTCGCCGCCGTCGCCGGCTGCTCCTCCGGTGCCGGCCCCGGCGACGCCTCCGTGGTCCGGGACCGCACCCCGGCCGAGGCCGCACCCGCGCCCGGCTCCCCCTTCTGGGTCGACCCGGAGAGCGACGCCGCCCGGCAGATCAGGCTCTGGCAGGGGCAGGGGCGTACCGCCGACGCCCAGGTGCTGCGGCGGATCGCCGACCGGCCGGTGGCCGTATGGCCGTCCGGGGACAACCCTCGGCCCCGCATCCACAAGGCCGTCGAGGGCGCGGCCAAGGAGAAGCGGACCGCGCTGTTCGTGGCCTACGACATTCCGCACCGCGACTGCGGCAAGTACTCGGCGGGCGGCGCGGACGGCGTCGACGGCTACCGTGCCTGGATCGGGACGTTCGCCGACGCCATCGGGGACGCCCCGGCGGTCGTGGTCCTGGAGCCCGACGCGGTGGCCCACATGGTCGACGGCTGCACGACTCCCGACCATCACGCCGAGCGCTATCAGCTCCTCAACGAGGCGGTCGAGCACCTCAAGAAGCTGCCTCACACGAAGGTGTACGTGGATGCCGGGAATCCGTCCTGGATCCCGGATCCCAACAGCCTGGTGGAACCGCTGCGGCGGGCCGGGGTCGAGAGGGCCGACGGGTTCGCGCTGAACGTGTCCAACTTCCAGACGGACGCGACGGTCCGGGCCTACGGGGCGAAGGTGTCCCAGGGCCTGGACGGCAAGCACTTCGTCATGGACACCAGCCGCAACGGCGAGGGGCCCCTGCTCGACGACCGCGACCAGGCCTGGTGCAACCCCCCGGGCCGCTCGCTCGGGGCGCCGCCGTCGGTCAGCACGGGCGACCGGCTCGTCGACGCGTTCCTGTGGATCAAGCGGCCCGGAGACTCGGACGGGCCCTGTCGAGGGGGCCCGTCCGCCGGCACCTGGTGGCCGGAGTACGCGCTCGGGCTCGCCAAGCGCGCCCGTTTCTGACGTCCGTCCACTCCGTGCGTCCGTCCACGCCGTCCGTCAGTCCACCCGGAGCCACTTCGCCTCGGACGGGGTGCCCTCCTGGTCGGCCACGAAGAGCATGTACCAGCCGGGCGGGACGAGCGCCCGGTCCTTCGGGACGGTGACCGTGACCGAGTTCTTGTCCTTGGCCAGGCCCAGCTCGATCGAGCGCTGCTCCACGTCCGTGGTGTGGGTGACCGCGCTCGGCCGCAGCAGCCGGGCCTTCACGACCCGCTCGGGGTGGTCGGTCCTGAAGGTCGCCCTGCCGTCGGCGGCCGCGGCCTCGGGGCCGTCGCCGAGCGCGGGGCGCTTGGCCTTGTCGCGGTAGAGGTAGGGCGGGGTGTAGACCTCCATGCGCTGCTCGAACTTGCCGAGCTTGGTGTTGGCCTTGTCCCCGAAGAGCGAGTCGGAGCCGAAGGTGGCGACCCGTCCGTCGGGCAGCAGCAGCGCCTCGGAGTGGTAGTTGCGGCCGATGGTGGGGTCCGCCGCCTCGCGGAACACGTTCGCCTTGGGGTCGTAGAACTGCGCCTTGAGGATGTTGGAGCCGCCCCGGCCCCGGTAGTCGGACGAGCCGCCGCTGGTGAAGACGGAGTCGTCCGGCATGAGCACGCTGTTCAAGTACCGCGTGCCCTGCGGGAGTTCGGGCCCGCTCTGGAAGACGGGGCTGTTCTGCTTCAGGTCCACCACGGCGGTGCGCGGCGTGGCCTTCTCGGACTCGCCGACCCCGCCACCGCCGAGCAGCATGAAGCGCTGGTCCTGGGCGGGCGGCAGCAGGAGCGAACTGGCCGTCTCCAGCTGGTCGGCGGCGTTCAGGCCGCCGATCTTGGTGAAGGTGTTCTTCTCGACGTCCCACACGCCCGGCTCGCGGCCCTTGTTGGCGGGCCCGTAACCGGAGTTGGCGCCGGAGTAGAAGAGCTTGCCGCCCTTGGTGAGGAACAGCGAGGGGTAGGTCGGGAAGTAGCGGGTGGGGCCCTTGGACCACTTCTTGGTCTTCGGGTCGTAGATCTCGTTGTCGCCCTGGAGGATGGCGCCCACGTCGTCGAGCCCGGAGACGGCGAGCACCTTGCCGTCCTGGAGCGTGGTGAGCGTCGGGTACCAGCGGGCCTCCTTCATGGGGGCCACCGGGACGTACTTCTCGGCCTTGGGATCGAACTCGTAGGCCGCCCTGATCCCCTGGTAGTCCTGCTTGTCCAGGGTTATCTTCTCGGCCAGCCCGTACACGTTGTCGGCGTCCTTGCCGGTCAGGCCCTCGACCTCGTACTGGGCCTGGTCGGTGGCGACCGACTGGGCGCCCGGCACGACGGCCTCGACGAAGACGCGCGCCTCGGCGGCGGTGGTCTTGGTCTTCCAGGGCTTCATCTGCCCGCTCGCGTAGTACGAGATCTCGAACTCGCGCTTGGCGCGCGGCACCGTGACGTCGAACTTGGCGACGTACTCCACGCCCGAGGGGGAGCGGAACTTGGTGCCCTTCTTGACGGTGACGTCCTTGTTCGGGTCCTCGTTCTTGACCCGCATGCCGCCGCCGGCCCGTTTCACCTCGCCGTCCAGGACCTCGTATCGGGCGGTGCCGCCGGCCACCAGGAGGTTGCCGTCCGGGAGTTGGGCGTGGCCGCCGCAGAAGAAGTCCTCGGGGGTGGGGATCTTCTTGAAGGTGTTGTCCTTGGGGTTCCACAGGACGGTGTCGAAGGTGCCCGCGTCGAAGTGGTCCTGTTTGTTGCCGGAGCCCGCGATGATCAGGACCTTGCCGGTGTGCAGCAGGGCCGTGTGGATGGCGTTGGTGCGGTACTCCTTGGGGATGTCGACGTCCTGCCAGGCGCCGAACTTCGCCATGTATTCGGGCTGCGCGATCTCGTAGGCGTGGTACTGCTCGGTGGCGAAGGAGAGCGCGGCGGGTGCGTTGAGCCCCGCCAGGACCACGACGGCGCCACCGCCGAACAGGGTCTTCTTCGTCCGCTTCGAGGGCCGGTAGGCCATGGCTCAGTTCCCTCCTGTCGTCGTGGCGATGGCGGGTTCCGCCTCGCCCGTGGTGGTGGGTTTGTGGCCGGTGCGCTTGGCCGCGGCGCGGGCCGCGGCGCGTTCGCGCACCGTGGTCCAGGCCCAGATCACGGCCGGGGCCAGCGCGATGCACAGCGCGAGCACGGCCCAGGTGCGCATCGCGACGTGGGTGTGCCGGTAGTGCACGGAGGCGATGAGCGAGCTGGTCAGCACGGCCGCCCAGAACAGATGGATCCGGAAGGTCCACAGCCGGTCGGGGCTGGCCTGGCCGCCCTTGGGGGTGACGACGAACCGGCCACGGGTGCGCAGCACGGCCGAGCCCAGCGACTTGAGGTAGATGGGCGCCGAGAGGGCCGACATGCCCATCCCGGCGAGCCCGCCCGAGCCCTCGGGTTCGTGCGGCGAGACGTTGTGCCGCCGGTTCCACAGGTACAGGCCGATCTGGAGGGCCGCCGCGTCGCTGTAGAGCATCAGCCAGACCGAGGCGGTGACCTGGGTGCCGGAAGCGCCGAACCACAGGAACAGGACGCAACTGAGCATGCCCAGAAGCCAGTTGACCGCCGTCATGGGGTAGTAGACGAGCATCAGGGTGTACGAGAGCAGCCGGCCGGGCGGCATGGTGAACGGCGCCTTCCAGTACTGCTTGAACAGCGTCTCGTAGGTGCCGCGCGACCAGCGCATCTGCTGGGTGAAGAAGTCGGTCCAGGAGGCCGGGCCCTCGCCGACGGCCAGCACGTCCGGGGTGTACACGGAGCGCCAGTGGCGGCCGGTCTTCGGGTTCTTGTGCCGGTGCAGTTCGAAGCCGGTGGCCATGTCCTCGGTGATCGAGTCGTACAGGCCGCCGATCTGCCGCAGCGCCGCGATCCGCACCACGTTGTTGGTGCCGACGAACATGGGGGCCCGGTAGCGGTTGCCGGCCCGCTGGATCAGCGCGTGGAAGAGGAACTGCTGGGATTCGGCGGCCTTGGTGACGGGCGAGTCGTAGTTGCCGTACACCTGCGGTCCGACGACGAAGGCGACGTCGGGGTCACGGAAGTAACCCATCATCCGCTCCAGGAAGTTGGGGAGCGGGGCGTGGTCGGTGTCGACGGAGGCGAAGAAGTCGTAGCCGCCGCCGTGCATCGCGATCCAGGCGTTGTAGTTGCCGTGCTTGGTGCGGGCCTTGTGGACGCCCTTCTTGCGGTTCCACTCGGGGACGCCCTTGCGGGTGAAGTGCCGCACGCCCAGTTCGGCGCAGAGCGCCCGGGCCTGCTCGTCGTCGCCCTCGTCCAGGAGCCAGACGTCCAGGGTTCCGGGGTGGGTGAGCCGGACGGCCGCCTCCAGGGTGTTCCGCACCATGGATATGGGTTCCTTGCCCGGCACGTACGTGGTGAGGAAGGCGACCCGGGTGCCCTCTTCGGGAGTGACCGGGACCGGGTCGCGGGCCACCAGCGTGGCGTGGGCGACGGAGGCGACGTTGGCGACCATGAAGAGTTCGATCAGACCGATCGAGACCAGCATCGCGATGTCGAGGTCCACCAGCCAGCGGTCGCCGCCCTCGCGCTCGACCCAGTGGGTGGGCCAGACGAGGTAGACGAGCAGCAGGCCGGTGAGTATCGGCGCCAGGGTCATCAGGAGTATGGCGCGTATGCGGTGCGGCTCCTGGGCGAGGAGGCTCCGGTACTGCACCCGGTAGGGCGAGGGGCCCGGATCGGTGAGCGGTCCGGCTAGCCGGCTGTGGGTGTCGTAGTCGTAGCCCTCCGGGCGCACGGTGCCCTCCAGCGGATCGTCGAGCAGGGTTTGAACTGGGTTGATATCCCCACAAAAGTGGAGAAAGCCCGGCGTGTCGACTGGAGTACTCCGAGTGAGCGGTTCTGGATTGAGCGCCCTTTCCGGGGCCGGGCCGCCCGGACCGCCCCGCCCGGCCGTTCCCCGCGCACGCGCGAGAGCCCCCGGCCGGGGTGGCCGGGGGCTCTCGCGCGTGGTGTTCCTGGGGGTGGGCGCTACTCGGCGGCCAGGTGGCGCTCCACCGTCTCCACCTTGGACGTCAGGCCGTCCGTGACGCCGGGGCGGATGTCGGCCTTGAGCACGAGGGAGACCCGGTTCGAGCGGGCCTCGACGGCGGCGACGGCGCGCTTGACGACGTCCATGACCTCGTCCCACTCGCCCTCGATGGAGGTGAACATCGCGTCGGTGCGGTTGGGCAGGCCGGACTCGCGCACCACGCGGACCGCCTCCGCCACGTACTCCCCCACGTCCTCGCCGACGCCGAGCGGGCTGACCGAGAAGGCGACGATCATGCGTTGACCACGCCTTCCTTGCGGGCCCGGGTCGCGATCACCGCGTCGTCCAGCTCGCGCCGGATCTTGCGCTCGGCGAAGAAGCCGCCGAAGGGCAGCACGGCGAGCACGAAGTAGAGCACGCCGGTCTTCGCCGACCACTTGGTGCGGTTCCAGGCGTCCAGCCAGAAGAGCACGTACAGCGTGAACAGGATGCCGTGGACCATGCCCATCACCATGACCCCGTCGAACGAGGTGGTGCGCTTGAGCACGGAGCAGACCAGCAGGATCGGGAACGAGATGGCCTCGGGGAGCGAGACCAGTCGGAGTCGATGCAGGGCGGAGGCTGTCTTGATGTCCACGGGCGGGGGCACCTTCGCTGAGAGGGAGCGGGCGGCAGTGATCGTCTGGCGTCGATCGTTCGGCAGCGATCTTTGTGAACGCATGCACAAACGTTCCCCATTCTGACATCGCACCCTTGCCCCTGTCGGGGCGGGTCCCCGCCCGCTAACGTCGGGCCGTGGCAATGTTCCGACTCCAGGGCAGCAAGGTGCTCGCCGTCGACATGACCGGCGACGCCGTCAAAGCGAAGAACGGCTCGATGGTCGCCTACGACGGCCAGATGGCGTTCAAGAAGATGTCCGGCGGCGGTGAGGGTCTGCGCGGCATGGTGACCCGCCGCCTCACCGGCGAACAGATGACCGTGATGGAGGTGAAGGGGCACGGCACGTGCTACTTCGCCGACCGCGCGAGCGAGATCAACCTCGTGAACCTCCACGGGGACAAGCTCTATGTCGAGGCGAGCAATCTGCTCGCCACCGACGCCGGGCTGCGCACCGGCACCACCTTCACCGGGCTGCGCGGCGCGAGCCAGGGCAACGGCCTGTTCACCACGACCATCGAGGGCCAGGGCCAGGCCGCGATCATGTCGGACGGCCCCGCCGTGGTGCTGCGGGTCAGCGCCCAGTACCCGCTCTCCGTCGACCCCGGGGCGTACATCGCGCACCAGGGCAACCTCCAGCAGCACTTCCAGTCCGGGGTGACCTTCCGGACCTTCCTCGGCGAGGGCTCGGGCGAGGCCTTCCAGATCCGGTTCGAGGGCGAGGGCCTGGTGTACGTGCAGCCCAGCGAGCGCAACACGATCGGCGGGGACGTCTGATGCCCTTCCGCGAGATCAATTCCAAGATGGTCGAGGCGACGATCGGCCCCGGCCAGAAGATGTTCAGCCAGCGCGGCGCGATGCTCGCGTACAAGGGCGAGGTGTCCTTCACGCCCAACATCCAGGGCGGCCAGGGCGGCCTCATGTCGATGGTCGGCCGCCGGGTGGCCAACGAGGCGACCCCGCTGATGACGGTCGAAGGCAGTGGCACGGTGATGTTCGGCCACGGCGGCCACCACATCCAGGTCATCAACCTCCAGGGCGACACCCTGTACGTGGAGGCCGACCGGCTGCTCGCCTTCGACGGCACCCTCCAGCAGGGCACGATGTTCATGGGCTCGCAGGGCGGGGTCATGGGCATGGTGCGCGGCCAGGTGACCGGGCAGGGCCTGTTCACCACAACGCTCAAGGGCCACGGGGCAGTCGCGGTCATGGCGCACGGCGGCGTGATCGAGCTGCCGATCACCCCGCAGCGCCCGGTCCACGTCGACCCGCAGGCCTATGTCGCCCACCACGGCGACGTTCGCAACAAGCTCTCGACCGCGCTCGGCTGGCGCGACATGGTGGGCCGGGGCTCCGGCGAGGCCTTCCAGCTCGAACTGTCCGGCCAGGGCGCGGTGTACGTGCAGGCCTCGGAGGAGAAGCTGTGACCGCCCCGGTGATCTTCGATCCCTACTCGCTGCCGACCGACGACAACGTCAACAAGTACACCTTCTGCGTGGAGCTCAAGTCGAGCCAGTGGTTCCTGCAGAAGGGCAAGATGATCGCCTACTACGGGCAGATCGAGTTCAACGGCATCGGCCACGGCCGGCTCGACCGGCTGCTGCGCACGAGCTTCCACTCCCCGCTGCACGCCAGCGACTGGGTGGTGGCGGACGGCAGCGGCAAGATGCTGCTCGCGGACCGCGCCTTCGACGTGAACAGCTACGACCTGGACGACGGCAACCTGACGATCCGCTCCGGCAACCTGCTCGCCTACCAGCCCTCGCTCGCCCTGAAGCAGTCGATCGTGCCGGGCTTCCTGACCCTGATCGGCACCGGCAAGTTCGTGGCGGCGTCCAACGGCCCGGTGGTCTTCATGGAGCCGCCGATCCGGGTGGACCCGCAGGCCCTCGTCGGCTGGGCGGACTGCCCCTCCCCCTGCCACCACTACGACCACGGCTACATGACGGGCGTCCTGGGCGGAATCCGGTCACTCACCGGGCTCGGCGGAACGTCCGGCGAGGAGCACCAGTTCGAGTTCGTGGGGGCGGGTACGGTCCTGCTCCAGTCCACCGAGGTCCTGATGGCGGAGCAGGCTACCGGCCAGGTCGCCAACGAGCCCGGGGTGCCGGGCGGCGGCCAGGGCGGCCCCGGCCAGGCCGGTGCGGCACCGCGTCTTCCCGGCCAGCTGGGGGACCTCCAGCGTCGCTTCGGCCTGTGAGCGGTAGTCTGCGGAGTGTGACGTCGAACGCCTGAGCCCCTCGGGGCCCGGCGCGGGCACGCTACGGGGGGCCGGGGGACGGCTCACGTGCCAGGCGTCACACACCCTCACTTGGTTCAGAATTCAACTTCTTAGGTAGAATCCACATATGGAGACCGAGACGGCCACGAACTGGCTGAGCGACGACGAGCAGTGCGCCTGGCGCACCTATCTGGACGTCAACAGGATGCTGACGTACCAGATGGAGAAGGATCTGCAGCCGTTCGGCCTGACCAACAACGACTACGAGATCCTGGTGAACCTCTCGGAATCGGCGGACAAGCGGATGCGGATGAGCGACCTCGCGGCCGCCACCCTCCAGTCCAAGAGCCGCCTCTCGCACCAGATCACCCGGATGGAGAACGCGGGCCTGGTCCGGCGCGAGAACTGCGAGTCGGACCGGCGCGGGCTCTTCGCGGTGCTGACCGAGCAGGGCACGGAGACCATGGAGAAGGTCGCCCCGCACCACGTGGCCTCCGTACGCCGCCACTTCATCGACCTGCTGTCGGGCGATGCCCTCGCCGATCTGCGCGAGTCCCTCGGCCCGGTGGCCGACCACCTGCGCGGGCACCGCGGCAAGATCTGACGGCCGGGACCCCCGGTCCCGGCCGCTCCGGCCGGCCTCAGGCGCCGGTGAGGCCCGCCACCAGCTCGTCCGCCGCCGCGTAGGGGTCGAGCTCGCCGTCGACGATGCGCTGGGCGAGCGTGTCCAGGCGGCGGTCGCCGTGCAGCGAGCCGATGCGCTCGCGCAGCGCGGTGACCGCGATGGTCTCGACCTCCCGGGCCGCCCGCGCCCGGCGGCGCTCCGCGAGGACGCCGTGCTCGGCCATCCACGCGTGGTGCTTCTCCAGGGCCTCCAGGACCTCGTCGATCCCCTCGCCACGGGCCGCCACCGTCTTGACGATGGGCGGCCGCCAGTCCCCCGGGCCGCGTGATTCACCCAGGCCCAGCATGTGGTTGAGCTCGCGGGCCGTGGCGTCCGCGCCGTCCCGGTCCGCCTTGTTGACGACGTACACGTCGCCGATTTCGAGGATGCCCGCCTTGGCCGCCTGGATGCCGTCGCCCATGCCGGGCGCGAGCAGCACCACCGAGGTGTCGGCCTGCGAGGCGATCTCCACCTCGGACTGTCCGACGCCCACTGTCTCGACCAGGATCACCTCGCAGCCCGCCGCGTCCAGCACCCGGATCGCCTGCGGGGCGGCCCAGGCCAGGCCGCCCAGGTGGCCCCGGGTCGCCATCGAGCGGATGTAGACCCCGGGGTCGGAGGCGTGCTCCGACATCCGGACCCGGTCGCCGAGCAGGGCCCCGCCCGAGAACGGCGAGGAGGGGTCGACGGCGAGGACGCCGACCCGCTTCCCGGCCCGCCGGTAGGCGGTGACGAGCGCGGAGGTGGAAGTCGACTTGCCGACACCGGGCGAACCCGTCAGACCCACCACGTATGCGTTGCCCGCCAGCGGGGCCAGCGCCGCCATGACCTCCCGCAGCTGCGGGGACGCCCCCTCGACCAGCGAGATCAGCCGGGCGACGGCCCTGGGCCGCCCTTCCCGGGCCTGGGCCACCAGTTCGGGGACGTCCACCATTGCCGCTCCGTTCAGTCGCGTACGCACCGCAGGGATCAGGGAGTTGTTGCCCGGACTACTTGCCCGGGACGCGCAGGATCAGCGCGTCGCCCTGGCCGCCGCCGCCGCACAGGGCCGCCGCGCCCACGCCGCCGCCGCGGCGCTTCAGTTCGAGGGCGAGGTGCAGCACGACGCGGGCGCCGGACATGCCGATGGGGTGGCCGAGCGCGATGGCACCGCCGTTGACGTTCACCTTTTCCGGGGACACCCCGAGGTCCTTCATTGACTGGACGGCGACCGCCGCGAAGGCCTCGTTGATCTCGATCAGATCGAGGTCCTCGACCGCGATGCCCTCCTTGCCGACCGCGTGCCGGATCGCGTTCGAGGGCTGCGACTGGAGCGAGTTGTCGGGGCCCGCCACATTGCCGTGGGCGCCGATCTCGGCGATCCACTCGAGACCGAGCTCCTCGGCCTTGGCCTTGGACATGACGACGACGGCGGCCGCGCCGTCCGAGATCTGCGAGGAGGTGCCGGCCGTGATCGTGCCGTCCTTCGCGAAGGCCGGGCGCAGCTTGCCGAGGGACTCGACGGTGGTGTCGGCGCGCACGCCCTCGTCCTTGGCGAACAGGACCGGGTCGCCCTTGCGCTGCGGGATCTCGACCGGGGTGATCTCGGCCTCGAAGACGCCGTTCTTCTGGGCGGCCGCGGCGCGCTGGTGCGAGGCCGCGGCGATCGCGTCCTGCTCGGGGCGGGCGATGCCCAGACGGGTGTTGTGCTTCTCCGTGGACTCCCCCATGGGGATGTTCTCGAAGGAGTCGGTCAGACCGTCGTACGCCATCGCGTCGAGCATCTCGATCGCGCCGTACTTGTAGCCCTCGCGGGACTTGGGCAGCAGGTGCGGGGCGTTGGTCATGGACTCCTGGCCGCCGGCGACCACGATGTCGAACTCGCCGGCGCGGATCAGCTGGTCGGCGAGCGCGATCGCGTCCAGACCCGAAAGGCAGACCTTGTTGATGGTGAGCGCGGGGACGTTCATCGGGATGCCCGCCTTGACGGCCGCCTGGCGCGCGGGGATCTGCCCGGCCCCGGCCTGGAGCACCTGGCCCATGATCACGTACTGCACCTGGTCGCCCCCGATGCCGGCCCGGTCCAGGGCCGCCTTGATGGCGAAGCCGCCGAGGTCGGCGCCGGAGAAGGACTTGAGGGAGCCGAGGAGCCGGCCCATGGGCGTACGGGCGCCCGCGACGATCACTGAGGTGGTACCGGTCGTTCCAGACATGAGGCACGGCCCCTTGGGAGGTGAGGTGAACGAGGGTTTACTTGGAGCGTACTGAGCGGTACCTCCCCACGTCACCGGCCAGCCGGTGTGACGGCGCGCACGTTGCGTAACCACCCCTGTGAGCGCTGCACTACATGCATGCTGACGCGAATCGACCACATCGGGATCGCCTGTTTCGACCTCGACAAGACCGTCGAGTTCTACCGTGCGACGTACGGATTCGAGGTGTTCCACACCGAGATCAACGAAGAGCAGGGCGTGCGCGAGGCCATGCTCAAGATCAACGAGACCTCCGACGGCGGGGCCTCCTACCTCCAGCTCCTGGAGCCCACCCGCGAGGACTCCGCCGTGGGCAAGTGGCTGGCCAAGAACGGCGAGGGCGTCCACCACATCGCCTTCGGCACCGGGGACGTCACCGCCGACTCCGAGGCCATCCGCGACAAGGGCGTACGCGTCCTCTACGACCAGCCCCGCACCGGCTCGATGGGCTCGCAGATCACCTTCCTGCACCCCAAGGACTGCCACGGCGTGCTCACCGAACTCGTCACTTCGGCCCCCCAGGGCACCGTCGCCCACTGAGCCCACACAATGGAGGCCGGACCTCCGGATACTCGGCCCGGTACAGTGGGCGGTTCCGGGCCGGGGTCGGGTCGGGGCCTGGGACCCACGCCCCTGTTTTGATCTGACACCATTCACCGGGGGCCCGTCCGCTGTCACTCGCGGTCGGACGGCGCTCGTACGGGCAGTGTTCGCGACCAGGGGACGGATGGGACCGCGCAGTGCGGGGCTACGAACGCCAGGAGAGCCAGAGCCACCGGCCTGACGACCACCTCTCGCGGTTCGAGGCCGAGATGGAGCGGCTGAAGACCGAGCGGGAGAAGGCCGTTCAGCACGCCGAGGATCTCGGCTACCAGGTCGAAGTGCTGCGCGCCAAGCTCCACGAGGCGCGCCGCAATCTCGCGACCCGTCCCGCCTACGACACGGCGAACGTCGGCTACCAGGCCGAACAGCTGCTCCGCAACGCCCAGATGCAGGCCGAGCAGCTGCGCACGGACGCCGAGCGCGAGCTGCGCGACGCCCGCGCCCAGACCCAGCGCATCCTCCAGGAGCACGCCGAGCACCAGGCGCGCCTCCAGGCCGAACTGCACGCCGAGGCCGTCAACCGCCGCCAGCGCCTCGACCAGGAGCTGGCCGAGCGCCGGGCCACGGTCGAGTCCCACGTGAACGAGAACGTGGCCTGGGCCGAGCAACTGCGCGCCCGTACCGAGGCGCAGGCCCGCCGGCTGATGGAGGAGTCCCGCGCCGAGGCCGAGCAGTCCCTCGCCGCGGCCCGCGCGGAGGCCACCCGGATCGCCGAGGAGGCCCGCCAACGCCTGGGCTCCGAGGCCGAGTCGGCGCGCTCGGAGGCGGAGGCGACGCTGCTGCGCGCCCGCAAGGACGCCGAGCGGCTCCTGAACGCGGCCTCCACGCAGGCCCAGGAGGCCACCTCCCACGCGGAGCAGCTGCGTACGACCACCACCGCCGAATCCGACCAGGCCCGCCAGCAGGCGGCCGAGTTGAGCCGCGCCGCCGAGCAGCGGATGACGGAGGCCGAGGCCGCGCTGCGCGAGGCGCGCGCCGAGGCCGAGCGGGCCGTCACCGAGGCCAGGGAGGCCGCGGCCAAGCAGGTCGCGAGCGCCGAGTCCGCCAACGAGCAGCGCACCCGCACGGCGAAGACCGAGATCGCGCGTCTGGTCGCCGAGGCCACCAAGGAGGCCGAGACCCTCAAGGCGGAGGCCGAGCAGGCCCTTGAGGACGCCAAGGCGGAGGCCGAGCGGCTGCGCACGGAGGCCGCCGAGAAGGCCCGCACCAGCGCCGCCGAGGATGCCGCGGCCCAGCTCGCCAAGGCCGCGCGCACGGCCGAGGAGGTCCTGACCAAGGCGTCCGAGAACGCCCGGGAGACCACCCGCAAGGCGTCCGAGGAGGCCGAGCGGATCCGGCACGAGGCGGAGGCCGAGGCCGAGCGGCTGCGCGGCGAGGCGGCCGAGCAGGCCGACGAGCTCAAGGGCGCGGCCAAGGACGACACCAAGGAGTACCGGGCCAAGACGGTCGAGCTCCAGGAGGAGGCCCGCCGGCTGCGCGGCGAGGCCGAGCAGCTGCGCGCCGAGGCGGTCGCCGAGGGCGAGCGGATCCGGGGCGAGGCGCGGCGCGAGGCCGTCCAGCAGATCGAGGAGGCGGCCAGGACCGCCGAGGAGCTGCTCGCCAAGGCGAAGGCGGACGCCGACGAGCTGCGCACGACCGCGGGCAACGAGTCCGAGCGCGTACGCAATGAGGCGGTCGAGCGGGCCAACACCCTGCGCAAGCAGGCCGAGGAGACCCTGGACCGCACCCGCGCCGAGGCCGAGCGGATGCGCGCGGAGGCCGAGGAGCAGGCCGAGCAGACCACAACGGACGCCGAGCGGGCGGCCGTTGGCCTGCGCGAGGAGACCGAGCGGGCGATAGCGGCCCGTCAGGCCGAGGCCGCCGAGGAGCTGACGCGCCTTCACACCGAGGCCGAGCAGCGCCACGCCGCCGCCGAGCAGGCCCTCACCGACGCCCGCGCCGAGGGCGAGCGGATCCGGCGCGAGGCCGCCGAGGAGACCGAGCGGATCCGCACCGAGGCCGCCGAGCGCATCCGTACGCTCCAGGCGCAGGCCGAGCAGGAGGCCGAGCGCCTGCGCACCGAGGCCGCCGCCGATGCCTCGACCGCCCGTTCCGAGGCCGAGAACGCGGCCGTGCGGCTGCGCGCCGAGGCGGCCGCGGAGGCCGAGCGGCTCAAGTCCGAGGCGCAGGAGACCGCCGACCGGATGCGCGCGGAGGCCGCGGCCGCCGCCGAGCGGGTCGCCGCCGAGGCCGCCGAGGCGCTCGCCGCCGCCCAGGAGGAGGCCACCCGGCGCCGCCGCGAGGCCGAGGAGACCCTCAACTCGGCGCGTGCGGAAGCCGATTCGGAGCGTTCCCAGGCCCGCGAGCAGAGCGAGGAGCTCCTCGCCTCCGCCCGCAAGCGGGTAGAGGACGCGCAGGCCGAGGCGCAGCGGCTCGGCGAGGAGGCCGACCGGCGCGCCACCGAGCTGGTGTCGACGGCCGAGCAGACCGCCAAGGACGTACGGGATTCGGTGTCCGGGCTCCGCGAGGAGGCCGAGCAGGAGATCGCGGGTCTGCGCAGTGCCGCCGAGCACGCGGCGGAGCGCACCACGAGCGAGGCGCAGGCGGAGGCGGACCGGGTCCGCGCCGACGCGCACGCCGAGCGGGAGCGGGCCGGCGAGGACGCGGGCCGCATCCGCACCCGCGCCCAGGAGGAGTCCGAGGCCGCCAAGGCGCTGGCCGAGCGGACCGTCGCGGACGCCATGGCCGAAGCGGAGAAGGCCCGTTCGGACGCCTCCGAGTACGCGCAGCGCATGCGCACCGAGGCCTCGGACGCGCTGGCCTCCTCCGAGCAGGACGCGGCCCGCACCCGGGCCGAGGCACGTGAGGACGCCAACCGGATCCGCTCCGACGCCGCGAGCCAGGCCGACCGCCTGGTCACCGAGGCGACGGCGGAGGCCGAGCGCCTTGCCGCCGAGTCGACCGCCGAGGCCGAGCGCCTCACCACCGAGGCCCAGCAGGTACGGGTCGAGGGCCAGGCCGAGGCCGACGCGCTGCGCGCCGAGGCGCGCGAGGAGGCCGACCAGGTCACCTCCGCCGCGCTCGCGGAGGCGGAGCAGGTCACCACCGCGGCGCTCGCGGAGGCCGAGCAGGTCACGACGGCCGCCCGCGAGCAGGCCGAGCGGGTCACGGGCCAGGCGCGGGCGGAGGCGGAGCGCACCACCAACGAGGCCAACGCGTATGCCGAGTTGGTCACCACCGAGGCGCGCTCGGACGCCGGTTCCACGCTCGGCGCGGCCAACGCCGAGGCCGAGCAGACCATAAACGAGGCGCGCGCCGAGGCCGACCGGGTGCTCGACGAGGCGCGCCGGGCCGCCGACAAGCGGCGCAGCGACGCGGCCGAGCAGGCCGACAAGCTGGTCGCGGAGGCGAGCGGCGAGGCCGAGCGGCTGCGCGCCGAGGCGGCCGAGACGGTGGGCTCCGCGCAGCAGGCCGCCGAGCGGATCCGGGCGGAGGCCGAGAAGAACCGGGCCCGTGCGGACGAGGCGGCCGAGAAGACGCGCACCGAGGCCCGCGAGGAGGCGGACCGGCTGCTCGACGAGGCGCGTACGGCCGCGGCCAAGCGGCGCTCCGACGCGGCCGAGCAGGCCGACCAGCTCATCAACAAGGCCCAGGAGGAGGCGTTGCGCGCCGCCACCGAGGCCGAGGAGCAGGCCGACACGATGGTCGGCGCGGCCCGCAAGGAGGCCGAGCGGATCGTCGCGGAGTCGACGGTCGAGGGCAACTCCCTGGTGGAGAAGGCGCGTACGGACGCCGACGAGCTGCTTGCCGGGGCGCGTGCGGACGCCACCGCCATAAGGGAACGCACCGAGGAGGTGCGCGCCCGTACGGAGGCGGAGATCGAGGAGCTGCACGAGCGGGCCCGCCGCGAGAGCGCCGAGCAGATGAAGACGGCGGGCGAGCGGGTCGACAAGCTGGTGAAGGCCGCGACCGAGCAGTCCGCCGAGGCCGAGGCCAAGGCCAAGGAGCTGGTGTCGGACGCCAACTCCGAGGCGGGCAAGGTGCGCATCGCCGCCGTGAAGAAGGCGGAGGCGCTGCTCAAGGAGGCCGAGACCAAGAAGGCCGAGCTGGTCCGCGAGGCCACCGCACTGCGCGACGAGGCGGCCGCCGAGGCGCGCCGCACGGTCGAGGAGGGCAAGCGTGAACTCGACGTCCTGGTCCGGCGGCGGGCCGACATCAATGCCGAGATCTCCCGTGTCCAGGACGTACTTGAGGCGTTGGAGTCATTCGAGGCGCCGGCCTCGGGCGGCAAATCCGGGTCCGGCAGCGGTACTTCCCCCGGTGTCAAGGCTGGTGCGGCGGCCGGGGCGACACGTTCGAGTGGCAAGTCTTCGGAGGGCTAGCCACTCAAAAGGCTGGACATTCTCCAGATCAAACGGGCATCCGCTCGATGACACGCCGCTTGGGCCCCTAGGATTCCCCCTATCACCTCACCGGTCTCATTCGACAGGAACCCCATGAGCGACACTTCCTCCCCCTTCGGCTTCGAGCTCGTGCGGCGTGGTTACGACCGCGGTCAGGTGGATGACCGCATTACCAAGCTCGTCGCCGACCGTGACAGTGCTCTGGCACGGATCACTTCTCTGGAAAAGCGCATCGAGGAGCTCCACCTCGAAACGCAGAACGCCCAGGCCCAGGTGAGCGACGCGGAGCCGTCGTACGCGGGTCTGGGTGCGCGGGTCGAAAAGATCCTCCGGCTGGCCGAGGAAGAGGCGAAGGACCTGCGCGAGGAGGCCCGTCGGGCCGCCGAGCAGCACCGTGAACTCGCCGAGTCGGCCGCCCAGCAGGTGCGCAACGACGCCGAGTCCTTCGCCTCCGAGCGCAAGGCCAAGGCCGAGGACGAGGGCGTACGGATCGTCGAGAAGGCGAAGGGTGACGCCTCTCAGCTCCGCTCCGAGGCGCAGAAGGACGCGCAGTCCAAGCGCGAGGAGGCGGACGCGCTCTTCGAGGAGACCCGCGCCAAGGCCGCCCAGGCCGCCGCGGACTTCGAGACGAACCTCGCCAAGCGTCGCGAGCAGTCCGAGCGCGACCTGGCGTCGCGTCAGGCCAAGGCCGAGAAGCGCCTCGCGGAGATCGAGCACCGCGCGGAGCAGCTCCGCCTGGAGGCCGAGAAGCTGCGCACGGACGCGGAGCGCCGGGCGCGCCAGACGGTGGAGACGGCGCAGCGCCAGGCCGAGGACATCGTGGCCGACGCCAACGCCAAGGCCGACCGCATCCGTTCGGAATCCGAGCGCGAGCTCGCGGCCCTCACCAACCGCCGCGACTCGATCAACGCGCAGCTCACCAACGTCCGCGAGATGCTGGCGACGCTGACCGGTGCGGCCGTGGCCGCCGCCGGTTCCCCGGTCGACGACGAGCCCGTCTCGCGCGGCGTTCCGGCCCAGCAGTCCCGCTAGCAGCTCCGCAGCCCTTCCCCCGTGGGCTGCGGCCGCAGGCCGCGAAGCCCCCTGCCACTCCGGTGGCGGGGGGCTTTGTCCGCATTTAGCGTTGCCGCATGATCGAGCTCGAGGGCCTCACCAAGCGCTACGGCAGCAAGGTCGCCGTCGACCACCTGTCCTTCCAGGTCAGACCCGGTGTGGTGACCGGTTTCCTGGGGCCGAACGGGGCCGGCAAGTCGACGACCATGCGCATGCTGCTCGATCTGGACAACCCGACCAGCGGTTCCGTGCGCATCGACGGCAAGCACTATCGCGAGCTGGCCGAGCCGTTGAAGTACATCGGGGCGCTGCTCGACGCCAAGGCGATGCACGGCGGCCGCACCGCGTACAACAACCTGCTGTGCCTGGCCCAGTCCAACCGCATCCCGGCCGCGCGGGTCTCCGAGGTCCTGGACACGGTGGGCCTGACGGCGGTGGCGAAGAAGAAGGCGAAGGGCTTCTCGCTCGGTATGGGGCAGCGCCTGGGAATCGCCTCCGCGCTGCTCGGCGACCCCGAGATCCTGATGTTCGACGAACCCGTCAATGGTCTGGACCCCGAGGGAATTCACTGGATCCGCAATCTGATGAAGCAGCTCGCGGGCGAAGGGCGAACGATCTTCGTTTCGTCTCACCTGATGAGCGAAATGGCGCTCACGGCGGATCACTTGATCGTTATTGGGCAGGGCCGACTGCTCGCCGATACATCGATGGCCGATTTCATCCGGCAGAACTCCCGGAGTTTCGTACGGCTTCGCTCCCCGCAGTGGGAACGGCTCCTCGACGTGCTGCACCAGGCCGGCGTCCCCTTCCTCCAGACCGGGGACGGCGCCATCGAGGTCGACAACGGCAGGATCGAGGCGCTCGGCGAACTGGCCGCACAGCACCAGCTCGTGCTGCACGAGCTGTCCGGCCAGCAGGCCTCCCTCGAAGAGGCGTTCATGCAGATGACGGCGGGCTCGGTGGAGTACCACGCGCACGGCGCGACCACCCCGGGCGGGCCGCCTGCCGCCCCACCCGACTGGGGCGGCGCCAAGGAGGCCCCGCGGTGGGGCGCCCCCGGTCAGGGCAAGGGGGTCTGAGCGATGGCATCGGTACCCGCGGTCCTCAAGTCCGAGTGGACCAAGATCCGTACGGTCTCCTCGACGACCTGGACGCTGGCCTGCGCCCTGATCGTCACGGTCGCGATCGGCGCCGCGCTCTGCGCGCTGATGAAGTCGCAGTTCGACGACCTCAAGCCGGCCGAGCGGCTGACCTTCGACCCGACGCTCATCAGCTTCTCCGGGATGATCCTGGGCCAGCTGGCGATGGTCGTCTTCGGCGTCCTGGTCGTCGGCACCGAGTACAGCTCGGGCATGATCCGCTCCTCGCTCGCCGCCGTGCCCCGGCGCGGCACGTTCCTGTTCTCCAAGCTCGCCGTGGCCACCGTGCTCGCGCTGGTCGTGGGCATGGTGACCAGCTTCGTGTCCTTCTTCCTCGGCCAGGCGCTGCTCGGCCCGCACAGGACCACCATCGGCTCCCCCAACGTGCTGCGCGCGGTGATCGGGGCCGGGCTCTACATGGCGCTGATCGCGCTGTTCTCGATGGGCGTCGCCGCGATGCTGCGCAGCTCGATGCTCTCGCTCGGCATCCTGATGCCGTTCTTCTTCCTGATCTCGCAGATCCTCTCGGCGGTGCCGGGCGCCAAGAGCGTGGCCCGCTACTTCCCCGACCGGGCGGGCTCGCAGATCATGCAGGTGGTGCCGGACGCCATGAACAGCGACCCGGCGCCGTACGGGCCGTGGGGCGGTCTGGGCATCATGGCGCTGTGGGTGATCGCGGCGCTGGCCGGCGGCTATCTCGTCCTGAGGCACCGGGACGCCTGAGCCGGGGTGCGTCGAGCCGGACGGCTCCACCGCGTCGGATCGACGGAGATCACGGCTTGGCCGGAACCGTCAAGGCCTGGATAAGCTCCTCACTCATACGGGGGCATGCCGGCCGCACGCCGGACACCGCCCCGACGACCCAAACCGTCGATGGGGCTGGAGAATGATCGAGGCAGTCGGCCTGACGAAGCGCTACGGCGCCAAGACGGCCGTGCACAACCTTTCCTTTCAGGTACGACCGGGCACGGTCACCGGATTCCTGGGGCCCAACGGCTCCGGCAAGTCCACGACCATGCGCATGATCCTCGGCCTCGACCAGCCGACCGCCGGGCACGTGACCATCGGCGGCCACCCCTTCCGCGAGCTGCCCAACGCGCCGCGCCAGGTCGGCGCGCTGCTCGACGCCAAGGCGGTGCACGGCGGCCGCAGCGCCCGCAACCACCTGCTCTCGCTCGCCCAGCTCGCCGGCATCCCGGCCCGCCGGGTGGACGAGGTGCTCGGCGTGGTCGGCCTCCAGCAGGTCGCCAAGCAGCGCTCCAAGGGGTTCTCGCTCGGCATGGGCCAGCGGCTCGGCATCGCCGCGGCGCTGCTCGGCGACCCCCAGGTGCTGCTCTTCGACGAGCCGGTCAACGGCCTCGACCCCGAGGGCATCCTGTGGGTGCGCAACCTGATGAAGCAGCTCGCCGCCGAGGGCCGCACGGTGTTCGTCTCCTCGCACCTGATGAGCGAGATGGCGCTGACCGCGGAGCACCTCATCGTGATCGGCCGCGGGCAGCTGCTCGCGGACATGAGCGTCACGGACTTCATCTCGCACAACTCCGCCGACTTCGCCCGCGTCCGCACGCCCGGCACCGAGCCCGCCCAGCGCGAGAAGCTGACGGCCGCGCTGACCGAGGCCGGCGGCCAGGTGCTGCCCGAGCCGGACGGCGCGCTGCGCATCATGGGCCTGCCCCTGCCGCGCATCAGCGACGTGGCCCACGAGGCGGACGTACGCCTGTGGGAGCTCTCCCCGCACCAGGCCTCGCTCGAAGAGGCGTACATGCGGATGACGCAGGGCGCGGTCGACTACCGCTCGACGGACGACCAGAAGGCCGGGCTGCAGCCCGCCATGCCGCCCGGGTACCTGCCGCCGCCGGTCGTCCCGGACGTGCCGCAGCAGGGCTGGTACGCCCCGCCGCCGCCCGGCCAGAACCCGTACGCGGCCGCGCCCCCGCAGGCCCCGGCACAGCAGGCCCCGGCACAGCAGCCCCCGGTCGCGCAGGCACCGGTCGCGCAGCCGCCGGTCGCGCAGGCGCCGGCCCCGCAGCCCCCGGCCCCGCAGGCGCAGCCCCCCGCCGCTCCCCCGGTTCCGCAGGCCCCGGCCGCGCCTGCCGCCCCGACCAAGCCCGAGGACACCCGATGACCACCCCCTACCAGCAGCAGCCGCACTTCCCGCAGGCGCCGGGTCCCCAGCTCGGCACGTACACCTCGCCGATCGCCCTGCGGCGGGCCACCTTCGGTGACGCGCTCGCCTCCGAGTGGACCAAGATCCGGTCGGTGCGTTCCACCATGTGGACACTGGGCGTGCTTATCGTGCTCCTGCTCGGCCTCGGCCTGCTCATCGGCTTCGTCGTGCGCTCCAGCGACGCGCACATGGGCGGCACCCCGGTCCTCGCGCTCGGCTTCTACGGGGTGCTGCTCGGCCTCATCTGCGTGATCACGCTCGGCGTGCTGACCATCTCGTCCGAGTACGGCACCGGCATGATCCGCACGACCCTGACGGCCTGTCCGAGCCGGGCGCGGATCCTGGCCGCCAAGTCGGTCGTCTTCTTCCTGCTCACGTTCGTCATCGTGGCGATCGCGACGACCCTGGTCGCGGTCACCCAGGTCGCGATGGTGCCGAACGCGGCGGCTCCCAGCGGCGGCGAGTGGCTGCGCGCGACGGTCGGCGTCAGCCTCTACGTCGCGATGACCGGACTGCTCGCGCTCGCGGTGGGCGCGCTGATCCGGCACTCCGCAGGCTCGATCACGATCATGATCGGCGTGGTGCTGCTTCCGCTGGTGCTCGCCCTGTTCATGTTCACCGACTCGCTCAGCGGGGTGCGGGACTTCCTCCTGAACTACTCGATCCCGAGCCAGCTGGGCGGCTTCTACGGGGCCACGCTCTCGGAGACCGGGCCGAGCGGCTGGGAGCCGCTGTGGATCATGACCGGCATCGCCGCGGTCGCCCTCGGCGGCGCGTTCTTCTCGCTCAACTCCCGCGACGTGTAAGGGAGTCCGACCCGAACGCTCAGTACCTCGGCGCGTTCCTGGACCGCTGCACCCTCGTGGTGCGGCGGTCCTTCGCGTTCCAGCAGGCCTTGTGCCAGTGCCGACGCTCGTCGACGCCCCCGTACTCGGGCCAGGCCACCAGGTGCGGGGCGCCGGAGGGGATCTCCTGGTCACAGCCGGGGCAGCGGTAGCGCTTGCCGGCCGCGCTGGCCCCCGCCACGTGCCGCACCGACCACTCCTCGCCCTGCCAGGACTCGGTGCCCTGGACGCCGAAACGGTCGCCGCCCGTCCGGCTCTCGGACTCGGTCGGGTTCTCGCCGCCCTTGGGGCGGTTGCGGCGCGGGGACACGTAGACACCTCACGGGGCGGGTCGGACGTTTCTCCCCAGCCTAGGCCCACCAGGTGGGGGTACCCGCCCGGGTAGGGACCGCCGGAGCCCGCCGGTGTCACTCGTTCGAGGGACTCTTAGCGGACAATCGCAAGAAGTTGGCGACTGCCCGTGCCTTTGGCACTTGTCAGACGTTCTTGCCAGTAAGAGGGGGAGAGCCGCGTCGGCCGCAAGGAGGCAGAAGGCGATGCGTGTCGGAACTTTTGTACTGGCGGCCCAGTTTCCGGGCCAGGGGCAGGGAGAAACGCTCCATCGAGCGGTCAGGTCCGCCGAGGTGGCCGAGGAGTCCGGGCTTGAATCGGTGTGGCTGGCCGAACATCACTTCGTACCGTACGGGGTGTGCCCGTCCGCCGTGACGCTGGCGGCGTTATTGCTCGGGCGCACCCAGCGGATCAGGGTCGGCACGGCCGTGTCCGTGCTGCCGACCGCGCACCCGGTGGCACTCGGCGAACAGGCCGCGCTGCTGCACCTCACCTCCGGCGGGCGGTTCTCGCTCGGCGTGGGTCGCGGTGGGCCGTGGGTGGACCTGGAGGTGTTCGGCGCGGGCCTCAAGGCGTACGAGCAGGGCTTCCCGGAGTCGCTCGACCTGCTCCTGCGCTGGCTGCGCGAGCCCCGCGTCTCCGGCGAGGGGGAACGATTCAGCTTCCGGGAGGTCCCGGTCGTGCCGCGGCCCGACGAGATCCTGGACGGCGGGCCGGAGGACGCCTGCCCCGAGGTGATCGTGGCGTGCACCTCACCGAAGAGCGTCAAGCTGGCCGCGGAGCGCGGCCTTCCGATGCTGCTCGGGATGCACTGCGGGGACGAGGACAAGGCCGAGATGGTCGCGCTGTGGCGCAGGCAGGCGCTCGCGGCCGGGCACGCGCCGGAGAAGGTCGCGGCGGCGGGCCATGTGTCGGCCGGCGTGGCGCAGATCGCCGACCGGCGGGTCGAGGCCGCCGAGACGCTGGTGAAGTCGATGCCGGGCTGGCTAAAGCAGGGGCTCGACGCCCATGTGACGGTCGACGGCCGCCACCGCGCGATGCGCGACCCGGTGGCGTACACCGAGCTGCTCTGCGGACTGCACCCGGTGGGCACCCCCCGGCTCGCCGCGGACCGGCTCGCCGCCACCTCGGAGCGCACCGGCATCACCCGCTTCGCCCTCCTGGTCGAGGGCTCGGGCGACCTGTCGGCGACGGAGGAGAACGTACGCAGGCTGGGCTCGGAGGTGCTCCCGCTTCTGACGTAGCCGGGGCGGCGGGCCCGGAGCGCAGGGCAGGCCGCCCCAAGTGGCCGCCGCCCCGCGTCAGTTGCACCTCCCGCGACGCGGAGCGGCAGCGAAGACGTCAGCAGTCCCGGAGCTCCGGCGACTGGTTGAGGAGCTGACCCCTGATCGAGGTGAAGCGGGCAAGCCGCTCATCGGAGGAGGGGTCCAGAGGGAACACCGCGACACGGTGGCAGTTCTGGAACGCCAGACGGACACCGAAGTGCCGCTGGAGCGCACCGCGTATGGCGTCACTCGCAAGGGCACGCAGCAGCTGGCCGCGCGCCTGCTCGTCCGGCGGTGGCGTCTGGTTGTCGGCGAACGTTCCGCCGTCGACCTTCAGCTGGGCCACCAGAGAGCTGATCATCTCCCACGCGTAGGGCAGGGAGGTCCGGACGCAGTCGACGAAGGCGGCTTCGTCGACCTCGCCTCGCTCGGCCTGTTCGAGTAGGGCCGGTGAGACGTCGAGCGACATGGTTTCTCCTCTCGCGACCCCGGGGAGCGGGGCCTTACGGGCAGGGAAAGGGAGCATGACGGCCGTCTCTCCCGACAACGCAGCGTGCGCGGCCGACAACCTCCCGCTTCCACGGTAGGCGCGATGTCCGGCCCGTGGCAGGTACTTGGCACATAACCGGCCAATAACGAACAGTGCACTCCCGGGCGAATCGCGTTCGGCGGGGGGATTCGAGTAGCGTTGCGCCCCATGCGTCTCGTCATCGCCCGCTGCTCCGTCGACTACGCGGGCCGCCTCACCGCCCATCTCCCGTCCGCCCCCCGCCTCATCCTGGTGAAGGCGGACGGCAGCGTCTCCATCCACGCTGACGACCGGGCCTACAAGCCCCTCAACTGGATGTCTCCGCCGTGCACCCTGAAAGAGGGGACGGGGGACGACGAGGGCGTCTGGACCGTCATCAACAAGGCGGGCGAGAAGCTCATCATCACGATGGAGGAGGTCATCCACGACTCCTCGCACGAACTCGGCGTAGACCCTGGCCTGATCAAGGACGGCGTGGAAGCGCACCTCCAGGAACTGCTCGCCGATCGGATCGACACCCTCGGCGAGGGCTACACCCTGATCCGGCGCGAATACCCCACGGCCATCGGCCCGGTGGACATCCTCTGTCGTGACGGTGACGGCAGGACGATCGCGATCGAGATCAAGCGCCGCGGCGAGATCGACGGCGTCGAGCAGCTGACCCGCTATCTGGAGCTGCTCAACCGCGACCCGCACCTCGCCCCGGTCACCGGCGTCTTCGCGGCCCAGGAGATCAAGCCCCAGGCCCGGGTGCTCGCCACCGACCGCGGCATCGGCTGCGTGGTCCTCGACTACAACGCCCTGCGCGGCATCGAGGACGACAAGCTGCGCCTGTTCTAGCCCGCGACAGCGGTACGTACGAGAAGGGGCCCGCAGAGTGCTGCGGGCCCCTTCTCGTGTGTGCTGTCACGCGTTCCGCGCGGCGTTCTGTTCTACGGGGTGGTCGACGCCTTCGGCGGCGTGGAGCCGGCCGGCACGGTGGACGTCGGGGTCTTGGAGGCCTCGCTCGAAGGCGGCGGCGGTTTGGTGGAGTCAGGCGGGCTGCTGCCCCCGCTGTTCGACGGCGTGGGCGAGGGCGACCCCGAGGACGAGGGCGAGCCTGATCCGCTCGGCTGCGTGGGCGGCGTCGGGTGCGAGGGCTTGCTCGACGACGGGGAGGGCTTGCCCGAGGTGGACGGCTTGGTGGTGCCCGGGCTCGACGAGCCGGAGGAGGGGTGGCCCGGGGTGCTCGGGCTGCCGCTGGTGCCGGGGACCGGCTGACCGGAGGCACCGGGCTTGCCACTGGCTCCCGGCCTGCTCGGGCTCACCGGGCCGCTGCCCTTGCCGTCGCCCGGCTTGGCGCTGCTGCCGGGGTTGTTGGGGTCGGCGTCCAGGCCGCCGCTCGACCCGTCCTCGTTGGCCGACTGCTGCTGCGTCACGTCGCCGCCCCGGCCGTCGCCGCTGTTGTTGGAGGTCGCGCCCAGCGTGACGACGGTGCCGAGCACCGCGGCGAGCAGCGCGCCGGCGCCGGCCGCGACGAGGTTGCGCCGGGCTCCCCCGAACAGCGCCCGGCGCCGCGCCTTGGGCATCGCGCCGCCGACCGGAGTGACCCGGCGGGTGACCAACGTGACGCCCGGGTCCGGGAGTTGGGCGGTCACCACGGCCGAGGGAACGCCCCCGGGCGGCGCCTTGGACTCCTCGTGGCGGGCGGCGGGCACCTCTTCCCCGACGGGGGTGCGCGGCGCCACCGGGAGGCCGCCCGAGCGGTCCTCGACCAGGGCGAGCGCCCGCCGTCCGGCGACCGTGCCGCGCTTGTCGGCGAGGGCGCCGCGCAGCGCGATGGAGGCCTCCAGCTCGGCGCGGGCCCGGTCGAGCCCGCCGTTGCAGAGCGCGAGGACGCCCAACTCGTGGTGGAAGTACGCCTCTTCGCCCACCTCGCCGGTCAGCCGGGCCGCCTCGGACCCGACCCGCAGGCTGCGCTCCCAGGCGCCCCAGTGCAGCCCCGCGGCGAGCGCGGGGGCGGCGGTGCGGGCCAGCTTGACGGCGGTGGCGGGGTGGTCGTCCTGGTCGCCGGGCACGAGCGCGCTCATGGCGGCGAGCACCGCGTCCGCCTCGGTGGCGGCCCGCTCGGGGGTGACCGAGGGGTGTCCGGTCCACCAGATGTAGTGCTGGGCGGCGGCGTGGGCGCGCTCCCCCGCGCCGGCGTCGTACCCGCTGCTCTCCAGCTGGGTGAGGACGCCGGCGGCGAGGCGGTAGCGGGAGCCGACCGGGGACAGGAGTCCGCTGTCGAGGAGTTCGCCGAGGGCGGCGTCCGCGTGGGTGTCGCCGATGAGCGCGGGCAGGTGCGCCTGGTGCGGCACCTCGCCGCCAAGTGCGACCGCGAAGCGCAGGGTGTCCCGGGCGGCCTCGCTCAGCCGGGAGGCGAGCAGGGCCGCGGGGGCCGCGCCCTCGCCGAGGGTGGGCAGCGGGATCTCGCGGCCCTCGCCCGTGAACACGGACGCCTCGGCGGGCTCGTCCAGCGGAAACCCGTACGCGTCAAGGGAGTTGGGCTCGCCGCGCAGCCGGTCGCGCTGGCGCAGCAGGGCGCCGGCCTGGACGAAGCGCAGCGGCAGGCCCTCGGACTCGAACCAGAGGTCGCCGGCCCAGTTGGCCTCCTCGTCGGTGAGCGCCCGGTCGACGGCCTGCTCGAGGAGTTCGAGCGAGGCGCTGCGGCCGAGGCTCCCGAGGAAGACCTCTTCGATGTGGGAGTCGGGGTGCGGGGCCGGAACCTCAGGGGTCGCGGCGAACACATAGGCGCACTCGGGCGTGGCCAGAAGCAGTTCTTCGAGGGTGGCCCCGCCGAATTCGAGGTCGTCGAGGACCACTACGGCGCCGATGTCGTGGACGCGGTCGAGGAGCACGGCCCGGTCGGGCCGGTGCAGCGGGGTGTGGAACACCGTGGCGTACAGCTCGTGGAGGAGCTCGGTGGAGGTGCGGCGGTGGCCCGAGAGGCGTACGACGCCGTCGGGGGCGAGCTCGGCGCAGTCACCGGCGACCGCGTCGAGCAGGGCGCTGCGCCCGGAGCCCGCGGGCCCGGTGAGCCGCACGGAGCGGCCGCGGCCGAGGAGGCGTACGAGTCTGGCGCGTTCCTCCTGCCGTTCGAGCAGGGCGGGGGTGGGCGTCATCAGACCGGGTGGCAGCGGCGGCCGGGCGGCCCGTTCGCCCTCGGCCCGCTCGGCGGCGCTGCGCCGCACGGGGGCTCCGGGTATCTCGCCCGGCGGGCAGTTCTCGATCTCGCTGCCGTCGATCGGGTTGACCGTCAGGAGGAAGTCGCCCGCGACGAGCTGGACGGTGCGGGCGAGTCCGGCGGCGCGCTGCCCGAAGTCGGGTGTGACGGGCTCCCTGTCGCGTGCGGAGCGCTGCGGTCCGGCGCCCGGTTCCGCGTGTGCGCCCGCAACGCCGACCGTGTCGTCGGCATGGTTGAACTCTTCCGGTCCCCGGTTCATCGGGTCCATGGTGAAAGCCCCCCAGATGCGTGGTGCGTAAGGAATGCCCCTCCCGGTCCTTACGCACTTCGCTCTTCGCTGTCGCTTCTGGTCCGGTGCCCGCCGTGTGGGTTCGTCGATCGGCGGGAAGCCGAACCCTAGACTCCGGACAGTATCTACGAACAGCCGGGGTGCCGCCCCGCCCAAGACGTCACAGTCTCATGAGGATTGCGCGCGGAGTCCGTTTCCCGCACTCCTGTCACGACAACTCCGGTCACGGCAGCTCCCGTCCCGGGATGTCCGCCGGGCGCGGGAGCCGGGGGCGGGAGCCGGGGGCGGGAGCGGGGGCGCGGGAGCGGGCCTCTCAGACGCGCGGCAGGGCCTCGGCGACGATGCCGCCCTCGATCGCGAGGATGCGGTGCAGCCGGGTGGCGACCAGGAGGCGCTGCATCTGGGGTGGCACGCCGCGCAGCACGAGGCGCCGGCCGCACCGCCCGGCCCGGCGGTGGGCTCCCATGATCACGCCGAGTCCGGTGGCGTCCCACGAGTCCAGTTCGGTGAGGTCGAGCACGAGGTCACCGGCCCCGTCGTCGACCGCCGAGTGCAGGGCCGTACGGGCGTCCGCCGCGCTGCGGACGTCGAGGCGGCCCCCGACGACCAGCTCGACGTGGTCGCCCCTGATGTGCATATGCGCTCCCGAGAGTGCTTGGCTTTTCGACAACCGACTCAACAACTGACTGCCCCACGGCCACAGAAGTTGCCGCCCGTGAGCGAACCGATACCAAATTCACCCGGTGGGGTGAGGGCTTCGGGCGGTCGGCGGCTCAGTGCTTGTAGAAGCCCTGCCCGCTCTTGCGACCGATGTCACCCGCGTCCACCATCCGGCGCATCAGCTCCGGCGGGGCGAACTTCTCGTCCTGGGACTCCGTGTAGATGTTGCTGGTGGCGTGCAGCAGGATGTCCACGCCGGTGAGGTCGGCGGTGGCCAGCGGGCCCATCGCGTGGCCGAAGCCCAGCTTGCAGGCGAGGTCGATGTCCTCGGCGCTGGCCACGCCCGACTCGTACAGCTTGGCCGCCTCGACGACGAGCGCCGAGATGAGGCGGGTGGTGACGAAGCCGGCCACGTCGCGGTTGACCACGATGCAGGTCTTGCCGACCGACTCGGCGAACTCCCGTGCGGCGGCGAGGGTTTCATCGCTGGTCTTGTAGCCGCGCACCAGCTCGCACAGCTGCATCATCGGGACCGGCGAGAAGAAGTGGACGCCGACGACCCGCTCGGGGTGCTCGGTGGCCGCCGCGATCTTGGTGATCGGAATGGCGGAGGTGTTGGAGGCGAGCACGGTCTCCGGGCGCACGATCTTGTCGAGCGTGCGGAAGATCTCGTGCTTGACCTCCAGCTTCTCGAAGACGGCCTCGACGACGATGTCGGCGTCGGCGGCCGCGTCCAGGTCGGTGGTCGTGGTGATGCGGGCGAGAGCCGCCTCTGCGTCCTCGGCGGCCAGCCTGCCCTTGCTCACGAACCTGTCGTACGAGGCCTTGATGCCGTCGGTGCCCCGGATGAGGGCCTCGTCGGTGACGTCGCGCAGGACGACGTCCCAGCCCGCCTGGGCCGAGACCTGCGCGATACCGGACCCCATGAGTCCGGCTCCGATGACGGCGAGCTTCCTGGCCACGACGCTTCCCTCCAACAGGTTTCCAACCAAGCCTTCTTGAGCCTTCTTGGCGGAGGCTATCGGCCGGGCGGGCTTCTGGGAGCGCTTAGAGATGCGCGTCACGTCTCAGATGACGGACATCACACCGGGCGGCGTGAGGTGGGTCTCAGCGGGCGGCCCGTACGGCGTAGTTGAGCACCTTGTCCCCCAGGAGCCCCTCCATCTCGTCGATCAGGACGAGCACCTCGCGGGAGACCGCCTTGGGGTCGCGGCCGGCCATCATCTCGCGCCCGATGGCGGCCATGGCCGTCTGGTGGACCCAGTTGATCTGACCCGCGATCAGGGCGGGCAGCGGCTCCCCGGGACCCGCGCCGGTCTCCTCGCGCAGGGTCGCCTCCAGGTTCGCGAGGACCTCCTGGCCCACGGCCCACAGCCGGGCCTTGAGTGCGGGTGAGGCGTCGATGACGGCCATGAACCGGCTGTAGCCCTCCATCAGGCCGACCCTCGGCGAGACCGACTCGACCTCGGCGCGCAGCTCGCGCAGGACCGCCTCGGCGGCGGACTCCCGGTCGTCGCGGCCGCGCACCCAGCGCGAGAGCCGGTCGACGATCCCCCGGCTGCGGTCGAGGAACAGGTCCTCCTTGGCGGGGAAGTAGTTGTAGACGGTGTTCACCGAGACGTCGGCCACCTCGGCGATCTCCGCGATCGTGACCGCTTCGAAGCCGCGCTCCAGGAAGAGCCCGGTGGCCAGGTCCGAGATCCGCTGCCTGGTCTCGCGCTTCTTCCGCTCCCTGAGCCCTTCTGCCATGGCCCCAGCGTAGGCGATCCTCTGCACCCTCTTAAATTTTGGAGGCATTGCAAAATTTAAGTGACTCTGTTTTTCTGGAGCCATGGCAATCATCAGCACGGCCGGGCTCGCCCGGACCTTCCAGAGCAAGGCGGGCCCGGTCGAGGCGGTCCGCGGCATCGACCTGACGGTCCGGGCCGGCGAGATCCTCGGCTTCCTCGGCCCCAACGGCGCGGGCAAGACGACCACCCTGCGGATGCTCACGACCCTGCTCCCGCCGACCGGCGGCGCCGCGACCGTGGCCGGCCACGACCTGCTGCGCGACCCGGGCGCGGTGCGGCGGGCCTGCGGTTACGTGGCCCAGTCCGGCGGTGTCGACCCGAACATCTCGGTACGCGAGGAGCTGGTCACCCAGGGCCGCCTCTACCGCCTGACCAAGCCCCAAGCCGCCCTGCGAGCAAGGGAGTTGGCGGCCGACCTCGGCCTCGACGGGCTACTGGAACGCAGGACGTCAACGCTCTCGGGCGGCCAGCGCCGCCGTCTGGACATCGCGATGGGCCTGATGCACCGGCCCGAGGTGCTGTTCCTCGACGAGCCGACCACCGGGCTCGACCCGGGCAGCCGCGCCGACCTGTGGGACCTGGTCCGCCGGATCCGGGCCGACCACAACACCACCGTCTTCCTCACGACCCACTACCTGGACGAGGCCGACGCCCTCGCCGACCGCCTGGTGGTCGTCGACAAGGGCGTGATCGTGGCCGACGGCACCCCCGCCGACCTCAAGTCCCGGTACGCGGGCGACCCGGACGCCTCGCTCCAGGACGCCTTCCTCGCCATCACAGGGCGCAGCGCCGCCCCGCAGGAATCCACCCCCGTAGCCGTCTAGGACTCCCCCATGACCGTCGCCCCGCTGCTCTCCGACACCGCGCTGATCTTCGGCAGGTACGCCCGCCAGACACTGCGCTCCAAGTTCCAGATCCTCTTCGGCGTGCTGATGCCGCTGCTCTACCTGCTCTTCTTCGGACCGCTCCTGACCGGGATGCCGCTGGGCTCGCGCGGCAGCTCCTGGCAGGTCCTCGTCCCCGGCCTGCTGCTCCAACTCGGCCTGTTCGGCGCCTCGTTCGCGGGGTTCGCGGTCATCATCGAGAACAGCTGGGGCGTCATGGAGCGCATGCGCGTCACCCCCGTCTCCCGGCTCGCGCTGCTGCTCGGCCGGGTCCTGCGCGACTCCGCGCTCTTCGTCTTCCAGGCGGTGCTGCTCGTGCTCGCCGCCCTGGTGATGGGCCTGCGCGCCCCGCTGGCCGGCATCCTCATCGGCTTCGCCTTCGTGGCGCTCCTGACGCTGTCGCTCGCCTCGCTGTCGTACGCGCTCGCCATGAAGGTGACCACCCCGCAGGGGTTCGGCCCGGCGGTCAACGCCATCGCCATGCCGTCGATGCTGCTCTCCGGTCTGATGCTGCCGATGACGCTCGCGCCCGGCTGGCTGAACGTGCTGTCGCACTTCATGCCGTTCCGCTATCTGGTGGACGCGGTGCGCTCCGCGTACCTGGGCTCGTACGCCACCACGACCATGCTGTACGGGGGCCTGGTGGCGGCCGGTTTCGCGGTGCTCGCCGTGACGGTGGGCACACGCGTCTTCCGGACGGCCGGAGCGTAACTACTCTGGCGGCATGGTCAATCTGACGCGCATCTACACCCGCACCGGCGACCAGGGCACGACCGCCCTCGGCGACATGAGCCGGACCGCCAAGACCGATCTGCGGATCTCGGCGTACGCCGACACCAATGAGGCCAACGCCGTCATCGGCACGGCGATCGCGCTCGGGCAGCTGTCCGAGGAGGTCGTGAAGGTGCTGGTCCGGGTCCAGAACGACCTGTTCGACGTGGGCGCGGACCTCGCCACGCCGGTCGTCGAGAACCCGGAGTACCCGCCGCTGCGGGTGGAGCAGTCCTACATCGACAAGCTGGAGGCGGACTGCGACCGCTTCCTGGAGGACCTGGAGAAGCTGCGCAGCTTCATCCTGCCCGGCGGCACCCCCGGCGCGGCCCTGCTGCACCAGGCGTGCACGGTGGTGCGCCGCGCGGAACGCTCGACGTGGTCGGCCCTTGAGGCGCACGCCGCCGTGATGAACCCCCTGACGGCGACCTACCTCAACCGCCTCTCCGACCTCCTGTTCATCCTGGCCCGCACGGCGAACAAGGCGGTGGGGGATGTGCTGTGGGTGCCGGGTGGGGAGAGGTAGGGCTCGGGGGGTTGCGTTTGGGCAGGGGGTGGCTCCCTGGGGCCCATTGCGCAGTTCCTCGCGCCCCTAGCCGCCTTCGGGTGCGGGGCCGTAGTCGCTTCTCGCGCAGTTCCTCGCGCCCCTGAACCCGCCCTCGGTGGGCCGTCGGTGGTGGTGGACCGGGGCTCTTGGCGGCGGTCTCGTCACCGGGGTGCGAACAGGGGCGGAGGCGCTTCACTTGTCGGATTGGGCGTCCGTGTCGGCCGCGGCCGCCGCCGACTCCGCGTCGCTCACCTTCTTCTCCATCTGCTGCTCGGTGCCTGCCGAGGCCCCCGGCCCCGGCTGCGGGTGCTGGTGGGCGCAGCCCGTGGCGAGCGCGGCCGTCAGGGCCGCGGCCGCCACCGCGAGCGACACGCCCCGGCTCCGCCTCACTTGGTCCCGTTCTGGTTCGTCGAGCACCAGGAGGCCACGTCCTTGAGGTCCTTCTGGCGTTGCTGAAGGGTCGTCACCAACCCCTTGCGGTAAGCGAGTTTGTGATCCAGGTACGTGGCGATCGCCGTGTGGCCCGCCTTCTTCGCGTCGTCCTCACGCTGCTGCATCCGCGCCACCGACCCCACCGTGTCCGCTCCCCCACCGAGCCGGTTCAGGGCCTTCTCGATGTGCTTCTCGGCCTTGGGCGCGCGCTTGCAGATGCCCTTGGCGCCGTCGCTCGCCGGCGGCTTCGCCGCGGGTGCGGCGTCCGCGACGGCGGCGGGCGCGGCGACGGTCAGTACGGCCGTCGCGACGAGCGTCGCCGCCGCGATCCGGCGGCCTCGGGCGGTGCCTCGAAAGTTGGCGTTGCGCATGGCTGCTGCCTCCCTGCTGTACGGGTCTGCGGTACGCCCAGGAGGCTAGGAGGGCTCTTTGTGGGAACTCTGTGATCGCTCCGCGGTGACCGTCAACCAGTCCCGCCGGCCCGGCAGTTCACCCGCGCCCACCGGACCACCGGCGGGCAGCCGCACCGCGCACCGGGTGCCCGTGCCGCCGGGCCCCGCGCCCAGCTCGACCGTGCCGCCGTGCAGCGCCGCCTGCTGGGCCACCAGCGTCAGGCCGAGCCCGGAGCCGGCGCTGTCCGGCCCCCGGTGGAAGCGGCGGAACACCTTCTCGCGGTCGGCGGGCGCGATGCCGGGGCCGCGGTCGTCGACGGTGATCAGCACCTGGTCATCCGCGAGACCCACGGCCACCGCGATCTCGGCCCGCCCCCGCGCATCCCGGCCGTGCGCGAGCGCGTTGCCGAGGAGGTTGTCGAACAGGATGCGGATCCCGGGCTCCCAGCCGCGCAGCGGTGCCGGCCCGGCGCTCAGCGTGAGCACGGCGTCCGGGGCATGCCGGCGCGCCTCGGCGACAGCGGCGTCCGCGACCTCCGCCACATCGAGCACCTGGAACGCCTCGGCCTCGACGAGGTCGCCGCGTCCCAGCTCGCGCAACGCCACCAGCATGGCGAGCAGCCGCCCGTGCTCGCGCCTCAGATCGTCGACGACCTCGGCCCGCTCGGCGTCCGCCAGGTTCGGGTGGGCCAGCACATCGAGGTTGGTGCCCATGCTCATCAACGGGTTGCGCAGCTCGTGCGAGGCGGCCGCCGAGAAGGAGCGGGCCGTGTCCAGTGCCTGCCCGGTGCGGGCGGCCTGCTCGTCGTAGCGGGCCAGGACCGTCCGCAGGGTGGCGGCGAGCTCGTCCACCTCGACGATCCGGGTCGGGCGGTGTTCCAGACGTACCGCCGTGGCCCTCGGATCGAGCCCCGCCGCCGCCTTGCGCAGCCGCCCCAGCGGCCGGGCCGCGGCGCTCGCGATCGCCCAGGCGAGCAGCGCGGAGAGCGGGGCGGCGAGCAGGGCGGTGGTCACCACCCGCCTGCGGACCAGGGCGACCTGGGTCCGGCTCGCGGTGTCCGGCGCGAAGACCCACAGGGTGCCGGAGACCTGCGCCCCCTGGACCGGCAGCGCGTACGCCCGCCAGCCGCGACCGCCGGACCGCACGGTGACCGGGCCCTTTCCCGGCGCGGGCAGCGCCACCGAGGGGGCGGGCTGGGGCCCGCCGCTGAAGGTTCCGTCGGGGCCGGTGAGCCGTACGCCGACGTCCAACGCGGCGTTGAAGAGCCTGCGTTGACGGTTCTCCTCGGCGGTCGGCTGCCCGTTGGCCGCGGCCCGCAGCAGGGTGCGGGCGTCCTGGGCGATCGCGGTGGCCCGTTTCGTGAGGTGGCTGTCCTCCGCGCTGTGCAGATCGCGCGCGACCAGGGTGAGCAGCAGCCAGCCGCAGGCCAGGACGAGGAGCGGGACGGTGACGCCGACCGCGAGTGCGATCCGGGTGGAGAGCTTCACGGCCACTCCCGATGGGCGAGCACGGAGAACGTCACGGCCACTCCCGACGGAGGAGGATCGCGGGCTTCACGGCCGCTCCCGAAGCACGAAGCCGACGCCACGAACGGTGTGCACCAGCCGGGGCGCGCCGTCGGCCTCCAGCTTGCGGCGCAGATAGCTGACGAAGGTGTCGACGGCGTCGGTGCGTACGTCGAAGTCGTACCCCCAGACCCGTTCGAGCAGCTGGTCCCGGCTCAGGACGAGACCGGCGTTGCGCGCGAGGACCTCCAGGAGCGCGAACTCGCGCCGGGTGAGGTCGAGGGGGCGGCCGTCGCGGTGGGCGGTGCGGGCCGCCGGGTCGATGACCAGGCCGCAGGCGCGGACCACGTCGTGCGGGGCGGCCGGGCGGCGGCGCAGCAGGGCGTGCAGGCGCAGCACCAGTTCCTGGAGGGCGAAGGGCTTGACCAGGTAGTCGTCGCCGCCGGCCTGGAGTCCGGCGATGCGGTCGGCGGTCTCGTCGAGCGCGGAGAGCATCAGGACCGGCAGATCGTGCCCGGCGTCGCGCAGCGTCCGGCACACCTCGATGCCGCTCATGCCGGGCATGGACACGTCCAGGACCAGCACATCGGGCGGACCCTGCTCGATGGCGGCGAGCGCGGCGCGGCCGCTGTCGGCGGTGCGGACCCGGAACCCGTCGAGCCTCAGCCCCCGGTCGAGCGAGCGGCGCACCGCGTCGTCGTCGTCCACGACCAGGACGTCTCCGGCACGGCCGGACCCACTCATCCGCGCTCCCTCACGTCATCAGGTCATCCCGCTAGCGCCCGGTCAGCGTACGGTCCTCGGCTGTGTGCTCCCGGGGGCGGTCCGTCGGCGGCTTCAGGAGGCGGTCGAGCAGCGAGGGCCCGGCCTCCCCCGCCCGGCCCGGAAACAACGTGTAGCTCAGCGCGATGAGCACATTGACGCCGATCACGATCAGCATCCTCCCCTGCCACATCCGCAGGGACGCGACCCCGCCGTCCCCGCCGACGTACCAGATCGCCCCCTGGAGCAGCCCGATCGCGACCAGCGCGGACACGGTGAAGCGCCCCGCCGTCCGCCACTCGTGGAGCGTCCTCGCCGCACCGCCCCTCGGCGTCCTGGACGGCCGCGGACCGCCCGCGAAGCGGTAGGCGACCCAGGCGTCGGCGCGGGTCACCAGGTGGTGGCCCATCCCGGCCGAGAAGCCGATGTAGACGGCCGCGAGGCCGTGCTTCCAGTCCGGCTGCGCGCCGTTCTTCAGGTCGACCGCGGTCACCACGAGCAGCACCAGTTCGAGGAGCGGCTCGCACAGCAGCACCGCCACGCTCGCTCTCCGCATACGGGCGAGGTAGCGCAGGGCGAGGCCCGCGGCCAGCAGAACCCAGAACCCGACTTCGCAGGCGATGATCAGTGTCACGATCACGGCGGTCTCCCCTCGTACGGCTCACGGCACACCTCAACCCTGTCCCGCCCCCGGCGCCCGATCGTCGTCGCCAGTGACGAAAGGGGACTGCATCCTTCGATGTAGCGGCGCTTCACCTGGTGAGGGGAGGCCCGGGCCCCGGGGGCCGTGTTGGATGGGACCGTGACCCCGTTTCTCCGACCGCACCGCGACGACGTCCTCATTGCCGTGGCCGGCCTGCTCGGCGGGCTCGCGCTGTGGGCCGTCGGGCTGCACACGCAGGGCGGCCGTCCCCTGGGCGGCGCCTGGGTGCTGCTGCCCCTCGTGGGGACGGCCGGCCTCGAACTGCTGCGCCGCACCGCTCCCCAGGCCGGCCTGGTGCTCGGCACCTGTCTGCTGGTCCTCGACCAGTTCACGCTCGGCAGCCTGGCCACGGTCGTGATGTTCACCGACCTCGTGTACGCGGCCGTCGTGTACGGCACCCCGGCCGCCGCGCGCCGCATCCCGGTCACCACCGGCCTCGTCACGGTCGGCGTGACGATCGGCTTCCTCACCTGGTTCCACAAGCCGGAGGCGCTGCTCATCGGCGTGGTGACCGGCCTGGTCTCGTTCGTGCCGGCCACCACCGGAGCACTGGTGCGCAATCACCGCGAGGCCGCCGACAGCGCCCGCCTGCGGGCCGAACAGACCGCGCTGCTCGCCGAGATGGACCGCAGCCAGGCCGTGGTCGCCGAGCGTGCCCGGATGGCCCGCGAGCTGCACGACATGGTCGCCAACCACCTCTCGGCGATCGCCATCCACTCCACGGCCGCGCTCTCCCTGGACGACCCGGCGACGACCCGGCAGGCCCTCACCGTGATCCGCGAGAACAGTGTGGACGGGCTCGCCGAGATGCGCCGGCTCATCGGGCTGCTGCGCGACACCAGCGGCCACGACGAGCCGGCGGCCGCGCCCACCCTGGCCGGGCTCGACGCGCTGATCGCCCAGGCCCGTACCAACGGGGCCGACAGCGGGCTCGGTTTCGCGCTCGCGGACCGCCGCGTCGAGGAGGGGCCGCTGCCCGCGCCGGTGGAGCTGGCCGCGTACCGGATCGTGCAGGAGTCGCTCACCAACGCGCTCAAGCACGCGGCGCCCGGCACCGTGGAGGTCGCGCTCGCCCGCGTGGACGGGCTGCTCACGGTGTGTGTCACCAGCCCGTACGGTGACCGGGCCGGGCCACGCGCGCCCGGCTCGGGGGCGGGGCTCGTCGGGATGCGCGAGCGCACCGAGCTGCTCGACGGCACCTTCGCCGCAGGGCCCGGAACGGCGCCGGACGGCTCCCGCATGTGGCAGGTGCGGGCCCAACTGCCCGCAGGGGAAAGGACGTTGAGCACATGACCATCCGGGTACTGGTCGCCGAGGACCAGTCGGCGGTACGCGCCGGGCTCGTCCTGATCCTCTCCAGCGCCCCCGACATCGAGGTGGTCGGCGAGGCGGAGGACGGCGAACGGGCCGTCGCGCTCGCCCGCGAACTGCGCCCGGACCTGGTCCTGATGGACGTTCAGATGCCGAAGCTGGACGGGGTCTCGGCCACCGCCGCCGTGACCGGCGAGCAGCTCGCCGACGTCCTGGTCCTGACCACCTTCGACCTCGACGAGTACGTCTTCGGGGCGCTGCGCGCAGGCGCCTCGGGGTTCCTGCTGAAGGACGCGGACGCCAAGGACCTGATCGAGGCGGTACGGACGGTGGCGCGCGGCGAGGGCCTCATCGCCCCGGCCGTCACCCGGCGCCTGATCGCGGAGTTCGCCTCGTCTCCGCGCCCGGTGGCCCCGCGACGCCCAGCAGCCCTCGACACCCTCACCCGGCGCGAGGGCGAGGTGCTTTCCTGTCTGGGCCGGGGCCTGTCCAACGCGGAGATCGCGGGCTGCCTGGACATGGCGGAAGCGACCGTGAAGACCCACGTCAGCAGGCTGCTCGGCAAGCTGGAACTGCGCAGCAGACTCCAAGCTGCGGTACTGGCACAGGAGTTGGGGCTCTGAGGCTTCGGGAGCCGTCGAAGGTCTGGACCTCTTGACGGTTGGTCCAGACCTTTCTACGCTCACCGCACACTGCTGTGGTGGGCAGGCCGTCCCTGGCGCTCTGAGGCACGCCCACCGGACGGAGCAGGGTCCCACCCCCACCACCGTCGCACCACACGGGAGCAGCCTTGAGAACCGCACGCAAGCGCTTCAGATCAAGAGCCGCCGCGGCCCTGACCGCACTCGCCCTCCCCCTGGCCGCCCTGGTCGGCCTGGCTTCCCCCGCCGAAGCCGCCGGCTCGGCGACCGCCACCTACGCCAAGTCCTCGGACTGGGGTACGGGATTCGGCGCCGGCTGGACCATCAAGAACACCGGCACCACCGCACTCAGTTCCTGGACCGTGGAGTGGGACTACCCCTCGGGTACGTCCGTGACCTCGGCCTGGGACGCGGACGTCACCAGCTCCGGCACGCACTGGACCGCCAAGAACAAGTCGTACAACGGCACCATCGCCCCCGGCGCCAGCGTCAGCTTCGGCTTCAACGGCGCGGGCTCCGGCTCGCCCTCGGGCTGCAAGCTCAACGGGGGCTCCTGTGACGGGAGTTCGACGCCGCCGGGCGACAGCCCGCCGTCCGCACCCGGCACCCCGACCGCGAGCAACGTCACCGACACCGGTGTCTCGCTGTCCTGGTCGGCCGCGACCGACGACAAGGGCGTCAAGAACTACGACGTCTACCGGGGCACCACGAAGATCGCGACCGTCACGGGCACGACGTACGCCGACTCGGGCCTGACCAAGGGCACGACGTATACCTACAGCGTGACCGCCCGCGACACCGCCGACCAGACGGGCCCCTCCTCGGGCTCGGTCACCGTCACGACCACCGGCGGGGGCGGCGGCCCCCAGCCCGGCGGCGACAAGGTGCGGCTCGGCTACTTCACCGACTGGGGCATCTACCAGCGCAACTACCAGGTGAAGAACATCGTCACCTCGGGCTCGGCGAGCAAGCTGACGCACATCAACTACGCGTTCGGCAACGTCACCAACGGGCAGTGCGCCATCGGTGACGCGTACGCCGACTACCAGAAGACGTACGACGCCTCCTCCAGCGTGGACGGCACCGCCGACACCTGGGACCAGCCGGTCGCGGGCAACATCAACCAGCTCCGCGAGCTGAAGAAGAAGTACCCGAACATCAAGATCCTGTGGTCCTTCGGCGGCTGGACCTGGTCCGGCGGCTTCGGCGCGGCGGCCGCCAACCCGACGGCCTTCGCCAACTCCTGCTACTCGCTGGTCAAGGACCCGCGCTGGGCCGATGTCTTCGACGGCATCGACATCGACTGGGAGTACCCCAACGCCTGCGGCCTGTCCTGCGACACCAGCGGTCCCGCGGCCCTGAAGAACCTGCTCTCCGCGCTGCGCACCAAGTTCGGCAGCTCGGCGCTCGTCACGGCGGCGGTCACCGCCGACGGCTCGACGGGCGGCAAGATGGACGCGGCCGACTACGGGGGCGCGGCGAGTTATGTCGACTGGTACAACGTGATGACGTACGACTTCTTCGGCGCGTGGGACGCCAAGGGCCCGACCGCCCCGCACTCCCCGCTCACCTCGTACAACGGCATCCCGATCGCGGGCTTCAACACGGACGCGGCGATCCAGAAGTACCTCGGCAAGGGCGTCCCGGCGAGCAAGCTCAACCTGGGCATCGGCTTCTACGGCCGGGGCTGGACGGGCGTCACACAGGACGCCCCCGGCGGCACGGCGACGGGCCCGGCGCCCGGCACGTACGAGCAGGGCATCGAGGACTACAAGGTCCTGAAGTCGGCCTGCCCCGTGACCGGCACGATCGCGGGCACGGCGTACGCCCACTGCGGGTCCAACTGGTGGAGCTACGACACGCCGGCGACGATCGGCGGCAAGATGACGTACGTGAAGAACCAGGGGTTGAGGGGGGCCTTCTTCTGGGAGTTCAGCGGTGACACGTCGAATGGAGAGTTGATCTCGGCGATCGACAGCGGCCTGAGGTAACCCGGGCCGACCTGCCCGACCCTGCCTGACCCGGAAAGCGGGCCCGTCCCCCGCCCCGGGTCAGGCTTTCGCCTGCGGACCGTGGGGGCCGTTCGCGCAGTTCCCCGCGCCCCTAAAAGCACTGGGTGCTGGGGCATCCTCAGCCCGTCCGGCGTTTGAGGACGAGCGCCGTTCAGGCGCGAACGGGGGTCTGGGGGCGGAGCCCCCAGGGTCACTACGCCACATTGACCCGTTGGCCGGGCGGGGCCGCTTCCAGCCAGGCGAGGAAACCGGTCAGCGCGTCCTCGCTCATCGCGAGCTCAAGCCGCGTACCCCGATGCGTACAGCCCAGGATGATCGCGTCGGACAGCAACGCCAGCTCCTCCTCGCCCTCGGGAAGCCGACGGGACACCACGTCGATGGCGGAACGCTCAAGAACGCGCCGCGGCCGAAGCGCGTACGAGAAGACGCGGAACCACTCGATCCGGTCGCCGTTGTAGCGGGCCACTCCGTACACCCAGCCCTTGCCGCTGGTGTCCGGCACCTCCGGAAGGTTCCAGCGCAGACTGCAGTCGAACGTGCCGCCCGACCGCTGGATCAGCCGCCGGCGCAGACCGAAGACGAAGAGTCCCACCAGTACCAGCGCGACAACCAGACCACACACAAGCAGAGCGAGGGTCATCTACACCGACCTCCTCGCTCAACCAGTAATCCAGCAACGGAAAAATCTGCCTGCATCGCCTCAGCCGCGACCGGCTCCGGAAAATTCCGGACCGAGCCGCGGCTGAGGGAAATCTCCGGCGGGGGTGCTAGCGCACCGCCACCGCGCGCAGTCGTACATCGGCGCGTCGCTCAGCGGCGGCGTCCGATTCCGACTTCGCGCTCTCCAGCGCACGCTCGGCACGCTGGACATCGATCTCGTCCGCCAGCTCGGCGATCTCCGCGAGCAGCGAAAGCTTGTTGTCGGCGAAGGAGATGAATCCCCCGTGCACCGCCGCGACGACGGTGCCGCCCTCGGTCGTACGGATCATCACCGGGCCCGACTCCAGCACACCAAGGAGCGGCTGGTGACCGGGCATGACGCCGATGTCGCCGGACGTGGTGCGCGCGACGACCAGGGTGGCCTCGCCGGACCACACGCTGCGGTCCGCGGCGACGAGCTCGACGTGCAGCTCAGTAGCCATGGTTGGCTCCTCGGGTCACCACCCGGCGGTTCGGCCGGGTGTTGGGTCGAATTCTAGTAGGCGTACGCGGAGGGGCGGGACGCACCCGCCCCTCCGTGTGGTCGGGCGCGTCAGGAGACGCCGAGCTCCTTGGCGTTGGCCTTGAGGTCTTCCAGGCCACCGCACATGAAGAACGCCTGCTCGGGGAAGTGGTCGTACTCGCCGTCGCAGATCTGGTTGAACGCGACGATCGACTCTTCCAGGGGGACGTCCGAACCGTCGACGCCGGTGAACTGCTTGGCGACGTGCGTGTTCTGCGACAGGAAGCGCTCCACGCGGCGGGCGCGGTGCACGACCAGCTTGTCCTCTTCGCCGAGCTCGTCGATGCCGAGGATGGCGATGATGTCCTGGAGGTCCTTGTACTTCTGCAGGATCGTCTTGACGCGCATGGCGGCGTCGTAGTGCTCCTGCGCGATGTAGCGCGGGTCCAGGATGCGGGACGTGGAGTCCAGCGGGTCCACGGCCGGGTAGATGCCCTTCTCGGAGATCGGACGGGAGAGAACCGTCGTCGCGTCGAGGTGGGCGAACGTGGTGGCCGGGGCCGGGTCGGTCAGGTCGTCCGCGGGGACGTAGATCGCCTGCATCGAGGTGATCGAGTGACCACGGGTCGAGGTGATGCGCTCCTGGAGGAGACCCATCTCGTCGGCCAGGTTCGGCTGGTAACCCACCGCGGAGGGCATACGGCCGAGCAGGGTCGACACCTCGGAACCCGCCTGGGTGTACCGGAAGATGTTGTCGATGAAGAAGAGGACGTCCTGCTTCTGGACGTCACGGAAGTACTCCGCCATCGTCAGACCGGCCAGGGCGACCCGAAGACGCGTGCCCGGCGGCTCGTCCATCTGACCGAAGACAAGGGCGGTCTTGTCGATGACGCCCGAGTCCTGCATTTCCTCGATGAGGTCGTTGCCCTCACGGGTGCGCTCACCGACACCGGCGAACACCGACACACCGTCGTGGTTGTTGGCCACGCGGTAGATCATTTCCTGGATGAGGACGGTCTTGCCGACACCGGCACCACCGAACAGGCCGATCTTTCCACCCTTGACGTACGGGGTGAGAAGGTCGATGACCTTGACGCCGGTCTCGAACATCTCGGTCTTGGACTCGAGCTGGTCGAAGTTGGGCGCCTTGCGGTGGATCGGCCAGCGCTCGCCGATGTTGGCGTTCTCCTCGGGCTTGTTCAGCACCTCGCCGAGGGTGTTGAACACCTTGCCCTTGGTGAAGTCGCCGACCGGCACCGTGATGCCGTCGCCCGTGTCGGTCACCGGGGCCTGGCGGACCAGACCGTCGGTGGGCTGCATCGAGATCGCGCGGACGATGCCGTCACCCAGGTGCTGGGCGACTTCGAGCGTCAGCGTCTTGAGCTTGCCGTCCTCGGCCGGGTCGGCCACCTGGACGTGCAGCGCGTTGTAGATCTCCGGCATCGCGTCGACGGGGAACTCCACGTCGACGACCGGGCCGATGACCCGGGCGACGCGGCCCGTGGCAACGGCCGTCTCAACAGTGGTCGTCATTACTTGTCACTCCCCGCGGTCGCGTCGGCCAGCGCACTGGAGCCACCGACGATCTCGCTGATTTCCTGGGTGATTTCGGCCTGGCGGGCCGCGTTGGCAAGCCGAGAGAGGCTCTTGATGAGCTCTCCGGCGTTGTCGGTGGCCGACTTCATCGCGCGGCGGCGGGCGGCGTGCTCGGAAGCGGCCGACTGCAGCAGCGCGTTGTAGATGCGGCTTTCGACGTAGCGCGGCAGCAGGGCGTCGAGGACGTCCTCCGCCGACGGCTCGAAGTCGAAGAGCGGAAGGATCTCGTCCTTCGTACCCGTCTGCTCCTGAGCCTTCTCCAGCGACAAAGGCAGCATCCGGTTGTCGACCGGCGTCTGCGTCATCATCGACACGAACTCCGTGAAGACGATGTGCAGTTCGTCCGCGCCGCCCTCGGCCGTCTCCGTCTGGATGGCCTCGATCAGCGGTGCGGCCACCTGCTTGGCGTCCGCGTAGGTCGGGCTGTCGGTGAAGCCGGTCCACGACTGTGAGACCTTGCGCTCACGGAAGCCGTAGTAGGCGACACCCTTGCGGCCGACGATGTACGTGTCGACCTCCTTGCCCTCCCCGCGCAGCCGCTCCGAGAGCCTCTCCGCGGCCTTGATGGCGTTGGAGGAGTAGCCGCCGGCCAGACCGCGGTCGCTCGTGACGAGCAGAACCGCGGCGCGGGCCGGGGCCTCGGCCTCGGTGGTGAGCGGGTGCTTGGTGGTGGAGCCGGTCGCAACCGCGGTCACCGCACGGGTGAGCTCGGTCGCGTACGGCGTGGAGGCCGCCACCTGGCGCTGCGCCTTGACGATGCGCGAGGCGGCGATCATCTCCATCGCCTTGGTGATCTTCTTGGTCGCGGTGACGGATCGGATGCGACGCTTGTAGACCCGGAGCTGCGCTCCCATGAGTCAGGTCCCTTCCGTCGTCGTCACTTGCTGGTGCTGACCGGCGCGTCGTCGCCCAGGAGCTTGCCGTCCGAGGTCTCGAACTGCCGCTTGAAGCCGGCGATGGCGTCGCCCACGGACTGCAGCGTGTCGTCCGACATCTTGGCGCCCTCGGCGATCGAGGTGAGGAGCTCCTTGCGCTCGCGGCGCAGGTACTCGAGCAGCTCGGCCTCGAAGCGGCGGATGTCCTCGACCGGGACGTCGTCCATCTTGCCGGTGGTGCCGGCCCAGATGGAGACGACCTGCTCCTCGACCGGGTACGGCGAGTACTGCGGCTGCTTCAGCAGCTCGACCATGCGCTTACCGCGCTCGAGGGAGGCCTTCGAGGCGGCGTCCAGGTCGGAACCGAAGGCGGCGAACGCCTCCAGCTCGCGGTACTGGGCGAGGTCGACACGCAGTCGGCCGGACACCTGGCGCATCGCCTTGTGCTGCGCGGAACCACCGACTCGGGAGACGGAGATACCGACGTTCAGCGCGGGGCGCTGACCGGCGTTGAACAGGTCCGACTCCAGGAAGCACTGGCCGTCGGTGATGGAGATGACGTTGGTCGGGATGAACGCCGACACGTCGTTCGCCTTGGTCTCGACGATCGGCAGACCCGTCATCGAACCGGCGCCCATCTCGTCCGACAGCTTCGCGCAGCGCTCGAGCAGACGCGAGTGCAGGTAGAAGACGTCGCCCGGGTAGGCCTCGCGGCCCGGCGGACGGCGCAGCAGCAGGGACACGGCGCGGTAGGCGTCGGCCTGCTTCGACAGGTCGTCGAAGATGATGAGGACGTGCTTGCCGTCGTACATCCAGTGCTGGCCGATGGCCGAACCGGTGTACGGCGCAAGGTACTTGAAGCCGGCCGGGTCGGACGCGGGCGCGGCGACGATCGTCGTGTACTCGAGCGCGCCGGCCTCTTCCAGGGCGCCACGCACGGAGGCGATGGTCGAGCCCTTCTGGCCGATGGCGACGTAGATGCAGCGGACCTGCTTCTTCGGGTCGCCCGAGCGCCAGTTGTCGCGCTGGTTGATGATCGTGTCGACGGCCAGAGCGGTCTTGCCGGTCTGACGGTCACCAATGATCAGCTGACGCTGGCCACGGCCGATCGGCACCATCGCGTCGACGGCCTTGTAACCGGTCGCCATCGGCTCGTGCACCGACTTACGGACCATGACGCCCGGAGCCTGCAGCTCCAGGGCGCGGCGGCCGTCGGTCTCGATCTCGCCGAGGCCGTCGATCGGGTTGCCGAGCGGGTCGACGACGCGGCCGAGGTAACCCTCGCCTACGCCGACCGAGAGCACCTCACCGGTGCGCTGCACCGGCTGGCCCTCTTCGATTCCGCTGAACTCGCCGAGGACGATCGCACCGATCTCGCGCTCCTCGAGGTTGAGGGCGAGACCAAGGGTTCCGTCCTCGAACCGCAGCAGCTCGTTCGCCATGGCCGAGGGAAGACCCTCGACCTTCGCGATGCCGTCGCCGGCAACGCTGACCGTACCGACCTCCTCGCGCGAGGCCGCGTCCGGCTGGTACGACTGGACAAAGGTCTCCAGCGCGTCCCGGATCTCCTCCGGCCGGATCGTGAGCTCCGCCATCTGGGTTCCCTGCTCTCCTTGTTGGGCCCGAAGTTTCTAAGGGGGTCTGGGGGCCGACCCCCAGGAATCTTCTGCAATTTCTGCACGGCCCAACCGGGCCGCTGGTGTTGCTAATTCAGTTGCTGTGCCGACCGTGAGGTCAGCGCGCCAGCCGCCGGTTCGCCTCTTCGAGGCGCTCCGCGATGGTGCCTTCGATGACCTCGTCGCCGACGCGCACCGAGATCCCGCCGAGGACCTCGGGGTCCACGTCGAGGTTCAGGTGCATCTGGCGGCCGTAGATCTTCGCCAGAGCCGCGCCGAGGCGCGCCTTCTGGATGTCGGTCAGCGGGACCGCCGAGGTGACCACGGCGACCATCCGGTCCCGGCGACCCGCGGCGAGCTTGGAGAGGGACTCGAGTCCCGATTCCAGGCTACGTCCACGCGGCCGGGTCACAAGACGGGCGACCAGACGCTCGGTGACCGGGTTCGCCCTGCCGCCGAGCAGGCTGCGCAGCAGCTCGCCCTTGGCCGCGACCGTGGCGGTGCGGCTGGTGAGCGCGGAGCGCAGTTCGGTGCTGGAGGTGACGATGCGGCCGAACCGGAACAGCTCGTCCTCGACGTCGTCCAGCGCGCCCGACTGCTGCGCGGCGGTGAGGTCGGCGGTGCTCGCCAGCTCCTCGAGCGAGTCCACCAGGTCACGGGACTGCGACCAGCGGGAGCGGACCATGCCGCTCACCAGGTCGGCGGTCTCGCCGCCCACCTGGCCGCCGAGCAGACGCCCGGCCAGCTCGGCCTTGGCCTCGCCGGCCTGCGCCGGGTCGGTCAGGACCCGACGCAGCGAGACCTCGCGGTCGAGCAGCGTGGTGACGGCGGCCAGCTCGTCGCCGAGCTTCGCCGCGTCGACGGACGTGTTGTCCATCAGCGCGTCGAGACGCTCGCGTGCGGCGGCCAGTGCCTCGCGGCTCGCGCCGTTCATCGGACGGCCTCGGCCTTCTCCTCGAGCTCGCCGAGGAAACGGTCGATGGTGCGGCTCTGGCGGGCGTGGTCCTCGAGGGACTCGCCGACCAGCTTGCCGGCCAGGTCGGTCGCCAGCTTGCCCACGTCCTGACGGAGCGAGTGCGCGGCGGCCTTGCGGTCGGCCTCGATCTGGGCGTGGCCGGCAGCGATGATCTCCTCACGCTGCCGCTGGCCTTCCGCCCTCATCTCCTGGATGAGCGCGGTGCCCTGCTCGGTCGCCTCCTGGCGCAGGCGGGCAGCCTCGTGGCGGGCCTCGGCGAGCTGCGCCTTGTACTGCTCAAGGACGCTCTGGGCCTCGGTCTGAGCGGCCTCGGCCTTCTCCATCCCGCCTTCGATGGCCTCGCGACGCTCGTCCAGAACCTTGTTGATGTTCGGGAGGAGCTTCTTGGCGAGGAAGCCGAAGACGATGACGAAGGCGATGAGGCCGATGACGAGCTCAGGCCACGGCGGAACGAGGGGGTTTTCCTTGCCCTCGGCCGCCAGCTGAACCATGGTGAGGTTCACATCAGTGCCTTTCGTCGGTCGGTCTGGTCGTGGTTCGTCTTAGTAGACGAACGGCATGACGAGGCCGATCAGGGCCAGCGCCTCACAGAACGCGAAACCGAGGATCTGGTTGGCGCGGATCAGGCCGGCCGCTTCGGGCTGACGGGCAAGAGCCTGCGTGCCGTTACCGAAGATGATGCCGACGCCGACGCCGGGGCCGATCGCGGCGAGGCCGTAACCGATGGAGCTGAGCGAGCCGGTGACGCCATCGGAGGCAGCGAGGATCTGGGACATGCCAGTTCTTCCTTCTCTTTCACGGACCGGTGGGGGTTGGCCACCGGACGACTGGGGGTATGGAGGGGGCGGGCGGTCAGTGGTGCTCGGCGACGGCGCCCTGGATGAAGCTGCACGCCAGGAGCACGAACACGTATGCCTGCACGGCCTGGATGAAGAGTTCGAAGCCGGTCATCACGATGACCATCACGAACGAGACGCCGGAGTACGCGATGCCGATGCCGTTGAGCATGTACCAGCTGGCGATCGTGAACAGGAGCAGCAGGGTGTGACCGGCGAACATGTTCGCGAAGAGTCGCACCGCGTGCGTGAAGGGGCGGACCAGCACGTTCGAGAAGAACTCGATGACCATGACCATCGGCAGAACCGCGCCGAGCGACTTGTCATAGCCGGTGAGGTTCTTGAAGCCACCGACGAAGCCGTGCCGCTTGAAGGTGAGGCTCATCCAGACGACGTAGACGATCCCTGCGAGGACCGCGGGGTACGCGATGATCGACGTCACCGGGAACTGGGCGACGGGGATGATGGACCAGAGGTTCATCATCCAGACGAAGAAGAACAGCGAGACCATGAGGGGAACCCACTTCTCGCCCTCCTTCTTGCCGATCGTCTCGTAGACGATGCCGCGGCGCACGAAGTCGTAGCCGGCCTCGGCGACCATCTGGAACTTGCCGGGGACTACCTTCGGCTTGCGGAAGGCGGCCCAGAAGAAGCCGACGATGACGACCGAGCCCAGCAGGGCCAGCAGCATCGGCTTGTTGAAGTACAGGCCGTTGGTGTCGCCCCAGAGCGGCTCGAAGAGGAACGAGTGCAGGCCGGGACCCTCGAAGCCACAGCCGTTCGACTGGAAGATGTGGCAGCTCGGATCGAAGGCGAGCACCTGCGTCGGGTCAGCACTCACCGCGGGCTCCTTCAGCGTGGCGCATAGGTACGGCAACCTCGTTGTGTCGGCGCGGCGCGCAGCCGCGGTTCGGCACTGGACTGGTGTTACGGATGATGGGGCGGCGGTCGGGCATCAAGCCTCGCGATCGAGCAGGCGTCAGCTCAGATGCCCGCGCCCGCAGTGCCGCAGTTGGCACCGGACGATAGCAGGGTCCTGAACTCGCATTTATTCCGGCCCTACCGTTCACGACGACGGCCCCGTCTTTTCGGGCTTGTTGCCCTCGGCGGTATCCGGTTCGACGTAAAGGATCTTCGCCTTCATGTGCGCACGTGCCTGCGCGCCGATCCAGACGAGGGTCAGCGCGACGAGGGTGGCGGCGAAGCATTTCGGGTTGAACAGCGTCGTGTTCTTGAAGACCGCGACAAAGATGAAGAGCAGGAGCAACTGCGCGGTGTACAGCATCAGTCCCATCGCCTGGAACAGATGCGGAAGCGATTTGGCAGTGCGTTCCAGGACGACGAGTCCGATGCCCATGAAGAGGATCACGACCAGCGTCGCGACGATGGCACCCACCGCTCCCTTGCCGCCCGCGACCACACCGCTGATCACGGCGGCAACAGCGCCCGCGGCGGCGGTGGGTAGGGCGGTCTGGAGAAGAGTGCGTGCGTCGTTGGACGGCATGGCGGCAGCTCCGCTTGCTGGTGGGGGCAAAGTGGTGTCGTCATGGACGAGCGTAAGCCCGGGCCGAGTTGGTCCCTCGGGCCAACGGACCGTCGCACTACGGTCCTTCGGCTCTGGCGCCGGGTCTCGTGAACCGTATCACAAACTATTTGATGAGGTCTTTACCATGGAAGTGTGATGGGCAGCACACTTGAGAGTGATGCTGCGCGTTTGTGCGCAACGGGCTGCGAGATGTCTGGTATTGGGCATCGACGCGGCAAATCGTCAGCGTGATGCGCCGGTCTTACGTCGGTCGGGGAAACGCGAACGGGGGCCGATCGCTGTCGCTCCGTTGACGCCGGAGACCCCGGCCGCCACGGGAGTGCGCTCGCCGCGGACCTCGTCTTCCCCCTCGGAGGCCATCGAGTGCACCGCCTCCGGCTCCCCGCGCGCGTGCCGGTAGCGCGGCGGCACGAACCGCTCGGCCCACCTCGGGGTGCGCGGCGCGAACCGCGGCAGCAGCAGCAGGACGAGCCCGACCGCGCTCAGCGCGACGATGAGCAGCACGATCCACATCGACGCCGAGTGCACGGAGTAGGAGACCGCGCCGAAGGCGATGAGCGCCGACCAGAAGTACATGATCAGCACCGCCCGGCTGTGCGAATGCCCGATCTCCAGGAGCCGGTGGTGCAGGTGCCCGCGGTCCGCGGCGAACGGCGACTGGCCGTTCCACGTCCTGCGGACGATCGCGAGCACCAGGTCGGCCATCGGGATCGCGATGATCGTCAGCGGCATGAGCAGCGGGATGAAGACCGGCAGCATCGCGTGCGTGGCATCGCGGGTGCCGCCGAAGTTGAGCTTCATCGCGTCCGGGTCGACCTGGCCCGTGATGGAGATGGCGCCGGCCGCGAGCACCAGGCCGATCAGCATCGAGCCGGAGTCGCCCATGAAGATCCTCGCCGGGTGCATGTTGTGCGGCAGGAAGCCCAGGCACATGCCCATGAGGATGGCGGCGAACAGCGTCGCGGGGGCGGCCGCCTCGATTCCGTACCCGTACCAGAGCCGGTAGGCGTACATGAAGAACGCCGCCGATGCGATGCAGACCATGCCGGCGGCCAGGCCGTCGAGGCCGTCCACGAAGTTCACCGCGTTGATGGTGATCACGACCAGCGCGACCGTGAGCAGGGTGCCCTGCCAGGAGGTCAGCGAGACCGAGCCGATGCCGGGGATGGGCAGCCACAGGATCGTCAGACCCTGCATGACCATGACGCCCGCGGCGATCATCTGGCCGCCGAGCTTGATCAGGGCGTCGATCTCGAACTTGTCGTCCAGGACGCCGATCAGCCAGATCAGCGCGGCACCGGAGAGCAGGGCTCTGGGTTCGTTCGACTGGAAGACGGCGTTGAGACCGTCGAGGTGGTCGGCGACGAGCAGACCCGCGCACAGACCGCCGAACATGGCGATGCCACCGAGTCTCGGCGTCGGTTCCCGGTGCACGTCGCGCGCGCGGATCTCCGGCATCGCACCGACGGCGATGGCGAACTTCCGCACCGGCCCGGTGAGCAGGTAGGTCACCGCGGCCGTGACGCAGAGCGTCAGCAGGTATTCACGCACGGGCTGCCCCAGAGGTATCGCTGGCCATCTCAGCCCCACACCCTAGCTTCGCGCGCATGTGGTTGAGGACACGCGTATCCGGCAGATGGTTGCGGGTACCCCGCAGAAGCGGGGATAAGCCCGCATTTCTCCGCTATGTGAAACCTGTGAAAAAGCCCCGAACGCCGAAAACAGGCCCCTCTTATGGAGGTCTCGGGAAACCTCAGGGAGGGGGAAACCTCTCCGCCAGTTCCCGCACTTCCGCCCGCGTCCTCGGATCCTCCCGCATCGCCATCGCGAACAGCACCGCGATTCTGGCCATTTCCGTCTCGCGCATCCCTTGCGTGGTCACGGCCGCGGTGCCGAGCCGGATGCCGCGGACGTCCGCGTGCGGCAGGGCGCAGGAGTCGAGGACGAGGCCGGCGCCCGCGAGGCGGCCGCGCGCGGTGCGGCCGTCGACGCCGAAGGAGGACGGGTCGGCGAGCACGAGGTGGGTGTCGGTGCCGCCGGTGACGAGCCCGAACCCCTCGGCCAGCAGCCCCTCCGCGAGGGTGCGCGCATTGGCGACCACCTGATGGGCGTACCCGCTGAAGGCGGGGGTGGAGGCCTCGCCGAAGGCGACGGCCTTGGCGGCGATCGTGTGCATCTGGGCGCCGCCCTGGGTGAAGGGGAAGACGGCACGGTCGATGCGGGCCGCGAGGTCGGCGCCGCACAGGATCAGGCCGCCGCGCGGTCCGCGCAGCACCTTGTGGCTGGTGGCGCACACGACGTCGGCGTACGGGACCGGGCTCGGCGCCGCTCCCCCGGCGACCAGGCCGATGGGGTGCGCGGCGTCCGCGATCAGATAGGCGCCCACGTCGTCGGCGATCTCCCGGAAGGCCCGGTAGTCGGGATGGCGGGGGTAGGCGATGGAGCCGCACACGATCGCCTTGGGCCGGTGCTCGACCGCCAGGTCCCACACCTCGCCGTAGTCGATGAGCCCGGTGTCCGGCTCGACGCCGTACCCGACGAAGTCGAACCAGCGCCCCGAGAAGTTGGCGGGCGAGCCGTGCGTGAGGTGTCCGCCGTACGGAAGCCCCATCGCCAGAACGGTGTCTCCGGGCTTCAGGAGCGCCGCGTAGGCCGCCAGTACCGCCGAAGTCCCCGAATGCGTCTGGACGTTGGCGTGGGCGGCCCCGAACAGGGCCTTGGCGCGGTCGACGGCGATGCGCTCGGCGACGTCGACGACTTCGCAGCCGCCGTGGTGGCGGGCGCCGGGGTATCCCTCGGCGTACTTGTTGCCGAGCTCCGAGCCGAGGGCCGCGCGCACGGCGGGCGAGGTGAAGTTCTCCGCGGCGATCAGCTGCAACGAGGTGGCCTGGCGCTCGGCCTCGCCGAGCAGCACGTCGGCCATTTCGGGGTCCTGCCGCCTCAGGGCGTCGGACCCCGCGAGTTGGGCACTTTCCGCGGAGATGACCGGCATGTCCCCAGCGTAGGCCGCAACCGCCGGGGGCGCCCGGCGTGCGGGGACTCGGTACTCCGGGTGGTGTCAGTGGTGGGTCGGGACGCCCGTCAGGGCGGTGACGACCGGGTCAAGGGCCTGGTTGATCTCGTCGCCGATGGAGCGGAAGAACGTGATCGGGGCGCCGTAGGGGTCGTTGACCTCGTCGGCCTCGACGCTCGGCGCGAGCAGCCAGCCGCGCAGCGCGGCCGCGGCCCGCACCAGTGCCCTCGCCCGCTCGACCATGCCCTCCTGGAGGGGGTCGGGCAGCGTGGCCGGGTCTATGGCCCGGACGAGCCGGGTGAACTCCTTCAGGGTGAAGGTGCGCAGGCCCGCGGAGTGGCCCATCGAGATGACCTGGGCCCGGTGGTCGCGGGTGGCCGTGAGGACCAGGTCCGCGGTGATGACGTGCTCGTCGAGCAGCTCGCGCCCGGTGAAGCCGCTGGCGTCCGCGCCGAAGTCGGCGAGGACGGCTGCGGCGTTGGCCTCCATCGGAGCGCCCTCGTGCCCCCAGGTGCCGGCACTCTCCACGATGAGGCCGCCCGTGAACGGGTCGCCGAGCCGGTCGCTCAGGGCATGGCGGGTCAGCCGCTCGGTGATCGGCGAGCGGCAGACGTTGCCGGTGCTGACGTGGAGGATGCGGAACGAGTTCCCCGCGGGGTGAACCGTGCCTATGCCACGCCCCTCAGGGGCGGTCAATTGGCCACCTCGAGGTCGGGTACCACCTTGCGCAGCTCGTCCGCGTCGAGCGCGCCGGCGCGCAGCAGCACCGGGACCTTGCCCGTGACGTCGACGATCGAGGACGGGACGATGCCCGGCGTCGGGCCGCCGTCCAGGTACACGGACACGGAGTCGCCGAGCATGCCCTGGGCCGCGTCGCAGTCCTCGGGCGCCGGGTGACCGGTGAGGTTGGCGGAGGACACGGCCATCGGGCCGACCTCGGTGAGCAGCTCGATGGCGACCGGGTGCAGCGGCATCCGGATCGCGACGGTGCCGCGGGTGTCCCCGAGGTCCCACTGGAGCGACGGCTGGTGGCGGGCGACCAGGGTCAGGGCGCCCGGCCAGAACGCGTCGACGAGCTCCCAGGCCTGCTCGGTGAAGTCGGTGACCAGGCCGTGCAGGGTGTTGGGCGAGCCGATGAGCACGGGGGTGGGCATGTTGCGGCCGCGCCCCTTGGCGTCGAGCAGGTCCATGCAGGCCTGCGAGCTGAAGGCGTCGGCGCCGATCCCGTACACGGTGTCCGTCGGCAGCACCACGAGCTCACCGCGGCGGACGGCGGACGCGGCTTCGCGCAGACCGGTCGTGCGGTCGGTCGCGTCGTTGCAGTCGTATCGCCGAGCCATTAGCGGGCCTCCTCGTACACAAACACGGTCTGGGGGTTGGAGCGGATCACGGGGTGGCCTTGCGGGCCGTGGCGAAGCGCGGGCGGTTGTTCAGGTCGGGGTGGTCGGCCGCGTCCGCCCAGCCGGCCTCCTCGTTGAAGATCCACGGCACTTGGCCGCCCTGGGTGTCGGCGTGCTCGATGACGACGAGCCCGCCGGGCCGCAGGAGGCGGTGCGCGGTCCTTTCGATGCCCCGGATGGTGTCGAGGCCGTCCTCCCCGGAGAACAGCGCGAGCTCGGGGTCGTGGTCGCGCGCCTCGGGGGCGACGTACTCCCACTCGGTGAGCGGGATGTACGGCGGGTTGGAGATGACGAGGTCGACCTGGCCGTCGAGCTCGGGCAGCGCGGTGAGCGCGTCGCCCTGGTGGAGAACGACGCGGGACCCCTCGACGTTCTTCCGCGTCCACTCCAGGGCGTCCTCGGACAGCTCGACGGCGTGCACGCGCGAGCGCGGCACCTCCTGCGCCATGGCGAGCGCGATGGCGCCGGAGCCGGTGCACAGGTCGACGATGAGCGGCTCGACGACGTCCATCGCGCGGACGGCGTCTATGGCCCAGCCGACCACCGACTCGGTCTCCGGCCGGGGCACGAACACCCCTGGCCCGACTTGGAGTTCGAGGTAGCGGAAGAAGGCGCGGCCGGTGATGTGCTGGAGCGGTTCGCGGGCCTCGCGGCGCGCGATCGCCTCCCAGTAGCGGGCGTCGAAGTCGACGTCCTTGACGTTGTGCAGCTCTCCCCGCTTGACGCCGTGGATGTGCGCGGCGAGCTCCTCCGCGTCGAAGCGCGGTGAGGGCACGCCGGCGTCGGCCAGCCGCTGGGTCGCCTGTGCCACCTCGGCAAGCAGCACGCTTCGGGGGCCTGGGGGTCGCCCCCCAGTGTTTTGCTGCACGCTGGTCCTCCGGCAGTCGTACGGGGGTGTGATTACTGGGCGGCCGCGAGCTTGGCGGCGGAGTCCGCGTCGACGCAGGCCTGGATCATCGCGTCCAGGTCGCCGTCGAGGACCTGGTCCAAGTTGTACGCCTTGAAGCCGACCCGGTGGTCCGAGATGCGGTTTTCCGGGAAGTTGTACGTCCGGATCTTCTCGGAGCGGTCGACCGTGCGCACCTGGCTGCGGCGGGCGTCGGCGGCCTCCTGCTCGGCGGCCTCCTGGGCGGCGGCGAGCAGCCGGGAGCGCAGGATGCGCATGGCCTGCTCCTTGTTCTGGAGCTGGCTCTTCTCGTTCTGGCAGGAGGCGACGACGCCGGTGGGGACGTGCGTGATGCGGACGGCGGAGTCGGTCGTGTTGACGGACTGCCCGCCGGGGCCCGAGGAGCGGTACACGTCGATGCGGAGGTCGTTCATGTTGATCTCGACGTCGACCTCCTCGGCCTCGGGCGTGACGAGCACGCCGGCGGCGGAGGTGTGGATGCGGCCCTGCGACTCGGTCGCGGGCACGCGCTGCACGCGGTGCACGCCGCCCTCGTACTTCATCCGCGCCCAGACGCCCTGGCCGGGCTCGGTCGCGCCCTGGCCGCCCTTGGTCTTCACGGCGACCTGGACGTCCTTGTAGCCGCCCTGGTCGGACTCGGTGGAGTCGATGATCTCGGTCTTCCAGCCGACCCGCTCGGCGTAGCGCAGGTACATGCGCAGGAGGTCGCCGGCGAACAGGGCCGACTCGTCGCCGCCCGCACCCGCCTTGATCTCCAGGAGTACGTCCTTGTCGTCGCTGGGGTCGCGCGGGACCAGGAGCAGGCGGAGCTTCTCGGTGAGCTGCTCGCGCTGTGCGGTCAGGTCCTTGACCTCGGCGGCGAAGTCCGGGTCGTCGGCCGCGAGCTCGCGGGCCGTCTCGATGTCCTCGCCCGTCTGCTTCCAGGCGCGGTAGGTCCCGACGATCGGCGTCAGCTCGGCGTAGCGCTTGTTCAGCTTGCGCGCGTTGGCCTGGTCGGCGTGGACCGAAGGGTCGGCGAGCTTCGTCTCAAGGTCGGCGTGCTCGCCGATCAGGTCCTCGACCGCTTCGAACATCGGTTGCTCCTGGGGTTCAAACGAAGAAGTAGGGCTGGACGGCAAAGCGCCGGTCGCGGCGCCCCCGGAACGGAGGCGCCGCGGACCGGCGCAGTTGGCTCGCTACTTCTGGGCGGAGCCGGCAGCGGCCTTGCCGAAGCGGGCCTCGAAGCGGGCCACGCGGCCGCCGGTGTCCATGATCTTCTGCTTGCCCGTGTAGAACGGGTGGCACTCGGAGCAGATTTCGGCGCGGATGGAGCCGCCGCCGATCGTGCTACGGGTGGTGAAAGCCGCGCCACAGGTGCAGCTGACCTGGGTCTCGACGTACTCGGGGTGGATGTCGCGCTTCAAGGTGTCTCCTAGGTTCGGGAGGGCGCCGGGTCGCAGGCGCGGATTGCGCATACGTGAACCGGGGCCGACGTACCAGTCTGCCAGGACTGGCCGCATCTCCCAAAACCGGGGTGGACGCACATCTATTCCCGGGCCCGCCGGTGAGCGGCGCGCCCCGCTACTGACCGGCTACGTAACCGCCCGCGGTGCCCTTGTCGCCGGCCGAGTCGGCCGTCGCGGAGGCCGGGATCGGCTGGTCCTTGGCGAGGGCGTCCCAGACCTGCTTCGACTGCTCGGGGAGCGGGCTGACGCGGTTGGGGTCGAGCTTGTCGTACTGCACGGGCAGCGTGATCATCTTGACGTTGCCGGCGTCCAGGCCCTTGAGGCCGTTGGCGAATCCGATCAGCGAGTTGACCGAGTTCAGCTCGGAGTCGGTGGTGATCGCCTTGGTGGCGGCGTCGGCGAGGCCGTAGAGCTTGGCCGGATTGCTGAACACACCGACGCTCTTGACCTGCTCGATCAGCGCCTTGATGAAGGCCTGCTGGAGCTGGATGCGGCCGAGGTCGCTGCCGTCTCCGACCACGCCGTGCCGGGTCCGTACGAGGCCGAGCGCCTGCTCGCCGTTGAGCGTGTGCCTGCCGGCCGGCAGGTCGAGGTGGCTCTTGTCGTCCTTGATCGGCTTGTTCGTGGTGACGGGCACCCCGCCGAGCTGGTCGATGAGCTTCTTGAAGCCGGTGAAGTCGACCTCGACGTAGTGGTCCATGCGGATGCCGGACATCTGCTCGACGGTCTTGACGGCGCAGGCCGGGCCGCCGACCTCGTACGCCGTGTTGAACATCTGGCGCTTGGCGCCGGGGTCGCTCTTGCCGTCCTGCGTGGTGCAGGAGGGGCGCGTGACCAGGGCGTCGCGCGGGATGGAGACCACGCTCGCGGTCTTGTGGCCCTGGTAGACGTGGATGATCATCGCGGTGTCGGACCGGGCGCCGCCCCCGTCGTCGCCGTACTCCTTGTTGGCACCGGCCCGCGAGTCCGAGCCGAGGACCAGGATGTCCTCCGAGCCGTTGTCGACGTTCTGCGGGCGGTCGGTGCCGAGCTGGGCGTTGATGTCGACGCCCTTGAGGTTGCCGTTGAGCTTGAAGTACACGTAACCGAGCCCACCCCCGCCGACGAGCACCACGCCGGCCGCGCTCCACGCCGCGATCCGCACGGCGCGACGGCGCGTGCTGAGCTGCTTGCGGCGCTTGCCGCCCCCGCGTATTCGGCTGCTGCGTGTGCCCTGCTCGGTCATGGTCTCCTCAGTTCTCGGTGCTCCTCCGATTACCCCCTGCCCCGGTGTTCAGGCACGGATTGTCGACACTCGTCAGACGTCGAAGCACCAAGAAGGGTTGCACAGGGTTCTAAGAAGGCCATAAGAGCGCATCGCGGCCGCCGCGCAACCCGGATCCGCCCCCACCGCTCTCACCTGCGGTTTCGCGAGGGCGCCCGGTCACGCATCGCGCGGCCGCGGGTGCGGGGCGTGTGTCGTATGCCTCAGCCCGCACGGAAGCGGCCACCGAGCCCCTGCCGGGCCCGCGCCGGTCCCGCGCCGAGCCCCCGGCCGGGTGTCCGCCGGTGCCGCGCACGCGAGAGCGCCCCCGGCACCGAAGTGCCGGGGGCGCTCTCAACTGGCCCTGCTGGAACCGGAGTTACTAGTCGTTGCCGTTGCCCGGCCCCGGCGTCGTCTTCTGGATCTGGAGCAGGAACTCGGCGTTCGACTTCGTCTGCTTCATCTTGTCGAGGAGCAGCTCGATGGCCTGCTGCTGGTCGAGCGCGTGCAGCACCCGGCGCAGCTTCCAGACGACCGCGAGCTCGTCGCTGCCGAGCAGGATCTCTTCCTTACGGGTGCCGGACGCGTCCACGTCCACCGCCGGGAAGATGCGCTTGTCGGCGAGCTTGCGGTCGAGCTTGAGCTCCATGTTGCCGGTGCCCTTGAACTCCTCGAAGATCACCTCGTCCATGCGCGAGCCGGTCTCCACGAGCGCGGTGGCGAGGATGGTCAGCGAGCCGCCGTCCTCGATGTTGCGCGCGGCACCGAAGAAGCGCTTCGGCGGGTAGAGCGCGGTCGAGTCGACACCACCGGACAGGATGCGCCCGGAGGCCGGGGCCGCCAGGTTGTACGCACGGCCCAGACGGGTGATCGAGTCGAGCAGCACGACCACGTCGTGGCCGAGCTCGACGAGACGCTTGGCGCGCTCGATGGCCAGCTCGGCGACCGTGGTGTGGTCCTCGGCGGGACGGTCGAAGGTCGAGGAGATGACCTCGCCCTTCACCGACCGCTGCATGTCGGTGACCTCTTCCGGACGCTCGTCGACCAGGACGACCATCAGGTGGCACTCGGGGTTGTTGTGCGTGATCGCGTTGGCGATCGCCTGCATGATCATGGTCTTGCCGGTCTTCGGCGGGGCCACGATCAGGCCTCGCTGGCCCTTGCCGATCGGCGACACGAGGTCGATGATCCGCGTGGTCAGCACGCCCGGGTCGGTCTCCAGACGGAGCCGGTCCTGGGGGTACAGCGGGGTCAGCTTGTTGAACTCCGGGCGGCCGCGGCCCGAGTCGGCGGCCATGCCGTTGGAGGAGTCCAGGCGCACGAGCGCGTTGAACTTCTCGCGGCGCTCGCCGTCCTTGGGCTGGCGGACCGCGCCGGTGACGTGGTCACCCTTGCGCAGCCCGTTCTTGCGGACCTGGGCGAGCGAGACGTACACGTCGTTCGGGCCCGGCAGGTAGCCGGAGGTCCGGATGAACGCGTAGTTGTCGAGGATGTCGAGGATGCCCGCGACGGGGATCAGCACGTCGTCGTCGGCGACCTGCGGCTCGGCACCGAACTCGTCACGGCCACCACGGCGGCCACGGCGGTCGCGGTAGCGTCCGCGCCGGCCACGGCGGCTGCCGTCGTCGTCGAAGTCGTCCTGCGGACCGTTGTTCTGCTGCTGGCCCTGCTGCTGACCGCCCTGGCCACCCTGGCCGCCCTGGCGCTGCTGGCGCTGGCCGCCCTGCTGGTCCTCGCCCTTGCCCCGGCGGTCGCCACGGTCACCGCGGTCGCCCCGCTCACCGCGCTCGCCACGGTCACCGCGCTCGCCGCGCTGGCGGTCCCGGCGGTCGCCCCGCTCACCGCGGTCGCGGCGGTCCCGGCGGCCCTCGGCGGTGTCGACGGCCTCGGCGGCCTTCGCCTCGGGCTGTGCCTCCGTCTTCACTTCGGCCTTGGCCTCCGTCTTGGTGACGGTCTCGGCAGCGGCCGAGGCGGACTCGGGGCTGCCGGAGGGCGCGGTGGCACGGCGGCGACGGCGCTCGCCCGCGGGCTGGTCGTCGCTGGGGGCACCCTGGTCGGAGACCTTGGGGGACGGCTGGCCGGGGATGTCGATCTGCTGCTGCGCGGCCTGCTTCTCGGCGGCGGGCGCGGCGGCGTCGTCGCCGGTACGGGCCTTGGAGGTGGCGCGGCGCTTCGGCTTGGTCTCGGCATCGGCCGACGCGGCGGCGCTCTTGGCCGGGGCCGAGGAACCGCCGCCGGCCTGCGCCTCCTTGATGACCTCGATCAGCTGGCTCTTGCGCATGCGCGCGGTGCCCCTGATGCCGAGGCCGGACGCGACCTGCTGCAGCTCGGCCAGGACCATGCCGTCGAGGCCGGTGCCGGAGCGGCGGCGCCGTGAGGTGGTGCCAGAGGCAGCACCTGCGGCGGGCGCGGAGGTGTCGACAGAGCTGTCGGCAGTCACGCCCATCAGATCGGTGGTGTCGCTCACGAAGGGTCCTTCCCTGGAGCGGACGTCGGCCTGTCTGGCTCGGCGACCGGTTGTGCTGTCCGGCTGCGGCCTGTGATCTTCTCGACCACTGATCGTGCCGGGGCGGTGGTCCGCCGCGTACGGCGGAGAGACAAAAGTGCGTGGGTTCCGGCCCGAGGTCCCCCTACTCGGCCCCTGCCGGGAAAAAGCGTGGGGTGTCGTGCCGGTTCCGGAGCGTGCTCGCAACTGCTCAGGCAGGCTGCACAGGCAGTTGGGGAGGCTCTCGGAAGAATGGCGGTCCCTGAAGGGGACACGAAGCACCGCGCCACGAAGACGACCGATGCAGACTTGAGGTTAACACTACCGGATCCAACAAACATTCCCCCTCTCGTTCACCGGCAAGCCGTGCTTCCCGCGCCCGTTCCTACGCTCCGAGCGGCAGGACGCTCGCACCCGCGGCGTCGAGATTGAGCCGGTTGGCGGCCCACCCCTCCCCCGCAAGGCGTGCGACCTTGTCGGCCGCACCGTCCTCGACCAGCGCGAGCACCGTGGGCCCCGCGCCGGAGATGACCGCGGGGACACCGTCCGCGCGCAGCCGGTTGACCAGTGCCACGCTGTCCGGCATCGCCGGTGCGCGGTACTCCTGGTGGAGCCGGTCCTCGGTGGCGGCGAGCAGCAGCTCGGGACGCCTGGTCAGGGCCTCCACGAGCAGGGCGGCCCGGCCGGCGTTGGCCGCGGCGTCGACGTGCGGAACCGTGCGCGGGAGCAGCCCTCGGGCCGTCTCCGTCAGGACCGCCTTGCCCGGCACGAAGACCACCGGAACGACGGAATCCGCCGGATCCATCCTGATCGCGCGGGCAGCTCCCCCGTCCATCCAGGACAGCGTGAATCCGCCGAGCAGACAGGCGGCCACGTTGTCGGGGTGTCCCTCGATCTCGGTCGCGAGCTCCAGCAGGGCCGCGTCGTCGAGCCGGGCGTCGCCGCCTATGGTCACGGCCCGCGCGGCGACGATGCCGGCGCAGATGGCGGCGGAGGAGGAGCCGAGGCCGCGGCCGTGCGGGATGCGGTTGGCGCAGACGACCTCGAGGCCGCGCGGCTGTCCGCCGAGCAGGTCGAACGCGGTGCGCAGGGACCGTACGAGGAGGTGGCTCTCGTCGCGGGGCAGCGTCTCGGCGCCCTCGCCCGCGATGTCGATGCCGAGGCCGGAGTCGGCGACGCGGACGACCACGTCGTCGTACAGCCCCAGTGACAGGCCCAGGGAGTCGAAGCCCGGGCCGAGGTTGGCACTGGTGGCGGGGACGCGCACCCGTACGGCGGCGGCGCGGAATGCGGGACCGGCCATCGCTCTGATGACTCCTTGTGAGGCTGCTGCTGGTGTCTGCTGCGAGATTTTCGAAGACGTACGGAACACCCGAGGGCCACGTGGGCGACTGCACCACGGCATATGCGGCGGGGCGGGTTGGGTACAGCCTATCGAAGGAAGGTTCTGTGGCGACATAGGGCGCACAGGAGGCGCACGATGCGTGTCGCGTGCCCCCTGTGCCCCTACGTAGCGGCTTGTCCGGCTTTACGTACGCGTCCCGGCGGTGCGGGACGCGTACGCGACGCGGTCCGTGCGGGGACTAGGCGAGACCGAGGCGCTCGGCCGCGGCCGCCGCGTCCACCGGGACGGTGACGGGCTGCGGCGCTCCGGCGACGGCCCAGTCGGGGTCCTTGAGGCCGTTTCCGGTCACCGTGCACACGATCTTCTGGCCCGGGTCGACGAGGCCGCGCTCGGCGGCCTTGAGCAGACCGGCGACCGATGCGGCGGAGGCGGGCTCGACGAAGACGCCCTCCTGCGAGGCGAGCAGCCGGTACGCGCGCAGGATCTCACGGTCCGTCACTTCGTCGATGAGACCGCCGGATTCGTCCCGCGCGGCCAGCGCGAACTGCCACGAGGCCGGGTTGCCGATGCGGATCGCGGTGGCGATCGTCGAGGGGTCCTTGACGACCTCGCCGCGCACGATCGGCGCCGAACCGGACGCCTGGAAGCCCCACATGCGCGGGGTGTGCGTCGAGATGCCGTCCCCGGCGTACTCCTTGTAGCCCTTCCAGTACGCCGTGATGTTGCCGGCGTTGCCCACGGGCAGGACGTGGATGTCGGGGGCGTCGCCGAGCGCGTCCACGATCTCGAACGCGGCGGTCTTCTGGCCCTCGATGCGCACCGGGTTGACCGAATTGACCAGCGCCACCGGGTAGTTGTCGGACAGGGAACGCGCGAGCGTGAGGCAGTCGTCGAAGTTGCCGTCGACCTGAAGGATCTTGGCGCCGTGGATGAGGGCCTGGCCCATCTTGCCCAGCGCGATCTTGCCCTGCGGCACGAGGACCGCGCACACCATCCCGGCCCGCACCGCGTAGGCGGCGGCCGAGGCCGAGGTGTTGCCGGTGGAGGCGCAGATGACCGCCTTGGCGCCCTCCTCCTTCGCGCGGGTGATCGCCATCGTCATGCCGCGGTCCTTGAAGGACCCGGTCGGGTTGGCACCCTCGACCTTGAGGTGGACCTCGCAGCCCGTGCGCTCGGAGAGCACCTGCGCGGGCACGAGGGGCGTGCCGCCCTCGCGGAGGGTGACGACCGGGGTCGTAGCGGAGACGGGGAGCCGGTCCCGGTACTCCTCGATGATTCCGCGCCACTGGTGGGTCATTGCTGGTTACTCCCCTTCAACACGCATGATGCTGGCGACACCACGCACGGTGTCGAGCTTGCGCAGGGCGTCCACGGTCCCGGTGAGGGCCGCGTCGGCCGCGCGGTGGGTGACGACGACGAGGGAGGCCTCGCCGTCCTTGCCGGACTGCCGCACGGTGTCGATGGACACCCCGTGCTCGGCGAAGACCGTCGCCACCTGGGCGAGCACGCCCGGCTTGTCGGCCACGTCGAGGCTGATGTGGTAGCGGGTCACGACGTCGCCCATGGGGCTCACGGGCAGCTGCGTGTACGCCGACTCCCCCGGCCCGGTCGATCCGGCGAGCTTGTTGCGGCAGACCGCGACCAGGTCGCCGAGAACGGCGGACGCGGTCGGGGCGCCGCCCGCGCCGGGCCCGTAGAACATCAGCTGTCCGGCGGCCTCGGCCTCGACGAACACCGCGTTGTAGGCGCCCCGCACGGAGGCCAGCGGGTGGTCGAGCGGGATCATCGCCGGGTGGACCCGGGCGGTCACGGAGCCGCCGTCGGCGGCCCGCTCGCAGATGGCGAGCAGCTTGATGGTGCAGCCCATCTGGCGCGCGGAGGCGAAGTCGGCGGAGGTCACCTCGGTCATGCCCTCGCGGTACACGTCGTCCAGGCGGACCCGGGTGTGGAAGGCGATTCCGGCGAGGATGGCGGCCTTGGCGGCGGCGTCGAAGCCCTCGACGTCGGCGGTCGGGTCGGCCTCGGCGTAGCCGAGCGCGGTGGCCTCGTCGAGGGCCTCCTGGTAGCCGGCGCCCGTCGAGTCCATCTTGTCGAGGATGAAGTTGGTCGTGCCGTTGACGATGCCGAGGACCCGGTTGACCTTGTCGCCGGCGAGGGACTCGCGCAGCGGGCGGATCAGCGGGATCGCGCCGGCTACGGCGGCCTCGTAGTACAGGTCCCGGCCGTGTTCGACGGCGGCCGCGTGCAGCGCGGCGCCGTCCTGGGCGAGCAGCGCCTTGTTCGCCGAGACGACCGACGCACCGTGCTCGAAGGCGGTGGTGATGAGGGCGCGGGCCGGCTCGATCCCGCCGATGACCTCGACGACGACGTCGATGTCGCCGCGTTTGACGAGGGCGGTGGCGTCGGTGGTGACCAGGGCGGGGTCGATGCCCTCACGCACCTTGGAGGGCCGGCGGACGGCGACTCCGGCGAGCTCCACGGGCGCGCCGATGCGCGCCGTGAGGTCGTCGGCGTGCGTCGTCATGATGCGCGCCACCTCTGAGCCGACCACTCCACAGCCCAGCAGCGCCACCTTCAGCGGACGCGTACGCATCATCCGACCTCGTTTCCTCTTCAAACCTGGAATCCGAACCAGTCTCACTCACCGGACGGGAGTTTCTGCCCCTCGTCCGGATCCTGAGACAAGTATTTCATTTACCCGACATCGAGACGCAGGAGATCTTCCTCCGTCTCACGCCGGACGATCACCCGCGCCGAACCGTCGCGCACGGCGACGACCGGCGGGCGCAGGGCGTGGTTGTAATTGCTGGCCATGGAGCGGCAGTACGCACCGGTGGCCGGCACCGCAATCAGATCACCCGGCGCGAGATCGGCGGGCAGGAATGCGTCACGGACCACGATGTCACCGCTCTCGCAGTGCTTGCCGACCACCCTGACCAGCATCGGCTCGGCGTCGGACGTGCGCGAGACGAGCGCGACCGAGTACTCGGCGTCGTACAGCGCGGTGCGGATGTTGTCCGACATGCCACCGTCCACGCTCACGTACGTGCGCAGCCCCTCGAGCGGCTTGATGGTGCCGACCTCGTACAGCGTGAACGCGGTGGGGCCGACGATCGCGCGGCCCGGCTCGACGGAGATGCGGGGGACGCGGAGACCGGCGGCGTCGCACTCGCGCGTGACGATCTCGCTGAGCGCCTTGGCGATCTCGTGCGGCTCGCGGGGGTCGTCGTCGGAGGTGTACGCGATGCCGAGGCCGCCGCCGAGGTCGATCTCGGGCAGCTCGACGCCGTGCTCGTCGCGCACCTCGGCGAGCAGCTGGACGACGCGTCGCGCGGACACCTCGAAGCCGGCCATGTCGAAGATCTGCGACCCGATGTGCGAGTGGATGCCGACCAGTTCGAGCCCGTCGAGCTTGAGGGCGCGGCGCACGGCCTCGGCGGCCTGGCCGTCGGCGAGCCCGATGCCGAACTTCTGGTCCTCGTGGGCGGTGGCGATGAACTCGTGGGTGTGGGCCTCGACGCCGACGGTGACGCGGATGAAGGCCTTCTGCACGGTGCCCAGCTCCTGGGCGATGTGCGCGACGCGCACGATCTCCTGGAAGGAGTCGAGCACGATCCGTCCGACACCGGCCTCGACGGCCCGCCGGATCTCGGCCTCGCTCTTGTTGTTGCCGTGGAACGCGATGCGCTCGGCCGGCATCCCCGCGTCCAGCGCGGTGACGAGCTCGGTGCCGGAGCACACGTCGAGGTTGAGCCCCTCCTCGTGCAGCCAGCGCACAACGGCCCGCGACAGGAAGGCCTTCCCGGCGTAGAACACGTCGGCGTCCCGGCCGAAGGCGTCGGCCCAGGACCGGCACCGCTCGCGGAAGTCCTCCTCGTCGAGGAAGTAGGCCGGAGTCCCGAACTCCTCGGCCAGGCGCGTCACTTCGAGCCCGGCGACGGTGACCTCCCCGTCCCCGTTGCGCGCGACGGTGCTCGACCAGACCTTCGGGTCAAGGGAGTTGAGGTCGGTGGGCGGCGCGGAGTAGTGCCCCTCGGGGATCACGTCGGCGTAGCGGGGGCCGGCGGGGTGCGCGGATCGGCTCATGTTCTGTACGTCTCTTCTCTTACACGTCTGCGGTCATGTGCGCGCCTGACGGCGGGGGTCTACGCATGTCACAGAAACTCGGGGGCGTCGACGCCGAGCAGGGACAGGCCGCCGGCCAGCACCGTCCCGGCGGCCTCGGCGAGGGCGAGCCGGGAGCGGTGGGCGGCCGAGGGTTTCTCGTCACCGAGCGGCAGCACCGCGTGCTGGAAGCGGAGCAGTTCGTCGGCCACGGCTTCGAGGTACCGGGCGAGCCGGTCGGGCGCCCGGTGCCGGGCGGCGCCTTCGAGCACGCCGGGGTAGTCGCCGACGAGCCCGAGCAGTCCCTCCCCCTCGACAGCGGCCCCGGGCTCGCCCGCGAATCCGAGGTCGAGCGCGTTGCGTGTGACGGCGCGGCTGCGGGAGTACGCGTACCGCACCCGGAAAAGGGAGTTGGACTCCCGCTGGGCGAGCAGCTCCTCGACATCGGTACGGGGCCGGTCGTGCCGGGCGGCCCGGAGCACGGCCCAGCGGGCGGCGTCGACCCCGACGAGGTCGGCGAGCCCCGGCACGGGACACGGAACGACCGCGAGGACCTGCCCCGGCTCTCCCCGCCCGACGATCCGGGCGACGGCCCCCTGGCTCCGGAGCAGCCCCACGACGACCTCGGTGACGACGCGCGCCCGCTCCTCGGCACCGGCCACGAAGGCGTGGGCCTCCCCGAGCAGGGTCTCGCCGTGTCCGTAGGTGGTGGGTGCGTCGAGCACCTGCCGTACGGCCTCGAACCGCGTACCGCGATCGAGGGTGATGTTGAGGAAACCGGGCCCGCTGATCTCGACGAGGGCGATACCGGGCTGGCCTGCGATCCGCCCGCGCAGCACCTCGGCGACCTCGCGCGGCGGCAGACCGGCCGCGGCGGCCAGCTTGAGGGCGATTCCGCTGGCGTAGTCGCCACCGCCGCCGGGCCGGGGACGCTCGACCTTGACGGCCTCGGGCACCGCGTCGCCCACCCGTCCCAGGGCACCCTCGTCGACCGCGCTGCGCACGACGCGCACGACGGTACGGGAGAGCTCTGCGGGGGTCACGGGACAAGCGTATGGGAGAGGGGGGGTCCCTCCGCGAACCGGTTTCGCCATACGGGCAGGACGGCGGGCTCGGAGCGCTCGTACCGGGGACTCAGCCCCGGCTGCTGCCGGCCCGCCCGGACTCCCTGCTGCCGTCGGCAGACGGCGGAGCCTCCCGGTGCAACAGCTGCCGCACGAGCCTGACCAGCTCGGACGGCTCGAACGGCTTCGCGAGGAAGGCGTCGACCCCGGCGGCGAGCCCGGTCTCCACCTCGTACTGGGTGCAGGCACTGATGATCGCGACGGGCAGCGCCCTGGTCCGCGGGTCCGAGCGCAGCCGGGCGGCCGTACGCAGGCCGTCGAGGCGGGGCATCATCACGTCGAGGGTGACCACGTCCGGGCTGACCTGGTGCACGACCTCCAGGCATTCGGCACCATCGGCCGCGGTCACGACCTCGAAGCCCTCCAGCTCGAGGTTGACCCTGATCAACTGCCGGATGACCTTGTTGTCGTCCACCACAAGGACCCGGCCGGACACGCCTGACACACCTTGAGGTTAGGTCCGAGGAGGGCGCCGCGTCCGGGTTTTCCCCACTTCCACCCCGCCCGGGCGACGGGGCCCGCCCGAGGGACCGAAATACCTGTTCACAGCCACCCCGAGAGAGCTGGTAGGGTTCTACCCGTCGCCGCCAAACACGGTGAACGCCCCCGTAGCTCAGGGGATAGAGCAACGGCCTCCGGAGCCGTGTGCGCAGGTTCGAATCCTGCCGGGGGCACCTTGCAGAAGGTGCCTGAAGACCCCGCCACCAGCGAAGTTGCTGGGTGCGGGGTCTTTTTCTTTGTGCCCTTCGTGCTCTCCGTGCGCCCGACTTCGTTTCGTGCGGCCCGACTTCGCTCGGTGCGGGTCGACCTGCTTGGTTCGGGGGTCGACGTCCGCGTCTCGTGCAGCATCGGGCCGGCCCTGGGTGCCGGCGTACTGCTCCTCCGTCCTTCACGGCGTCGGCGTACGCCTCTGGGCCCCGCTCGGCCGCCCTGTAGCCCTCCGAGCTCTACCTGCCGCTGTAGGGGCCCTCAGCGAGCCCTGCGGCGCCCACCGCGTCGACGTCGGGGAGGGTAAACGCGGAAACGTATTGAAACGCGAAAAAGCCCCGCACCGTGACCGTAATTCCTTACGGTCTGGTGCGGGGCTTTCCCCTAAAATTTGTTCGGCGGCGTCCTACTCTCCCACAGGGTCCCCCCTGCAGTACCATCGGCGCTGAAAGGCTTAGCTTCCGGGTTCGGAATGTAACCGGGCGT
>NZ_JBIATV010000007.1:0-402591 GCF_042892175.1 Streptomyces sp. NPDC001828
GTTTACCCGTAATCGGGTGCACACATCACGTAAGAGCGGGACGGAACCACCGGAATAAGGCGGCCCGTCCACAGCGTCCTCGCTGTGTAATTGCCTGCCGACCACAAGGGCCGGACAGGACTTTCAAAGGAACCTCGATCCGCCGGAGCGGATACGGGGTTGTCAATCTGGCGTTGACTTTTGGCACGCTGTTGAGTTCTCAAGGAACGGACGCTTCCTTTGTACTCACCCTCTCGGGCTTTCCTCCGGGCGCTTCCCTTCGGTATTTCGTGTTCCCGACTCTATCAGACTCTTTCGTGTCCGATTTCCTCGGTGCCTTTCAGGTTCTCCCTCTCGGGTTTTCCTTTCCGGCGGCTCCGACTCTATCAGATCCTTTCGGTCCTGATTCCCGGTCTCCCGGGGCCAAGTCGGCTTGTCTTCCCGGCTGTTGGGCCGTTCGGACTCCCGAACCCTAGCGGATTTTCCCGGCAACCCGTAATCGGGGCTTCCGGTCCCAATCGAAATGAATTCGGCATGCCGAAAACAATCCCGGTCGGGAGATCGTGCTGGGTTGGGTTGCCGCAGAATCTGCGGCGGACGGTTGTCGCAGAACCGTATCGGCTCCGCACAACTCGAAGAACCTTACGGACCGAGGCGGACCGTGTCAACCCCGGCCCCGGCTCCTGTCCACTGATTTTTTGGCGCGGCCTCGATCGAGGCCGCGGTCCAGGTCAGTCGAGGTCGGTGAGGCGGCCGCCCGCGTCCGGCTGGGCGTGCTCCACCCTGCGGAGCAGGCGGATCAGCATCTCGCCGAGGACGCCGCGCTCCTGGGGGGACAGGTCCTGGAGGAGGTCCTCCTCGAAGTCGCTGGCCATGCGCATGGCCTCGAGCCACTTCGTCCGGCCCTCGTCCGTCAGCTCGACGATGACGCGCACCCGGTTGTTCTCGTCTCGGTCGCGCGTGACCAGGCCCTCGCCGGCCATGCGGTCGATGCGGTGCGTCATGGCGGCCGGGGTGAGGCCGAGGCGCTTGGCGAGCTCGCCGGGGCCCAGGCGGTAGGGCTCACCCGCGAGCAGGAGGGTCTTGAGGACCTCCCACTCGGCGTTGCTGATGCCGAGGGCGGCGACCTGTCGGCCGTACGCCACGTTCATCCGGCGGTTGAGGCGGCCCAGGGCCGACACGACCTTTTCGACCTGGGGGTCGAGGTCGCGGTACTCGCGCTGATACGCGGCGATCTGCTCGTCGAGGGTCGGCTCCTGTGGGCCGTCGGGCTCGGCGGGCTCGGGGGTCTCAGCCATGTCGCGAGTATGGCACGGGGTTCGTTGGCGTCTAAGTCCTTGAGTGTGTATTGTTAAGACTCTAATTTTAGTGTTGAAGTCTTCAGATCTGAGCCCTTCACGTTCGAGCCCTCCGGCTCACGTCCACGGGCGTCGGGTTCTCCGAGCTTCCAGACCCCCAAGGTGGTGAGTGTGACCAAGGCGATGGGTGCAGCGATGCGCCGGATCCAGGCAGGTAACGCGCTGAGCGCGTTCGGACTCGGGTTCACCGTTCCGTACCTCTATGTCTATGTGGCCCAGGTGCGAGACCTGGGTGCGACGACGGCCGGTGTCGTGCTCGCCGTCTTCGCCATGGCCGCGCTCGTGGTGCTGCCGTTCACCGGTCGCGTCATCGACCGGCGCGGTCCCCTGCCGGTCCTTGTCGGGGCCGCGCTGCTCGCTTCCGTCGGCGCGCTGAGCTTGGGCTTCGCTTCCAACGTGCCGGCGGCCGTGGCCTCCGCCGCGCTGCTCGGCGCCGGGACCGCGGTCATGCAGCCCGCGCTCGCGACGATGATCGTCTGGTGCTCGGGACCCGCTACCCGCACCCGCGCCTTCGCCATGCAGTTCTTCCTGCAGAACCTCGGGCTCGGCATCGGCGGGCTCATCGGCGGCCAGATCGTCGACAAGGACCACCCCTCCAGCTTCATCCTGCTCTTCTCCATCGAAGCGGTGATGTTCCTGGTGCTCGCCGGGATCGCCGCCTCCGTCCGCATGCCGCGTTCGGCGGTCCTCTCGGACGCGCGTCCCAAGGGTGAGCAGGGCGCCGGCGGCGGGATCCGGGCGATCCTCGGGCACCGGGCGATGGTGCAGCTGTGCGTGCTCGGCTTCGTCGTGTTCTTCGCCTGCTACGGCCAGTTCGAGTCCGGGCTCGCCGCGTACGGCACCGAGGCCGCCGGGATCCAGCCCTCGACGCTCGGGATCGCGCTGGCCGCCAACACCGCCGTCATCGTGGTCGCGCAGTTCCTGGTGCTTAAGTTCGTGGAGCGCCGGCGCCGCAGCCGCGTCATCGCGTCCGTGGGTCTCATCTGGGCCGTGGCGTGGATCGCGGCCGGTTACGCCGGGCTCGGGCACGGCAGCCAGGCCATGGCGACCGCGGCCTTCGTCTCGACGTACGCGCTGTTCGGGCTCGGCGAGGCGATGCTGTCGCCGACCGTGGCGCCGCTGGTCGCCGATCTCGCGCCGGAGTCGATGATCGGGCAGTACAACTCGGCGTTCGCGCTGGTCAAGCAGCTCGCGCTGGCCGTCGGCCCGGCGGTTGGCGGTCCGATGGGGGCCGCGTTGCACGGCCCGTACATCGTGACGTTCGTGCTGTTCTCGCTCGGGATCACCTTCCTCGCGCTGCGGCTCGGCAAGAAGCTGACCCTCGCGCAGGACCACCCGGCCGCCGCCGCCACCACGCGCGTGGTGGCGGTGCACCTGCCCGAGCAGTCGCCCGCCAACGCCTGACGGGCCTAACCCGGCAGCGCGAACTCGCACCACACCGCTTTGCCGCCGCCCGGTGTGCGGCGCGAACCCCAGGACGAGGCGATCGTCGCGACGATCGAGATGCCTCGTCCTGCTTCGTCCCCGGGGTCGGCGCGGCGGCGGCGCGGAAGGTGGTCGTCGCCGTCCGTCACCTCGATGATCAGGCGGCGGTCGGTGCGGCGGAGCCTGAGGCGCATCGGCGGGGTGCCGTGCTGGAGCGAGTTGGCCACCAGCTCGCTCGCGGCGAGCACGCCCAGGTCGCGCAGCTCCACCGGGAAGCGCCACGAGGCGAGCACGCCGGAGGCGAACGCCCGGGCGCGCGGGGCCGCTTCGATGCCGCCCAGCAGGTCGAGGGCCGCGTTGTGGAAGAGCTCGGCGGCGTGTCCCGTGCGGGCGGGGTGCTGGCAGACCAGGACCGCGACGTCGTCGTCGTGTTCGGCGGTGACGCCGAGCGAGCGCAGCAGCCGGTCGCACACCACCTGGGGGGTGCCGACCGCGCCGGACAGCGCGCGCTCAAGGGCGGCCACGCCCTCGTCGATGTCCTCCCGCCGGCGCTCGACCAGGCCGTCCGTATAGAGGACGGCGGTGGCGCCGGGCGGCAGCGCGATCGTGCCCGAGGTGTGCAGCCAGCCGCCGGTGCCGAGCGGCGGGCCCGTCGGGTCCTCCGCCCGGTGGACGGTGCCGTCCTCATGGCGCACGAGAACGGGCAGGTGGCCCGCCGACGCGTACACCAAGCGGCCCTCGTTGGGGTCGTGCACCGCGTAGACGCAAGTGGCGATCTGGCTGGCGTCGATCTCGGCGGCCAGGCCGTCCAGGAGCTGGAGCACCTCGTGCGGGGGCAGGTCGAGGCGCGCGTACGCCCGGACCGCGGTGCGGAGCTGGCCCATCACGGCGGCGGCGCGCACGCCTCGGCCCATCACGTCGCCGATGACGAGCGCGGTGCGGCCGGCGCCCAGGGTGATCACGTCGTACCAGTCGCCGCCGACCGCCGCGTCCGTACCGCCGGGCTGGTAGGTGGCGGCGACCCGCAGGTCGTCCGGCTGCTCCAGCTCCTGCGGGAGCAGGGAGCGCTGGAGGGTGACGGCGGTCTCGCGGTGGCGGCGCTCGCTGGTGCGCAGCCGCTCGGCGGCCTCGGCGTGATCGGTGACGTCGGCGGCGAAGACCAGCACACCGCCCTCGGTCCGGCCGGGGATCTCCACCGGGGTGCACGTCACCGTGTAGGAACCGCCGGCCTGGGTCTTGCGGGACTTGACCGTACGGGGCTTGCCGCTGCGCAGCACCTGGTCCATCAGCGGCAGCAGGCCGAGCTCGTCGAGCTCGGGCAGCGCCTTGGCGGCCGGGGCGCCGAGCGGGCGGGTGCCGAAGGCCGCGGCGTAGGCGTCGTTGACGTACGCGACGCGGTGCTCGGGGCCGTGCAGGAGCGCGACCAGGGCGGGGAGCTGGCCGAGGACCTCGCGCACGGAGAGGTCGTCCAGGACCGGGGGCTCGGCCGTGTCGTCCGGCCAGGGCTGCGGCTGCGGCCCGGATTCGCCGCGGGCGGCGGGCACGGAGCCCCGGTCGGTCCGTGCTGCGGCGCGGCGCTGCGTACCGGGGAGCCGGGCGCTCCAACGCGTGAAGTTCACGGTGTTCCAAGCCTCGTGTGTTGCTGCGGGTGCTGTGCTGCCGGTGCTGATGCGGTGCTGGGTCGCGGGATCACTCTGTGCAGGTGTGGGCCCACCTATGGTCACACGCCCAGTGTGACGGACCGCACTGACAACCGTCAGTCGTCGTGCGGGGCCGGGCCCTTGGCGGGCGGGCCGCCGCCTGCGGCGATCTCGAACTCGGCGCGCGGATGTTCCAGCGAGCCGAGCGAGACGATCTCCCGTTTGAAGAGCCCGGCGAGCGTCCATTCGGCGAGCACGCGGGCCTTGCGGTTGAAGGTCGGGACGCGGCTCAAGTGGTAGGCGCGGTGCATGAACCAGGCCGGGTAGCCCTTGAGTTTGCGGCCGTAGACGTGGGCGACGCCCTTGTGCAGGCCGAGGGAGGCGACCGAGCCGACGTACTTGTGCCGGTACTCCTTGAGTTCGCCGCCCCGCACCGCCGACGCGATGTTCTCGGCGAGCACCTTCGCCTGGCGCACGGCGTGCTGCGCGTTGGGCGCGCACTCCTTGCCCTTCTCGTCCGAGGTCAGGTCGGGGACGGCGGCCGCGTCGCCGGCCGCCCAGGCGTGCTCGGTGCCGGCCACCCGCAGCTCGGCGGTGCACTCGATCCGGCCGCGTTCGGTCAGGGGCAGATCGGTGGCGGCGAGGACGGGGGCGGGCTTGACGCCCGCGGTCCACACGACCGTTCTGGTGGGGAAGCGGGCGCCGTCGCTGAGGACGGCGGTCCGGTTCTCGCAGCTGTCGAGCCGGGTCTCCAGGCGTACGTCGATGTTGCGGGCGCGCAGCTCGCGGATCGCGTACCGGCCCATCTCCTCGCCGACCTCGGGCAGGATCCGGTCGCTGGCCTCGACGAGGATCCACTTCAGGTCCTCGGGGCGGATGTTGTGGTAGTACCGCGCGGTGTAGCGGGCCATGTCCTCCAGCTCGGCGAGCGCCTCGACGCCCGCGTAGCCGCCGCCGACGAAGACGAAGGTCAGGGCCGCGTCGCGGATGGCCGGGTCGCGTGTGGAGGAGGCGATGTCCATCTGCTCGATGACGTGGTTGCGGAGCCCGATGGCCTCCTCGACGGTCTTGAAGCCGATGGCGTAGTCGGCGAGGCCGGGGACCGGCAGGGTGCGCGAGATCGAACCGGGCGCGAGGACGAGTTCGTCGTACGTCAGGCGGACGGTGCCGGTGCCGTCCTCGGGCGAGGCGAGGGTGGTGACGGTGGCGGTGCGCCGCGCGTGGTCGATGCGGTCGGCCTCGCCGATGACGATCCGGCACTGGTTCAGGACCCGGCGCAGCGGCACCACGACGTGGCGCGGGGAGATGCTTCCGGCCGCCGCCTCGGGCAGGAACGGCTGGTACGTCATGTACGGGTCCGGGGCCACCACGGTGATCTCGGCCGCCCCGCTCCGCAGCTCGGCCCTGAGCCGGCGTTGCAGGCGCAGCGCCGTGTACATCCCGACGTATCCGCCGCCGACCACGAGAATGCGCACAGGTTCTGTCACCACCCCATGACGCAACGGGCCTCGGGCTTTGTCCACAGCCCCGACAAATTGTGTGACTGGAAGGCACTGCTGCGGCGGGTGGCTCATTCTTCCGGTGGCGCGGGAAGATCCGCAGGTCATGGTGTGAGTGACACGTGGTGGGGCGGGTCCGATTCGGTCAGGTTTCGGTCCTTGGTCCGATCGGGGGGCACACCGTGCGGAAGAACCTCTTCTGAATTGAGTCCGGCTCAACTATGTTCGTATCCCGTCGGGGTGTCGGATCAGGGACCGGTCCTCGGCTGTCAGGGCGGGGAGTCTCCGGGGGGAGACGTTATTACCGGGGGATAAATGCACATTCAGGACTCTCATTGGCAGACCGCCGTCGCGGCGTCCGACGGAAACGGTCGAGTGGGTACGGGTCTGAGCGGCGGCGGATCGCGTTCCGCGCCGCTGCGGGTGGATGCCCAGCGCAACCTGGAGCACGTGCTGCGCGCGGCGCGCGAGGTGTTCGGCGAGCTCGGTTACGGGGCGCCGATGGAGGACGTGGCGCGCCGGGCCAGGGTCGGTGTGGGCACGGTCTACCGGCGCTTCCCCAGCAAGGACGTGCTGGTCCGCCGGATAGCCGAGGAGGAGACCGCGCGCCTGACGGACCAGGCCCGTACGGCCCTTGGCCAGGAGGACGAGCCCTGGTCGGCGCTCTCCCGCTTCCTGCGCACCTCGGTGGCCTCGGGCGCGGGCCGGCTGCTTCCGCCGCAGGTGCTGCGGGTCGGTGTCGACGCCGAGGAGGCCGAGGGTGTGCGCCCCGAGGGTGTACGTCCGGAGGGGCCCCGGGTCGAGGTGCCCCGGGTCGACGGACTGCGAGCCGAGGGGCTTCGGGCCGAGGGGCTTCGGGCCGACGGGCTTCGGGCCGACGGCGTGCGGGACGGGCTCGACGAGGCGCGGGTGCCGCAGCAGCGCCAGGTCGGCTCGGCCGAGCAGGGTCCGGGCTGGGGCCGGGTGATCGAGCAGCGGGCGGCGCCGGAGCAGGACCTGGACGACGCGGGCGCGGCCGAGCTGCTCGACGTGGTGGGGCAGTTGGTGGACCGGGCGCGCGCGGCGGGCGAGCTGCGCGTCGATGTGACCGTGGCCGATGTGCTCCTGGTGATAGCCACGGCGGCGCCCTCGCTGCCGGATCCCACCCAGCAGGCGGCGGCCTCGGCACGGTTGCTCGACATCCTCCTGGAAGGGCTCCGCTCGCGCCCGTCCTGAATGTCAACTCCCGTACGAATAAAGCGAGTTGCGAGGCGCCACGCGGCCGCTCCCGAGCCAACGAGCCTTCCCCGAAAGAGTGACGGCTAGTGCTCGGGTGCGGTAAGTCTCCCCGGATGAGTGGTTGCCGGGTCTGACACTCGGCTCCGCTTGTGCTCTGTGGCACGCTTGCCCGGTGGTCGGGTCTGTGCGTGCTTACGGGAGCTTCCGCTATGGGTGTTGAAGAGCGGGACGAGTCACTCTCGGACGGCGGCGGTCCCGAATCGGGCGGCCCCGAGGGCGGTCGTCCACCGCGCCAGGTGCCGAGCCAGGGCGGTCCCGGGAAAGCCGTGCCGGGTGGGTCCGCGTCGGTTCCGGGGCAGGCCGTCGGCGGTTCCGGTACCGAGCACGCGGGCGCGTACGAGCACACGGTGAACGAGCTCGGCGGGACCGTACTGCCCGGCCCCTGGGGGCCGATGGACGGTATCGGCGACCCCGGCACGAGCGTGCCGTCGCAGCGCGAGGGCGGCCTGCGCGAGGGCATGACCCTGGACCTCGGCGAGGTCGGCCAGTCCGACGCCGACCTCATCCACGCGATGCGGGCCGGCGACGACAGCGCGTACGAGGAGCTGTTCCGGCGGCACTCGGAGGCCGTGCGGCGCTACGCCCGCAGCTGCTGCCGCGACGCGCACACCGCGGACGACCTGACGGCGGAGGTCTTCGCGCGCACCCTCCAGGCGGTGCGCGGCGGGGCCGGGCCCGAACAGGCCGTGCGCGCCTACCTGATGACGACCGTGCGCCGGGTCGCCGCGTCCTGGACGCGGACCGCCAAACGGGAGCAGCTGGTCGACGACTTCGCGGTCTTCGCCCAGCAGGCCGCGCGCTCGTCCGAGGTGTCCGACGACGACACCATCGATCTGGGCGCCGATGTGCGGGCCATGCACGAGGCAGAGCAGACGCTCGCCATGCAGGCGTTCCGCTCGCTGCCCGAGCGGTGGCAGGCGGTGCTGTGGCACACCACCGTCGAGGAGGAGTCGCCCAGCGAGATCGCGCCGCTGTTCGGTCTTACCGCCAACGCGACGGCGGTGCTCGCGAGCCGGGCCCGCGAAGGGCTCAAGCAGGCCTACCTCCAGGCGCACGTCTCCACCGCGCTGACCTCCGGCGGGGACTGCGCGCGCCATGCCGACCGGCTCGGCGCGTATGCGCGCGGCGGCCTTCGGATGCGGGCCGAACGCGGGCTCAGCAAGCATCTGGAGGAGTGCGCGAAGTGCCGGGTCGCGGTCGTCGAGCTCAAGGACGTCAACGCCGGGATTCCCGCGCTGCTTCCGGTCGCGGTCATCGGCTGGTTCGCCGCCGGGTTCTCGCTCAAGGCGGCCGGGGTCGTCGCGGGCGGCGCGGCCGGGGCCGCGGGCGCCGGTGCGGCGGCCGCGGCGACGGGCGGCAGCTCGTCGGGCGGCGCGGCGGGGGGTGCGGTGGCCTCGGAGGGGCTCGGCGCCCCGGCCAAGGCCGGTATCGCGGCGGCGGTGGCCGTCGCGGTGGCGGCGGGGGTCGTGTTCGCGCTGACCGGCAACGACTCGGCGCCGCCGAAGCCGGATGCGAAGCCGCCCGCGGTGGCGCCGCCCGTCGTTCCGCGGAAGCCGCCGCCGAGCCCCGAGCCGCCTGCGGCTCCGGCGCCCGCGCCGCCCGCGCCCTCGCCGCCGCCGCCTCCGCCGAAGAAGCCGGCCGCCCGTCCGGCCCCGCCGAAGCCGACGCGGCCCGCGCCCGTGCCGCCGCGTCCGGTGCCGCCGAAGCCGACGCCGCCCAGGCCGACGCCTCCCCCGCCCCCGCCGCCGCCCGCCCCGGCGGTGTTCCAGGTGAGCCGCCTGGATTACGGCATCCTCGGCGACGGCACCAAGCCCGAGGTGCGGCTCGGCGGCTCCAGTTGGCTGTGGCAGCGCTCGGGCATGAGCGTGGGCGAGCACCGCTATGCGCACGGGGTGACCGTGCACGGCCGGTCCTCGGTCACCATCGACCTCAACCGCCAGTGCCGTACGTACGACGCGTACGCGGGGGTGGACGATCTCACGATGGGGCTCGGGGCGGTGCGGTTCTCCCTGTACGGGGACGGGGCCAGGCTGTGGCGGTCGCCGGTTCTGCGCGGCGGCGACCCCGCGGTGCCGGTGCACGCCGACATCTCCGGCCGTCGGACGATCCGGCTCGTCGTCGAGCCGGCCGGTCCGTTCGGCGGGGTTGCCCTCGCGGACTGGGCCCAGTCGCAGATCAGCTGCCGCTAAGGCGCGGCGCGGCTTTCCGGGGTGCCTTGGCTTGGCCCCGGGGCTGCCTTGGCTTGGCCCCGGGGGTGCCTTGGCTTGGCCCCGGGGGTGCCTTGGCTCGGCTCCGGCCGGGGGTTGCGCTCCCGCGCGTGGTTTGTCGACTGCGGCTCGGCGGGGGCCGTTCGCGCAGTTCCCCGCGCCCCTGTAGGTGACCCGGCGCCCAACCCGTCGCGCCCCGCATCCGGCACCCCCAGCCCCGCAAGGGGCGCGGGGAACTGCGCGACCAGCCACGCACGGTCCGCAGGTGGACCCCCTCCAGAGCAGCCACGCTCCCGCGCGTGGTTTGTCGACTGCGGCTCGGCGGGGGCCGTTCGCGCAGTTCCCCGCACCCCTGTTGGTGACCCAGCGCCGAACCGGTCGCACCCGCGCGGCGGAGCCGGGCAGAAGACACAGCGCCGCACCCACCGGCGGAGCCGCATCGCTCAGGGGAGGTTCAGTGTGTCCAGGGTTGTGAGGATTTCCGTGGGGGACAGGGGTGGGGCGGTCTTGGCGGTTTTGTAGCGGGTGGGGGGCAGGGCGCGGCGGGCTCGGGTGGTGATGGAGGCTTCGATGGCGCGTTCCGGGACCGTGCGCGGGATCGGGCCGCGCCAGGTGGAGGCGGACGCGAGGACGCGTACCGCGCTCTCGTGGTGGTCGAGGTCGCCGAGCAACTGGGCGGCGCGCTCGGCGAGATGGGCCAGGACCAGCTCGGTGCAGGCGGAGCCGGTCGCCGTGCGCAGCGCTTCCGTCATGCCGCGCAGGCCCGCCAGGGGGCCCGAGTCGGCGGCGGTGATGCGGGCGCCCAGGCCGTCGAGCAGGGCGGCGAAGTGCGGGGGTGGCGGTCCGACCTCCGCGAACTCGCGGGCCCGAGCGTGCAGGGCGCGGGCGGCGGCGGTGTCGCCCCGGTCGAGGGCGACGGTGGCGAGCAGCGAGTGGACGTAGGGCAGCGCGTCGGCCACCCGGTAGCGGTCCGCCTCGGCCGCGGCTTCCAGGAGGAGTTTCTCGGCGGCGTCCAAGTCGCCTTCGCGGTAGGCGAGTTCACCCACACGGGCGGTGAGGAACGGCGCCTCCTGGTGGGCGCCCACCTCGCGGGCCAGCTGTAGCGCCTCCTCGTAGGCGGCGCGGGCCGGCTCCACGAGGCCGCGCATCATCGCGGCCTCGGCAGCGGCGCCGGCCACCTGCGCGCGCATCCAGCGGTCGCCCACCCGGCGGCCGAGCTCCCGCAGTTCGGCGAGGTCGTCGTCGATGCCCTCCATGCCGCCGGGCATGTCCATGCTCATGTGGGTGCGGAACATCAGGGACACCCCGACCGACCAGTCCTCGCCGTGGCGGCGGCAGTTGGCGACGACGGCGTCGATCGAGGAGCGGACCGTGAGCGGGCTGTCGGTGCAGAACGTCGTGAACGGCCAGAGCAGGCCGGGGAAGCGGGCCGCCTGGGGGCCGCCCGCCTCGAAGGCGCCGCGGATCCCGGCGATGCGGTCCTGCACCCCGGGGTCGGCGAATCCGTCGCGGGGGTCGGCGTCGGAGAGCAGGAAGAAGCGCAGCAGGTCCAGGTGGAGCCGCGGCCAGTAGCGCGGGTCCGGCTCGTCGGCGGGCGGCGGCGAGAGCGCCGCGATGGCCCGGGCCCAGGCGGCGCCCTCGTTGCGGTAGTTGCGCAGCCACCAGAACCAGCCCATGTCCAGGGCGAGTTCGGTGGCGGCCGCCTCGTCGGCGGTGGGCGGGGTCGTGGCGCGGCGCAGCGCGGCCCGTACGTTGTCGAGCTCGGTCTCCAGGCGGTCGATCCAGGGGAGCTGCTCGTGCGAGCGGACGAGGGGTTCGGCGCGGCGGACCAGCTCGCGGTAGTACGCGGTGTGGGCGGCGGCCGCCTCGCGCAGCGCCTTGGGGGTCTCGGCGGCCCGCTCGGCCGCGTACTCGTGGATCGTCTCCAGCATGCGGTAGCGCATCCCGGACCCGTCGGCCGCGGGGACCGCGACGACCAGGGACTTCTCGACGAGCGCGGCGAGCTCGTCGGGGCCGCCGCACACCGCCTGGGCGGCGTCGAGGTCCCAGCCGCCGGCGAAGACGGAGGCACGGCGCAGCACGGTGCGCTCGGGCTCGTCGAGCAGGTCCCAGGACCAGTCGACGACGGCCCGCAGGGTCTGCTGCCTCGGCAGGACGGTGCGGCTGCCGGTGGTGAGCAGGCGGAAGCGGTCGTCGAGGCGGTCGGCGATCTGGCGCGGGGTGAGCAACCGCAGCCGGGCGGCGGCCAGTTCGATGGCGAGCGGCAGGCCGTCGAGGCGACGGCAGATCTCGGCGACGGCCTCCGGGTCGGCGGCCGGGTCGAAGTCGGGGCGTACGGTGCGGGCGCGCTCGGCGAACAGCCGGTGGGCCGGGGCGGGCGCGAGCGGCTCGACCGGGCGGACGGCCTCGCCGGGCACGCCGAGGGGTTCGCGGCTGGTGGCGAGGATGCGGAGCCGGGGGCAGCGGGTGAGGAGCGTCTCGGCGAGGCGGGCCGCGGCGTCGATGACGTGCTCGCAGTTGTCGAGGACGAGCAGCGTGTCGGGGCGGCGGGACAGGTCGTCGACGAGGCGCGCGGTGGGGTCGTCGTGGGCGGCCTTGGCGCCCTGCGCGAGCAGCGTCGTCTCGCGCAGGCCGAGCGCGGAGACCACGGCGCCGGGCACGGCGTCGGGCTCGTCGAGCGGGGCGAGTTCGACGAGCCAGCCCTCGGCGGGCGCCGCCGCTGCGGCCTGTTCGGCGAGGCGGGTCTTGCCGGTGCCGCCGGGGCCGATGAGCGTGACGAGCCGGGATGCCGTCAAGTCGGCCTGGATGACGGCCAGTTCGGACTCGCGGCCGACGAAGGACGTCAGGCGGGGGCGGAGGTTGCCGGCCCGGGGCCGAGCGGCGGCGGCCTCGGGGGCGGGTGCGGCGGCCAGCAACTGGGCGTGCAGGGCGGCCAGTTCGGGCCCGGGGTCGGCGCCGAGGGCATCGGCCAGGGTGCGGCGGGCCTTCTCGTACGCGGCGAGCGCGTCGGCCCCGCGGCCTTCGGCACGCAGCGTACGGATGAGCTGGGCGTGCAGCGGCTCGTCGTACGGGTGGGCGCCGAGCAGTTCCGTCAGCTCGGGCAGCAGCCCGCTCGTCGCGCCGCGCCGCAGGTCCGCCTCGATGCGGTGGCGCCGGGCGGCCAGGCGCTGGGCTTCGGGGCGAAGGGCAGCGTCACGTTCGGGCAGGTCCGCGAGGGCGGGGCCGCGCCACAGGGCGAGGGCGGCGCGCAGGATGTCGGCGGCGGCCTCGGGGTCGCCTGCGGCGAGCCGGGCCGCGCCCTCGGCCGCGCGGTCCTCGAACGCGTACAGGTCGACGTCGTGGCGCGCGGCGGCCAGGCGGTAGCCGGCGGGGCCCGACTCGACGGCCGCCCTGCCGATCGCCCGGCGCAGCCGGCCCACCAGGGCCTGGAGGGCGGCGGGGGCGTCCTGGGGTGGTTCGTCCGCCCATACGTCGTCGATGAGCGCGGCCACGGAGACGGGGCGGGGGGCGCGCAGCGCGAGCGCGGTCAGGAGCGCGCGCACCTTGGGGCCGCCCAGGGGTATGGCGGTGCCGTGGTCGTCGTGCGCCTCCGTGGCGCCCAGGATCAGGTACCGCACCGGTTCATTGTGACGGGCTTTCGCCGGGCGGGGGCAACCGTTTTCCTCCCGGGGCGCCGAAGCGGGCCTCAGGACCGCAGGGTGGGCCGCCGCGGCGGCACGACTCCGCCCGCCACCGCGCGCTGCCGCGGCGCGGCGGTGCCGGTCCAGCAGGTGCCCCGGCGGGCCAGCAGGCGGCGCAGCCACAGTTCGGTGGAGATCAGATCGGCAAGGCCGTCCAGAGGGAGCGGCTCGCCCGCGGCGGCCGCGCGGACCGCCTTGCGGACCGTACGGGCCTCGATCAGGCCCGCGTCCGCGAGCAGCGGCGCCTCGAACAGGGAGATCAGCGGGTCCGCCGACTGGCGCAGGCCCGCCCGGGCGGCGGCCGCCGAAGGGGCGTGCGAGGGCGCGCCCCAGCCGGGCGGCAGATCGCGCACCCCGGACGCCGAGAGCACCGTCCGCAGGATCGAGGCGCGGGCGCCGGGCTGGACCCGCAGCGATTCGGGCAGGGCGCGGCAGGCCCGGACGACCTGGTTGTCGAGGAAGGGGGCGTGCAGGCGCTGGCTGCGCACCTCCGCGGCCTGTTCCAGGATCCGGTGGTCGGCCGCGTACCGGGCGAGGGCCGCCGAAGCGCGGGCCTCGCCGGGGCGCAGGGAAGGGGCCGGGCGGGTCGCCGAGGCCATCAGGCGGACCGATACTTCGGCCAGCGCCTCCCCCGTCAGCCAGCGGGCCGCCGGTCCCGGACGGGTCCAGGACAGGGCGGCGAGCGAGATCGACAGCGGGCTCGCGCCGTCGTCGAAGCTGGGCTCGCGCAGGGCGTCCGCCGCCGACTCGATGCCGGTGCGGTACGGGGTGCGGGCCAGGCGGCGGGCCGCGCGGTAGACGGTGAGGGGCACGAACAGGGAGTTGGCCGAGGGGCCGCCGGCCTTGGCGAGCGCGGTGGCCGGCCGGAGCAGATGGCGGCGCTGACGGTCCATCAGAAGATCGGCCAGGCGCGCCGGATGGGCGTCCAGGACCTGCCGGGCGCCGCTTCCGGTGAAGTGGTCGGCGCTGCCCGACAGGAGGCGGCGGCGGTGGCGGGGGGCCGCGATCAGGGAGGGGCCGGGCTCGTCGGTGAGCGGGCCTTCGAGGTCGGCGTACGGCAGGGACTCCTCGTCGCCGGTCACCACCACGTGGTGCAGCCGGGGGTTGGCGGCCATCGCGCCGGCCCGCTCCAGCTCCGCCTGCCGGCCCGCGCCCTGTGCGGTGAGGTCGTTGAAGGTGACGGCGAGCAGCCGCTCGCCCGCGCCGGTGCCGTGGCCGAGTACGGTGCCGGGCACGCCGGGCAGTCCGGCCGCGAGCAGGGCGAGGGTCGCGGAGGCGGGCCCTCCGGAGAGGTCGGCCCCTATCCCGGGGGCCGGGCCCCCACGGGCGGCGCGCCGCTCGGCGGGGCCCATGCCGGGGACCGGGCCGGGGTCGGGCGGCAGGGTCTCGGGGGCGTGCCGGGGCGCGGTGAGTCTGGCCCGCACCGCGGATACCAGGGCGTCGCGCACCCCCTCCACCGCTGCCGCGGGCGGCAGTTGGGGCGCGGCGACCGCGAGGGACGCGACCGGTTCGTACCCGGTGATCTCGCGCGAGCCCTCCCGCAGGACCAGTGCGTGGCCGGGCGGGATGCGGCGCACGCCCGCGTACGGCGTGGAGTCGCCGAGCGCCTCGGGCACGTCGGGGCAGGCGAGCAGCGCGGCGAGGTGGCCGATGTCGAGCTGGGCCTCGATGAGGTCGGCGAGCGGAAGTGCCGCCGTGCCGTAGGCGGTTCCGCCCGCCCAGGGGGTGTAGAAGACGGGCCGCGCGCCGGCCAGGTCGCCAACGACCGTGACGCGTCGGGCCACTTGGGCGACCGCCGTGTAGCTGCCGGCCCAGGCGGAGAGGTGGCGCAGCGCTCCCCCGCGCGCGGCGAACAGGCCGACGCGCAGCTCCTCGTCGCTGGCGGCGCAGCAGCCCAGGACGGCGAGCCGGGTGTCGGCGCCGACGCTGACGATGCGGATCTCGTCGGGCCGCCAGTCCCCCACCGCCCACAGCGGATCCGGGTCGCCCCACAGGAGTTGGGCCCCGACGGGGTGGACGGTGCGGCCCTCGTCGGGCTCACCCACGGCACCTGCCGTGCCGTATCCGCCCGCCCCGTATGCGCCCGTACCGTAGGTGCCCGCGCGGAAGCTTGCGGCGACGCTGCTCCACCCCACCAACCATCGCATCGCGCCTCCACAGGCTGTGGACAACTCGTGGACAACCCCGGACCGGCCCCTCGGCGGGACGCCCTGCCAGGAGGTCCGTACGGGCCGAAGGAGGCCGGGCCCCCATGCTGCCACGACAACGGCGCCCCGGAGGGGCTACGGGTAGCGGGCGCAAAAAGTGAATTCGCCCCGGCGGGTGGCCGATTGGCGCCGTTCTCGGGACGTACGGGACGGGTCACCGGTGATCGACCAGGCGCTCCAAGGGCGCGCTACGAGGGGCGATATTCGGCCATTCTCCGACTGCCGAGCAACGGCCACACGCGTCTCCGGAGGCCCTCAACACACAGTCCGGGAGGCGCTGTTCGCCTCCCGGACCGGTCCGCCGCCCGCGGGGATTGAGGCGGCGGTGTCCCCCAGCCCACTGGATCCATGCAGCGGGCCGACCCACGCACCACACATGGAAGCGCCCCCCTGGAGGACCGGCGAGAGCGCACGGCCGGGCGCACGGCCACACGGCGGGAGCGCGGCGGCGGCCGGTCCCGCCGCACCCCGGCGCAACGGGCTCCGGGGCCGGGCCGCGCCCATGCGTGTCGGCAACCGGCCGTACGGAAAACAATCTCGCCATACGGAAGACCGCCTCTTAACGGTCGGGATGCGGCGAACTACGCTGTGTTTACTGCTGTTCCTCACGGGTGGCATATTCCCGAGGGCTCGGCCACATGCTTTTGCGGCCGACGATCCGGACACCACACCGCCCGGGGGAACGCCGTCTGTGTCGAGGGGTGGCGCATGTCCAGGGAGCAACGCGGGCCGAACGAGAAGCTCGGCACCGTTCTCGCCCTCGCGGGAATCAGCAATGCCGGCCTGGCGCGACGGGTCAACGACCTCGGCGCGCAACGGGGCCTGACCCTTCGTTACGACAAGACCTCCGTGGCCCGGTGGGTCTCCAAGGGCATGGTGCCGCAGGGCGCCGCGCCCCATCTCATAGCGGCGGCCATCGGCGCCAAGCTGGGCCGGCCCGTCCCGCTGCACGAAATCGGCCTCGCCGACGCCGATCCGGCCCCCGAGGTCGGGCTCGCCTTCCCGCGTGACGTGTCGGAGGCGGTCCGCTCGGCGACCGATCTGTACCGGCTGGATCTGGCCGGGCGGCGGGCCGGCGGCGGCATCTGGCAGTCCCTCGCGGGCTCCTTCGCGGTCAGCGCGTACGCGACGCCCGCCTCCCGCTGGCTCATAACGCCCGCCGACTCCTCGGTGGCCCGCAGCATCGACCTGACCGACCTGCCACCGCTGAAGGTCGGCCACAGCGATGTGGCCAAACTGCGCGAGGCGGCCGAGGACGCCCGCCGCTGGGACTCCAAGTACGGCGGCGGCGACTGGCGTTCGTCCATGGTTCCCGAGTGCTTACGCGTCGACGCGGCCCCGCTGCTGCTCGGCTCGTACAGCGACGAGGTGGGGCGCGCCCTGTTCGGCGCGACCGCCGAGCTGACCCGGCTGGCCGGGTGGATGGCCTTCGACACCGGCCAGCAGGAAGCGGCCCAGCGCTACTACATCCAGGCCCTGCGGCTCGCGCGCGCCGCGGCCGACGTGCCGCTCGGCGGCTATGTGCTCGCCTCGATGTCGCTCCAGGCCACCTACCGCGGCTTCGCCGACGAGGGCGTCGACCTCGCGCAGGCCGCCGTCGAGCGCAACCGCGGCCTCGCCACCGCCCGCACCATGTCCTTCTTCCGCCTCGTCGAGGCCCGCGCCCACGCCAAGGCCGGCGACGGGCACCCGGCCGAGGCCGCCCTCAAGGCCGCCGAGGCGTGGCTCGAGCGCTCGCGCGACGGCGACTGCGATCCCTCCTGGCTCGGCTTCTACTCCTACGACCGCTTCGCCGCGGACGCCGCCGAGTGCTACCGCGACCTGAAGGCGCCCCGGCAGGTGCGCCGCTTCACCGAGCAAGCCCTCTCGCGGCCCACCGAGGAGTTCGTCCGCTCGCACGGGCTCCGCCTGGTGGTGAGCGCGGTCGCCGAGCTGGAGTCGGGGAACCTGGACGCGGCCTGCGCGGCCGGCACCCGGGCCGTCGAGGTCGCGGGCCGGATCTCCTCGGCCCGCACGACCGAGTACGTACGCGATCTGCTGCACCGCCTGGAGCCGTACGGGGACGAGCCACGCGTCGCCGAGCTGCGCGAACGGGCCAGGCCGCTGCTCGTGACCCCGGCCTGAGGCCCTCCAGCGGACGTTTACCGGCGTTGTCAGTGGGCCAAGGCAGTATGTGGTGAGGGGGTCGGGGCCGTCCCCGGGAAAGACACGACCGGGGTGGGAGGTGCTTGAGTGACGACGACGTACGACTGCGACGTGCTGGTGGTCGGCGGCGGGATCGTGGGTCTGTCGACGGCGTACGCCCTCACACAGGCCTCGCCCGGGACCCGCGTGGTGGTCCTGGAAAAGGAGCGCGGCCCGGCCCGGCACCAGACGGGGCGCAACAGCGGGGTCATCCACAGCGGCATCTACTACAAGCCAGGCTCGCTCAAGGCGCGCTTCGCGGTGCGCGGGGCGGCCGAGATGGTCGAGTTCTGCGCGCGGCACGGCATCGCCCACGAGGTCACCGGCAAGCTGATCGTGGCCACCGAGCGCGCCGAGCTGCCGCGGCTGCACGCCCTGGTCCAGCGCGGCCGTGAGAACGGCATCCCGGTGCGCGAGCTGGGCCCCGCCCAGATAGCCGCGTACGAGCCGGAGGTGCGCGGGCTCGCCGCGATCCACGTCTCCACCACGGGGGTGTGCGACTACGGGGCGGTGGCGGCCCGGCTCGCCGAGCTGTCCGGCGCCGATGTGCGCTACGGCTCGGAGGTGGTCCGCATCGACCGGCGCCCCGAGCTCGGCGTCGCCGTACGCACCGCCGACGGCACGGTGCTGCGCGCCCGGGCGCTGGTCAACTGCGCGGGTCTGCACTGCGACCGGGTGGCGCGGCTCGCGGGTGACGACCCGGGGATGCGGATCGTGCCGTTCCGCGGCGAGTACTACGAGCTGGCCCGGCCCGGCCTCGTCAAGGGCCTGGTCTACCCGGTGCCCGACCCCGCCTTCCCCTTCCTCGGCGTCCATCTGACCCGGGGCGTCGACGGCTCGGTCCACGTCGGCCCCAACGCGGTGCCGGCCGCCGCGCGCGAGGGCTACGACTGGCGCACGGTGCGCCCGGCCGAACTGGCCGGCACCCTCGGCTGGCCCGGCACCTGGCGGATAGCCCGCAGACACTGGCGGTACGGGGCCGGTGAACTGCACCGCTCCTGGTCGAAGCACGCCTTCACGGAGGCGGTGCGCCGGCTGCTCCCCGCGGTCACCGAGGCGGGCCTGCGCGCCGCGCCCGCGGGGGTCCGGGCCCAGGCGGTCCTGCGGGACGGCACGCTGGTGGACGACTTCCTGATCCGGGAGGCGCCGCGCACGATCCACGTCCTCAACGCGCCGAGCCCCGCGGCGACGGCGTCCCTCCCCATCGGCCGAGAAGTAGCCTCCCGAGTCCTACAGACCCTCCCCCACCCCTAACCCCCTCCGGGCGCGGCCCCTCAGCGGGCTGGGCCGGGCACCTGTGTGCGCAGTTCCCCGCGCCCCTTGAAACCCCCTCTCGCGCGCGGGCCGTGCGTGGCTGGTCGCGCAGTTCCCCGCGCCCCTAAAAACGTCCCCACCTGCGGACCGTGCCCGCTACTCGCGCAGTTCCTCGCGCCCCTGAGGGGGCCTGTCCTGGCCGGGGTGTCAGGGGGCCCGGCCCCTTCGGGCGCCGCCGGGCCTCGGCATCCCCAGGGGCGCGGGGAACTGCGCGAACGGCCCCCACGGCCTGCGGGCAAAGTCGGGGTTCGAGGGGCGCGGGGAACTGCGCGAGAAGCGAGCACGGCCCGAGGCCGACGTCGGGCCCAGGGGCGCGGGGAACTGCGCGAACGGCCCGGCACGGTTTCGCCGGTGGGCGGATGGCGACCCCGAGGGTGGCCGGGGCCGGGCCCCGGAGGCGGCCGCACCGTAGAATCGGCGCATTGTGTCTGAGCAGCCCCGCACCCCAGAGCCCCCCGCCCAGGCGACCGAGAAGGTCCTGCCGAGGGACAAGGCGCCCCGATTCCCGGGCGGCCCGGCCGCCGACCCGGCCGGCTCGCACCACGAACGCCGCATCCGCAGCTTCCAGCCCCGCCGAAGCCGCGTCACCACCGGCCAGGGCGAGTACCTGGAACGCCTGTGGCCGGTGTGGGGCTTCGACATCGACGGGCTGCACAAGATCGACCCGGCCGAGATGTTCGACGGCCTCCCCGTCGTTCTGGAGATCGGCTTCGGCATGGGCGAGGCCACCGCGCAGATGGCCGCGGACGACCCCCGCACCGGCATCCTCGCCGTCGACGTCCACACCCCCGGCCAGGGCAACCTCCTCGGCCTCGCCGAACGCGGCGGCCTCAGCAACATCCGCGTGGCCAACGGCGACGCCATCATCCTGCTGCGCGAAATGCTGGAGCCGGACGCCCTCGACGGGCTCCGCGTGTACTTCCCGGACCCGTGGCCCAAGAAGCGGCACCACAAACGGCGCCTGATCCAGCCCGAGTTCCTCTCGCTGGCCGCGACCCGGCTGAAGCCCGGCGCCGTACTGCACTGCGCGACGGACTGGGAGGACTACGCCGAGCAGATGCTGGAAGTCCTCGAAGCGCACCCCGACTTCGAGAACACCGTGGCCGGCGGCGGCTACGCACCCCGGCCCGCGTTCCGGCCGCTGACCCGGTTCGAGGGCCAGGGCCTCGACAAGGGCCACGTGGTGCACGACCTCTTGTTCCGCCGCGTCGCGCACAGCGGGTAGTGCAGGCACCGTCGCGCATTGTCAGTGACCCTCGTTAGGGTCGTCTGGTGTCCTTCGAGTCGCTTCCGCATCGCCCGCCTCCCGGGCAGGCGCCCCAGCAGGCCGGGCCCGGCCATCCGGCCCAGCCCGTTCCGGCGTGCGCGGAGGAGCCCCGCTTCGACGGGGTCCCGCCGGACCGCGCGAAGTGGCGCTACCGTCCGCGCCGCGACTTCTGGCGCTCCAAGGCGGTCCGGGCGGGCGCGCTGATCACCCTGCTCGCCCTGTGCGGGCTCGTCATCCTCGCGCTCGTACGGGACCAGACCGGCACCGAGGGCTTCCTGGTCGGGCTCGGGCTCGCGGTGCTTCCGGTGCCGCTGCTCGGCGCCGCGTTCCGCTGGCTGGACCGGGTCGACCCGGGGCCGTGGCGCAACCTCCTCTTCGCCCTGGCGTGGGGCGCGTGCGCCGCCGCGCTGGTGGCGATCATCGCCAACTCGTTCGCGACCCGGTGGATAGCGACGGCCACCGCCGACCCGTCATCGGCCGACCATCTGGGCGCCAGCGTCATAGCCCCGATAGTCGAGGAGAGCGCGAAGGCGGCGGCCGTGCTGCTGCTCTTCCTGTTCAGGAGACGCGACTTCAAGGGGATCGTCGACGGCGTCGTCTTCGCCGGCTTCACCGCGACCGGCTTCGCCTTCACCGAGAACATCCTCTACCTGGGCAACGCCTTCGGCGAGGACCAGGCGAGCCACAGCGGGGGCCTCGCATCGACGACGGCGGCGACCTTCTTCGTACGGGTCGTCATGTCACCCTTCGCCCACCCCCTGTTCACCGTGATGACCGGCATCGGCTTCGGCGCGGCCGCGCTCGCGCCGCCCGGCAAGCGCCTGCGGCGGGTCGCCTTCCCGCTGCTCGGCCTGGTGTGCGCGATGGGCATGCACGCCCTGTGGAACAGCTCGACGCTGTTCGGGGTGTACGGCTTCTACATCGTGTACGGGGCCTTCATGGTGCCGGTGTTCGGGCTGCTGACCTGGCTCGCGGTCTGGAGCCGGCAGCGCGAGCTGCGTACCGTCGCCGCCGAGCTGCCCGCGTACGCCGCGGCCGGCTGGCTGGGTCCGGCCGAGCCGCTCGCGCTGTCCTCGATGCGGGCCCGCGCCACGGCCCGCGACTTCGCGCACCACCGCTTCGGCGGGAAGCCGGCGGCGCGGGCGGTCGCCGAGTACGAGGCGTTCGCGACCGCGCTCGCCTTCCTGCGCCACCGCGCGTACCGCAGCGCGGGCGCGACCGGGCCCGGGCCCGACTTCGCCGCCCGCGAGCAGGAGTTGCTCCACCACCTGTGGGAGCGCAAGCCGGTCGCGGGCCCGGCGCTGCTGTACGCGGCCGGGGCCACCGGCCGCATCTGGGTCCCGCCGCAGCCGGGCCCCCCGCACCCCTACACCCAGCACGCGCAGTACGCCCCGTACGCGCCGCATCCGCAGTACGCCCTGTACGGGCAGCCGGGCCCAGCCACGGGCCCGGGCCCGTACAACCCGTACCTACGCTGAGGCGGCCGTCAGCTCGGAGAGCTGGGCGTCGGTGAGTTCCAGGTCGGCGACCGCGAGCAGCGCCGGGAGTTGCTCGACGGTACGGGCCGAGGCGATGGGGGCGGCGACGGTCGGGCGGGCCGCCAGCCAGGCCAGGGCAACCGTGGCGATCTCGGCGTCGCGCTCCTGGGCGATGCGGTCGAGCGCGGCGAGCACCTTGCGGCCCCGCTCGGTGTCCAGGTGCTTGCCCGCGCCCTCGGCCCGCGCGCTGTCCACGGTCTGGCCCGGGCGGTACTTGCCGGTGAGGAAGCCCGAGGCGAGCGCGAAGTAGGGCACCGCGGCGAGCCCGGCGTGCGAGGCGGTGTCCTGGAGGGGGCCCTCGTAGGTGTCGCGGGAGACCAGGTTGTAGTGCGGCTGGAGCACCGAGTACTTGGCGAGGCCCTCGCGGTCCGCGAAGTCCAGGGACTCCTGGAGCCGGGCGGGGGTGATGTTGGAGGCGCCGAGCGCGCGGACCTTGCCGTCGCGCACGAGCTGGTCGAGGGCGGTGACGATCTCCTCGACGGGGACGGAGGTGTCGTCGAAGTGCGTGTAGTACAGGTCGATGTAGTCGGTGCCGAGGCGGCGCAGGGACTCCTCGGCGGCGGCCTTGATGGTGCCCGCCGCGAGGCCCTCGTACTGGGGGTGCGAGCCGACCTTGGTGGCGACGACGACCTCGTCCCGGTTGTCGCGGGCGGTCAGCCACTTGCCGATGATCGTCTCGGACTCGCCGCCGGAGTTGCCCGGGGCCCACTTCGAGTAGGCGTCGGCGGTGTCGACGAAGTTGCCGCCACCGGCGAGGTAGGCGTCGAGGACGGCGAACGACTGGTCCTGGTCGGCCGTCCAGCCGAAGACGTTGGCGCCGAGGGCGAGGGGGAAGACGGAGAGGTCGGAGCGACCGAGCACGCGCAAGGAGGTCATGGCCCCCTAACCCCCGACGCGCCCCCGCCTATTCCGACCCCGGGGCTCCGCCCCGGACCCCGTTCGCGCCTGAACGGCGCTCGTCCTCGATCGCCAGGGGCGCGGGGAACTGCGCGAGCCACGCACGGTCCCCAGCCGGCGAACTCTCCCCCGGAGGGTTTCGGGAAGGGGCGGGGCGGGGCGAGAACCGGGTTAAGGATTCAGCCCCTTGGACTGGAGCCAGGCCATCGGGTCGATCCCCGTACCGTCCGGCGTGTGCACCTCCAGATGCAGGTGCGGACCCGTCACGTTCCCGGTCGCCCCGACCCGCCCGATCACGTCCCCCGTCGACACCTTCTGCCCCACACTCACCGCGAGGGACGACTGGTGGCAGTACCAGAGCTCGCTGCCGTCATCGAGCGTGAGGACCGTGCGGTACCCGTACGCCCCCGCCCACCCCGCCGACTTGACCGTCCCGGAGTGGATCGCCTTCAGCGGCGTACCCGTCGGCGCCGCGAAGTCGAGGCCCGTGTGGTGGCCGGAGGACCACATCGAGCCGGCCTCCCCGAACGTCGAGGTGAGCGTGTACGAGCCGACCGGCAGCGAGTAGCTCGCGGCCAGCTTGGCCAGCCGCTCCTCCTCCGCCTTCTTCGCCGCGGCGGCCTCCGCCGCCTTCTTCTCGGCGGCGGCCTTCGCCTCGGCCGCGTCCTGCTTGGCCTTGGCCTCCTCGGCGGCCTTCGCCTCCGCGGCCTTCTGCGCGGCCGCCTTCGCCTCGGCGACGGCCCCGGCCTTCTGCTGCTCGGCCTGCTGGAGGATGCGGGCGCGCAGCGCCTCGCCCGCGTCGGTGGCGCCCTGCTCGGCCTCGCTGGTGGACAGGCCGGTCATGGTCAGCGGCGCGGCGGCGATCTTCTGGTCGGCCTGCGCCGCGGCCGTCTTGGGGCTGCTCGGAGCGTCGTGCGAGACCAACTCGCCGACGCCGGGCAGCGACTTGAGGTCGGGCAGGCTCTCGCTGATGGAGTCCGGCAGGGATATGGAGACCGGCGGCTTGGCCTGCGCGGTGGCCATGCCACCCGCGCCGACCGCCGCGATGACGCCGACGCCGAGGACGGTGGAGCTGCGGGCGAGCCCGCCGCGCTGCTTGGCGACTCTGTGCCGGCCGCGGACCGGGCGCACGGACTCCTCGGTCGGGTCCCACTCCTCCCAGGTCTCGTTCTCGCCGGGCGCGTCCCCGTACACGGAGGGGAGGGGGGTGTCGAGGGCAGGCTCGTTGGACGCCACGGAGGGGCGCTCCTTTCCTTCCTTCTCGCCTACCGGGTTAGCTGACGGGTTCGGAGCAGGAAGGTCTCCTACGAGCGCCCATGACGGACGTCCGATTCACCCCAAGTTGGTGGTTCCCCGGTTCCCCGAAGGGGATTCGGCGCAGGCGCGCGGGGCCGCCGTGGCGGCGGCTGGGACGACCGCGCTGCGTTATCGAACGTTAATAGACACCCGGGGCGGATTCCAAGCCGTTCCCACTGATCGTTAACGGCCATGGCCCGGACTTAGCCCCCATTGCCGGGGCAAAACGGGCGAGTTGACGGCCCCTCAAGGTCGCCCCCGTCACACCAGCTTTCTGACGGTGTGTCAATTGTTATGCGCAGGGAGACCCTTCGAGCACCCACCGTGACAGCACGCTCGACCGGCCCCCGACCACACCCCGACCACACCTCGAGGCAGCCCCTCACCCCCCTCACCCCAGGCCCCCACGTCCCCTCACTTCACGATCCTGACCGTGCGCCGGCGGTCGGGCTGCCCCTCGGCCGGGCGGCCCACCGCGAGCAGCGCCATGTCGTCGCTCGTGCCGCCGCCCGTGTAGCGGCGTACGTCGTCGACGAGCGCGTCCAGGACCTCGTCCGGGCCGGGGAAGATCGCGCCGCGCAGCCGGGTGGCGGGCTGGTAGAAGACGCCCGTGGCGTCGCGCGCCTCCGACAGGCCGTCCGTGTAGAGCAGCAGCGTCGAGCCGGGCGGGTAGGGGCGTACGTCCGAGCGGTCCGGCCACACCCCGAGGTCGGCCATCCCGAGCGGCAGCGCGGGCTCGCTCGGCACGAGCACGTCGAGGGAGCCGTCCGGGTGCAGCAGGAACGGCTCGGGATGACCTCGGTTCACCAGGCGTACGGTGCCGTCGCCGCGCGGGATCTCGGCGAGCAGCGCCGTGGTGAACCCCTCGACCGCGTCGAGCCGGTCGCGCCGGGTGCCCTCGCGGGCCAGCGCCCGCTCCAGGCGCTGGGTCACCGCCTCCAGGGACGACTCCTGCTCGGCGGCCTCACGGAACGCGCCGATCACCACGGCGACGGCCTCCACCGCCTGGAGCCCCTTGCCGCGTACGTCACCGACGATGAGCCGGACCCCGTACGGGGTGTCCTGCACGGCGAAGAGGTCCCCGCCGATGAACGCGTCCGCCTGCGCGGCCTCGTACCGCGCGGCGACATGGAGTCCGCCGATGCGGGACGCGGGCGTGGGCAGCACGGCGCGCTGCGCGGTCTCAGCGATGACGCGGGCGGAGGCGAGGCGCTCGCCGCTGCGGCGCAGGATGCGGTTGATGAAGAGGGCGAGCGCGCCCACCGTGAGCACGGTGAACAGCTCGCTCGCGCCTTCGCCGAGGTTGGGCAGATCGTGTATGAACCAGAGCGCCACGACGGCGGCCACCGAGCAGAGGCCCACCGCGGCCGTGCCCCGGGCCGAGTAGAACGGTGCGGCGATGACCGGGGCGCCGGCGAACAGCGCGGCCGCTGTCAGGTCCGGCGGGGTGGAGGCGTCGAAGGCGAAGCCCACACCGATCAGCAGTACGGGTAGCGCCCGTACCAGGCGCCCTTCGCCCTCTGCTCGCTGCCGCACCCGTCCAGCCTGGCCCGTTTCGGCCCCGAAGGCGACTCGACGCACCCAGGCGGGTGCCGGGCGGGCGGTCGCGGCCCGGCTCAGTGTCGGCGGCAGCGGTGCGGGCCCGGGCGGCCCCGGGCGCAGCTGCCCCTGGCGTGCCGATGATTGGCGGCCCGCTCGGGCACACAGGACAGCTCGACCCAGCCGCCCCGGTTCAGCCGGCACCCGTGGGTCGAGGGAGCCGAGGCCGCCCCCGCGACCGGCACGCCCCGCGCGGGCGCGGGCCGGCTCGGCTCGCCACAGCCGCCGGCCCCGAGCAGGCAGACCACGACCATCACCAGAACCAGCACGGGCACGGGCACGGGCATCAACGCCCGGGGCACCAGTGTCGGCACCCCAGCCACCTCACGCGGAGCCCTCACCACCCGCACCCCTTTCCTCGACGCTCACCTATAGCGAGCGCGAGACTACCCTCCGCAAGAGCCGCCGCCGGTCGAGCCGTCGCCCGTCGAGCCGTCGCCGTCCGAGAGGTGGCGCTCGGCGTACACCGTCAGGGCGTCCCGCACGAAGGCGGCCGTGCCGGCGCCGTGCTGGTCGTAGTTGACTCCGAAGCGCGGATCGTCGACGTACATCTGCCCGATCCCGATCACGTACGACCGGCCGACGTCGGTGGTGGCGGACAACCAGGCGACGTGCCGCCGCGCGATGTCCTGCGCGAGCTCACCGTCGGCGGCGGCCCCGGCGCCGCGCGCCCGCCCCCAGTCCCGGGCGATGTCCTCGTGCTCCTTCAGGAACCCCTTGCGCTGCGCCTCGCCGAGCGAGCGCCACCAGCGGTCGCCCTTCTCGTAGGCGTCCCGCCCCCAGCGCCGGCTCACCTCCTCCTCGTACCGGGTGTGGTCGAAGCCGTCGAACACTTCCTCGGCCATGAGCTCCTCTCCCCTCTCGGTCTTGTGCAGGGTGGTCCGCACGGACGCGATCTGCCGCGCGATGCGCTCGCGCTCCTGCTCCAGCAGGCGCAGATGGGTGCGCAGGGCGGCCGCCGGATCGCGCTCGCCCTCCAGGAGCTCGCCGATCACGGGCAGCGAGAGCCCCAGCTCGCGCAGCAGCAGGATCCGCTGAAGGCGGACCAGAGCGCCCTGGTCGTAATAGCGGTATCCGTTGGTCCCGATGCGGCTCGGCGCGAGCAGCCCGAGGTCTCCGTAGTGCCGGAGGGTGCGGCTCGTCGTCCCGGCCTTCTTGGCGATCTCCTGGATCGACCACTCCTTGCCGTTCACATCGACCAAGCTAGATCTTGACGTTGCGTAAAGGTCAAGCCGCGTCGACGCACGGGCCCGGGGGAACGCGAAGAGGCCCGGCACTTGAAGACAAGTGCCGGGCCTCTTCGTTCAGTAGCGGGGACAGGATTTGAACCTGCGACCTCTGGGTTATGAGCCCAGCGAGCTACCGAGCTGCTCCACCCCGCGTCGGTAAACACAACTGTACGCCATTAGGAGGGGTGCCCCGGACCATTTACAGCCCCGGCCCTCCGAGGACGGGCTGGGCTTGCCTGGCCCGGGCTGGCCGGGGCGCCCTTCGCCTGGCTGGACGACGAGATCACCGACACGGACCGAGTCCGGATCACCGACCGCACCCGTGCCCCGGTTCTGCTCCACCGCGTCGACCCGGGCGAGGGCCTGGGACCGTAGCCACCCCTCCACCACCCCGAAGTCCGCCTCCGTGAACGCCACAATCCGCCATCAACTGCCTTACAGAAAAGGCTCTTTGAGGCAGGTCTCACTGCGCACAATCAAGCCATGCCCACTGAGTTCGTTTCGGCCGCCGCCCAGCCCCCCTGCGCTCCGGCAGGCGCCACCTACGTTCCGCTCGCCGCACGGATGGCTGCCCGGCTCGCCGGCGAGGGCTCGCCCGTCCTCGACCGGGTCACCGCGGCCGCCGACACCGTGCCGTCCACATCGGCGTTCCAGTCGGCCCTGTAGCTCCCAGCGCGCACCCCTGCCTGGGCTTCGGGGCGGGCAGGGGGCGCCCTGTCGGCTGTCGTTGCCCGTAATCCCTCATGTCCGTGCCGGGCAGCACCGCCGGGCAGCACTGCCAGGCCAGCCGCGCCCGGCCCGGATCGCGGCGCTTGTTCCGGCGTACCTGGCCGGCGGGGATCCGAGATGCCTCGCGGCATCGGGCCTCGTCGTGGTCAGCCGGTGTACACGTTCCACACCTGCCAGGCGTTGCCGCCGTTGCAGCCCTCCTCGCGGTAGGCGTACAGGGTCCCGAAACCGCCGTCCAGGCAGACCCGCCCGCCGAAGGTGAAGAACGTCTCGGGGGTGTAGCCGTTGACGGTGGCTCCGGCCCTGGAAACAGCCCACAGCGCACGGGGGTCGTTCCAGGAGCAGGGGATCAGTTCCACGTCGGAGGAACCGGCGGAGGCACCGGAAGGACCGGTGTTCGGTCCAACGGCGTACAGGCAGTAGCCGGGACCGGACGGGTCGTCCTGGGTGGTCTGGATCTGCACGTAGGCGTGGCCGCCGGCGTCGGGGGCGGTGCTGATGATGCGGAAGTACGTGCCGCCGTAGCCGCAGGCGTTGTTGGTTATGCCGGCCGATGAGGTGCTGCGTTCGATGACGCAGTCACCGCTGGCGCCGTTCCGCACGGTCGTGCTCGGGATGTTGATGCTTGCGCTGGCGGTCTGCGCGCTGAAGGCAAGCGCTGTTACGCCTACGGCCAGGACCGTGGCGAGCTTTCTGATCCGCTTCATACCTGTCGCACTCCTTGTCCTCCGGTCGTGCCTGGCATGTCCCCCCGTGGGGTCGCTCCCGGATCCGTGGTCCTGACAGCGGGAGCTGTGCGGCACCGCCCGGCTGGCCGGCGTCGCTCGCGTTGTGGGTGACGCTACTGACGGGCGTCCTGCGGTCGTCCTACATCGGTCCTTACGCCAGGTCAGTTCGCCTGGCTCTACGGGTGCCGAGGGGGACGGTCGGCTCGGCGATGCCCTGCCGACCGTCCTTGCCCATGGGCGGGCGCACCCGGAACGCGCGCCAGCGTTTGGCGCACTCACCGCGCACGCATCGCGCACGCACGCGGGCCGCAACGCGGCCAAAACGACTTCAGCCCGACCGGGTGGTTCCGGTCGGGCTGAAGAAGTAGCAGCTCAGAGCATGTCTGACGCCGCGACAAGCGGTAGGCCATGTCGGACTCGAACCGACAACCAACGGATTAAAAGTCCGCTGCTCTGCCAATTGAGCTAATGGCCCTTGGCGAGTCACCCCCGAGCATAGCCGGACGGCGCCCGGCAGCCGATCGGGTATCGGTTGTCGGGCCCGTCGCGGGTCGGGAGGCCGCCTTCGGCATCCCTCCGGAGCCGGATGAAGCGGGGCGAAACGACCCCGGGCCCGGGGTGGCCCGCCCCGAGGCCTCACTCCCCCGGCGCCCCCACCCCCGCCCCCCGCAGGAACCAGTGCCGGGCCGAGGCCAGCCACCAGATCGTCGCGAAGCCCAGGACCGCCAGGACCGCGAGCGGGGCGTAGTTGAAGGTCTCCCAGGTGACCGGGGAGACCTGCGGCAGCATGAACAGGACTGTGATGACCGCCACCCAGGCCACCGCCACGATGCCGACCGGACGCGACCAGCGGCCCAGGTGCCAGGGGCCCCGGGCGAACGCGTCGCCCCGGAACAGGCGCAGCAGGGTCGGGATCACGTACGCGATGTAGAGGCCGATCACCGCGATCGAGGTCACGGCCGCGTACGCCGTGACGTTGATCAGGTAGGGCAGGCCGAGCACGAGTGCCGCACCCGCCGCCAGCCAGACGGCCGCGACCGGCGTGCGGGTGCGCGGGCTCACCGTGTGCCACAGCCGCGAGAACGGCAGCGCGCCGTCGCGTGAAAAGGCGTAGATCATGCGGGAGTTGGCGGTCACCGAGGCCATCCCGCAGAAGAGCTGGGCGCCGATCACCACGAGCAGCAGGAGCTTGCCGCCCGTCGCGCCGAGGGAGTCCAGGAGGATCTGGGCGGGGGGCGCGCCCGTGTCCGAGTTCAGCTGGGCGTCGTAGGAGCCGATCGCGTACGTGAAGCCGAGGAGGAGTACGAAGCCCGCTATCCAGGACGTCCAGATGGAGCGGACGATCCCGCGCGGGCCCGCCGTCGAGGCGTCGTGGGTCTCCTCGGTCATGTGCGCGGACGCGTCGTACCCGGTGAAGGTGTACTGCGCCATCAGGAGGCCGATCAGCACCACGTACACGCTGTTGGTGAAGCCGGTCTCGTTCACGAAGTCGGTGAAGACGAACGAGGTCGAGCGGTGGTGGCCGGGGACCAGCGCCAGGGCCGCCACGATCGCCGCCACGCCGAGCACGTGCCACCACACGCTCACCCCGTTGAGGAACGCCACGATGCGCACGCCGAAGGTGTTCAGGAGGCCGTGCAGGATCAGGATCGCGGCGAACAGCAGGATCGTGCGGGCCGGGGTGACCCCGAAGCCGAACTGGAGGTTCAGGTACGCCCCGAGGAACGAGGCCGCGCCGAAGTCCACGCCCGCCGTCACCGCGATCTGCCCGAGCACGTTGAACCAGCCCGTGAACCAGGCCCAGGCGGCCGCGCTGCGCGGCGGCGCCAGGCGGTGGGCCCAGAAGTAGAGGCCCGCCGAGGTCGGGTAGGCGGAGCAGATCTCGGCCATCGCGAGGCCGACGACCAGCGTCATCAGACCCACCGCCACCCAGCCCCAGGTGATGAGGGCCGGGCCGCCGGTCTTCATGCCGTACGCGTACATCGTCAGGCAGCCGGAGAGCACCGAGATGATCGTGAACGAGACGGCGTAGTTGGAGAACGCCGACATGCGGCGGGCGAGGACCTGCTTGTAGCCGAGCTGCGCCAGGCGTTCCTCGTCGGTCGTCGCGCCGGTGGTGCCTGGTGTCCCCACGGAAGTGCCTTGCGCTTCCGGGGAGTTGGGGCTGGCGTCGTTTGTCATGCCCCCAGCGATTCCCAACCCGTGGGTACGACATGCGCCGACGGGTGGCCGAGATGGCCGGGATTCAGCGGTCCCGGCCACAGGCTCCGCGCCCGTAGACGGCGGGGCCCACGCAAAAGGGCCCGTACGCCACCGGGCAGGTGGGGTACGGGCCCTGATGGGCCGTCAGGCGACGGGTTCGGCCGTCGCGCTTCCAGCGGGGCTCAGCGGATCAGCCGTTGCGCTTCCAGCGGGGCTTGTCGTCACGGCGGCCGCCGAAGGAACCGGTGTTGGTGCCGGTGCCGCGGTGCTCGTCACGACGGCCGTACGGACGGTCGTGGCCGCCGGAGCGGAAGCCGCCGCCGGAGGGACGGTCGTCACGACGGTCGCGGTTGAACGGACGGTCGCTGCCACCGCGGTTGAAGCCGCCACCGGAGGGGCGCTCGTCACGGCGGTCGCGGTTGAAGCCACGGTCGCCACCGCGGTCGTCACGGTTGAAGCCGCCGGAGGGACGGTCGTCACGACGGAAGCCACCACGGTCGCCACCACGGTCATCGCGGTTGAAGCCGCCCGAGGGACGGTCGTCACGACGGAAACCGCCGGAGGGACGGTCGTCGCGGCGGAAACCGCCACGGTCGCCACCACGGTCGTCACGGTTGAAGCCACCCGAGGGACGGTCGTCACGACGGTCGCGGTTGAAGCCGCCGGAGGGGCGGTCGTCGCGACGGAAGCCACCGGAGGGGCGCTCGTCGCGGCGGTCGCGGTTGAAGCCGCCGGAGGGGCGGTCGTTGCCACCACGGTTGAAGCCGCCCGAGGGACGGTCGTCGCGGCGGAAGCCACCACGGTCGCCACCACGGTTGTCGCGGTTGTCACGGCGGTCGAAGTTGCCCCGGTCGTCACGGCGCTGGAAGCCACCGCGCTCCTCGCGGGACTCCTGCTGCACCGGCACGGCAGCGGCGGCGGCAGCAGCCGCGACCTCGGCCTCGGCCTCGGCGGCGACCTCGGCGACCGCGGCCTCCGGGTCCTCGCCGCGCTCGCGGGCGGCACGGGCCACCAGGCGGTCGGCCTCCTCGCGGAGCTCACCGGCCCGACGGGTCAGGCGCTCCAGCTGCTTGGTGAGGTCGGCGACCTCGCGCTCGGCCTGCTTGGCCGAGTTGTTCGCCGAGTCGGCCTGGACCTCGGTCAGCGAACGGGCGCCGGTGATCTCGGCGACCTCCGGGTCGAACGCGCCGGCGCTCTGGATGATGTGGCGCGAGGCGTCGACGCCCGCGTCCTCCATCAGCCGGAAGATCTGGCGGCGCTGGTGCGGCAGCGAGAGCGACACGACGACACCGGACTTGCCGGCGCGGGCGGTACGGCCCGAGCGGTGCAGGTAGTCCTTGTGGTCGCCGGCCGGGTCCACGTTGAGGACCAGGTCGATGCCGTCGACGTGGATGCCGCGGGCGGCGACGTCGGTGGCGACCAGGGCGTTGACGTAGCCCTTCTTGAAGTCCTCGAGGACGCGGGTACGGGCGCCCTGGGTCATGCCGCCGTGCAGCGCGTCGGCCTTCACGCCCGACTCGCAGAGCTGCTCGGCGATGCGGTCCGCGCCCAGCTGGGTGCGGACGAAGATGATCGTGCGGCCCTTGCGGGCGGCGATGGCGGCGGTGACCGGCGCCTTGTCCTTGGGCTTCACGACCAGGACGTGGTGGGTCATCGTCGAGACGTTGCCCTGCGCGCTGTCGACCTCGTGCGTGACGGGGTTCGTCAGGTAGCGCTTGACCAGCGTGCTGATCTCGTTCTCCATGGTGGCGGAGAAGAGCATCCGCTGGCCGCCGCCGGGGATCTGGTCGAGCAGCTCGGTGACCTCGGGCAGGAAGCCCAGGTCGGACATCTGGTCGGCCTCGTCGAGGACGGCGACCTGGACGTTGGCGAGCGAGCAGGCGCCACGGTTGATGAGGTCGCGCAGACGGCCCGGGGTGGCGACGAGGACGTCGACGCCGCGCTCCAGGGCGTAGATCTGGTTGCTCATCGAGGTACCGCCGCAGACGACCTTCATCTTCAGGCCGAGCACGTCGCCGTACGGCTGGAGCGCGTCCGCGACCTGCATCGCGAGCTCACGCGTCGGCGTGAGGATGATCGCGCGGGGCTTCTTCTTCTCGGTGTGCCCGCCGGCCAGCGCGGCCAGGGTGGGCAGACCGAAGGAGAGGGTCTTGCCGGAGCCGGTACGGCCACGGCCGAGGATGTCCTTGCCGGCCAGGGCGTCCGGGATGGTCGCCGCCTGGATCGGGAAGGGGGTGGTCACACCGTTCTGGGCGAGCTTGCGCACGACGCCCTCGGGCAGACCGAGGTCCGCGAAGGTGACGGTGGGCTCGGTGTTCTCGTCCGCCTCGGACTCGACGATCTCGACGACCTCGATGACGTCGGAGGCCGCTACGGCCTCGACGACGTCGTTCTCACGGGCCTCGACGGCGTCGGTGTTCTCGTTCTCGGGCAGGACGGAGTGATCAGTGCTGGAAATGGACATGCGAAATGCGAAACCTTCCGGAGTCTCGGCACGCGCCCGTCAACTCCGTGAATTCGCAATTCGACCGCCTCAATGCGGTCAGCCACGGCTAGGGAGAGTACGCGCCACACGGCGCTCTTCTGTGTCGGCGCCGGGCAATGGGATCAAACGATCTACTACCATACGCACCCCCACCCCCCTAAGGCAAACCGAGTCCCCCTAAACCGGTCCGACCTGCGGTGATGCGCTGGGCTCCGACTGCAGCGGAGCCTGATTGCTTCGCAGTGCGCTGTTGTGCGTATCGGCCCCCGGAGTCGTCGACGGAGAGGCCGGCGGCGGTGAGACGGGCGGCGGGGGCGGGGACGAGACCGGCGGCGGGGCCGGCACCGAGTGACTGGCGGACGGGGCCGGCTGCGAGGGGGCTCCCGGCGAGGGCTTGGCCGGGCCCGGGCCGCCGGGCTTGGGGTGCGCGCCGACGGACGGCACGGCCGCGCCGGACGCCCCCGGCGACCCACCGCTGGCGCTCGGCGCCCCGGAAGGCACGCCCGGCGCCTTCGGGTCGTGCTTGCCGGTACGTTCCCGGCCCTCGCCGGAGCCGCCCTTGCCCTCCTCGGACCTGGCCGCCTCGCCGTGCCGCCCGGCGGACACCGAGGGCTTCGGCTTCCCCTCGTTGTCGCTCACGCTCATGCAGCCCGCCGACGCCGTGAGCACCAGGACGGTCACGGCCAGCTCGGCCAGGCGGACAGGGGTGGTCAACTGGCGCACGGGGGCACCTCCGGAACACGGGAGCGGCGGGGTCACAGGTTCCAACTCCCGGCCCCCCACCGGGGACACGCCCGGGCCGCACCCGGCTTGCGCCCGACATCCGTCCGAGGGCGAGCACGGGCCCGTGCGGGGCCCGGCGGGGGATCAGCCGTATCCGAGCGCGTGAAGACGCTCGTCGTCGATCCCGAAGTGATGGGCGATCTCGTGAACCACCGTCACCTCCGTCTCGGCGACGACTTCCTCGCGCGTCTCGCACATCCGCAGCGTGGGGCCGCGGTAGATGGTGATCCGGTCCGGGAGCACCCCGGCGTACCACTCGCCCCGGTCGGTGAGCGGGGTCCCCTCGTAGAGGCCGAGCAGCTCGGGGTCGTCGGGGGCCGGCTCGTCCTCGACGAACACCGCGACGTTGTCCATCAGCCGCGTCAGCTCGGGCGGGATCCGGTCCAGCGCCTCGCCGACCAGTTCCTCGAACTCCTCGCGCGTCATCTCCAGCACCCGGCCATTGTCGGTCACGCACCGGCGTACGGGCGCGTCCGCGCGTACGTCCGGCCTGCCGCGTGCCGCCGGGCCGGTACCGGGCGGGCTCGGCACGGCCTGGGCGGGACGCCCTCCGCGCGCCCTCCGCGCACCCCCCGCGTGACCTCCTCGGAAACCGTTTTGGCGATACCTCCCCGCATCCCATATGCTTCTCACGTCCCCGACGCGCTGCGAAGCGCCCAGGCGGGCCAATTAGCCCTCATCGTCTAGTGGCCCAGGACGCCGCCCTTTCAAGGCGGTAGCACGGGTTCGAATCCCGTTGGGGGCACGCACAATCCTGTGCGAGACTTGTTCTCGCGCAAGCTTGGTCCTGTGGAGCAGTTTGGAGTGCTCGCCACCCTGTCAAGGTGGAGGCCGCGGGTTCAAATCCCGTCAGGACCGCTGCGGTTCACTTCGGTGAACTGCGTGGCTGGGTAGCTCAGTTGGTACGAGCGATCGCCTGAAAAGCGATAGGTCGCCGGTTCGACCCCGGCCCCAGCCACCACAGAAAGCCCCGACCTTCTCGGTCGGGGCTTTCGTCGTTCCCGGCGCGCTCGGGGCGGGCCCACAACCCCCTTTCGGCCTCGGGCCGTGCGTGGCCGGTCGCGCCCACGCGGCGGAGCCGCATATGTCACAGCCCCGCGCCCCTAAAAGCCCTGGTGCTGGGCCGCACCGGGCATTTCAGCCCGTCCGGCGTTTGAGGACGAGCGCCCTTAAGGCGCGAACGGGGGTCTGGGGGCGGAGCCCCCAGGGGCCCGGAACCAACCAACCCCGGGCAAGGGGCGGGCGGGTGGGCAAACCCCCCGGGCCGAGCCCTCAGGTGTCCTCGGGTTCGCGGGCCCGGGCCCGCCACCCCCGTACGCCCAGCCCGACCGCGGCTACCGCCGCGATGGCCGTCAGCAGCGCCCAGTTCGGGACCGCGTCGCCGATGCTCTTCGTCCACTCCTCCAGCGCGTACGAGTCGTCCACGTCCAGGAGGCCGGGCAGGGCCGTCGCTCCGTCGTAGGCCAGGAACAGCGCGCCGAGCGCGATGAAGAACAGGCCGGAGAGGAGGGAGGTGGTGTGGAGTTCGAGGCGGCCCAGCTTCAGGACCCGCCCGCGCAGCCACCTGCGGCCGCCCAGTTCGAAGCGCTCCCAGAGCAGGGCCAGGAGGAACAGCGGGACCGCCATGCCCAGGGCGTACACCGCGAGGAGGAGGCCGCCGTAGACGGGGCTGCCGCTCACCGCCGCCACCGTCAGGACGCTGCCCAGGATCGGCCCCGCGCAGAAACCCGCCAGGCCGTAGACCGCGCCGAGCGCGTACACGGACAGTGCGGTCGTGGGGCGGATCCTCCCGGAGAGCTCGGTCATGCGGCGGCTCGCGAAGCCCATGCCCACGATCTGGGCGATGCCCAGCGCGATGATCAGCCAGCCGCCGAACAGCACCAGCTGGTCCCGGTGGCCGTAGAAGAGGCGGCCCGCGTACGAGCCCGCCGCGCCCAGCGGCACCAGGGTGGTGGCCAGGCCCGCGTAGAAGATGCCCGTGCGGGCGAGCAGCCTGGTGCGGCTGGAGATCGAGTACGCGAAGAACGCGGGCAGGAGCAGCGCGCTGCACGGGCTGAGGAGGGCGAGCAGGCCGCCCAGGAACGCGGCGAGGTATCCGATGTCCGGCGTCACTTCTTCGCCGCCGCCTCGATGACCCGCGCGAACTCGTCCATCGGCTGGGCGCCCGCGACGGGCGTGCCGTTGATGAGGAAGGAGGGGGTGGAGCTCGCGCCGAGCGCGTACGCCTCCTCCTGGTCCTTCTTCACCGCCGCCTTCGCCGCGTCGCTGTCGAGGTCCGCCGCGAAGCGCGCCGCGTCCGGCACGCCGGCCTCCTTGGCCAGCTCCTTCAGACGGTCGCCGCCGAACCCCTTCTCCTTGGCGCCCTCCGCGTAGGCCGCCGCGTGGAACTGCCAGAACCTCCCCTGCTGCCCGGCCGCCCACGCCCCGCGCGCGGCCGCCTCCGACTCGGCGCCGAAGATCGGGAAGTTGCGCCACTCGATGCGCAGGGTGCCGTTGTCGACGTACTTCTTCACCAGTTCCGGCTCGGTGTCGCGGGCGAACTTCCCGCAGTACGAGCACTTGAAGTCGGCGTACTCGATCATCACGACGGGCGCGTCGGCGCGGCCCTGCGCCAGCGGGTCCTTCGCGTCGCGGCGGGCCAGCTTCGCCAGCTCGGGGTGGGCGTCCGCGGCCGGGTCCGAGGCGGCGGACGACGCGGAGTCGCTGACGGTGGGCTTCGGGTCGGGGGCGCTCGCCTGGTAGGACGCCATCCCCAGGACCCCGGCGGCGACCAGCACGGCCGCCCCGATCAGATACGGCTTCTTGGACTTCGCGGCGGCGGCCTTGGACGGCTTCGGCGCGGACTTGGACGTGTTCTTGGGCATGCGGAAACTCCGGGTGCGTGCGTACGCGCACACCTGCGGGGGGGGCGCGTACGAGAAGGGGACGGGCGGTCGCTGGGGCGGACCGGCCGTCTAGACCCTGAGCACCGAGAGTTCGACGGGGGTGGGCGCGCTGAGCGTGGGCCCGCGGACCGGCGGGTTGCGGTGGGCCGCGTACAGCGCGCCGAGAGCGGCGGGCGCGACCCGGTCCTCCAGGACCGGCGCCTGGTCGTGGGCCGTACGGGTCCGGACCGGCGCGGCGGGGTCGGAGTCCTGGTGCCGGCCGCCCTGTTGACAGCCGGGCACGGCCGAACCGTCCGTGAAGGCGGGCGCCGGCACCTTCTTCGCGGGCGCCGGCACCTTCTTCGCGGGAGCGGCGGGCGCGGCGGGCGCGGCCGCCGTCGTAGGTGCCGCCGAGGCCGTCGTGACCGGCCCGCAGAGCGCCACCGCGAGCACCCCGAGCACCATCAGCAGGGCCGCGGTGAGGCGGCGGCGCGGGGCTCGGGAGCGGGGCATGCCCGAAATGGTACGGGGTGGGCCCCGAACGGCGTCGAAATGCGTTCGCCACTCGTCCTCGGCGGGTGAGATCCTGAATCAGGTATGTCTACTTCCTTCGCCGATCTCCAGACGCTGCTCGACGGGGCCTCGCTGCGCGACGCCCACCGCCTGGGCCGCCGTCTCGAAGGCGCCCGCCGCATCCGCAAGCCCGAGGCCCGGCAGGCCGTGCTCGACGAGATCGCCGCCGAGGCCCAGAAGTCCGCCGAGCGCATCGCCCGGCGGTCCGCCCGCATGCCCGAGGTCACGTACCCCGAGCAGCTTCCGGTCAGCCAGAAGAAGGGCGAGATCCTGGAGGCGATACGCGACCACCAGGTCGTGATCGTCGCGGGTGAGACCGGCTCCGGCAAGACCACCCAGATCCCCAAGATCTGCATGGAGCTGGGCCGGGGGGTGCGCGGCATGATCGGCCACACCCAGCCCCGCCGGATCGCGGCCCGTACGGTCGCGGACCGCATCGCCGAAGAGCTGAAGACGCCGCTGGGCGAGGCGGTCGGCTGGAAGGTCCGGTTCACCGACCAGGTGGACCAGGACGCGACCTTCGTGAAGCTGATGACCGACGGCATCCTGCTCGCCGAGATCCAGACGGACCGCGAGCTGCGCGGCTACGACACGATCATCATCGACGAGGCGCACGAGCGGTCCCTCAACATCGACTTCCTGCTCGGCTACCTGGCCCAGCTGCTGCCCAGGCGCCCCGACCTGAAGGTCGTCATCACCTCGGCGACCATCGACCCCGAGCGGTTCTCGCGGCACTTCGGCGATGCCCCGATCGTGGAGGTCAGCGGCCGTACGTATCCCGTCGAGGTGCGCTACCGGCCGCTCCTCGAAGAGGACAGCGAGGACGCCGACCGCGACCAGATCACCGCGATCTGCGACGCGGTGGACGAGCTCCAGTCCGAGGGCCCCGGCGACATCCTGGTCTTCCTGTCCGGCGAGCGCGAGATCCGCGACACCGCGGACGCGCTGATCAAGAAGAACCTCCGCTCGACCGAGGTGCTCCCCCTGTACGCGCGCCTCTCGCACGCCGAGCAGCACCGCGTCTTCCAGCAGCACAGCGGCCGCCGGATCGTGCTCGCGACCAACGTCGCCGAGACCTCGCTGACGGTCCCCGGCATCAAGTACGTCATCGACCCCGGCACCGCCCGCATCTCGCGCTACAGCCACCGCACCAAGGTGCAGCGCCTGCCCATCGAGCCGGTCTCGCAGGCCAGTGCCAACCAGCGCAAGGGCCGCTGCGGCCGTACGTCCGACGGCATCTGCATCCGGCTCTACAGCGAGGACGACTTCCTCACCCGGCCGGAGTTCACCGACGCGGAGATCCTCCGCACCAACCTGGCGTCCGTCATCCTCCAGATGACCGCGGCGGGCCTCGGCGAGATCGAGAAGTTCCCGTTCATCGACCCGCCGGACCACCGCAACATCCGCGACGGCGTCCAACTCCTCCAGGAACTGGGCGCGTTGGACCCGGCGGAGAAGGACCCGAAGAAGCGGCTCACCCAGCAGGGCCGCAAGCTGAGCCAGCTGCCCGTCGACCCGCGCCTGGCCCGGATGGTCCTGGAGGCCGACCGCAACGGTTGTGTGCGCGAGGTCATGGTCATCGCGGCCGCGCTCTCCATCCAGGACCCGCGCGAGCGCCCCTCCGACAAGCAGACGCAGGCCGACCAGCAGCACGCCCGGTTCAAGGACGAGACCAGCGACTTCCTGGCCTACCTCAACCTGTGGCGGTACGTCCGCGAGCAGCAGAAGGAGCGCGGCTCCTCCAGCTTCCGGCGGATGTGCAAGCAGGAGTACCTGAACTTCCTGCGCATCCGCGAGTGGCAGGACATCTACTCGCAGCTGCGCACGGTCGCCAAGACCATGGGCATCCACCTCAACGAGGAGGACGCGCCCGAACAGTCCGTCCACACCTCGCTGTTGGCAGGTCTGCTCTCGCACATCGGGCTCAAGGACACCGACAAGAACGAGTATCTGGGCGCCCGCAGCGCCAAGTTCGCGATCTTCCCGGGTTCGGCGCTGTTCAAGAAGCAGCCCAAGCTCGTGATGTCGGCGGAGCTCGTGGAGACCTCCCGGCTGTGGGCCCGGGTGAACGCGAAGGTCGAGCCCGAGTGGATCGAGCCGCTCGCCCAGCACCTGGTCAAGCGCACCTACAGCGAGCCGCACTGGGAGAAGGACCAGGCCGCGGTGATGGCGTACGAGCGCGTGACGCTGTACGGCGTGCCGATCGTGGCCAACCGCAAGGTCAACTACGGCCGCATCGACGCCGAGGCCTCGCGCGAGCTCTTCATCCGCAACGCGCTGGTCGAGGGCGACTGGCGCACGCACCACAAGTTCTTCTCGGACAACCGCAAACTCCTCACCGAGGTCGAGGAGTTGGAGCACCGGGCCCGCCGCCGCGACATCCTCGTGGACGACGAGACGCTGTACGACTTCTACGACCAGCGGGTGCCCGAACACGTCGTGTCCGGCGCGCACTTCGACTCCTGGTGGAAGCACAAGAAGCGCGACGAGCCCGAACTCCTCGATTTCGAGCGCGAGATGCTCATCAACGAGAAGGCGGGAGCCGTCACCAAGGACGACTACCCCGACTCGTGGCGCCAGGGCCCGCTGAAGTTCCGGGTGACCTACCAGTTCGAGCCGGGCGCGGACGCGGACGGCGTGACCGTGCACGTACCGCTCCAGGTCCTGAACCAGGTAACCGACGAGGGCTTCGACTGGCAGATCCCGGGCCTGCGCGAGGAGGTCGTCACCGAGCTGATCCGCTCCCTGCCGAAGCCGATCCGCCGGCACTACGTCCCGGCACCCAACTACGCCTCGAAGTTCCTGGACCGGGCCGTGCCGCTGCAGGAGCCCCTGCCGGTGACCCTGGCCCGCGAACTCCAGCGGATGGTGGGCGTCCCGGTCACGGCCGACGACTTCGACCTGAGCCGGGTGCCGGACCACCTCAAGATCACCTTCCGGATCGTCGACGAGCGGCGCCGCAAGCTGGCCGAGGACAAGGACCTGGAGACGCTCAAGCTCCAGCTGCGCCCCAAGGCCCGTCAGGCCCTCTCCAAGGCCGCCGCGGCGACCGCGGGGCCCTCGGGCGAGTCCATCGAGCGCTCGGGCCTCACGGACTGGACGATCGGCGCCCTGACGAAGGTCTTCGAGACCCGTCCCCAAGCTCTCAACTCCGTTCGAGCAGGGGATGCCCCATTTGCCGGCCAGCCGGTGAAGGCCTTCCCCGCCCTCGTGGACGCGGGCGAGAGCGTCTCCGTACGCCTCTTCGACACCGAGGCCGAGCAGCGGCAGGCGATGTGGCGGGGCACCCGGAGGCTGATCCTCCTCAACATCCCGGTGAACCCGGCCAAGTTCGCCTCCGACAAGCTCACCAACCAGCAGAAGCTCGCCCTGTCGCGCAATCCGCACGGCTCGATCCAGGCGCTCTTCGACGACTGCGCGACGGCGGCGGCGGACAAGCTGATCGCGGACCACGGCGGCCCCGCGTGGGACGAGGAATCGTTCCGCGAGCTGTACGACAAGGTCCGCGCGGACCTGGTGGACGCCACGGTGCGCACGGTCGGCCAGGTCCAGCAGATCCTGGCCGCCTGGCAGGCCTGTGAGCGCCGTCTGAAGACCACGAACAGCCTGACCCTGGTCAACAACGTCACGGACGTACGCAACCAGCTGGCGGCCCTCGTGCCGCCCGGCTTCGTCACCCTCACCGGCCTCAAGCGGCTGCCCGACCTGATGCGCTACCTGGTCGCGGTGGACCGCCGGCTCCAGCAGATGCCGACGGCCGTCCAGCGCGACACCACGCGCATGGAGAAGGTCCACGAGATGCAGGACGAGTACGCCTGGCTCCTGGAGCAGCTGCCGCGGGGGCGGCCGGTGCCGCAGCAGGTCCTGGACATCCGCTGGATGATCGAGGAGCTGCGCGTGAGCTACTTCGCGCACGCGCTCGGCACGGCGTTCCCCGTCTCCGACAAGCGCATCGTGAAGGCGATCGACGCGGCGGCCCCGTAGCGCGGGCATCGCTCTGAGTGAGTTCGACCTGACCGTCTGACCTGCTGTACAGTCTCACTCGCAGCCAAGCACCAACGGGCTGCGAAACAAGGTCCTGTGGAGCAGTTTGGAGTGCTCGCCACCCTGTCAAGGTGGAGGCCGCGGGTTCAAATCCCGTCAGGACCGCAGTAGATCGAGGGCCGCATCCCATGGATGCGGCCCTCGCTGTTTGCCCCACGTGCGGGCCCCTCGGCCGTGTCCGCCCGCCGGGCCCCCGACGCGGCCCGGATTCCAGCGGATCCGGGCCTTCTCGCCGTCTTGACGGGGGCACCTGCCGCCGGTACCCCTGCAAGGAGGGGAACGGGGCCCCAGGAGGTGGCGCATGGCGGTTACGTCGAGGCACGAGACGCGGGCGCTGCTGCGCGCCCATCTGTCGGCCGCTCTGGGCTATCGCCACCTCACCCGGCACTGCGCGGTCTGCCACCGGCTCCTGCGGCTCGCCATGGAGGTCGGCGAGCCCGCCGGCCCCGAGGACGAAAGTCCCCCCAACCGGTGACCTATGGCGGGCCGGTGGCGATCCGTGCGGTGAGAGGCTCTGAGTGAACGTCTCTTGAGGGTGTGACGGGAGTCACGGAACGAGTTTCCGGAACGGGTGAACTTACACCCCTCATACAACGCCCCGATTTAATATGTGCAATTGCACCACCCTCGGCGGTGATGCCCCGGAGTCGGCGGAAGGCACCCCACCGAAGCGGCCACGGGGTGGCGTGGGGGAGTTGCCGGACGTGCCGGACAAGGCCGGACATAAAAAATCGCGCTGGACCCGGCGGAGTCCAGCGCGATCAATGACGCGGCCCGTTGGGGCGGGCAGACGTCATGTGGAGCTATAGGCGGGCTCGGCCGGAGTGGGGGCCCCGGAACGCCCGGACTATTGGGGTGTTGTTCAGGCCTCGCTGCGCTGCTGCGGAATACCCGCCAGCAGTGCGCGGACCTCTGCCTCGCGGTACCGGCGGTGTCCACCCAGGGTGCGGATGGACGTGAGCTTGCCGGCCTTCGCCCAGCGGGTCACCGTCTTCGGGTCCACGCGGAACATCGTGGCAACCTCAGCCGGGGTCAACAGCGGCTCGGCATCAGGGGTGCGAGCGGTCATGAGCGGCCTCCTCGGGAGAACCGAACCTTCTCGGTTCTTTCCTCTAAATTCTGCACCTTGACCCGCGTTGCCCGAAATGGCGGACGCGAGCCGAGTCGGTTATAGGACGAACGGCTTGTCCTCGGCACTACAACTACACCATCCGTCCAGCCACGTCGGCCAAACCGATGGAATTGCCCTCCCAGGTGTTCATCAGCGACGGAAGCCGATGGACCATGCCATAGCGGACAGTCACGCCACAGTGACGATCAGTCACAGAGCGATCAGGAGTCGTCAGACCCCCCATAGCAAGCAATACCGAGCAATCCGCCCTTAGTTGGGCGGAAGGGATCCTCCCCGGACCCCTTGTCCTATTTTGGCACGAGGGTGGGGTCTGGACGCAAGGGTGAGATAAGTGCGGTCCGTCACCCTTGGGGCAAAGGCCCGGATCAGGACCTACGTCCTGGGGCAGCCGTTCGAACGCCCCGGATCCGGCCGAAAGGGCCTCAGTTGGCCATCCGGCGTTCCTTGACGGCCCGCCAGCGCTCCGTGAAGCGGCCGTACGCCTCCTGCGCGCCCGCGTCGTCGCCGGCCCGCAGCGCGGCGACGCCCTCCGCCACGTCGGCCGCCGAGCGGTCCGCCTTCAGGCTGTCCGGGGAGAGGACGTGCACCAGGCCGCCGTAGTCCAGCTCGACCAGCGAGCGCGGATGGAATTCCTCCAGCCACCGCCCGACGTCCACCAGGCCCTCGGTCAGCGGCCCCTCGTCGATGCGGTCCCGCACCGCGCGCAGCGCCCTCGCGAGGCGCCGCCGGGCCTGGACCATCGGAGTGCGGTAGCGCAGCACGGGCGCCTCGGCACCCGCACCCGGTGCATACTCGCGCTCTTCGTCCGAAAAGACCGTGAACCAGCTCACAGGGACGTGCCAGACACTGGTCAAGATCCAGGGCCGGGCATCCGGGTTCCGCGCGCGCCAGCGCTCGTAGTCCGCCTCGGCCTGCCGCCGCACCACCGGAGGCAGCAGCGCGTCCAGGAGCGGCTCGGGAAACTGCTCGACGAGCACCTCGAGGGCCTGCCAGCCGCGCAGCCGGGTCCGCCAGGGACACACGCACACGACCCCGTCGACCTCGGCCACGAACGCGTCCGCGCTCTCGTGCACCGGCACCGGGACGGGCGGGGTGGGCACCAAGTCGGCCAGCGCGCGCCGGAGTTCGTCCTGGGCACCTGGAGTGCGCCCGCGCTCGGCATAGCTCGCCCAGTGGCCGCGCTCGGGTTCGGGAAAGGCGGCAAGGGGCTCGTACACCCGCAGGTAGGACGCGTACGGAACGATCACCGAGGACACCACCGCCATGCCCCGCATCGTCCCACGGGCACGCCTCCGTGACCCCCGGTGGGGGTGATCCTGGGCACTGCGCCTGATCTACGGGCGCGTAGGACTTAACCTGCTCCCGAACCAGGCCCGCCACCACCCACCGGCGGGCCGTCAACCGCCGCTTCGTACTTGGGAGTCACCACCGTGACCGATGTGACCGGAGCCGATGACGTACTGCACACCCTCTTCCGCTCCGACCAGGGCGGACACGAGCAGGTAGTGCTGTGTCAGGACCGAGCCACCGGGCTCAAGGCCGTCATCGCCATCCACTCCACCGCCCTGGGCCCGGCCCTGGGCGGTACGCGCTTCTACCCGTACGCGACCGAGGCCGAGGCCGTCGCCGACGCCCTCAACCTGTCGCGCGGGATGTCGTACAAGAACGCCATGGCCGGGCTCGACCACGGCGGCGGCAAGGCCGTGATCATCGGTGACCCCGAGACGATCAAGTCCGAAGACCTCCTGCTCGCCTACGGCCGGTTCGTGGCCTCCCTCGGCGGGCGCTACGTGACGGCCTGCGACGTCGGTACGTACGTCGCCGACATGGACGTCGTGGCGCGCGCCTGCCAGTGGACCACCGGCCGCTCCCCCGAGAACGGCGGCGCGGGCGACTCCTCCGTACTGACCGCGTTCGGCGTCTTCCAGGGCATGCGGGCCTCGGCCCAGCACCTGTGGGGCGACCCGACGCTGCGCGGCCGCAAGGTCGGCGTCGCCGGCGTCGGCAAGGTCGGCCGCCACCTCGTCGAGCACCTGCTCGCCGACGGCGCCGAGGTCGTGATCACGGACGTGCGCGAGGAGTCGGTGCGCGCCATCACCGAGCGGCACCCCGAGGTCGCCGTCGCCGCCGACACCGAGGCGCTGATCCGCACCGGGGGCCTGGACATCTACGCCCCCTGCGCGCTCGGCGGCGCCCTGAACGACGCGAGCGTGCCGGTGCTCACCGCGAAGGTGGTGTGCGGCGCGGCCAACAACCAGCTCGCGCACCCGGGTGTGGAGAAGGACCTCGCGGACCGCGCGATCCTGTACGCACCCGACTACGTCGTGAACGCGGGCGGCGTGATCCAGGTCGCCGACGAGCTCCACGGCTTCGACTTCGACCGCTGCAAGACCAAGGCGGCGAAGATCTTCGACACCACGCTTGCCATATTCGCTCGTGCGAAGGAAGACGGCATTCCGCCGGCTGCGGCGGCCGACCGGATCGCCGAGCAGCGCATGGCGGAGGCACGTCAACACTGAGCCTCGGAAGGGCCCGCCGGCCGCGCTGAGAGACATGACTCACGCCGGTCGGCGGGTCGGGCGCCAAGAAGAGGTTAAAATCGCGGTTGACCAGCGAGTACAGGGCGCTTTGTTGGTTCTGCCAAGTGGCGCGTCATGCGGGCGGCGTACCGTATGGCCGCGGAAGCAGGTACCGTTGAAGCCCTACGGACGCGGTTTCTCCATGGAGAGACCGTTCCGGATCATGAACGCGTGTCAAGACTCTGGGGCCGTCGAGCCCCGTCACCGAGGGGGTCGAGCCATGGGGCGCGGCCGGGCAAAGGCCAAGCAGACGAAGGTCGCCCGCCAGCTGAAGTACAGCAGCGGCGGGACTGACCTGTCGCGTCTGGCCAACGAGCTGGGCGCATCTACTCCGAGCCCGACAGTGAGCCAACCGCCGAACGCGGAGCCACTGGAGGACGACGAGGACGAGGACCCGTACGCCCGCTATGCGGATCTGTACGGGAATGACGACGAGGACGAGGACGAAGAGTCCGGTCCGTCGTCGCAGCGCCGCGGCGCTTGACTTCGCTGATCCCGCTTTCGCAGCAACGCACGTCTTCGCTGCTCTGAGCACACCGACCCGGTCCAGGGCCTTCGCCCCGGACCGGGTTTTGTGCTGCCCGTAACGGCCTACTTGGCGTAGTCGCCGGTGAGCTCGGCGCCGTCGCGGTGATCGCCACGCCCGACGATCTCGCCGGCGACCCAGGCGTCCACGCCCCGGTCCGCGAGGGTCTGGAGCGCCACGTCGACCGAGGCCCCGGGGACGATCGCCATCATGCCGACGCCCATGTTGAGCGTCTTCTCAAGTTCGAGCCGCTCGACCTTGCCCGCCGTGCCGACGAGGTCGAAGACCGCGCCCGGCGTCCAGGTCGAGCGGTCGACCGTGGCGTGCAGGTGGTCCGGGATCACCCGGGCCAGGTTGTTGGCAAGACCGCCGCCGGTGATGTGGCTGAAACCGTGCACCTCGGTGGTGCGGGTCAGGGCCAGGCAGTCGAGCGAGTAGATCTTGGTGGGCTCCAGGAGCTCCTCGCCGAGCGTGCGGCCGAACTCCTCGACGTGCTGGTCCAGGGTCATCCTGGCCCGGTCGAACACCACATGACGGACGAGTGAGTACCCGTTCGAGTGAAGACCGGAGGACGCCATGGCGATGACCGCGTCGCCCTCGCGAATGCGGTCGGCGCCCAGGAGCTGGTCGTACTCGACGACACCGGTGCCGGCGCCGGCCACGTCGAAGTCGTCGGGGCCGAGCAGCCCCGGGTGCTCGGCGGTCTCGCCGCCGACGAGCGCGCAGCCCGCGAGGACGCAGCCTTCGGCGATGCCCTTCACGATGGCCGCGACCCGCTCGGGGTGGACCTTGCCGACGCAGATGTAGTCGGTCATGAACAGCGGCTCGGCACCGCACACGACCAGGTCGTCGACGACCATGCCGACGAGGTCGTGCCCGATGGTGTCGTACACGCCCATCTTGCGGGCGAGGTCGACCTTCGTGCCGACGCCGTCGGTGGCGGAGGCGAGCAGCGGGCGCTCGTAGCGCTTGAGGGCCGAGGCGTCGAAGAGTCCGGCGAATCCGCCGAGGCCGCCCAGGACCTCGGGCCGCTTCGTCTTCTTCACCCACTCCTTCATCAGCTCGACGGCGCGGTCGCCCGCCTCGATGTCGACGCCCGCGGCTGCGTAGCTGGCACCGGTGCCCGCGTGCGGAGCACGCTCATTGGGTTCAGCAGATGGCATGGCTCTGGAGAACTTTCGTGTCGTACTGCAGGGTCTTACGGGCGGCGCAGGGCGTCGGCGGCCGCGGTCGCGGCGGGGCCGGAGGCCAGCTCCGACTCCAGGAGCTGCTTGCCGAGCAGCTCGGGGTCGGGGAGCTCCATCGGGTACACGCCGTCGAAGCAGGCGCGGCAGAGGTTGTCCTTGGGGATCGTCGTCGCTTCGATCATCGCGTCGGTCGAGATGTACGAGAGCGAGTCGGCGCCCATGGACGTGCCGATCTCCTCGATGGTCATGCCGTTGGCGATCAGCTCCGCGCGGGTCGCGAAGTCGATGCCGAAGAAGCAGGGCCACTTCACCGGCGGCGACGAGATCCGGATGTGGACCTCGGCGGCGCCCGCCTCGCGGAGCATCTTCACGAGGGCGCGCTGGGTGTTGCCGCGGACGATCGAGTCGTCGACGACCACCAGGCGCTTGCCCCGGATGACTTCCTTGAGCGGGTTCAGCTTGAGCCGGATGCCGAGCTGTCGGATGGTCTGCGAGGGCTGGATGAACGTACGGCCGACGTAGGCGTTCTTCACCAGGCCCGAGCCGTACGGGATGCCGCTGGCTTCCGCGTATCCGATCGCGGCGGGGGTGCCGGACTCCGGAGTCGCTATCACCAGGTCGGCCTCGACGGGCGCTTCCTTGGCGAGTTTCCGTCCCATCTCCACTCGGGAGAGGTAGACGTTGCGGCCCGCGATGTCGGTGTCCGGGCGCGCCAGGTAGACGTACTCGAAGACACAGCCCTTGGGCTTCGCTTCTGCGAATCGAGAGGTGCGCAGGCCGTTCTCGTCGATGGCGACGAGCTCGCCCGGCTCGATCTCGCGGACGAAGCTGGCGCCGCAGATGTCGAGGGCCGCGCTCTCGGACGCCACGACCCAGCCGCGCTCCAGGCGGCCGAGCACCAGCGGGCGGATGCCCTGCGGGTCACGGGCGCAGTAGAGCGTCTGCTCGTCCATGAAGACGAGCGAGAAGGCGCCCTGGACCTGCGGGAGGACCTTGGCGGCCGACTCCTCGATCGTCAGCGGCTTGCCGTCGTCGTCCGTCTGGCCCGCGAGCAGCGCGGTGACCAGGTCGGTGTCGTTGGTGGCGGCGAGCTGGGTGGCCCGGCCGTTCTCCTTGGGCAGCTCGGCGACCATCTCCGCGAGCTGCGCGGTGTTCACCAGGTTGCCGTTGTGGCCGAGCGCGATCGAGCCGTGGGCGGTCGCCCTGAACGTCGGCTGAGCGTTCTCCCACACGGAGGCACCGGTGGTCGAGTAGCGGGCGTGACCGACCGCGATATGACCTTGGAGGGAACCGAGAGAGGTCTCGTCGAAGACCTGGGAAACAAGTCCCATGTCCTTGAAGACGAGGATCTGGGAGCCGTTGCTGACCGCGATGCCCGCGGATTCCTGGCCCCGATGTTGGAGGGCGTAGAGCCCGAAGTAAGTGAGCTTCGCGACCTCTTCACCCGGAGCCCAGACACCGAAGACGCCGCAAGCGTCCTGGGGGCCCTTCTCACCGGGGAGCAGGTCGTGGTTGAGTCGTCCGTCACCACGTGGCACGCCACCGAGTGTAGGCGAGATCGACCACTGGTCCGAATTGGGGATATCGACAGCCGGGCACCCCGCACCCTTTTGTAGCTTTCGTGCCTCGCACTCCGGAAGCGGACCCCCGCCACCCCCGGTACGACATCACCGCAGGTGAGGACGGGCACTCCGGGGGCGTTCGCGGCGTTTGCAGCTGCTCGCGGTGACGGATTGCGACCGGGTCGTGTGTGACGGAGTTCGCTCCGGTCCCGCCCTTCGGGACGCTCATTGACAGGTACCTGTGCGCTGCGTGAGGCTCCTGCACCATGCAGCCTCTGAGTGACCTCGCGGTCACGCTCGTCGAGCGCCGGCACGTCGACCTGGTCCGTGTCGCCAGCGCCATCTGTCGCTGCGCGTAAGTACGCCCCAGACCCCGCCCCCTGACTCCCCCCGCCCGCAAGGGCCGGGCCGTGATGTCCCGAGGGGCTGTTTCTCCACCTCTTCCTCTGGAGCCCTTCCGTGCCCTCGCACACCCGGAAACTGTCCCGTCGTGCCTTCGGCGGCGCCGTCGGAGCCACCGCCGCGGCCGCCGCCGTCGGGCTGCCCGCCACCGAAGCCGAAGCCGCCGCCGACCGGAGCGAGCGACCGTTCCGTGCCGCCCCGGGACGGCACTCCGCGCGGCCGAACATCCTGTTCATCCTCGGCGACGACCTCGGCTGGGCCGACCTGTCGTCGTACGGGGCGCCGCACATCCGCACCCCCAACCTGGACCGCCTGGCCCGCCAGGGCGTGCGGTTCACCGATGCGTACTCGGGCTCGGCGACCTGCTCGCCGACCCGGTTCAGCCTGTACACCGGGCGCTTCCCGGGGCGTACGAAGGGCGGCCTCGCCGAGCCGATCGCGGACCACGGCGTGGGCCTCGACCCGACCCACCCCACGCTCGCGTCCCTGCTGCGCGGCGCCGGCTACGCGACCGCCCTGATCGGCAAGTGGCACTGCGGCTACCTCCCCGACTACTCGCCCACCAAGTCCGGCTGGGACGAGTTCTTCGGGAACTTCGGCGGCGCCCTGGAGTACTACTCCAAGCTGGGCCTCGCCGGCGAGTACGACCTGTACGAGGGCGACGCCGAGTACAAGGACCTGCGGTACTACACCCGGATCCTGACCGAGCGGGCGAGCGAGTACGTGCGCCGCGAGCACGACCGGCCCTGGCTGCTCAACCTGAACTTCACCACCCCGCACTGGCCCTGGATCGCCGACGGCGACACCGAGGAGAGCGCGGAGGTCGTACGCCGCATCAAGGCCGGGCAGCCCAATGCGCTGTTCCACTACGACGGCGGCTCGGTCGCGAAGTACACCGAGATGGTGGAGGACCTCGACCGGTCGGTCGGCGCCGTGCTCGACGCGCTCAAGCGCTCCGGGCAGGAGCGCGACACCCTGGTGTTCTTCGCCTCGGACAACGGCGGCGAGCGCTTCTCCTACAACTGGCCGCTGAGCGGCAACAAGGCCTCGCTCCAGGAGGGCGGCATCCGCGTCCCCACCATCGTGCGCTGGCCGTCCCGGATCGACGGCGGCCAGGTCAGCCACGTGCCGAACTTCTCGCCGGACTGGACCGCGACCCTGCTCGAACTCGCCGGGGCCCGCCCGCACCCCGCCTATCCGCTCGACGGCACCAGCCTCGCCGGGTACCTGCTGCGCGGCGAGCGGCTCCGCGAGCGGGACCTGTTCTGGCGGGTCCGGGGCGAGCGGGCGCTGCGGCGCGGGGACTGGAAGTACTACCGGGGCCGGGGCGGCCAGGACCAGCTGTTCAACCTCGCGGCCGACCAGCGCGAGCAGGCGGACCGCGCGACGGACGACCCGGCCCGGCTCGCCCAGCTCCGCGCCGCCTGGGAGAAGACCGACGCGACGCTCCTCAAGTACCCCTGATGAAGGCCGAGTTCGCCTGAATTCGCCCGGTCACGACATCACCGGCAGCACCGCCGCCAGGTCCGCCCGCTCGCCGCTCGCCGCGACCTTCGCCGCGTCCAGGGCCTCGGCCCAGCCGACGCGCCCGGTGGCGAGGCGGACCCAGGTGAGCGGGTCGGTCTCGACGACGTTGGGCGGGGTGCCCCGGGTGTGCTTGGGGCCCGCCACGCACTGCACCACGGCGTACGGCGGGATCCTTACCTCGACCGAGCCACCGGGCGCCTTCACCGCGAGGGCGTCGGCCAGCAGCCGGACGCAGGCGGCGAGGGCCTGGCGGTCGTGCGGGACGCCGAGTCCGGGCAGCGCGTCGTTCAAGTCGTCGGTGTGGACGGTGAGTTCGACGGTCCGGGTCACCAGGACGTCGGCGAAGGTCATCGCGCCGAACCGGGTCGGCAGGAGGCGGTCGTCCGCAGTGCTCGCGAAGAGCTCCGCGGTGCGGGCGGCGCGCTCCTCGAACAGTGCGCCGAGGTCGTCGACAGAGGCCGCCAACTCCCTTGTCCGATCGGCCACTTGAGCCGCCGCGGGCGCCGTGGCGAACGGCCAGTCGAGCAGCGCGACCTCCTGCTTCAGCGGCTCCGCCTCGGCGAGCTGGCGGTCCAGCATGCCGAGCGCCATGGTGTGGTGCACGGCGAGCTCACGCACCGTCCAGTCGCCGAGCCGGGTGGGCCGGGCCAGCTGCTCGGGCGTGAGCGTGCGGACGGCTTCGCGTACGTTGCCGAACTGGGCGAGGACGGCGGCCCGGATCTTCGCCGGGTCGTATCTGCGGGTGCGCTTCTTGGCCGGGGGCATGCGCCCGAGCCTACTTCGGGGCCCGCTGCGGGCCGGGACAGCTCCCCAGACCGTTCTCGACCCGCGCGAACGCCCGCTCGGCGGGCTCGGCGGCATCGGCGGCGCGGCGGCCGGGGTCACGGCCCTCGCCGCGGTGCTCGCCGTGCGGCTGCCCGCCGACACGCGGGCCGCATCCGTACCGGCGACGAAGGGCAGTCAACTCGTCGCCGCCTGAGCGCACTTCGGCCCCGTACCCATCAACTGGGTTACGGGGCCGAGGCGTTGGCGCGTACTAGGCCAGCAGCGAGGGGATCGTCGCCTCGTGGACCGTGCGCAGTTCCGCGAGGCCGAGGCTGAACTCGCCCTGGACCTCGATGGATTCGCCGTCCACGACACCGATCCGGGTCGCCGGAAGGCCGCGCGCGCCGCACATGTCGGTGAAGCGCAGCTCCTCCGAGCGCGGCACGGACACGACGGCGCGGCCGGCCGACTCGCTGAACAGGAACGTGAACGCGTCCAGGCCGTCCGGGACGACGAGGCGTGCGCCGTTGCCGCCCTTGAGGCAGGACTCGGTCACGGCCTGGACCAGACCGCCGTCGGACAGATCGTGCGCGGCGTCGATCATGCCGTCGCGGGAGCCCGAGATCAGGATCTCGCCGAGCAGCTTCTCGCGGTCCAGGTCGACCTGGGGCGGCAGACCGCCCAGGTGGTCGTGGACGACCTGGGACCAGGCCGAGCCGCCGAACTCCTCGCGGGTGTCACCGAGGAGGTACAGCAGCTGCCCCTCCTGGGCGAACGCGATCGGGGTGCGCCGGTTCACGTCGTCGATCACGCCGAGCACCGCGACCACGGGGGTCGGGTGGATGGCGGTCTCGCCGGTCTGGTTGTAGAGCGAGACGTTGCCGCCGGTCACCGGGGTGCCGAGCTGGAGGCAGCCGTCCGCGAGACCACGGGTGGCCTCGGCGAACTGCCACATCACGTCCGGGTCCTCGGGGGAGCCGAAGTTGAGGCAGTCCGAGATCGCGAGGGGCTTCGCGCCGGAGGCCGCCACGTTGCGGTAGGCCTCGGCGAGCGCGAGCTGGGCGCCGGTGTACGGGTCGAGCTTGGCGTACCGGCCGTTGCCGTCGGTCGCCATGGCCACGCCCAGGTTCGACTCCTCGTCGATCCGGACCATGCCCGCGTCCTCGGGCATCGCGAGCACCGTGTTGCCCTGCACGAAACGGTCGTACTGGTCGGTGATCCACGCCTTGGAGGCCTGGTTCGGGGAGCCGACCAGCTTGAGGACCTGGTCCTTCAGCTCGTCGCCCGACCGCGGGCGCGCCAGCTTGCCGGCGTCGTCGGCCTGGAGCGCGTCCTGCCAGGAGGGGCGGGCGAAGGGGCGGTGGTAGACCGGGCCCTCGTGCGCGACCGTGCGCGGCGGCACGTCCACGATTCTCTCGCCGTGCCAGAAGATCTCCAGCTGGGAGCCCTCGGTCACCTCACCGATGACGGTGGCGATGACGTCCCACTTCTCGCAGATCTCCATGAAGCGGTCGACGTGCTGCGGCTCGACGACCGCGCACATGCGCTCCTGCGACTCGCTCATGAGGATTTCCTCGGGCGAGAGCGAGGAGTCGCGCAGCGGCACGGTGTCCAGCTCGACGCGCATGCCTCCGGAACCGGCGCTCGCGAGCTCGGAGGTCGCGCAGGAAAGGCCCGCGCCGCCCAGGTCCTGGATGCCCGCGACGAGCTTCTCCTTGAAGATCTCAAGGGTGCACTCGATGAGGAGCTTCTCCTGGAACGGGTCGCCGACCTGGACCGCCGGGCGCTTGGCGGGGCCCGTCGACTCGAAGGTCTCCGAGGCGAGCACCGAGACGCCGCCGATGCCGTCGCCGCCGGTGCGGGCGCCGTACAGGATGACCTTGTTGCCGGGGCCCGACGCCTTCGCGAGGTGGATGTCCTCGTGCCTCATCACGCCGATGCAGCCGGCGTTGACCAGCGGGTTGCCCTGGTAGCAGGCGTCGAAGACGACCTCGCCGCCGATGTTCGGCAGGCCCAGGCAGTTGCCGTAGCCGCCGATGCCCGCGACGACGCCGGGCAGGACGCGCCGGGTGTCGGGGTGGTCGGCCGCGCCGAAGCGCAGCGGGTCGACGACCGCGACCGGGCGGGCGCCCATGGCGAGGATGTCGCGGACGATGCCGCCGACGCCGGTGGCCGCGCCCTGGTAGGGCTCGATGTAGCTGGGGTGGTTGTGCGACTCGACCTTGAAGGTGACCGCGTACCCCTGGCCGACGTCGACGACGCCCGCGTTCTCGCCGATGCCGACCAGCATGGCGTCGTTCTCGGGGACCTTGTCGCCGAACTGCTTCAGGTGCACCTTGCTGCTCTTGTAGGAGCAGTGCTCGGACCACATGACGGAGTACATGGCGAGCTCGGCGCCGGTCGGGCGGCGGCCGAGGATCTCCCGGATGCGCGCGTACTCGTCCTCCTTGAGGCCGAGTTCCTTCCAGGGCTGCTCGACGTCGGGGGTCTCGGCGGCGTGCAGAACAGTGTCGAGAGTCATCAGACGTTGACCAGCTTCTTCAGGATCGAGGTGAAGAATCCGAGGCCGTCGGTACGGCCCGTACCGATCAGCGGCTCCACGGCGTGCTCGGGGTGCGGCATCAGGCCGACGACGTTGCCGGCGGCGTTGGTGATGCCGGCGATGTCACGGAGCGAGCCGTTGGGGTTCTGGTCCAGGTAGCGGAACGCGACCCGGCCCTCGGCCTCCAGCTCGTCGAGGGTGCGCTCGTCGGCCACGTAACGGCCGTCCATGTTCTTGAGCGGGACCCGGATCTCCTGGCCGGCCTCGTAGTCGGAGGTCCAGGCGGTCTCCGCGTTCTCCACCCGCAGCTTCTGCTCGCGGCAGATGAAGTGCAGGTGGTTGTTGCGGAGCATGGCGCCCGGCAGCAGGTGCGACTCGGTGAGGACCTGGAAACCGTTGCAGATGCCGAGGACCGGAAGACCGGCCCTGGCCTGCTCGATGACCGTCTCCATCACCGGCGAGAACCGGGAGATGGCCCCGGCCCGCAGATAGTCGCCGTAACTGAACCCGCCGGCCAGGACGACAGCGTCGACCTGCTTGAGGTCCTTGTCGCGGTGCCAGAGCGAAACCGGCTCGGCGCCCGCGATGCGCACGGCCCGCAGACTGTCCCGGTCGTCGAGCGTGCCGGGGAAGGTGACAACGCCGATGCGTGCAGTCACTTGGACTGCTCCTCGACCTTGACGGTGAAGTCTTCGATAACGGTGTTGGCGAGGAAGGTCTCGGCCATCTCGTGGATGCGGGCGAGGGCGGCCTCGTCGACCGGCCCCTCGACCTCGAGCTCGAAACGCTTTCCCTGACGTACGTCGCCGATCCCCTCGAAGCCGAGACGGGGCAGTGCGCGCTGCACCGCCTGTCCCTGCGGGTCGAGGATTTCCGGCTTGAGCATGACGTCGACTACGACGCGTGCCACTGGCACTCCCGGTGTGGTGTGGTGCGAAGGCGGTTCCCTCAGAGTACCCGCCCAGAAAATCTACGCGGGTAGATATCGCTAACACCTGATCACGTTCCGGTTTCGGCGACGACAACACGTGGGAAAAATCCCGAGAAAAAGTCGCCGAAGTCATTGCGTTGAGACACGCTGATGCAATTGGCTGGGCTTCACATTGCAATGGCTGCCGCTGTACAAAGGAATCCCAGCGAAAACAACATTGCTCCATAACAGCCGGAAGGCCGGTATCGCCGCACGTCAGGCACGTGGGAGTGGCGAGACCGTAGGAAGGAACCGATATCCGTGGCTCAGCGCGTAGTGGTCACACTCTCCGATGACATCGACGGCGGAGAAGCGGCGGAAACGGTCACGTTCGGCCTGGACGGAAAGGTCTACGAGATCGACCTCAATCCCGCCAATGCAAAGAAACTGCGCAAGGCGCTCGCGCCTTACGTGACGGCGGGCCGCAAGCACTCGAAGTCCGGCAGGACCTACCGGCACACCGCCGTCGCTCCCGACCCGGCGGCCGTCCGCGCCTGGGCGCGCTCCAACAAGATGGACGTGCCGGCCCGAGGCCGGATCCCCAAGAAGGTCTACGAGGCCTTCGCCGAGGCGAGCTGATCTCCCGCCCGGGGCGGCTCTGCGGCCGCCCCGGGCACCGGAGTTGCAAACCCCCCCTGCTGATCAGCTAGAGTCTGGAGCACGCCGAGGGGCAAGGCCGAAAAGCCAAGTCCACCGGAGCGTGCGGGTGTAGTTCAGTAGTAGAACACCCCCCTTCCAGGGGGGAGGCGCAGTGTGCAATTCCTGTCACCCGCTCCGCATCGTCTGCCGGCCACGTTTGTGGATCAGGTAGAGTGGTGCTCGCGCCGTCCAGTGAGAGCTGGTCGGAGGCATGCGGACGTGGCTCAGTTGGTAGAGCATCACCTTGCCAAGGTGAGGGTCGCGAGTTCGAATCTCGTCGTCCGCTCAGGAATCACCAAGGGCCCCGGTTCATTGAACCGGGGCCCTTGGTCATGTGGTCACGCGCCCGAGAGCCGGAAACGCGAGCGCCCGATACGCGAGCGCCGGATACGCGAGCGCCGCGCGCCCCGAGTCGCTTACCCGGCCAAGTGCCGCTCCCCTCCTGACATTTGTCATGAGCCGCGATGACAGCGCGCACTGCCCCGGCCGCCCAGGTGGCGGAACGCTGGAGGCATGGCAGGCACAGCGAATGTGATCGAGGTCGAGGAGCTGCGGCGCACCTACGCCGGGGGCTTCGAGGCCGTATCCGGAATCTCCTTCTCCGTGGCGCGCGGCGAACTCTTCGCGCTGCTCGGCACCAACGGCGCGGGAAAGACCTCCACCGTCGAACTCCTCGAAGGACTGGCCCGGCCCACCGCCGGCAGCGTCCGGGTGCTCGGGCACGACCCGTACACCGAGCGGGCCGTGGTGCGCCCCCGCACCGGGGTGATGCTCCAGGAGGGCGGCTTCCCCGCCGAGCTGACCGTCGCCGAGACCGTCCGCATGTGGGCGGGCTGCACCAGCGGGGCCCGGCCGGTCGGTGAGGCGCTCGAACTCGTCGACCTGGCCCGGCGCTCGCAGGTGCGGGTCAAGCAGCTCTCCGGGGGTGAGAAACGCCGGCTCGACCTGGCGCTCGCGCTGCTCGCGCGGCCCGAGGTGCTCTTCCTCGACGAGCCGACGACCGGTCTCGACGCCGAAGGGCGGCGCGAAACCTGGGAGTTGGTGCGCGCGCTGCGCGACGGCGGCACCACCGTGCTGCTGACCACCCACTACCTGGAGGAGGCCGAGGCGCTGGCCGAGCGGCTCGCGATCCTGCACGAGGGGCGGATCGCGGCGAGCGGACGGGTCGACGAAGTCGTCGCGGCCCAGCCCTCGCACATCTCCTTCGATCTGCCCGACGGCTACCACCTGGGCGATCTCCCGCCGCTCGACCGGCTCGGCATCACGAGCCACGAGACGGCGGGCCGCACCGTGCGGCTGAAGACCAAGGAGCTCCAACTCGCCGCCACCGGGCTGCTGTTGTGGGCCAGGGACAGCGGGGTCGAGCTGCGGGGGCTCGATGTGCGCTCGGCCTCGCTCGAAGAGGCGTTCCTCAAGATCGCGCAGAACCAGCGCGGAGAAACGGAGGCCACCCGATGAGCACCACCCTGGACGCGGCGCAGAGCCCGGTCCTGGCGCCCGCGCGGTCGCTCAGGACCGCGGCGGACCGCATGAAGGCGCTGGCCCGGGCCGAACTGACCCTGCTCGGCCGGAACAAGTCCGCGATGTTCACCGTGCTCGTACTGCCGGGCCTGCTCACCGTCTCCATGTACGGGACGGTCGACAGCATCGACCTGGGCAAGAACGGGCTGAACGCCGGGACCGTGCTGCTGCCCGGCTCGCTCGGCTTCGCCCTGCTCTTCGCCCTGTACTCGCCGCTGGTCGGCATCTACGTCGTACGCCGCGAGGAACTCGTCCTGAAGCGGCTTCGCACCGGGGAGCTGCGGGACCGGGAGATCCTGGCGGGGGCGGCGCTGCCCGCGGTGCTCATCGCCCTCGCGCAGTCCGTGCTGCTCGTGGTGGGCTGCTCGCTGTGGCTGCACGTGCCGCTGCCCGAGGTGGGGTGGCTCGCGGCCGTCGGGCTGCTGCTCGGCATCGCCATGATGGGCGCGCTCGCGGCGGCGACCTCCGCCGTCACCAGGACCGCCGAGGGCGCCCAGATCGCGGTCATGCCCATGATGCTGCTCTCGGTCGCCGGATCGGGCATGGTCGTCCCCCTCGACGTGATGCCCGACAAGATCGCCGCGGTGTGCGACATGCTGCCGCTCACCCCGGTGATCCAGCTGATCAGGAGCGCCTGGACGGGCGGGGCCGACGCGGGTGACGTACTGCGGGAGCTGCTCGTCATGGTTGTCTGGACGTCCATCGCGGTACTGGTCGTGCGCAAGCGCTTCCGCTGGGAGCCGCGGCGCTGAGACGAGGGGGCGACGGCGTGATCGGCGGGATACGGGGCTGGCATCAGCGCCACTGGCGGGACCTCAGCAGGATCGAGAAGGTCGAACTGCAGAGCCGGGTGATCTGGCGCTGCACGACGTGGTTCTTCTTCCTCAGCTGGGAAGTGCCGTTCGTCCTGGAGGGCCTGCGGCACCAACGGCTGCCGCTCGCCCTCGCGGTGGCCACGCTCGCCGCGGGCGCGGCGCAGGCCCACCAGGGCATCCGGGCACACCGCCGCGCGCTCGACCAGTACCTGGGGCGGGGCGCGATGCCGCGCCGGCCGCTCGTGGTGGCGCTCGCGCTCTGCCTGCTCTCGTTCGTCCTGCTCGGCGGGCTCTACGCGGCGCACGGCGTCAGGGAGGCCGAGCTCATCATGATCGCGCTCTACGTCGTGGTGCCGTTCGGGATGACGTACAGCCTCCTCGTCGCGCCCTGGACGTTCCTGCGGCGGTTCGCCCTGCTCGCCCTGCCGACCGTCGCGGTGTTCGCGGTGGCCGGGGTGCGCGGCGAACGGCTGGTCTATCTGGCCCTCGTGGTCGCCCTGTCCGGCACGTACATCCTGCTGATGGCGCGCTGCGGGGCCTGGACGCTCTCGGCGATGTGGGAGTCGGACCGGGCCCGCGAGACCGAGGCCCGCCTCGCCGTCGCCGAGGAACGGCTGCGCTTCGGGCGGGACATGCACGACGTGCTGGGCCGCAACCTCGCCGTCATCGCGCTCAAGGCCGAGCTCGCCGTCCAGCTCGCCCAGCGCGGCCGGCCCGAGGCGGTGGCGCAGATGGTGGAGGTGCAGCGCATCGCCCAGGAATCACAGAAAGAGGTACGGGAAGTGGTGCGCGGCTATCGCGAGGCGGACCTCGGGGTGGAGATCGAGGGGGCCCGGGGGGTGCTCCAAGCGGCCGGGATCGGCTGTGAGTACAGCGGGCCCGCCGAGGGCCTGACCGTGGAGGCCCAGTCGGCGCTCGGCTGGGTGGTGCGCGAGGCCACCACCAACGTACTGCGGCACGGGGACGCCCGCAGTGTGGCGATCCGGCTCGCGGTCGCCGAGCACACCGCGACCCTGGTCGTCGAGAACGACGGCGTGCCCGAGCGGCCCAGCACCACCCCGGGCTCCGGCCTCGCGGGCCTGCGCGAGCGGCTCTCGGCGCTCGGCGGCACCCTGGAGGCGGGACCGGCGGGCGAAGGCCTGTTCCGGCTGACCGCGGAGGTGCCCAGATGAGCCGGGTACGGGTGCTGCTCGCCGACGACGAGCACCTGATCCGGGGCGCGCTCGCGGCGCTGCTCGGCCTGGAGGACGACCTGGAGGTCGTCGCCGAGGCCGCCTCCGGCCCCGAGGCGCTCGCGATGGCACGGGCCCACCGGCCCGATGTGGCGGTCCTCGATCTGGAGATGCCGGGCGCGGACGGTGTGACGGTGGCCACAAAACTGCGGGCCGAACTGCCGTCCTGCCGGACCATGATCGTGACCAGCCACGGGCGCCCTGGCCACCTCAAGCGGGCCCTGACGGCGGGCGTGCGGGGCTTCGTGCCGAAGACCGTCAGCGCCCAGCGGCTCGCCGAGATCATCCGGTCGGTGCACGCCGGAAACCGTTATGTGGACCCGGAGTTGGCGGCCGACGCGATCTCCGCAGGGGACTCTCCGCTGACCGTTCGCGAGGCCGAGGTGCTCGGGTTCGCGGCCGACGGGGCACCCGTCGCGGAGATCGCCGAGCGGGCCGCGCTGTCCCAGGGAACGGTCCGCAACTACCTCTCGTCGGCCGCCGCGAAGCTGGGTGCGGAGAACCGTCATACGGCGGTGCGTCTCGCTCGCGAGCGCGGTTGGGTATAGTGGTCTCCGCGCCACGGCGCATGCGAACGTAGCTCAGCTGGTAGAGCACCACCTTGCCAAGGTGGATGTCGCGAGTTCGAACCTCGTCGTTCGCTCCGTAGAAGGAGAAGCCCCCCGGCCCTCGACCGGGGGGCTTCTTCGTCGTCCGCGCCGGTTACGCCCAGCTGGTCCCGGTGAGCTGCTCGTACGCCTCGATGTACTTGCTCCGGGTCGCGTCCACGATCTGCTGCGGCAGCGCCGGCGGCGGCTGCTCGCTCTTGCGGTCCCAGCCGGACTCCGGCGAGGTCAGCCAGTCGCGGACGTACTGCTTGTCGTAGGACGGCTGGTCGTGGCCCGGCTCCCAGGTGGCGGCCGGCCAGAAGCGCGAGGAGTCCGGGGTGAGCACCTCGTCGGCGATGACGAGTTCCTCGCCCGCGAAGCCGAACTCGAACTTGGTGTCCGCGAGGATGATGCCCCGCTCGCGCGCGATGTCGCGGGCCCGCCCGTACACGGCGAGGGTGGCCTGGCGCAGCTGGGCGGCGGTCTCCGCGCCGATCTGGCGGGCGACCTCCTCGTAGCTCACGTTCTCGTCGTGTTCGCCGACGGCGGCCTTGGTGGCGGGCGTGAAGATCGGCGCGGGCAGCTCGGACCCGTTGGCCAGGCCCTCGGGCAGCGCGAGGCCGCACACCGTGCGGGACTCGTTGTACTCGACCAGCCCGGAGCCGGCGAGGTAACCGCGGGCCACGCACTCCACCGGGACCATCGCGAGCGACTTGCACACCAGGGTGCGGCCCGCCCAGTCGGCGGGGGCGCCGGCCGGGACCTCGCTGGAGATGACGTGGTTGGGGACCAGGTCGGCGAGCAGGTCGAACCACCACAGCGAGAGCTGGGTCAGGACCCGGCCCTTGTCGGGGATCTCGGTGGGCAGCACCCAGTCGTACGCGGACATCCGGTCGCTGGCGACCATGACGAGGTCGCCCGCCTCGTTCCGATAGAGGTCACGCACCTTGCCCGTGTGGAGGTGGGTCAGGCCCGGCACCTGCAGGGGCTCGGGCTTTTCTACGAATCCGGACACGGTTCCTCCGCGTAGGTTGATCCAGGAGCGATTCCGATTCTCTCGCATGCGGCCGGGGACCACCGTCGCGGGTCGGGTGCGGGTCGGGTCCCGGTGCCTCCGGCGTCACGGTCCGGGGCCCAGCGGCCCGTGGAGCGCGTCACGGTCCGGGCCCCGGCGGCCCGTGGAGCGCGGCATGGCCGGGCCGTGGCCCGCGTCAGTCCCGCTTGCAGATGCGGTCGAGGAGGTTGGCCGTGGCCCGCTGGATGCGGGAGTCCACATGGCCGGGCCGGTCGAGCGCCGGGGACCAGGCGAAGGTGCCCGAGGCGAAGACGAGCGCGCCGGACGGCGCTCGGTACAGGGATGTCTCCTGGTGCCTGACGTGCTGCTCGCTGTCCCGGTAGGGGGAGTGGGCGAGCAGGATGCGGTCCCGGTGCTCGGGGAGGGCGGTGCGCGGGTAGTAGCGGTCGGCCTCGCCCGCGACCAGGCCCTCGATCTCGTCGCCGTCCCCGGCCCCGGTCGCCTCCCACAGCCAGTGGCTCGCGTTGCGGACGACCATGGGGTGCGGCTCGGGGACGCGGCCCGCGTACTGGATGCCCAGGAGCTGCTGCTCGGGCCGGGCGATCTCGCGCCACAGGGCGGGCCGGCCGGGGCCGCGGCGCTTGCGGCAGGTCAGCAGCCGGTCCGGCACCCCGGACGGGGAGGGCCCCAACTCCACTTGCCAGTAAAGGGAGTTGGCCGACAGGAAGACCAGCGAGGTGCCGCCGTCACGGGCCAGTTCGACGGCCCGGCGCATGGGAGCCGACCAGTACTCGTCGTGGCCGGGGAAGACCAGGCCGCGGTAGCGGGTGGGGTCGACGCGTCCGGCGTGCAGATCGCGGGCGTCCGCGTAGGCGAGGTCGTAGCCGTAGCGCTCGGCCCAGCGGATGAAGTCGTAGGCGTGGCCCACGTGCAGGGGCAGGCCCGCGCCCGCGTACGGCCGGTCGAAGGAGACGGTGATCGCCGCGTCCTCCTCGCCGAGCAGCCGGCCCTCCTCGTCCCAGGCGTGGTAGAGGCTGGCGCCCGTGCGGCCGTCCTCCGGGTAGAGGTTGTAGGCCTGCCAGGTGATGTCGGGCAGCAGCAGGAGCAGATCGGCGGGGTGGCTGTCGCGAACGGTGAACGGGATGTGCGAGCGGTAGCCGTCGGCGGTGGTGAGCACGGCGACATGGGCGCCGATGGAGGCGTGCGAGGGCACTTGATAGCGCCAGGACTGCCACCAGTGGTGACAGGAGACCGTGCGGTCCACGGCCAGCGGCGGCGGCTGGACGATCCCGGACAGCCGGGGGCTGGTGGCGATCTTCGCGGCCCCGTCGCCGCCGTAGTGGCCGATCCGGTAGACGTCGACGGTGAACTGCTGCGGCGGGTCCACGGTGATGTGGAAGTCGATGGCCTCGCCGGGCGCGACGGCCCCGCTGGAGGCGAAGCCCTTGATCTGCCGTCGTACGTCGTCGGCGGTGCGCGGCCCGGTGACCCGGGGGGCGCTGCGGGGGTCGGGGGTGCCCCGCTGGACCGGGACGTGGTCGACGTACCAGGGCACCACGTGCCCGGTGTCGTCGAAGTAGGTCTCACTGCCGCGCAGCCAGGGGAGCGGGCCCTGCCCGAAGGGGTCCGAGACGGCGTGCGCGAGGGCTCCGGACTCCCAGCGCCGGATGTGCTCCGACCGCTCCACCCCCATGTCACTCCCCTCCCTCGATCCCCCGCGACAACACTGATGCGACTGTGGTGCGCGGTCTGTCCGCGACCGGTCCCCAGCACATCACATAACGCACGCACTCCGTCACCGTTCGTCGCGAATTGACGTTAACGGGAACTCGACGTTCCGGATATGTAGGGCGAACTCGCCCTCTGGGGAGCCCTGTTGGGGGCGGGCGCTCCCCTCAGACCAGGCGTACCGGCTTCTCCGGGCGGATGCCGATGGAGGAGAGCCAGCCGCGCAGTTCGTCCGGGTCGCCCTCCTCGACGAGCGCGAGCACCGGGGACCCCAGGTCCGAGCGGCGCACGTCGTCGATGAGCAGCGAGGGCCCGTCCAGCCAGTCGAGCCCGGGCAGGGCGCCCGCCGTGTCGACCGCCGCGCAGCACACCATCGCCGTCACATGGTCGGCGAGCAGCTCGCGGCCCGTGCGCTGCGGCTGGAGCGGGAAGAGCGGCACCGCGTCGATGCCCCAGGCCTCGGGGCCGGGCGCGGGCGGTGCGGACGCGGCCTCCTCGCCGGCCACCTCCGCCGCGATCCGGGCCGCGAGACGGTCGGCGGCCTCGCCGTCCGTCCCGGCCAGGTGGTCGATGACCCGGGCAAGCGTGGGCGCCGCGGACTTGGCGTCGCGCCGCTCGTCGAGCGCGTCCAGGACCCGGTGCAGCCGGGCGGCCTCGGTGCGCCACTTTCGGTCCACGACCTCCTCCGGATACGCGGCCCAGTCCACCGGCGCCCAGTCGGGGCCCGGCTCGGCGGGGCCGCCGTGGAACAGCCGGGCGGCGAGCAGCGAGGTCGCCTCGTCGGCGGCCCCGGGCTCCTCCAGGAGGTCACAGGCCGGGCGCTCGCCGAGCCGTGAGGTGAAGCCCTCGGCCAGACGGTCGCGCCGGGACAGCTCGGTGAGCGCGGAGACCACGCCCGCGTCCAGACGGGAGGGCCAGCGGCCCATCCGCCAGGCGGGCAGCGCGACCCTGGTCAGCAGCCGGTCCCAGCCCGCGTAGGCGAGCCCGACCTGCTCCTGGGCCACGATGCGTACCCCGTAGTCCACCGCCTGGGCGCGCTCGGACGCGGCGACCGCGACCCCGCGCTCCATCTCGGCGGCATGCACCCGGCAGCCCCGCAGGAGCAGCCGGGCGATCGCGGCGACGAAGCCGCAGGCGAGGCGGCGCACCGGGTCGAGCCCGGGCCGCGCGGCCAGACCCACGGCCGCGTCCAGACCCCGTACGAACCGGCGGGCGGCGGCTATGTCCGGATGCGCGGAGGGGCCCGTACCGGCGACGACCGGGGCGAGGATGGCGCGGAGCTCGCCGACGCGCATCCACCACATGAAGGGCGAGCCGATGACCAGGACCGGCGTGGCCGGCACCCGCCGGGCGCGAGCGGCCCCCGCACCGGCGCCGCGTATGAAGCGAGCGGGCATCGCCCCCCGCCCGGCGTGCGCCGGATGAGTGCGGTCCTCCAGCCAGCTGTCGCAGTCCGGGGTCAGGGCTATCGCCGAGGGCGGTGGCACATCGAGGCGCTCGGCCAGATCCCTGACCAGGCGATACAGATCGGGGGCCGCCGATTCGGCGAGGTCCACCGTCGGGGAAAGGGCCGGTCTGGCGCGTACGATCACGGCCCCGACGACGGCCGCGAGCAGCAGCACGAGCAGCGCGGTGGCGGTGACCGCCCAGCGCGCGGCGCCCCAGCCACTGCCCTCGATACGGCCCTGCGCGGCGGCGACGATCAGCACGACGGCGACGGCCGCCGGCAGCAGAGCCACGGCCAGCGCCCTGCTACGGATGCGCAGTACTGCGAGAGCCCGCGAACGCGCGTGCTGCGCGCCCACCTCTCCACCCATTCCGGTACCGGACACGGCCGGACTTCACCCCCTCTGCCCTGCGGCGGCTTTGCTCACTCCCCCACTGTGGCACCGCCCACTGACATCGCAATGCCGGTGGGCCAAGTGCCGCAACGCCCTCGCCGCACCCTAGTTGGGGCCCCGGCAGGAGTCATCCCGATGGGGCCACCGTCACTCGATGGAATGGCTTTGGGTAAAGGTGTGAGTGTTCCGGGGCGGGATGGGGTGGGGGTACGGGGGCTGGGCGCGGGGCGCGAAGGGCGGGGCGGGGGCGCCGGGCCCCCGGGCCGCGACCCGTCAGCCCAGGCCCTGCGCCGCCTCGCGGGCGATGTCCGTACGGTGCTGCGAGCCGTCGAGGCGGATCCGGCCGACCGCCGTGTACGCCCGGTCGCGGGCCTGCGTCAGGTCCTCGCCGGTCGCGGTGACCGAGAGGACACGGCCCCCGGCGCTGACGACCGCGTCGCCCTCGTGCCGGGTCCCGGCGTGCAGGACGTACGCCGTCGGCGCGTCCTCGGCCGCGACCTCGGCCAGGCCCTCGATCGGGTCGCCGGTGCGGGGCGTGGCGGGGTAGTTGTGCGAGGCGATGACCACGGTGACGGCGGCGTCGTCGCGCCAGGTCAGCGGGGGCTGGACGTCCAGGGTGCCGTTGGCCGAGTGGAACAGCACGCCCGCGAGCGGGGTCTGGAGACGGGCGAGGACGACCTGGGTCTCGGGGTCGCCGAAGCGCGCGTTGAACTCGATGACCCGCACCCCGCGCGAGATGATCGCGAGGCCCGCGTACAGCAGTCCGGAGAACGGCGTTCCGCGGCGGCGCAGTTCGTCGACGGTCGGCTGGAGGACGCTCTCCATGACCTCGTCGACGAGCTTAGGGTCGGCCCACGGAAGGGGTGAATAGGCGCCCATGCCACCGGTGTTGGGACCTTCGTCGCCGTCGAGCGCGCGCTTGAAGTCCTGCGCGGGCTGGAGCGGCAGGACGGTGACGCCGTCGGTGATCGCGAAGAGGGAGACCTCGGGGCCGTCGAGGAACTCCTCGATGACCACGCGGTCACAGGCGAGGGCGTGCTCGCGGGCCGCGGCGAGGTCGTCCGTGACGACGACGCCCTTGCCGGCCGCGAGGCCGTCGTCCTTCACCACGTACGGAGCACCGAAGGCGTCCAGCGCCTCGTCGATCTCCTCGGGGGTGGTGCAGACGTAGGAGCGGGCGGTCGGCACGCTCGCCGCCGCCATCACGTCCTTGGCGAAGGCCTTGGAGCCCTCCAGCCGCGCGGCCTCCTTCGAGGGGCCGAAGCAGGGGATGCCCGCGGCGCGCACGGCGTCGGCGACCCCGGCGACGAGTGGGGCCTCGGGCCCGACCACGACCAGCTCGCTGCCGAGCTCGGCGGCGAGGCGGGCGACCGCGTCCCCGTCCAGCTGGTCCACGGGGTGGAGCTCGGCGACCTCCGCGATCCCGGCGTTGCCGGGGGCGCAGTGCAGCGCCGTCACGTCGGGGTCGAGGGACAGGGAACGGCACAGGGCGTGCTCGCGGGCACCGCCGCCGATGACAAGGACCTTCACGGCAGCCAGCCTAGCCGCCGTGATGGCGTGATCTTTGTGCGGGTCACCAGGCGGATGCTCAGCCCTCGTTCGTATATTCCTCCACCACGGTCGCCCCGAGCTCGCGCACGATCAGGTCGTGCCCGGACAGCGCGTTGTCCACCAGGTCCGGATCGTCGTCCTCCGGAACATCGTCTTCCAGCCGGACCGGGGGCGGCGGGGGCTCCTCCTGGCGTACGGAAGGGCCGGCCTGCGGCGGCTGCTGCTTCTGCGGTGCGGGCGCGGGTGCGGCCGGGGTCGTGGCCGCCGGCCTGGAAGGCTGCGGGGGCGCCTGCGGCGGCTGGTGCTGCTGGCTCGGCTGTTGCTGGTGCTGCTGGACGGGCGGGGCGGGGGGCCGGGGGGCGGCGCCGCCGAAGTTGCCCGCGGCGGGCGGGGGCTGGGTGCCGCCCGACGGGTCGATGATCGCCTCGACCTTCCACTGCACCCCGAAGCGCTCGGAGAGCACACTGCGCAGCACGTCCTCGCTGCCGCTGCTCGCGAAGTTGTCCCGGGCACCGGCGTTGATGAAGCCGAGCTGCACGGTGGTGCCGTCGAAGCCGGCCACCTGCGCGTTCTGACTGAGCAGGATCCAGGTGAAGCGCCGCTTGTTCTTGACGGCCTCCAGAATGTCCGGCCACATGTTGCGCACCTGCATGGCATTGCCCTGCCCGCCGGGCGCGGGCGCTGCGGGCTGCGCGGCCGGAGCGGGCTCCGGTGCGGCCGGGGCGGACGCGGGCGCGGCCGAGGGCCAGGCCCCTGCGGAGGGGGCGGGTGCCGCCGCCCCCGGCCAGGCACCGGGCCGCTGGCCACCGGGCGCGGCAGCCGACGGCCAGGCCCCCGCGGGGCTCGACTCGGCGGGCTGGGGCGGGGCGGACGGTGCCTGGGGCTGCTGCTGGGCGGGCTGCGCCTGCACGGCGGGCTGGGGCGCGGGCGCCTGCGGCACCGGCTGCGCAGGGGCGGGCTGCGCCTGAGGCTGCGGCGGCTGGGCGGGCTGCTGCTGGGTGGCCTGCGGCTGGGCGGGCCCGCCCATCGGTCCCGGCCCCCCGGCCCCCGCACCCCGCACCGCGGCCCGAGCCCCTTCGGGCCCGCCGGGACCGCCCTGCATCGGCGCATGCGCCTCGGGCCCGGGCACGTACCCCATGGCGGGCCCACCGGCGGGCGCCGCCTGGAAGTTGACCCCGCGCTCAAGGCGGTCGAGACGGGCCTGGAGCGAGCGCGCGTCGTCGTACGCGGCGGGCAGCAGCACCCGGGCACAGATCAGTTCGAGCTGGAGCCGGGGCGAGGTGGCCCCGCGCATCTCGGTGAGCCCCGCGTTGACGAGATCGGCGGCCCGGCTCAGCTCGGCCGCACCGAACACGGAGGCCTGCGCCTGCATCCGCTCGACGACGTCGGCCGGGGCGTCGATGAGCCCCTTCTCCCCCGCGTCCGGAACGGCGGCGAGGATCACGAGGTCCCGCAGCCGCTCGAGGAGGTCGGCGACGAAGCGGCGCGGATCGTTGCCGCCCTCGATGACCCGCTCGACGACCTCGAACGCGGCAGCGCCGTCGCCCGACGCGAAGGCGTCGACCACGGAGTCGAGCAGCGAGGTGTCGGTGTAGCCGAGCAGGGCGGTGGCCATCGCGTACGTCACACCGTCCTCGGCGGCACCGGCGAGCAGCTGGTCCATGACGGACATCGAGTCACGCACGGAACCGGCGCCGGCGCGCACCACGAGCGGCAGCACCCCGTCCTCGATGGGAATGCCCTCGCGCCCGCAGACCTCGCCGAGGTACTCCCGCAGCGTGCCGGGCGGCACGAGGCGGAACGGATAGTGGTGCGTACGCGACCGGATCGTCCCGATGACCTTCTCGGGCTCGGTGGTGGCGAAGATGAACTTGAGGTGCTCCGGCGGCTCCTCGACGACCTTCAGGAGGGCGTTGAAGCCGGCCGAGGTCACCATGTGGGCCTCGTCGATGATGTAGATCTTGTAGCGGCTGGACGCGGGGCCGAAGAAGGCCTTCTCGCGCAGCTCACGGGCGTCGTCCACGCCACCGTGCGAAGCGGCGTCGATCTCGATCACATCGATGGAACCCGGCCCGTTGCGCGCGAGGTCCTGGCAGGACTGGCACTCCCCGCACGGGGTGGGCGTCGGCCCCTGCTCACAGTTCAGACACCGGGCCAGGATCCGGGCACTGGTCGTCTTGCCACAGCCCCGCGGCCCGCTGAACAGGTACGCGTGATTGACCCGGTTGTTCCGCAGCGCCTGCTGCAGCGGGTCAGTGACATGCTCCTGCCCGATGACCTCGGCGAACGACTCGGGGCGGTAGCGGCGGTACAGCGCAAGGGACGACACGCATACGAGGTTATCGGGGCCCACTGACAACCGGGCCCGCCGACGACGGCCCGCCCGAGGCCCCCCGGCCGAACCGGCCCCGCACACAAGGGGATGGGACGCCCCGCGCCCCACAAAATAAAGCGCCCCCCACGCACCCGCCAGAGCCGACCTACCCTTGCTGCCTTCCGGCCCTGGGGGAGTTCAGTCAGATAGCGCCACGTGAGGGGCTGCGCACAGCGTACCTGATCCCTGAGGTGGGAACGAGTTCGCGAGCACCCCTCAACGTCTTGTATTGTTTGCCCCGGAGGATTCGCCTAGTGGCCTAGGGCGCACGCTTGGAAAGCGTGTTGGGGGCAACCCCTCACGAGTTCGAATCTCGTATCCTCCGCCAGTGCCTCACCGGGCACGATGTTGAAGGCCCCGACCGGGAAACCGGCCGGGGCCTTCTCCGTGTTCGGGGGTCTCCGCACGCCGGGGCGGGGAGGTCCCCTCGGCTCGGGGGACGAGACGGCTCCCTCGTGGACAAGCCGCCCGCCCCCGCCTCACCGAGGCGGTTCGTCCGGCTGGTGGGGGATTCGGATGGTTTCGGTGGGGTGCAACTGGCGGCGGCGGGCGGGGAGTTGGGCCGGTTCGGCCGGGTGGTTGCGGGGGCCCCGTTGGCGCGGGTTGCTCGTGAGCAGGGTGCTGGTGCGGTAGAGGTACTGGACCTTGATGCGTAAGGCCCAGGGGTCGAGCGGCTTGATCAGGTAGTCGGCCACGCCCAGGTGCAGGGCCTGGGCGGCCATGTCGCTGTCCTGGCCCATGCCGGTCACCAGGATGACGGGGATCAGCTGGGTCTGGGTCAGGCGGCTCAGATAGCGGGCGACGTCCAGGCCGCTCACGCCGGGCATCACGACGTCGAGGACCGCGACCGCTATTCCCCCGTGCAGCGCGGCCTTGAGGGCGGCGTCCCCGCTGGTCGCGAGCTCCAGGGGGTAGCCGAGCGGCGCGAGGATGCTCTCCATGGCGAACAGGTTGTCCTCGTGGTCGTCGACCAGTAGCACCTTCATGTCCGCGGACATGGCCCCATCACCTTCATTCGGGAGCGCCGGGGTAGGCATATGCCCGTTCGCGGCCGCTCGTACGCAGTCGGGGAGCACCACTGTGGTGTGCATGTGGGGGATGCACATGTGGCATGCATGTGCCGGGTCGGTCCGCACATAGTCGTCGGCTGGCTGTGTGGGAGGAATTCTCGCACCGGGCGCCCCGGAACATCAGGGTGTCGACGATGTCTGTTGTCTCCGGCCTCGGCCCCACTTCTCGCCGCCTCGACCGCTCCTCCACGGCACTGGGTGCCAACACGCAAGTGCCAGTGGCGCATGTCCCGCCGTCGCTCACACCTATGGGTGAACCCGCGCAGGTGGGCGGGCCGATCCACGCCGGGGTGCGCCGGCGCGGCGACCACCGCATGATCGATTCCGCCGGGGCGGCCCGCGCTCCGCTATTGGTCTGAACCACCTTTCCACAGACGGAACTTGGGCCCCCGATGGGTTCAGGATGACCGGATGATGATCCCGTCATCCCCTTCCGTGCGGTACGCGGCCCCGAGCGGCGAGCGATGAACGCACCCGTCTTCCTGGCCCGCGACCGGTCGGCCGCCCTCGCCCGCGCGGCGATCGGCGTCGCGCTCCTGCTCGTCGCCGGCTGGCTGCTCCTGGTCACCGTGCCGCACGCGCTCGATGTGGAGCGGGCGTTCGCGGCGGCGGGCGACTGCCCGGTCGCCGAGGTCTCGACGGAGTGCAGACACACCGTCGAGGCCACGGTGACCTCCACCGCGGCCGACCACCAGCACCGCTCCACGTACTACTGGCTGGGCCTCGGCCACGTACAGGACGGCCCCGGGGCGCTGCCGGGGCGGCTGAAGACCAGCCCGCCGATGCACCCGCCCGGCCGGGCTGTCGCCGCGCCACCGCGCCGCGTCAAGATGGACGGCCGCACCCCCGTCTTCGCGGTGGTCCGCCCCGGCGCCGCCCTTCAACTCACCTACTGGCGTGGGGAGATCAGGTACGTCGAGTTCCGGGGCATGCGCCAGTACACGACGGCGGACCCGCGCGGCGGCTACCGGCTGCCGCTGGCCGCCGCGCTCTTTCTGCTCTCCGTGGGCGGGGCCTGCCTGCGCAGCGGGTACTGCTCGGCACGGCGTGCCACTGGGTCCACCGGTTCGGCGGATGCCGTCGGGGCTGCCGGGTCGGCCGGGTCGGTCCCGCAGGAGACCTGGCGGATCATCGTGCCGCTGGCCGCGGTGCTGCTCATCGCCTGCTTCGCCTTCGGCACGCCGTGGGCCACCGGCGGGGTGCCGACCGCCGTGCTGCTCACGGCGGTCGGAGCCGTTCCGGTCCTCACCGGGGCCGCCTGGGTGACGCACCGCCGTCGCCACCGCACCACCGACACCATCAGGGTGGCCCCGCTGTCACCCTCCGTGGAGGAGTGCTTTCCGGGCACCATTCGCGGTGAAGTCCCCTACAGCCACGAGGAGTTCGGCTATCTGGTCGCTGCTCCGGGGCTGCTCGCCTCCACCCCCGATCCGTTCGGCCGGCTAGCCCGGGTCCCCGTGCCGCGCAGCCTCACGGTGGTCCGGGTCAGGCCGCCGTACTGGACCGACCCGGGGCCCCGGCCCGCGCCCGGCTCGCAGGTGGTGGAGTGCCGGGACGGTACGACGCCGGTCTATGTGGTCACCGAACACTGTTACAGCGCTTGGGTGTTGGGGGCCCTGAGGCGCCCTGCGGATTCGCAGTACCGGGCGGGTGGGACGACACGGCTTCCGTAGGCGCGCGCACAGGGGCGCCTACGGAAGCCGGCCCAAGGCCCGGGCCGGCCTGACGGCCAATACAGCCCTGTCAGCCCGCCGCGCCTACGTCCCGAACGGCGCCGGGTACTGGATCACGCCCGTCGGCGCCGGCGCCCCTCCCGGCCGCAGCCGGAGCGCCATCATCGCCTCGTCGGGCACCTCGAAGGGGGCCCGGATGCCGAGCGCCGAGGCCGGGGTGAAACCGAAGCGGGGGTAGTAGTCGGGGTGGCCGAGCACCAGGACCAGATCCTCGCCCCGCTCCCGCGCGGCGGCGAGCGCGGCCCGCACCACGGCGGATCCCGCGCCCGTGTGCTGATGCCCGGGGGCCACCGCGACGGGCGCGAGGGCCAGCGCCGGGGCGCCGTCGACCCGGCACCGGGTCAGCAGCGCGTGGCCGGCGACCGAGCCGTCCGGGGCCTCCGCCACGATCGAAAGGCCGGGGATCCACGCCTCGTCGGCGCGCAGCGCGTCGACGAGGTCGGCCTCGAGCTCGGTGGGGAACGCGGCCAGGTTCACGGCGCGTACCGCCTCGATGTCCACGGGGGCCTCGGGCCGGGTGCGCCAGGTGGTGCCGGCGTGCGATGTTCGTCCGGACGCCGACCCGGAGGGGTTGGCGGGGGGAGTGGGGGAAGGAAACGCGGGCGGAGTCGCAGCAGGGTCGTGCTCCGGCGACATGGGCTCGGGAGACGTGGACCCGGAAGACGTGGGCTCGGGAGACATGGGCTCCGGAGACATGGGTGAGGTATCCATATGTCGGCGATCGTGCCATTTACCCCACGCGCGGCCCAGCGAATTTAGGCCCGGGTGACCGTGGCCGCCCCGCTCGACCGGCCGCCACCGGCCACTCGGCGGGACCCGGCCGCCAAGCCCGGCCCCGCACCCGTCCGCTCTCCGGCCCGGCTACTCGTCCGGTACCTCCGCCGGGCAGCTCGTTCCCGCCGGCGGTACCGTCCCGGCCGCGAAGAAGGCGTCCACCTTGGCGCGGATGCACTGCGAAGCGGCGTACGCCCCATGTCCCTCGCCCTCGTATGTCATCAGGACACCCGAACCGAGCTGTTTGGCTGTGGCCTGGGCCCATGGGTACGGCGTCGCCGGATCGCCCTTGCCGCCCACGACCAGGATCTTGGGCGCGCCGGGGTGGTCGATCCGGCGGATGTAGTCGGTGCCCGCGGGCCACCCCGCGCAGGCGACGGCCCGCGCGGCCGTGCCGGGCCCGAAGTACGGGGATTCCCGGGTGAGTTGACGCTGTACGGCGTCGTACTCCCTGGTCGGGTCGGCCGGCCGCACCGGGTCGTCCGCGCAGTTGATCGCGAGCATCGCCTCGTCGGAGTTGCCGGCGGGCGCGTCGTCCGTGCCCGCGCCCGGGTTGAGCGAGGCGAGGACGGTGGGGTCGTCGTCATCGAGGAGGGCGGCGATGCCCGCCGACAGGGTGGGCCAGGAGGCCTGGCTGTAGAGGGCGGACTGCACGGCGCTGTGCAGGTCGTCGCTGGTGAAGTCCTGGTTGTCGGAGCCCGTCACCGTCTTCCCGTCGGCGAGCTTCGCGACCGCCCGGTCGAAGGTCGCGCCGACCTGCTCCGGGCTGGTGCCGAGCTCGCAGTTCTGCTGGGCGCAGCCGGCGAAGAACGCGTCGAGGGCCTGCTGGAAGCCCTTGGTCTGCGCGAGCGCGTCCTGCTCGGCACTGCCCCGCAGGGTGTCGACGGCGTCCAGGACCATCCGGCCCGTCCGCTTCGGGAACTGGCTCGCGTAGACCGCGCCCAGCCGCGTCCCGTACGAGATCCCCAGGTAGTTGAGCTTCTCGTCGCCGAGCACCTCGCGCAGCACGTCCATGTCGCGGGAGGTGTTGACGGTGCCCACGTGGTCGAGCACCGGCCCGGTCTTCGTGCGGCACGCCTGGGCTGTGCGCTTCGCCTCGGCGACGGCGGCGGCCCCCGTACCCGGCGTGTCCCGGTCCCCGTCGTCGAACCGTGCCGCCTCTTCCTCGCCGCCGCAGCGCACGGGAGAGCTGCGGGCGACGCCGCGCGGGTCGAAGCTCACCAGGTCGTACTGCTTGTCGATGCCGGCCGCCACGTCCCGGAAGGCGGCAAGCCCGTCGACCCCGGATTCGCCGGGGCCGCCGAAGTTGAAGACGACGGATCCCTTGCGGTCGGCGCCGGTGGCCGCGCTCCTGATGCGGGCCAGCGCGAGCGCGATGTCGCCCTTGCCGGGGTCCGCGTAGTCGACCGGCACACTGAGGGTGCTGCACTCCATACCCCTTACGGAGTCCAGGAGTTCACCGGTCTGGCCCTCGGTCGGTTGGCACGGTTCCCAGCCGATCTTCTGCTGGTAGAACCGCTCCAGGTCCGGCCCCGGACCGGCGGCGCGAGTGACGGTGGCGGGCCCGATCAGGGCCAGAGCCGCACCGGCCCCGGCCGCGACCACCCGTCGAGCGAGCTGTGCCGCACCCTTCATGGACTCACCCTTCCAGGAAGCGGAGCCCCCCGAACAGGCTAGACAGCCCCGTCCGAACCCGCGCGCCGAACCGCGCTCACACCCGGCGCCCCGGGCGCCGCTCCCCCGTCCGGCACCCGGTCCCGCGGCCCCTGGGTGCGGCCCGTCGACCCCGGCGGCAGCGGCTCAGCGGTGGAGGGAGTCCGCGGCCTCGGTATGGCCCTCGGGTTCCAGCTGGATCGTGGAGTGGGCCACGTCGAAGTGGTCCCCCACACAGCTCTGGAGCCGGCTGAGGAGCTCCCCGTACCCGCCGTCCAGGGCGGTCTCCTTCACCACCACATGTGCGGTGAGCACAGGCATCCCGGACGTCACCGTCCAACCGTGCAGATCATGTACGTCCACCACACCCGGCTCCTCGAGAAGGTGGCGGCGGACCTCCGCGAGGTCCACGTCGTTGGGGGCCGCCTCCATCAGCACGTGCAGGGCGTCGCGCAGCAGCCCGTACGTGCGGGGCACGATCAGCAGACCGATGACGATGGAGGCGATGGGGTCGGCGGCCTGCCAGCCGGTGAACAGGATGATCAGGCCGCCCACGATGACCGCCACCGAGCCGAGCGCGTCGCCGAGCACTTCGAGGTAGGCGCCGCGCAGGTTGAGGCTCTTGTCCTTGGCGTCCTTCAGGAGCCACAGACCCACCAGGTTCGCGGCGAGTCCGCCCAGCGCCACCGCGAACATCAGCCCGCCCTTGACCTCGACCGGCTCGCTGAAGCGGCGGATCGCCGAGTACAGGACCCAGACGAAGATCGCGGCCAGGAGCAGGGCGTTCAGGACCGCCGAGAAGATCTCCACCCGGTAGAAGCCGAAGGTGCGGCGCGGGGTCGGGGCCCGCTGGGCGAGCGTGATCGCGCCGAGCGCGAGGGAGACCCCGACCGCGTCGGTGAGGCTGTGCGCCGCGTCGGCGAGCAGCGCGAGGCTGCCGGAGAGCAGCGCGCCGACCACCTGGATGAGGGTGATCGCCGCGCTGATGCCGATGGTCCACAGCAGCCGGTTGCGATACGTGCCGCTGAGCGTGCCCGATGCCGCCGAGGACGCGCCGTGGTCGTGTCCCATGCGCGCGCCTCCTCGTGGCCGGGTGCGGCCCCAGGGTGTGGCCCCCGCACATTAGAGGATCACGAGGTATGGCCTCCCGCCACCGTGGGCGCCGGGAGTGTGGGCGTCCACTCGGCGGACACGGGCAGGGAGGGCACGGCGGGCCCCATGGGCTCGGGCGCCACCACGGTCACGGACGGGACGGCGGGCCCCATGGGTGCCGGCACCGCGCCGGTCACGGACGGGACGGCCAGCGGGGCGCCGGTGGGGGCGGCCGCCGCCTTCCACGCCTCCGGCAGCCGTACCCGGTCCGCCGAGGTCCCGTCCCCGCTGGGCCGCATCCACCCCGGGGCCACACCGCCCCGGAACGCGGTGTGGGGGGAGCTGCCATGGGGCAGGGTGGCCGGGAGGTCGGCGGCGCCATAGCGGCGCACCGAGACATGCCAGTTCAGAATGCCCGCGATCCAGTCCTGGAGCTCGGCCACATAGGTGCCGAGCACACGCCGCCCGTCCTCGTCGAGCTCGAAGTCCTCACACAGGAGCGGGAGTTCGTTGTCGATGACGTGCTGGAACTGGCGCAGCCGCGAGCGCATCAGGTCGTCGACGATGCGCAGCCCGGTCGGGTAGTCGCAGTTGAAGAAGTTCTGGACGACGAGGACGCCGTTGTGCAGCTCGCCCTCGTACTCGATCTCCTTCTGGTACGAGAAGACGTCGTTGAGCAGGCAGCAGTAGTCGGCGGCCGCGTTCTCCAGACTGCGGATGGGGCCGCTCTCGTAGAGTCCGGGCGGCAGTTGACCGGCGTGACGCAGGCGCGACAGGCTCATCGTGAGGTCGGAGCCGAAGGTGTAGCGGCGCATCTCGATGTAGTCGACGGGGTCGGGGATGCGGTGCTGGGCCTGGTTGAGCAGCTCCCAGAGCCAGCTTTCCAGCATGACGTCGACGGACCGGCGGAAGGCCGCGCGGGCCGCGGCCGGCATCGGCCCCGCGGTGCGCGCCCACAGGTCGGCGAGGCCCCGCTCCATGGGGGTCACCGCCGCCAGGACGCCGGCGGCGGGATCGTCGACCGGCATGCAAGCGAAGAGCCGCACGGTGGCCGCCCGCGCCCCGGCCAGGTTGCGCGGCCGGCCGTACACCAGCGGGTAGTAGTCGTCGCCGTACGTTCCCCAGGTCAGCCACTCGGTGCTGAGTTCGAGCTCCTCCGGTGTCGCGTCGGGGTCGAGTCCGGCGGCGCAGAGCGCGAAGTCGTAGCCCGCGAGCTTCTCCGCGTCCCAGAGGTCGTCGAGCAGCCCCATACGGTCCGCCCAGGCGATCGACGACACACGTGCGTGGCCCACATGCGGGCTGACCGTCAGTGGGTACGGGACGTCGAAGTCGGGCAGCAGCGACGGGCCGACCTTCTGGTTCGGTACGTGCGTGAAGCTGCGGTGCCGGGCCTCGGCGGGGCGGCCGAACAGGCTGGTGACGTCGAGCGCGGAGGTGCCGAGCACTCCGTCGAAAGGGGCCGGGCCGAGCACGGCGTCCGCGTTCATGTAGCGGCTGGAGCGCATGTGCCACTCGTGCCCGCCGGACTGCCAGTCCTGGAGGCCCTTGACGTACGCCGCGACCGCCGCGCACTGGTCCGGCCGAAGGCCCTTCTCCAGGCACAGCGCGGGGACTTCGGTGAGCGCGGTGTTCTCGAACTGCTGGAGCCGCGAGGTCAGGAGGTCGTTGACGGACTCGGCGGCCTCCTGCGTCGTGCAGCCGAGGAAGGTCTCAAGTACCAGTACGCCATTGCTGAGTTCGCCCTCGTCCTCGACCTCCCGCTGGTAGGAGAACAGGTCGTTGCGGAGGTGGACGGCGTCGGCGAAGGCGTCCGTGAGGACCCGCAGGGGCCTCGACTCGGCTACGGACGCGGGGAGTTCGGCGTTCGCGGCGTACTCGATGAGCCCGGCCGACCACGGCGCTCCGCCGACCTTGCGGCGCATCTCGATGTACTCGACGGGGTTCGCGATCCGGCCCGCGTTGATGTTCGCGAGCTCCCAGAGCGACTCGTTCAGCAGGTTGCGGGTGCTGATCGCGAAGCGCTCGCGCCACTCCTTCGTCATCGAGGGGACGGTGCGCGCCCACAGGTCGGCGAGGCCCGCCTCGACCGGGTTGGTCGCCTCGGGGAACCCGTCGGCGAGGTCCATGGGCATGAAGGCGGGCAGCCGGTCGAGGTACTCCTTGCCGCCCTTGCGGTCCAGGGTGCGTTTGAACATCTCCAGGAAGTGATCGTCGAAGAAGAACACCCACACATACCAGTCCGTCACCAGGGCGAGCTGTTCCGCGTCGCAGTCGGGGTGGGTGTACGAGCAGAGCAGCGCGTAGTCGTGCGCGTCCAGGTCCGCGAGCTCCCAGACTCCGGAGCCCTCCAGCATGCCCATGTCCCGGGCCCAGGTGCGCGAGTGCTCCCGCGCGGATTCCAGGTGGGGGTTGAGCCGGGCCGGATACGGCAGATAGAAATCCGGCAGAACAAAAGGCTGGCTCACTACGGTCGCCCCTCTTGGTACGCACATGGCTGGTACGCACGTGCCCGGCACGCACGTGATGGTCCGGGCGGAACTACCCGGCCCGGCGTCGGCCATTCGAGTGCCGTACGTCTGTCATACGAAAGCGTGAGCCGACTCGAAAAGGGTGCGAATGCCTCCCCTTATGTGGGGTGGGTACGTGTGGGGTGGCAGGTGTGGGCTGCGCACATGTGGGGCGCTCAGATGCGGGGCGCTCATATGTGGGGCGCGCCCAGCCGTATCGGGCGAGGGTGTCCGCGTGCGTCCCGGTCGTCGGCCGCCGATCATCGAGGCATGAAGACAACCCTTCGGCTCGCCCAGCAGCCCGAGGCCGACGAGCTGCTCGGCCGCAGCCCGCTGGCCGCGCTCGTCGGCATGCTGCTCGACCAGCAGGTGCCCATGGAGTGGGCGTTCTCGGGCCCGTACACGATCGCCCGGCGGATGGGGGTGGACGACCTCGACGCGGAGGCGATCGCGGCGTACGACCCGGAGGCCTTCGCGGAGCTCCTCAAGGAGAAGCCGGCGGTGCATCGCTACCCGGGGTCCATGGCGAAGCGGATCCAGCAGCTGTGCGGGTTCCTCGTGGAGGAGTACGGGGGTGATGCGGCCGGGGTGTGGACCGGGGTGGCGTCCGGGGCGGAGCTGCTCTCCCGGCTGGAGGCGCTGCCCGGATTCGGGGAGCAGAAGGCGAGGATCTTCCTCGCGCTCCTGGGGAAGCGGCTCGGGGTGCGGCCTCGGGGGTGGCGGGAGGCGGCGGGGCCGTACGGGGAGGCCGGGTCCTTCCGGTCGGTCGCGGACATCACCGGGCCGGAGTCGTTGGCGAAGGTGCGGGCGTACAAGCAGGAGGTGAAGGCGGCGGGGCGCGCCGCGAAGTAGCGCCGTCCCGGCCGAGCCCCTGCGGGGCCGGCCCCCCACCCCCTGGGGCTCCGCCCCAGACCCCGGTTTGTTCCCCACCCCGCCCCTTCCCGAGACCCTCCGGGGGTGGAGTGGGGTGGGCGGGCTTCCGGGGGCCGCGCCCCCGGGCCCCCCGGTTTCGGCTGCGGACCGTGCGTGGCCGTTCGCGCAGTTCCCCGCGCCCCTAGGTCCCTTTTCGGCCTCGCACCGTGCGTGGCCGGTCGCGCAGTTCCCCGCGCCCCTAGGTCCCTTTTCGGCCTCGCACCGTGCGTGGCCGGTCGCGCAGTTCCCCGCGCCCCGGCGCGAACGGGGGCTGGGGCGGAGCCCCAGGAAGGCCGGGACCCGCCGGCCCCGGGCCACGGGCGGGCAGATACCCCCGGAGGGGGTTACCTTCGGCGCGTGCCGAAGATCGAGCGGGAGATCTCCCGGCCCAGCTGCGTACCCACAGACCTCGCGAGCGAACGAAAGATCCCGCTGCTCACCACCTGCTCCGCCAGCGACGCATCCTGCTTCTTCCCACGGGACGCCGACTTGCCCGGACCCGAGGGCGCGTCCAGCGCGGCCGACACCGCCGCCTCCTCCCGCGCCCGCTCCGCCGCCGACAGCTTCTCGAAGGCGGATTCGCGGTCCACCGGCTCGGCGTAACGGGCGTACAGGATCGAGGACTTGACGGCCTGGTCGAGGGCGGCCGGGTCGATGGGGGCCATCAGCGACTGCGGGGCTCGCAGGCGGGTCGCCGCGACCGGGGTGGGGGCGCCGTTCTCGCTCAGTACGGTGATGACCGCCTCGCCGGTGCCGAGCGAGGTCAGGACCTCTTCGAGGTCGTAGGGGGAGTGCGGGAACGTGCGTACCGTCGCCTTCAACGCCTTCGCGTCGTCCGGGGTGAAGGCCCGCAGCGCGTGCTGGACGCGGTTGCCGAGCTGGGCCAGGACGTCGGCGGGGACGTCCTTCGGCGTCTGGGTCACGAAGAAGATGCCCACGCCCTTGGAGCGGATCAGCCGCACGGTCTGCGTGATCGACTCCAGGAAGGCCTTCGACGCGCCGTTGAACAGCAGGTGCGCCTCGTCGAAGAAGAAGACGAGCTTGGGGCGGTCCACATCGCCGACCTCGGGGAGCTTCTGGAAGAGGTCGGCCAGCAGCCACATCAGGAAGGTGGAGAAGAGGTGGGGCTTGTCCTGGACGGCGGGGAGTTCGAGGACCGACACCAGGCCCCGGCCGTCCGGCGCCAGCCGCAACAGCTCGCTCGTGTCGAACTCCGGCTCCCCGAAGAACGCTTCGGCACCCTGCTGCTCGAACGCGGTGATCGCCCGCAGGATCACTCCGGCGGTGACGGACGACAGGCCGCCGATTCCCTTGAGTTCGGCCTTGCCGACGTCCGAGACCAGGAAGCCGACGACCGCCTTCAGGTCCTTCAGGTCGTACAGCTCGAGGCCCTTGGTGTCGGCGTAGTGGAAGATCAGGCCGAGCGACTGCTCCTGCGTCTGGTTGAGCTGGAGCACCTTCGACAGGAGTACGGGGCCGAAGCTGGTGACCGTGGCGCGCAGCGGGATGCCGGGGCCGATGCCGCCGAGTCCGTAGAACTCGCAGGGGAATCCGGCCGCCTCCCACTCCTGGCCGACCTGCGCGGCCCGTTCGGCCACCTTGTCGCCCGCCTGGCCCGGCGCCGAGATGCCCGAGACGTCCCCCTTGACGTCCGCGAGGAACACCGGCACTCCGTTGGCGGAGAGCTGTTCGGCGATGAGCTGGAGGGTCTTGGTCTTGCCGGTGCCCGTCGCGCCGGCGACCAGGCCGTGGCGGTTGAGCATGGAGAGGGGGATGCGGATGGGCGCGTCCGGCAGGCACTGGCCGTCCCACAACAGCGCGCCCAATTCCATCGCGGGGCCCGTGAAGCCGTACCCCGCGGCGATCTCGGCGGCGGGCTGCGGCGCGGCGGGGGCGGTGTCGGCGGCCGTGGGGGGCGCGGTGTCGGCTGGCGCGGGGGGCGCGGACGCGTCGGCGGGCGCCGGGGCGGGATCCCGCGCTCCGGTTTCGTCCGGCCCCGCGGCGCTGATGGGCTCGCGCGCGGCCGCCGTCTGGTCGCTGTCGGTCATGGCGAGCCCCCTGCGTCGGGTTCTTGGCGTTTTGCCCAGGATTGCACTCGGGCTCCATGGCTGCGCCCGGAGCCGCTCGCCCGGTAGGCTTTCCGTGTGATCTTCAAGCGCATCGGAAGCGGGCGGCCCTACCCCGACCACGGCCGGGAAAGCACCCGGCAGTGGGCGGACGTCGCGCCGCGCCCGGTCCGGCTCGATCAGCTCGTGACCACCAAGGGCCAGCTCGACCTCGAGACCCTCCTCGCCGAGGACTCCACGTTCTACGGCGACCTCTTCGCGCACGTCGTGAAGTGGCAGGGCGACCTCTACCTGGAGGACGGTCTCCACCGGGCGGTACGGGCCGCGCTCCAGCAGCGCCAGGTTCTGCACGCCCGCGTACTCGAAATGGACTGAACCCGACAGCCGGGTGAGCCTTTCGGACCTTTTGCCGCGCATACGGGCGCACACACGCCCCGGCGGTTGATCATTTAGTAGGCATCGTCCCGGGTCGGCACTACCCTGCGCCTATGAGCATGCTCACTCCCCCCGGCATGGGCGGAAAGTACCGCATCAAGGGTGACGCCTACCCGCGGATGCGACGTCCCCGTAAGCGCGGCCGGCTGGTCCTCGCGCTGGTCGGCGCGGTCGTGGCCCTCGGCCTGATCGGCTGGGGGACGATCCAGCTCATCGACGTGTTCGGGGGCGGCGACAAGGCCAAGGCCGCCGCCCACAAGAAGGACTGCCCGGCGCCCGCCGCGTCCGGTGCTCCCCAGGTGGCGCTGCCGAAACCCGCGCAGATCACCGTGAACGTCTACAACGCGACCCCGCGCGGCGGCCTGGCCAAGTCGGTCGCCGACGAGCTGAAGAAGCGCGGCTTCGCGATCGGCAAGGTCGGCAACGCGCCCGCCGAGTACGACAAGAAGGTCCCCAACAACGGGATGCTGCTCGGCGCGCCGACGGCGACCCGCGGCCCCTTCTCCGTACTCGGGACGCAGCTGAAGGGCACGACGCAGAAGACCGACACGCGCGACACGCCGGACGTCGACCTCATCATCGGGACCACTTTCGCGAACCTGAACGCACCGAAGGACGCGGACACGGCCCTGGCCGCCCTGGCCAAGCCCGCACCCGCGCCCTCCGGTAAGTGCTGAAGAAGTCCTGAGCGCGCCTCGCCCGGGACGCTGCCCGGAACCGGTCGGCGGCGCCCCGCGCGGGGCGCTGCCGGGCGACTAGTCGGCGGTGCCGTACATCCGGTCGCCCGCGTCGCCCAGGCCCGGCACGATGTAGCCGTGCTCGTTGAGGCGCTCGTCGACCGAGGCGGTCACCACGGTCACCGGCGTGCCCGCCAGCTCGCGCTCCATGATCTCGACGCCCTCGGGGGCGGCGAGCAGCACCACGGCCGTGACGTCGTCGGCACCGCGCTTGATCAGCTCGCGGATCGCCGCGACGAGCGTGCCGCCGGTCGCCAGCATCGGGTCCAGGACGTACACCTGACGGCCCGACAGGTCCTCGGGCATCCGGGTCGCGTACGTGGAGGCCTCCAGGGTCTCCTCGTTGCGGATCATGCCGAGGAAGCCCACCTCGGCGGTCGGCAGCAGGCGCACCATGCCGTCGAGCATGCCGAGGCCGGCCCGCAGGATCGGGACCACCAGGGGACGCGGGTACGAGAGCTTCACGCCTGTCGTCGGCGTCACCGGGGTCTCGATGTCCACCTGCTCGGTGCGCACGTCCCGGGTGGCTTCGTAGGCGAGCAGGGTGACCAGCTCGTCGGCGAGCCGCCGGAAGGTCGGGGAGTCGGTGCGCTTGTCGCGCAGCGTGGTGAGCTTGTGCGCCACGAGAGGGTGGTCGACGACATGGATCCGCATGACGTCCACAGTAACCGGGGCGTAGCGGCCCCGCGTCCCACCTGCCGCTGGTTCACGCTGGCGTCAAGCGCCCGAACGGGGGGAAGGTGGAAGACACGAACCGACCCGGGGCGGTGTGGGCCAATGCCGGACGAGCGCGACCGAGCGCAACAACCGGAGAGCGATGCGGACCGTCGACGGCGGCGCGCCCAGTTCCTGCGCGAACTGCACGAGGCGAAGGCGCTGCGCGACCGGGTCCAGCCCCGGCGCGCCCGCGCGGCCCGTATGCGCCAGGCCATGCGCATGCGAACCTTCCGCTGGTGACCCGCGAACCCGGTGCCCCGAGGCCCGTGCTCACGGGCGTCGGGAGCCTTGGACGGGGTGGCCCGGAGCTCGTGATCATGACGTGTCGGAAGCCGTGATCGGGGCGACCGGAAAAACGCAACCGCGGAAGAACTCTCGCAACCGCGGTGTTTTCTGCCACGATTCCGAATGAAGCCACAGCCGGGGGGACCCCCAACCGGCACGCCTATGACCAGTGGGAGAGTCACGGTGTACTTCGCCGCACTGCTCGCGCGCACCGAAGACGGGTGGGAAGCGAGCGACACAGAGCTCGACGATGTGGAGACGCTGTCGGATCTGGCCGACCTGGCCCGTGAAGCAGCAGCCGACGGGGCCGACGACACGGTGCTCGTCTTCATCGAGCAGGAGGACGCCTGGTTCGGCGTCGTCCGCGTCGACGGCGAGGAGGACCCTCGCGTCTTCGTCTCCAACGCCGCCGTCGCAGCCCGCTCCTCGTACGGGGCCATGCTCACCGACGAACTGCTCGGCCACGACCAGGACGACGAGGAGGACGAGCTGGACACCCTTGACCTCGACGGCACGGAGGACGGCTACGAGGACGAGGCGGAGACGGCCGTGGACGAGCCGGACGGCGACGCGTCGCCGGACGGCGCCGTGCCGGCCGGGCCGCTCGGCGAGAGCGCGATCCTCGCCGACCTCGGGGTGAGCGAGGGCCGGCTGCTCGCGCTCGACGGGGACGCCCTCGTGACGATCGCGGACGCGCTGGGCGCGGCCGAGGTCCTGGAGGCCGTCCGCTAGTGCCCCACCCGCACGACCCCGTACGCGAACGGTGGGCGGAGCCGATGCGCTCCGCCCTGGCCGGGGCCGCACAGGCCGAGTCGGCCGGCGATGTGCCGGTCGGCGCGGTCGTGTTCGCCCCGGACGGCACCTTCCTCGCGTCCGGGCACAACGAACGCGAGGCCACCGGCGATCCGACCGCGCACGCCGAGGTCCTCGCCATCCGGCGCGCGGCCCGGGAGACCGGCGAGTGGCGGCTGACCGGCTGCACGCTCGTCGTGACCCTGGAGCCGTGCGTGATGTGCGCGGGCGCGATCGTCCAGTCCCGGATCGACCGGGTCGTCTACGGGGCCCGCGACGACAAGGCGGGAGCCGCGGGATCGCTGTGGGACCTGGTCCGCGACCAGCGGCTCAACCACCGCCCCGAAGTGATCGCCGGCGTCCTCGAAGAAGAGTGTTCGGCGCAGCTCACGGCGTTCTTCCGGCAGCGGTGACCCAGCTCTCGCCGAACCGATTTCAAACCACGGCCCACCTTGGGCTAAGCTCTCTCTCGGTAGCGTGTCCGAGCGGCCGAAGGAGCTCGCCTCGAAAGCGAGTGTGGGGAAACTCACCGAGGGTTCAAATCCCTCCGCTACCGCCAGATTGACGAAGGCCCGGTTCATCAGAACCGGGCCTTCGTGCTGCTCCGGCCCCCGTTGGGGCGTGGTCCGACGCCCTGGCTCGGGCGTCGGACCACGAACGCTCGCTCCGCGGCCCCGGGGGCTCAGCGGCGCCACAGCCCCGAGCGGCGCTACGCGCCGCCGGTGAGCAGCATCCACATCGCGCCCGTGCCCGCTGTCACGGCACACAGGACGAGCGAGAGATCAGCGGGTCGGCACCGGGTCCACCGGACCTGGGGAGCGCTATCGGTGCCGCCGGCCCCGCTGCCCGATTGAAGCCATCCGCCGATCTTTCGTGTCGCCTCCCCGCTCGTATTCCTGAAGCGGTCCACGAACGAACCCCCGAAGGCGAACACCGAGATGCTGCGGTCCACTTCGAGGTCCACGCGCAACGTGCCGTCCTCACCCAGCGAGGCGCCACGGATCAGCGCTCTCGGAAGAACATGGGTGCGCAGGGGATTCACGACCACGAGCACGTTTTCGCGCAGTATTGCTTTGCAGTTCGCTATGCGCCCCAGAAATCCCGCGATCGCCAGGTAGACAGGTATCCCCTGCCACCCGGTTCGAAATCCACTCACTGCGGTGACCTCGCAGATCGCGGCGAACATTCCGATCCCGAGCCCCAGAATGGCCACACCGCAGAACACCGGCCAGGAACGCCGTCTCAGGACAAAAACGTTCATTTCACCCTGCCCATCACGTTTTCCAAGGTGTCCATACAAGGCTTGCATCCGCGTCTGAACCTCAGCATACACTTATGGAATTTCCTGGGCTTGCAGCTCCCGCCCCGCAGAACAATCCTGAAAGATTAGTGTTGACGCCGATATTAGCGAGGGTGGAGCCCAGCTCAACGGTGTTGCGGTATCCATGAATTACGACATTCTCGGCTTGATAGATAGTCTTAACTCGGATGCGGCTCGAAAGGGCCGAAAATCGCCATGACCCTGCGATTCCCCTTGCAGCAAAGCCTCCAGCAGCGGTCCATGCGAGGCCCTTTCCTGCTGCGGCCCAGTTCCAACTTCCCGTGGTCACGCCGTCGCCAACGAAGGTCGCTGCCACCCCGACCGCTCCCGCCGCTGCGCACAAGCCTGCGGAGACGACCAGACAGGCCCCGAAAGCCGCCCCCGGGAGCACGCGGTTCTTCCATCCGTCCCACGTGCCGAACGTGTCGTGCAGGCCCGACTCTGTCTGGTCCCAGGCGTCACTGAAGTGGCCCCTCATGAGGTTGCCGAAGATTCCGGACTTTTTCCGACGCTGTGCCTCCGCCGCCTTGGCCCGGGCGATGGCCTGGGCTTTGGCGCGGGCCTCGGCCACTCGCTTGTCCCGGGCGGCGGCATAGCCGTCGTCGATCAGGTAGTGGGCCGGGTTGGCCCGGTATGCGGTGTACCTCTGGCGGGACTCCGTGTCCTTCTTGGGGGTCTCGACCCAGACGTACTTGCCATTCTTGACCACGTACCCGGCAGTCATGCCGCGTTCGATGGCCCACATCGTGTCGGCGGAGGCACCGCCGTCCGTGGGGCCGAGCGGCATCATGCCGCTCGCGTCGGACTTGGTGACCGGATTGTTGTGCGCGTAGGAATACGCGTTCAGCTGCGCCGGATCGTTGAAGTCGATGACCGGGTCCACGGAGAGGAAGCGGCCGAGTGCCGGATCGTACTCGCGAGCTCCGAGATGGACGAGGCCGGTGGGGTCGGTCGTGCCGCCCACGAAGCCCTGGGTGCCCGGGAAGGAACTCGCGGTGCGCGCCTGTCCGAACGGCAACTGCTTGCGGCGCGTGATGTCCAGGGTGCTGGTGTTGACCGCGGTCAGCGACGTGCCCTGGTGGTCGGCGAAGAGATAGGAGATAGAGGCGCCGGAGCGGACCGCGATCGTCTCGCCGTTCTGCGTGTAGTAGCGGACACCCGTCTTGGTGGTGCCGTTGGCGCCGAGGGTGAGCTCGTTGTCTCCGGGCAGGGTCAGCGTGCTCGTGCCGTCGGCGTTCTTGGCTATGAGGCGCGCGCCGTCGGCGTCGTAGAGGTAGCTGGTGGTCTTGCCTCCTTCGGTGACGGTGGCGAGGTCGCCCTCCGCGTTCCAGGTCAGATCCTGAACGCGGCCGCCGATGGTGCGCTTGGTGGTGTTGCCCGCCTGGTCGTAGCCGAAGGTGCTGGTCTGACCGTCACCGGCACCGCCCTTGACGGAGGCCTGCTGGACGGCGTGGGGCAGTCCGGTGTTCGAGGTCGGCTGAACGTACGTCGTCACCGCGTCGGTGCCCGCGGAGGTGCCGATGCCGTGCTCGGTCTGCTGCGTGCGATTGCCGATGGCGTCGTAGCTGAAGCTCTGCCAGTAGGCGTCCGGGCCGCCGACCGTGCTCGCCGACGGCGCCGTGGCGCAATCGGTCTTGGCGGTCCAGGCTTCGGTCAGCTGGCCCAGAGCGTCATTGGTGAAGCACTGGGTGTCGACGGACCTCTGCGAGTCCTGACCGCTGGCGGTGGTGATGTTGGTGATGTTGCCGGACGGGTCGTAGCTGTAGGAGGTGTCGTCGATGCGTTGCGGTGCCAGGTCTCGGTCGGTGGTCTGACGGGTCAGCCGGCCGGTGAAGTCGTCGTACTCCCGCGACTCGTAGACCTTCTTGCCGATGTCGCCGAACTCGGTGCGCACTGGACGGGAGTACACGTCGTACGTGGTGTTCGAGGCGAGCACAGCGCCGGCCCGAGTGGTGCGAATGGGCAGGTCGTCGCTGTTGTACTCGGGCGTGACCCGCTCTGAGGGGATGTCGCCGATGGCCGGGTCGAGCGTCCAGTCCGGCGTGCCGGTCTGAGCGTTGTAGCCGTAGGTCCAGGAGTAGGAGCCCGCGAGCCCGCCGGCCGCCGCCGGGATCGTGACCTGGGTGGAGGTGGGCTGGTAACGGTCGTTGAACCCACCGGTGGCGGTGGTGTACTCGGCGCCGTCGACGAACCGGCTGCTACTGGTCAGTCGGCCCTTGGCCAGAGTGTCGTAGGTCCAGGAGGCGAGGGTGGTGCTGCCCTGTTTCAGGCTCGTCTTACGGCCGATCTTGTCGTAACCGGTCGTCAGCGTGACGCCTCGCGCGTCGGTGGTGGTGACCGCGCGGCCGAGATCGTCGTACGTCGTGGTCGTCCTCCCCTTGTCGGGGTCGTCAGCGACGGTCTGCTGACCACGGTTGTCGAAGGTGTACGACCACGTGTTACCCGCGGGATCGGTGACTCTGACCGGGGTGTCGTACTTGCCGTACGTGTACGTCGTCGACTGCGACGCGGTGCGCGCGGCGTCGGTGTACTGCAGCAGCTCGGTCTGCCGGCCCAGCGCGTCGGTGACCTTCGTGGTGGCGGTGCCGCCCTGGGGCGGGACGACCGTGGTGCGGTCACCGTCGTAGACCGTCGTCGTACGCCATTGTTCGGCGCCGTACTTGCGGGCGATGGCTGCCGTGACGCGGCCCGTGCCGTCGAAGGTGTTCTCCGTGGCAGCCGGGACCTTGGTGTCGTCCCCCGCGACCAGCGTGGCGGACGGGGCGCCGTCCGCGTAGTACGCGGAGTAGGACTTCCGTGTGAAGCCCCGCGAGTCGTACAGCGTCTCGGTGACCAGCCGGTTGGCGGTTCCGGTCGCCGCTGTCTGGGTCTCACGCGGCCGCAGCAGACCGTCGTAGATCGTGTACGTGGTGGCGTAATCGCCGTTGCGCTTCAGGGACTTGCTGGTGACGACATTCGCAGCGGTGCGGGAGACCAGGTAGCTGTACTGGGTGGAGGGCTGGGTGGGGTGGCTCGCCTTGGTCCAGCCGGGCTGCCAGACCTGGAGGACCCGGCCGAGACCGTCGTGGACGGCATCGGTGCGCTTGCCGTTGGGGTCGACCGTGCCGGTGGCGATCCCACGGGTGGGGTCGTACTCGGTGGTGCTGGTTTGGCCCAGCGCGTTGGTCTCGGCCTTCGATGTCGGCGACAGGACCGTGGCGGGGGTGTAGGTGGTGGTCGTGGTGTTGCCGAGGGCGTCTGACTCGGTCAGCTCGCGGCCGTGCTGATCGTAGGTATGGGTGGCCGTGGTCAGGTAGCCGGTACCGGCCGTGTCCTGCTCCTCCAGCCTGGTGACGTCACCCTTGGTGGGGGCAGTGGTCAGGCTGGTGGCGCCGTCGTAGTAGTGGCGCTCGTCCGAGATGAGGTCGGCGGGAAGCGACGGCACGGTGCCGCACGGCTTGGCGACCGTCTTTACCTCGGCGATCAGAGTGCGCAGTGCGCCCGCCGCGTACGTGGTGGTGGCACACTCCTCGTCACCGGTCTTGGCCGTGTCCCCGAGTCGCGACTCGGTGAGGAGCTGGCCGACGCCGTCGTAGGTGCGGTCCGTCTGTGTGGTGCGCCATCCAGCGCCGACGGCGGTGCGATCGGTCTCCGAGCCGTTGCCCGTCGCGTACGACTTGAGCGCGGACAGGCCGGCGCGGGACATGGTGGCGGTGGGCTCGCTGCTCCAAGGCTCGTAGCTGGTGGTGTTGAGCAGCTTGCCGCCGTCTCCGTCGTACGTTGCCTCCTCGCGCGTCATGCCGGCGAAGGCGCTCCGGTCGGTGACGGCGACGCCGTCGTGATTGGTGACCTGGGCGCCGTCGATGCCGCGGAAGTAGCGGTACTCCTTGAGCGTTCTGGCATCGGTGCCGGCGCCGGTGCGGACCTGGACGCGGCCGTATCCCTTGCGGTCGCCGTAGGTCAGGTACTTGGCCTTGGTGAACTCGTCCTCGTCCTTGGCCCAGCCCATGCCGTCAAGGTAGGTGTAATCACTCTCCTTGGCAGGAGCGCCGCCAGTGTTGTCCTGTTCAAGGACCTGGGTGACGACGTAGGTGTGGAACCAGTCGAGGTAGGGCTCGTAGTTGGCGGCCGGGGCGTCCGGGGGCGACCAGATGACGGGGTAGCAGCGCCGGGTGTTCGAGGCGGGTGCGGGCACGTCGCCGGCCTTGCAGTCCGGGTCGGAGTACGTAATGCCTATCGTGGATCCGCTCTCGGTGTTGATGCCGTAGACGCGGTAGCGGATCATCGGAGGCACGGGATCCGGGGAGCCGCCGGTGGTGGCGCCCTCCACACGGTTGGCAAGCTGCTCGCCCATGAAGGTTACGGCGGGCAGGGCGGTGTCGCCGGTGCCTGTGTGCCCGGTACGGGTGATCGAGGCCAGCCACAACGCAGGGTCCGTGCCGTCGCCCGTGGAGGGGAACTGCTGGGTCAGCGCCCAGGTGTCGACCGGCTTGAAGCCCGTTCCGACGAGCACCGACGTGTCGATCTGCGTCAGGCGCTTGCGCGTCCAGAACGACGGCGAGTAGTTGCCCGTGCACGTGACGCCGGTGGCGCAGTACTCGTCGAACGGGGTGTCCGGCCAGTTCGCGGCGTGGGTCTTGTCGAAGCTGGTGCAGTCGGTGGCCAGGCAGCGTTCGGAGACGGTGAAGTCGACCTTGGCCGCCGGGGTGGCGTAGTAGTTGTTGGAGCGCAGGCCGTACTCGATGCGCTTGAGGTAGCCGCCGCGGTCGTACGGAGTGGACGTGGCGTTGCCCGTGTCCGGGTTGACGTCGCGGCCGTAGGAGTTGGACTCCTTGGCCCAGTAGTACGTCATCGCGTCACCGTGCGGGTCGACAACCGCGTCAAGGTTCCACCGCCACGCCTGCTGGCACCAGGAGTCCGCGAACGCTGTCTTGTTGCAGGGCTCGCCGGTCTGGTTGCCGAACACCGGAACGGTCCAGGTCGAGTTGGTCTCGTCCTTGCCCGCGGCCCAGCCGGTGGGCCGGTTGTACCCGAAGTAGTACTGGGTGCCGTCGGGCGTGGTCACCTTCCAGTACTCACCATCGTTGTCGCCGTTGTTGTTCGTGGTGCTGGTCAGCTTCTCGGCCGTGGTGCCGTCGTCGCTCTCCAGGTGCCACTGGCCCGTGTTGTCGTCCTTGACCAGGACGTTGCTGTGACCGTTGAGGTTGAGGACGGCATTGTCCTTCTTCCAGCACAGGTCGCCGACCTTGGCGGTGGTGTTGCTGCCGGTCGTGTCGTCCGTGCACGAGACGTACTTGCGCTCGACGTAGCCCGGCTCCATCGACCAGCCGTCACCGATCCAGTTCGACTGGTTGTTGGTGGCGGCCGTACGACCGTCCACCGACTGCGAGCTGTACGACAGCGCCAGGTCAGGCTGGACACCACCGGCTACATCAGGGGTGTCAATGCCGTACTTCCACGAAAAGCCACCGTTGCTGCCGCCCGCCGACCAGGAGGCCGAAGGTGCCAGCGACGTGGCACCGAAATTGCCCGCGCTGCCGGAGACGGAGGCGGTCGCGGCTAGCAACACCGTGTTGTTGGCCGCGGAGAGCCCGGTCATCGAGCGGGCCATGGACGGCGCCTGCTGGACGGGGCCGGCAGCGGAGGTGCTGGGCGACGGCTGGGCCGAGGGCAGGACAACCGGCGCGGTCAGGGTGCCGGCCACGGCGTTGTTGTCCGTCGGCAGTTCCTTGCCCGTGGCGCAGTTCTTGTCGCCCGGGGAGGTGAGGGCGCAGGCGGGCAGCTGGCGCAGCTTCAACCGTGAGGCCCAGTCACCGCCGTAAGCGCCGCGGAAGGCGGAGTAGTCGACCTGCACATCGACCGAACCCTGAGCTCCTTCGGACGGCTTGACTGCCAGTAGGACACCGTCGACGCCCAGCTTCTGCGCCGTTTCCTGGTCGAGGACCTGGACCTGGGCCTGCTCGGGGCCGGCCGCGCTTCTGCCGGCCGAACCCTTCTTCTGGGCCGTACGGCCCAGGCGCACTGGCAGAGAACCCGCTGCCTTTCTGGCCACCCCGGCCTCGGGTATGTCCGTCCGCGCTGTCCCGGGGGCGGGCCAGGTGATCTTCGGGGCGCTCTTCCAGGCATGTTGTGCGGCCTCGTCGACGCGCGCGTTCGACTTGCCCTTGACCGTCTTCGTCGGGACCGGGTCCGGTGTGCCGGCCTTCGACAGGCTCAGCTCGGCCGCGGCGGCCACCGGGCCACCCAACAGTCCGGTCAGCAGATACGCCACCAGCGTCATACAGACGATCCGGATACTTCTACGCCGTCTCTTACGGACCCCCAAAGGCCGTCGAGACAACGCGGTCCGTGAGACGGACACTTTTGACCCCCCAGGGTGCACACAGTTGACAAGTCGGCAGACATTAGCACCGCATAAAGACCCATTACTTCGCGAGGAGATTCCCTAGATCAACTTTTTATTTGACACAGGAAAACTCTTGAGAATTGCCCGAATTGACCCCTACAGGGAGGAATCATCGACTCTGCACCACGAGCAAGTCGCCTTCTACCAGGGCAAATTGGCGAAGACTTCCGTGAGCCGGTGACAGGTTCTTCGCTGTCGGTGGCAGGCTGCATACTCACCCATGAGATTTCATTGCCACTACAGCTGGGCGAATGAACCCTGCCGTCGGCCACCTTTGATGTTCAGCCAACGAGCGTGGGGCATATGTGTAGGAACGTGAAAGGAATCAAAAATGCACTTCCGGTGGGAGGGGGCGCGGCATGCCGCGCGCCGAAGAGCAACAACTGCCGCCGCTACAACGGCGATAACGCTCTCAGCCATAGCAATGGGCCTGCCCGCCTTCGCAGATGACGGCCAGTCAGCTGCTGTACGGCCGATGGAGACCTCCGCGACGACTGAAGTGGCCAACGCCGTTGCCAAGGCCGCGCGTTCGGGTCATCGCGTGGAGCTCCTGTCCCGGCGCACGGAGACCACCCAGGTCTTCGCCAACCCCTCGGGCACCTTTACCGAGGAGCGGTACGCCACGGCCCAACGGGTGCGTCAGGGAAACAAGCTCGTGGACATCGACCCGACTCTGCGAGCGGGCGCGGACGGAAGACTCACCCCGAAGGCGACCGCTGTGGGACTCGAGTTCTCCGGCGGTGGCACAGGGCCGCTGGCCACCATCACCCGCGACGGACGCAGCATGTCGCTGTCCTGGCCGGCGTCCCTGCCCAAGCCGCAGGTCGACGGCGACAGCGCCGTGTACCCCGAGGTGCTGCCCGGCGTAGACCTCAAACTGCGGGCAGGGGCGGCCGGATTCGGTGAGCTGCTGGTGGTCAAGTCGCCTGCGGCGGCTGCCAATCCGGCGCTGAAGAGCCTCCAGTTCAAGCTCGGTACCGATGGGGTGAGCGTCTCAGCGGACGCGAACGGCAATCTCAAAGCCGTGAACCCGGCCGGCCAGGAGGTCTTCACCGCCCCGGTCCCGCTCATGTGGGACAGCAGCACCGCGTCGAGCACCGGGACCGCCGGCGCCAAGGCCGCCAAGAAGTCGGCCGCCGTGAAGGCGGCCGCCGTGCCCTCGGCCGGCTCACCGGACCCGGCCACCACGGCGGTGCCGACCGACGAGTTCGAGCCGGGCCACGGCGCGCGGCAGACGGACATGCCTCTCAAGGTCTCCTCGAGCGCCGTCACACTGGCGCCCGACCAGTCCCTGCTGACCGGCAAGGACACCACCTACCCGGTCTACATCGACCCGGCTGTCGGTGGTTCCCGCGAGGCGTGGACGATCGCGTACAAGAAGTACCCGGACGGCACCTTCTACAACGGTGCGGGCTGGGGCGGATCCGGCTCGTCCACCAACCTGGCCCGGGTGGGGTACGAGAACGAGACCAACGGCCTGGGCCGTTCGTTCTTCCGGATGGACTCCGACAACCTCTGGAACACCAACAAGTCGATCATCTCCTCGACGTTCCGGATCAAGAACACCTGGTCCTGGTCGTGCAACGACCAAGGGGTGGAGACCTGGCTGACGGGCTCCATCTCGTCCTCCACGACGTGGAACAACCAGCCGTCCTGGGCCACCAAGCTGGCGACGGTCAACAACTCGCTGGGCTACAGCTCAGACTGCCCGGCGGGCAACCTGGCCTTCGACGTGACGTCCGCCGCCAAGCAGGCCGCCACCAAGCACTGGCCGAACATCACGCTCGGTATGAGGGCCACCAGCGAGACCGACGTCTACGCCTGGAAGAAGTTCGACGCCGGTACGGCCGTGCTCTCCACCGACTACAACACCGTGCCGAACGCACCCTCCGGCATCTACACCACGCCGGACACCGGAGCCCAGTGCGGCGCCACCACCCCGTACACGACCATCGGCAACACCGACGTGACGCTCGGGGGTTCCTTCTCGGACCCGGACGGCGGCACCGTCAAGGCGCACTTCGTCCTGTGGCCCACCGGCCACGGCGGCGCGGCCAACGAGGTGAACCAGAGCATCGACGTCACCTCGGGCAAGGGCGCGAAGCTTCCCGTCACCAAGGCCGCTCTCGCCAAACTCCTGTCCGACGCGGGTGTCACCGGCACCGGCACCTTCACCTGGTGGGTACGTACCGAGGACGGTTCGCTCGCCAGCGGCTGGAGCCCGCAGTGTCACTTCATGGTCGATGCCACCAGGCCGAGCAACCCGCCGGGCATCACTTCAACCGCCTATCCAGACGGGTCGGAAGGCTGGCCCGCCACGACCTCCGCAGCGGGCACCGAGGGCACCTTCACCCTCTCCAGCGGCAACATCGCCGATGTGGCCAAGTACGAGTACTGGACCGACTGGGACCCCACCGTGCGCGTTGCCACTCCCGCCACGGCAGGTGGACCGGTTGACATCAAGCTGAGGCCGATCGCGGCCGGTGCTCACTCGCTGGGAGTTCGCAGCGTCGACAAGGCGGGAAACAGATCCGACGGAACCACCTATCACTTCTACGCCAACAGCCCTGCCACTCCGCGCAAGCCCGGCGACCTCAATGGTGACGGCATCGCCGACTTCTACGCCACGAGCACCGACGGCACCCTCGTCCTCTACACGGGCCAGGCCGACAGCGGTACGGGGCAGGGCAACGGATACATGGGACCCGGTGTCCGCGGCGGCAGCACCAACTTCATCGGAGGCTCCCTCACCCACCGAGGTGACTGGACGAACGACGGTTTCGAAGACCTCCTCGGACTGGTACCGGCCGACGGCGGCAAAACCCTCGCCGTCTACCCGAACAACGGGCTCGGGTGGGCCTGCACCGCCCGTGACGAACAGGCTGACGGCCACTCCCAGGCCTGTCTCTATGACCGGCGCTCCCTGGACGTCTACGACCCTGCCGACAACCACTGGTCGGACGCCTCCCAGATCCTCGCAGTGGGCGATGTCGACGGGGGCCTGGACACCGACGGCGACGGCACGATCGACGTCCCCGGCCACGCCGACCTTTTGGTCAAGGAGGGCGACCAGCTCTGGCTGTACTTCGGCTCCGACAGCCCGTACCTCGACGAGAACCGGCCTCCGGTGCTGGTCGGCAACGGCGGCTGGTCCGGCTATGACCTGGCCGCCCCCGGCGACCGCAACGGCGACGGGCACGTCGACCTGATAGCCCGCAGCCGGGCCACCGGCGAACTCCGCCTCTACCAGGGCACGGGCCCCAACGGTGAAGGACTCGGCTCGGGCCCCACCTCCGTAGTGGTCGGCACCAACTGGACGCCCGCCAACCGCCCCCTGTTCACCGCCGTCCCGGACGCCAACGGTGATGCCAAGCCCGACATCTGGTCCACCGGGGGTGACGGAAGGCTGTACTTCTACCCCTCCATCGAAGGCGCCGGCACCGCCGTGGGTACCGGCGGATGGTCGGGCTTCCAGCAGATCAGCTGATCCGTTGCGAGAAGGGTCGCGCCGGCCGGGTTCACATCCCTCCACTGCGGCTTACAACGCCCCGCCGACCAGCAGAAATGCCGGTCAGCGGGGTGTTGTGCGTATGGCCGTGGTGCGGTCGGATACGCACCCCCGGCGACTCGGACGTCCTGGCGTCCGGCCATCAGCCCCACCGCGCGACGGATCCGGCCGGCCAGGGTCATCCGCGCGCAAGCGATCAACGATGTGGTCCGGATCAACCGGATTGCGCCAAAAGAACGCGCACAACAGACCAGCTCGTGCCCAACTCGTACCCCCGGCACCGGCGGAAGCGCCGTAGGAGCCGGAAGCCGTACTCTGCTCACTGCGGGTGCCCCAGACCCCGGCCGTCTCTCCGCGGACAGCTCCGTCCCACCCGTAGCAGTATGTGAATGAGGAGACGGCCCGCATGGGCAGCACCGTCGATCTGTCCCCGGGGTGCCGGGTGATCCGGCCGACCGGCGAACTCGACATCCTGACCGCACCGAGCCTCTGCGGCGACCTCGCCAGGGCCCAGCGGAACAGTCAAATCCCTTACGTCATAGTCGACTTGCTCGACGTCTCCTTCATGGACTGCAGCGCCCTCGGCGCCCTGTGCGCGGCCCGGGCCGGCTGTCTGGACCGCGCCGGGTGGCTGCGTCTGGTCTACGCGCGGCGCGGCATCCATCTGCTGCTCCACTCCGTCGACCTCACCGGCGTCTTTCCCCGGTACGCCACCGTCGAGGCCGCCCGGCAGGGGCTGACCTCGGCCAGGCCGCGGTAGTCGTCGGCGGGGTACGAAGGGTGCGTCTAGTGTTCAGGGTGAGAGCCGGTGGGCAGATCGCCCGAAACCCCGGCAGGTCGGAGCCCAGTGATCAGCGACGGCATGGCCGACGTGCTCCGGTCGCTCCGGCACGGTGACGGCAGCGTCCTGGCGGCTTCCTGCGCCCGGGCCCTGGACGCCGACGGCGTCTCGGTGTCGCTGCTGGTCGGGGCGGACCGGGGCATGGAGCCCGAGCCGCTGTGGCGTTCGCCGGGGATCGCGGCCGACTTCGAGGAACTGCAGTTCACCCTCGGCATGGGCCCCGGCCTCGACGCCGCGCGCAGTGGCACGGCCGTCGTCGCACCGGACCTGGCCGCGGTGCGCGCCGACCGCTGGCCCGGCCTGCCGGCCGAGGCCCTCAGGATCGGCGTGGCCGGCGCGTGCTGCTTCCCCCTCGGCCTGGGCGCGATCCGGATGGGAGTGCTCAGCGTGGTGTCCTCGCGGGCGAGCGACACCGTCCCGGAGCAGCCGTTCGCCGACGCCCTGGCCCTGGCCGCGGCGCTGACCGGGCTGCTCCTGGAGCGCGACGGGAGCGCCCAGGCGGCTTCCGGAACGGTCACGGGCGCGCCGGGGGAGCTGCACCGGGCGGTGGTGCACCAGGCGACCGGCATGGTCAGCGCCCAGCTGGAGGTCTCCCTCGCGGAGGCCCTGCTGCGGCTGCGGGCGTTCGCCTTCAGCCGGGATCTGCCGCTCGGCGACGTAGCCGGGGACGTAGTGGCCAGACGGCTGCGGTTCAGCGACGATATGGACGGGCCGCTCGCGCCCGGCGGTCGAAAGGGATGATCGGCATGATCCGCGAACAACGTCTGGCGGAGATCTTCATGGAGGTCGCCGACTCCTTGACGGACGACTTCGACGTACTGGACCTGCTCCAGCGCCTGTCGACCCGGTGCGTCGAGCTCCTCGACGTGTCGGCCGCCGGCATCCTGCTCGCCGACCCGCTCGGCGAACTGCAGGTCGTGGCCGCCTCCGACGAACACACCCGGCTCCTGGAGCTCTTCGCCCTCCAGCACGACCAGGGCCCGTGCGTGGAGTGCTACCGCAGTGGCAGCGCCAGGACCAACATCGACCTCAACAGCCCACGGGTGACGGCGAGTTGGCCGGGCTTCGCGACCCGGGCCCGGGAGACCGGGTACGTGGCCACGCACGCGATCCCGTTGCGGCTGCGGGACCGCAACATCGGTGCGCTCAACCTCTTCCAGAAGACCCCCCACCGGCTCCGCGACAGCGACATCGCGCTCGCCAAGGCCCTGGCCGGCGTCGCCACGATCACGATCCTCCAGCAGCGCACCCTGGAGCAGTCCCACATCGAGAGGACCCAGCTCCAGACGGCGCTCAACAGCCGCATCCTGGTGGAGCAGGTCAAGGGCATCCTCTGCGAACGCTGGGGGATCTCCCCCGACCAGGCCTTCTTCGCGTTCCGCGGCTACGCCCGCAGCCATCATCTGCGGCTGGCCGACTTCGCCGCCTCGATCATCGAGGGCACCTTCGACACCGCGACGATCCCGCTCCCCCTGCCCGAGGCCTGAGCAGCCCGGAGCGCTCCCGGCGACGCCCTGCCCGAGGCCTGAGGCCGCCCGGAGCCTCCCGGGCGCCGTTCGGCGGCTGGATTCGCACGGTTGCTTCGGCCTGTGCCCGGCCTACGATGCGAAGTGACGCAACGGCGGACAGCCGGGCCGACCGCACACGCACAGGTTCGACCGGCTGTCCCCTTGGCCCCCTGCCCCCGGGTCTGCGCTCACCGTCCGCCCCTTCGATTGGGGCGGCCGGAGCCGCCGCACCGATGTACAGCGGCTCCGGCCCTTCGTCCTCGCGGAGCGCTTCGAGCCGGGGCCGCTCTCCCGCTGGCCCCGGGCACCGCTGAGGACGGTGTGGACGCGAGGAGAGTGCGGAGGGGAGCCCACCTCCTCGCGCAGACGGCCGCCGCCGTGCCGACCGTGACCGGGCGGCGGCCGTCCCACACGAGCGGAAACGATCGGCGCCCCCTTGGTGCCCTTTGAACGTACTCCCGGGCGCCCTCCGTGGCCCGCCCGCGGCCCACATTGGCCGGAGGCGGCTCCTCCGCCCCGGGCCTCCCGCCGGCGGCCACCCGCGCACGGGCACGAAGAAGCCCCGGTCGGGGAAGTGACCGGGGCTTCGACGATGGGACGGGGGGAGCGGCATCGGGGGGACAAGCCGCTCCCCCCGATGAGAACAGGACCTGCAAGTCCTGCGCCGCAGTCAGGGGGGAAGCTCGCGGCGCGGACCCCGCAGTGAGGTCCTGTTCCTCACCCACCGCATTCCTGCCAGATGTGGTGGGCTCAGGAACCATCCTGCTCTCCCGTCACGTCCGTACCGTCGGGCAAAGGGCCCCGATCACCGGGCCCTAGGTCCCTAAAGGCCTGGTGAGTACGGGCCGGGTGGCGGTTAGACTCACCCGACCGCACAGGGGTGGCGCCGGGGAGGGGCTGGCACAGTGGACATCAAGAAGGTCCTGCTCTACATAGCCGTGGTCTTCGTGCTGTACACGATCATCACGTCGCCGGTGCAGGCCGCCGGGATGGTCCAGACCGGCTTCGAGGGCATATCGAGCGCGGCCAAGGGCGTCGGAGAGTTCATGACCAACCTGGTCCGCTGAGCCCCCGGCCCAGCCCCCGGACGAGACCGCGGTCGCGTCCTCCGGCCGGTCCCCGTCGTATCCGTAGGAGAGATTCATGATCCGCCACCTGGTCCTTTTCAAGCTCAACGAGGGCGTGCAGCGCGACGAAGAGCGTGTGGCCGCCGGTGTGAAGGCCTTCCAGGAGCTCGACGGGCTCGTTCCCGAGATCGAGTTCTGGGAGTGCGCCTGGAACATCACCGACCGGCCGATCGCGTACGACTTCGCCATCAACTCCGCCGTCGCCGACGCGGACGCGCTGAAGCGGTACATCGAGCACCCCGCGCACCAGGCCGCGGCCGGCCAGTGGCGCGAGTTCGCCACCTGGGTGATCGCCGACTACCCGTTCTGACCCCGTACGGCCCTCCCGCGGACCCCGTGACCACCCCGTACGGGACCCCCGCCGGCCCCGCACCCCCTCCGCACGCATACCGGTGACCCTTCCGGTACGCGGCCCGGCCCCGCGCCCGAGAGGTGCGGGGCTTTTTGGTGCTCCGGCGGCCCTCCGGCCGGGGCCATCTGCCCCAACTTGCCCTCAACACGTGGTTATACGGTGCTTGCACACAGTGGACATGTCTTGTGATGCTATGACCGCTTTTGACGGATGAGTTCACCGACGACCAAGACCGAGGACTAAGGGGTGGCGTGACCGTGCCGGCCAGTACTACGCCTCAAGTGCCGCCCCAGAACGAGCCCCAGGACGCCCCCGAAGTCCCTGCCCAGGACTCCTCGGAGGGCCCCAGGGGCCCCGTCAGAACGTCCACCAGGGGCGCGGACACCCGCGCCCTCACGCAGGTGCTGTTCGGCCAGCTCAAGCAGCTGGAGCCGGGCACCCCGGAGCACGGCCGGGTGCGCGGGGCGCTGATCGAGGCCAACCTGCCGCTGGTGCGGTACGCGGCGGCCAGGTTCCGCAGCCGCAACGAGCCGATGGAGGACGTCGTCCAGGTCGGCACCATCGGCCTCATCAACGCGATCGACCGCTTCGACCCGGACCGGGGCGTGCAGTTCCCCACCTTCGCGATGCCCACCGTGGTCGGCGAGATCAAGCGCTACTTCCGCGACAACGTGCGCACCGTCCACGTCCCGCGCCGCCTGCACGAGCTGTGGGTGCAGGTGAACGGCGCCACCGAGGACCTCACCACCCTGCACGGCCGCTCCCCCACCACCGGCGAGATCGCCGAGCGGCTGCGCATCGGCGAGGACGAGGTGCTCGCCTGCATCGAGGCGGGCCGCTCGTACCACGCGACCTCCCTGGAGGCCGCCCAGGAGGGCGACGGACTGCCCGGCCTGCTCGACCGGCTCGGCTACGAGGACCCGGCGCTCGCCGGCGTCGAGCACCGCGATCTGGTCCGCCACCTTCTCGTACAACTGCCCGAACGGGAACAGCGGATCTTGATGCTCCGCTATTACAGCAATCTGACGCAGTCCCAGATCAGTCAGGAATTGGGAGTGTCGCAGATGCATGTGTCAAGGCTTCTGGCCAGGAGTTTCGCCCGACTTCGATCCGCAAATCGAATCGAGGCATAACCGGTTCGAGTGAGCCGGGCCCTGGCATCGGGCCGGTAAAAAATTTCCGGCCGAAAAACCGCACACCCCCTGTTTCCTGCACGTACTCGGGCCCCCCTTGTCGACATGTCACTACAGCGTGTTGCCGACATGTGACATTCTGCCGAAACCGCGTTTGCCGCAGCCCCGCCTCCGGTATTCAGGTGGAGGCTGCTTCCTCCGATGGTCGTGGCCCAACGCGACCGTCCGCGACCTCAAGGGGGTGGCATGTCCGCAGAACAGGGCAGCTCGAAGGTGCTCACGCTCACCAAGAGCGCACCGGCACCGACCGTGCACCGACACGCCGCAAACACCGCAGCCATCGACACCCGCACGCTGTCCCGCTCCCTCTTCCTGCGCCTTGCCACGCTGGACACCGACAGCCCGGAGCGTACGTACGTACGCGACACCCTCATCGAGCTCAACCTGCCGCTCGTGCGGTACGCGGCGGCCAGGTTCCGCAGCCGCAACGAGCCGATGGAGGACATCGTCCAGGTCGGCACGATCGGCCTGATCAAGGCGATCGACCGCTTCGACTGCGAACGGGGCGTGGAATTCCCCACGTTCGCGATGCCCACGGTCGTCGGCGAGATCAAGCGGTTCTTCCGCGACACCTCGTGGTCGGTACGGGTGCCGCGCCGGCTCCAGGAGCTGCGGCTCGCCCTCACCAAGGCCAGTGACGAGCTCGCCCAGAAGCTCGACCGCTCGCCGACGGTGCCCGAACTCGCCGCGGTCCTCGGGGTGTCCGAGGAGGACGTGGTCGACGGGCTCGCGGTGGGCAACGCCTACACCGCCTCCTCGCTCGACTCGCCCGCCACCGAGGACGACGGCGGCGAGGGCTCGCTCGCGGACCGGCTCGGCTACGAGGACACGGCCCTCGAAGGCGTCGAGTACCGCGAGTCGCTGAAGCCGCTGCTCGCCAAACTCCCGCCCAGGGAGCGGCAGATCATCATGCTCCGCTTCTTCTCGAACATGACGCAGTCCCAGATCGGCGAGGAGGTCGGCATCTCGCAGATGCACGTCTCGCGCCTGCTGACCCGCACGCTCGCCCAGCTCCGCGAGGGCCTGATCTCCGACTGACCCGGGCGGCCCGGGCGAACTCGGGCCGCACTCTGGTTTGTTGACGATCCGTCAGACACACTGGCGCGATGCGACGACGTGCTGCGCTGATCGGTGTCCCGGCGGCGGTGCTCCTCGGCCTCGGCGGCACCCTCGCCGCCTGTGCCGGTGACGGCGGCCGGGACGGGTACCTGGCCGTCGGTGCCGCGGGCACCGGACCCTCGGCCCCGGACCACGCGGTGCCACCGCAGGGCAAGGTGGAGCTGGTCCCGCTGGACGGGCCGGGCGCCGCCTCCCCGTCCGGCGGCGCCGGTACGCACTCCACGCCCGCGACGCCTTCCGTGCCGGGCACGCCGGGGGCGCCCGGAACCCCTGGCACTCCACCCGGACCGGGCGCCCCGGTAAGCCCGGGCTCGCCCAACTCTCCTGCGGGCAACGGGCGTTCAGCACCGGGCGGCTCCTCGGCCACACCCGGCTCTCCTGGCACTCCCGACGCTCCGGGCACCCCCGGGGGCTCGTCCGGCGGGCCCTCCGGCCCTTCCGGTACGCCCTCGGCGCCCGGTACGCCGGGCAGGCCGAGCCCGCCGCCGGCCGGGCCCGCGGTGCTCGATGTCGGGGCGCCGAACCGTTCGGCCGGGGATCAGCGCTGGTGCGAGAACGTCACCGTGCGGTTCCGGAACACCGGCGGTACGGCGGTGACGTCGGGCAGCGTGGTGTTCGCGACGCACATCATCGGGCTGCTCGGAGTGGACTGGGCGACCAGGACCTCGACTCAGCCGCTGCCGGTGCCGATCGCCGCGGGTGCGTCCGCCTCACGGACGTACGGGGTGTGTGTGGACGCGTGGCGGGTGCCGCTGGGGATGCATGTGGAGACCCGCGCCGTGACGGCCAGTTGGGGGTAGGGCCCCCGCCCGGCCGGGCGGTGCCGGGGGCCGCGCCCCCGGACTCGCCGCTGCCGGGCGGCCGCTCAGCCCAGGGCCAGCCAGGCGACCGCCGCCAGGACCACGATCACGGCGACCACGCCGACGATCAGGCCCACGCGCGGGCCCGCGGCGGCCGCGGCGGGGGTGGCCGGCTGGCGGCCCTGGGGGACGCCCTCGTCGACGAAGGCGCGGAACATCTGCGTGGAGCCCGCCGGGTCGTAGTTGCCCTCGGGACCCTGGGGTGCGTGGGGGTTGTGTGCCATGGGGCAGGACCCTAGCGAAGATGGGGGTCCGGCCCAACCCCCGCCCCCGCGCGAACGCGCCCGCGAGGCGGCTCCGGCGCCGCCCGGGGCACCTCCGCACACGAGGCCCGCGCCGCCGTCACCACCCCCTCACCACCCCTTCCCGATCACCCCGCAAGAGCGTCCGCAAGCCCCCGACCTGCGTCTTGGGTTTTCATATGCGAAGCCTTTGCGTTTCCTTTGCCGCCAACCCCCCGATTTAGTTTGCCTTCGGCAACCAACAATCTTATGGTTGCCCGAAGCAACAAGATTTCGGGAGGTGTCCATGGCCGCACAGAGTCACTACGAGGAGCTGGCCCGGCAGCTCAGCGCGATCGGCGCGGTCAAGCGCGGGCTCGCGCGGATCCTGCCGCCCGAGTGCCCCGCCGGCTCGGCCGCCGTGCTGACCCTCCTGGAGCGCCACGGCGAGATGCGGATCAGCAAGCTCGCCGAACTCCTCGCGGTGGACATGTCGGTGACGAGCCGTCATGTCGCGCACGTCGCCCAGCGGGGCTGGATCGAAAGGTCCGCCGACCCCGCCGACAAGCGCTCGCGCATCCTGCGGCTCACGCCCACGGGCCAGACCATGATCGACGATCTCGGCCTGCGCACCACGGAGATGTTCGCGCACACCCTCAAGGACTGGACCGACGACGAGGTCGGGCAGCTCAACACGATGCTGGCGCGCCTGCGCGACTCCTTCGGGGACTGCCGGGCACCCCACGTCCGGGGCCCCGAGACCCGTCCGCCGACCCGTACACCCGCTTAGCACCACGCGATACGCGGCACCAAGCAGTACGCACCACACCCGTACACCCGCCCAACAGACGTACAAGACAAGGAACTTCATGGCTACGACCACACCAGCCGGTGTGCGGGGCGGCCACGCCAAGCACGGAGGGCACACGCCGTCCGAGAGTGGCGCGCCGATGACTCACCGGCAGATCATGGAGGCGCTGTCCGGGCTGTTGCTCGGCATGTTCGTCGCCATCCTGTCCTCGACGATCGTCTCCAACGCCCTGCCGCACATCATCAGCGACCTGGGCGGCGGCCAGTCCGCCTACACCTGGGTCGTCACGGCGTCGCTGCTCGCGATGACCGCCACCACCCCGCTGTGGGGCAAGCTCTCGGACCTGTTCAGCAAGAAGCTGCTGGTCCAGATAGCCCTGGTCATCTACGTGTCCGGTTCCATCGTGGCCGGTCTGTCCCAGAGCTCGGGCATGCTCATCGCCTGCCGGGTGTTCCAGGGCATCGGCGTGGGCGGTCTCTCCGCGCTCGCCCAGATCATCATGGCCGCCATGATCTCGCCGCGTGAGCGCGGCCGTTACAGCGGCTACCTCGGCGCCACGTTCGCGGTCGCGACCGTCGGCGGCCCGCTGCTCGGCGGTCTGATCACGGACACCAGCTGGCTCGGCTGGCGCTGGTGCTTCTACGTCGGTGTGCCGTTCGCGGTCATCGCGCTCATCGTGCTCCAGAAGACCCTGAAGCTCCCCGTCGTGAAGCGGGACGTCAAGGTCGACTGGACCGGCGCCTTCCTGATCAGCGCCGCGGTCTCGCTGCTCCTGGTCTGGGTGACCTTCGCGGGCAACAAGTACGACTGGATCTCGTGGCAGACCTACGCGATGGTCGGCGGCTCGGTCCTGCTCGGCGCGCTGTTCGTGTTCGCCGAGTCGAAGGCCAGCGAGCCGATCATCCCGCTGCGCCTCTTCCGCAACCGCACCATCACCCTCGCCTCGCTCGCCTCGCTCTTCGTGGGTGTGGCGATGTTCGCCGGCACGGTCTTCTTCTCGCAGTACTTCCAGCTGGCGCGCGGCAAGACGCCGACGATGTCCGGTGTCATGACGATCCCGATGATCGGCGGACTCTTCATCGCGTCCACCGTCTCAGGACAGGTCATCACCAAGACCGGCAAGTGGAAGGCGTGGCTGGTCAGCGGCGGCGTCCTCGTGACGGCGGGGCTCGGTCTGCTCGGCACGATGCGCTACGACACCCCGTACTGGCACCTCGCCATCTACATGGCGCTCATGGGCCTCGGCATCGGCATGATGATGCAGAACCTCGTGCTGTGCACCCAGAACCAGGTCTCCCCCGCCGACCTCGGCTCGGCCTCCTCCGTCGTCGTCTTCTTCCGCTCCCTCGGTGGTGCGGTGGGCGTCTCGGCGCTCGGCGCGGTCATGGCCAACCGGGTCAGCCACTACGTCACCGACGGCCTCACCGCGCTCGGCCCGCAGGGCGCCGCGGCGGCCAAGAGCAGCAGCGGCTCCGGCACCATCCCGGACCTCGCGACGCTGCCCGCGCCGATCCGCACCGTCATCGAGAGCGCGTACGGACACGGTGTCGGCGATGTGTTCCTGTACGCGGCGCCGTGCGCGCTGCTCGCCTTCCTGATCACCATCTTCATCAAGGAGATCCCGCTGCGCACCCGAGCGGTAGGCGCCGCCGAGTCCGAGCAGGCGCCCGCCGCCGCTCCGGCTCCCGCCCAGGTTCCCGCCCAGGCGGCGGCAGTTGAGGCCGCCCCGGTGGCCGAGACGGTGGCCGAGACGCTCACCGCCCCCGTCCTCGACGGTGTTCCGGTGCGCGGCACGGTCCGTGCGGCCGAGGGGGCGCCCGTCGCCTCCGCCGCCGTCACGCTGATCTCGCTCGGCGGCAGCCAGCTCGGCCGCGCGGTCGCGGGCCCCGACGGCGGGTACCTGCTCGCCGCGCCGGGCGCCGGCAGCTACGTCCTGATCGCGGCCGCCGACGGCTTCCAGCCGCAGGCCTCGACCATCGTGGTCGGCGTCGAGGCGCTCGCCTACGACATCCTCCTGTCCGGCACCAGCGGCCTCGCCGGTGCGGTGAAGGCGGCCGAGACCGGGGCTCCGGTCGAGGGCGCGATGGTGATCGTGACCGATGTGCGCGGCGATCTGCTGGCCACCGGGAAGTCCGGCGCGGCCGGCGAGTTCACCTTCGGTGAGCTGGTCCCGGGCCAGGTGACCGTGGCGGTCAACGCGGACGGCTTCCGCCCGCTGGCCCTGCCGGTGGAGATCTCGGGCTACGGCGTGACCCGCGTCGAGGCCGCCCTTCAGGCCGGCGCACTGGTCCAGGGCACGATCCGGGGCGGCGGCGACCGCCGTCCGCTGGCCGACGCCCGCGTCACGCTGCTCGACGCGGCGGGCAACGTGGTCGCCAACGCCACCACGGGCGACGACGGCGCGTACGCCTTCGCCGACCTGAACTCCGGCGAGTACACGGTCATCGCGACCGGCTACCCGCCGGTGGCCGGCTCGCTGACCGTGGCCGGCCGCGGTGTCGACGGCCACGACATCGAACTCGCCCACCCCGGCGAGTAGTTGGGGGCACCCGGTCGGTCAGGCCGGATCAGGGCGCGTGCCGGGCCCCGCGAGCCCGGCCTGGCCGTCCGGGTGCCCCCGGACCCCCGGGTGCGGTTCGGCTTCGAGCGGAAGCCGAACCGTGGCCGGCGTGGAAATGGGCCCCGGGACCGGGGCGGCGGGCAGGGGACGGCCGGCCGTCCCGCCCCGGGGCCCGGCCTTTTGACCCCAAGAGGCTTCTGCACTTGAAGAGGAGAGAAAACGGGATGGGACTGCGGGCACAGGTACGGACGCGCGACGGCTGGGCCGTTTCGCACGCCGTGGTGACGATGACCGACATGACCGGCACGCAGGTGCTGCGCGCCTCGGCGTCGGAGGACGGCTCGGTGTCGGCGGACGTGGCCCTCGCCCCCGGCCCGTACACGGTGATCGTGACGGCCGTGGGGTACGCGCCGGCCGCCTCCACGGCGCTGGTGACGGCGAGCGGACGGGCCTCGGTCGGCACGGTGGTGCTGGCCCGGCAGGGCGGCGTCGAGCTGCCGCCGCCGGGCCCCTGGACGATCGACCCGGCGCACTCGTCGGTCGGCGCGGTCGCCCAGCACCTGGGCATCTCCAGCGTGCACGGGCGGTTCGGGGAGTTCGGCGGACGCATCGAGATCGCGGAGGACCTGGAGAAGTCGCGGGTCGAGGCGGTCATCGGCGCGGCCTCGATCGACACGGGGAACGCCATGCGGGACGGGCACCTGAAGTCCGGTGACTTCCTGGACGTCGAGCGCTTCCCCGAGATCACCTACCGCAGCACCGACCTGGTCCCGGCCGGGCCGGACCGCTGGACCGTGCGGGGTGAGCTGTCCCTGCACGGGGTGGTCCGCGAGGTCGACCTCGACCTGTCGTACCTCGGTACGGGTCCCGACCCGTGGGGCGGGGTGCGGGCGGCGTACCGGGCGACGGCGGAGCTGCGGCGCGAGGACTTCGCGATGAATTACAACCAGGTGGTGCAGGCGGGGATCTCGGCGATCGGCACGACGCTGAAGGTCGAGCTGGACATCCAGACCGTCCAGGGCGAAACCCTGCCGACCGCGTAGCCCGGGATGCCCGGGCCCGGGGCCCGGGGGCCGGGGGCCGACCCGGGATGCCCGGGGGCCGGGGGCCGACCCGGGATGCCCGGGGGCCGGGGGCCGACCCGGGATGCCCGGGGGCCGGGGGCCGAACTGCGCGGGCCGTTCGCGCAGTTCCCCGCGCCCCTGACCCCGCTTTCGTCCGTCCACCGTGCGTGGCTGGTCGCGCAGTTCCCCGCGCCCCCAAAGGCCTTGGTGCGGGCCCGCATCGGGCATTTCAGCGAGCCCCCAGGGGGGTCAGGGCGTGCTCAGGGCCTCGATGCCGGCGATCAGCAGGGTCAGCGCGAAGTCGAAGTCGCGCTGCCGCATCTCCTGCACCGTCTCCCCACCCCGCGCGGCCATCAGCTCCGCCGCATCGGCGAACTGGTCCCGGTACGAGGGCTGGGAGGCCAGCGCCCCCATCGCCTCCGCGAAGAACTCGTCCTGCGTACGCCCCGCGTCCGCACACCGCTGCACGAACGTGCCCTCGATCGTGCCGAACCCGTACACGAACTGGAACACCGCCGCGAGCCCGCCCGTCTGCCCGTGCGCGGGCAGCCCCGTGCGGGACAGGATGCGCTGGGCCGTGCGCGAGAAGGCCATCGAGTTCGGGCCGATGTTGAGGTAGCGGCCGATCAGCGCCGACGCCCACGAGTGGCGGACGAAGATCGCGCGGTAGCCCACCACGACCGTGCGGAGCTGATCGCGCCAGTCGGCCGACTCGTCGTCCATGTCGGGCAGTTCGATCTCCGCGAACACCGCGTCCAGGGCGAGTTCGAGGAGGTCGTCCTTGTTGTCGACGTACCAGTACAGGGACATCGCGGTGACCCCGAGTTCGGCCGCGAGGCGCCGCATGGAGAACTTGACGGCGCCCTCGGCGTCGAGGAGGCGTACGGCCTCGGCGGTGATCCGGTCCCGGTCGAGCACGGGCCCGCCCTCGGGCGCCTCCGCGCGGCGCACCCGGTGACTCGCCTTGCTCCCGAGCCACACGCTGGTACGCGCCGCATCCTTCGTACGGTCCGCCGCTGACACCATCGCTGCCCTCCTCGGTCCTTGCTTCTGCCGACCCATCAGGTCATGTCCGGAATTCGGGGCTCCCACCCCCGACGATGCTATGCTGCGGGAGCCGCCCCGGCGGGCGCGGGCGCGGATCGTTCGGCGCGGTGCAGCAGGACCGCCGCGAGCAGCCCGCCCGCGAGCACCGCGACCGCCCCGACCAGCTGACTGGCCTCCAGGCCCGAGGCGAACGCGTCGGCGATCCGGCCCCGCTCGGCGTCGTCACCGGCGGCGGCCAGGGCCGCCGGGAGCGAGGCCGCGGCCACCGGAACGAGCGCCGCGAACCGCGAGTTGAGGACCGCGCCGAGCACCGCGACGCCGAGCCCGTTGCCGAACTCGCCCAGCGTCCCGTTCACGCCCGCGCCCACGCCCGCCCGCTCCGGCGGGATCGCGCTCATGATGGCGTTGGCCATGGCCGGCATGGAGAGCGCGATGCCGGCGCCCATCACGACCAGGCCGAGCAGCGTGCCGCCGTAGCTGTGGCCGCCGAGCAGCGCGATCGAGGCGAGCCCGGCCGCGGTCGCGGTCATGCCGATGGCGATGGCGCGCGGGGTGCCGACCTTGGTGACCAGCTTCGCGCCGACGCCCGACATGTTCAGCAGGACGACGCTGAGCGCGAGCGGCGCGGTGCGCAGCCCCGCCTCCAACGGGCCGTAGCCGAGCACGAATTGAAGGTGCTGGGTGAGCAGGAAGAGCGAGCCGCCCATGCCGAAGGCGACGAGGATCGACCCGGCGACCGCGCCGACGAACCGCTGGTCGCGGAAGAAGCGCATGTCCAGCATCGGGTGCTCGATGGACAGCTCCCAGCGGACGAAGGCCGCGAGGAACACGATCCCGACGGCCGCCGAGGCCAGCACATGGCCGGAGAGCCAGCCATGGCCGGGCCCGGAGATGATCGCGTAGACCACCCCGGTCATGCCGACGGTGGAGAGCAGCGCCCCGAGCAGGTCGGGCCGGTCGCCGAGGGGGTTCTTCGATTCCGGGATCAGCACGAGCACGGCCACCAGGCCGATGACCGCGACCGGGATGTTCACCAGGAAGATCGCGCCCCACCAGAAGTGGTCGAGCATGACCCCGCCGATGAGCGGACCGGCCGCGAATCCGAGCGAGTTGACGGTGGCCCAGATGCCGATGGCCTTGATCCGGGCCTCGTCGTCGAAGATCTGCACGACGACGGCGAGCGTGGTGGTCATCAGGAGCGCCCCGCCGATGCCCATGCCCGCGCGGGCGGCGATGAGCTGCTCCGCGTTCTGCGCGAGGCCCGCCGCCAGCGAGCCGATGCCGAAGAGCGCGAGTCCCGCCGCGAGCATCTTCTTGCGGCCGTAGCGGTCGGCCGCGCTGCCCGCGGTGAGCAGCAGCCCGGACTGGACCAGCGAGTACGCGTTGATCATCCACTGGATGTCGGCGGTGGACGCGCCGAGCGAGGTGGTGAGTGAGGGGATGGCGACGTTGAGGACGGTGTTGTCGAGCAGCACCGTCAGCTGGGCCACGCAAATGACGCCGAGGATGAGCCAGCGCTGCGGGTGCCCGGTGGGTGAGGTGGGTTTCTCGGCTGTCGTCGTCGCGGTCAAGGTGGCCCCCGGTTTCTTGTACGGCTTTCCCGTACGGCTTCTTGTACGGCTTTCTTGTACGGCGTATATCGATGCCGTCGTTGTACACCGTAAGGCTGGACTTCTACGCCGTAAAGCCAATTACGGTGAGCATGGCGTGCGGGGGCGCGTGCGGGATGGACGGCGGACGGACGAGTGAAGGGAACTCCCATGGCGAGGCTTTCCACGCTCCACGGTCGGGCAGCCCGGCTTGCCCTGGCGACAGCTCTGTCGGGGCTCGCGCTCGCGCCCCCGGCGCACGCGGCCCCGGGCCCCGGAGCCGGTGAGCGGGTACCGCTGCGGGTGGCGACGTACAACATCCACGCGGGCGCCGGGATGGACGACGTCTTCGACCTCGACCGGCAGGCGGCGGCGCTGCGCGCGCTGCACGCGGACGTGATCGGCCTCGAAGAGGTCGATGTGCACTGGGGCGCGCGCAGCCAGGGCCGTGATGTGGCCGCCGAACTCGCGGCCCGGCTCGGCATGCACGTCTCGTTCGCGCCGATATACAGCTTGGCTCCGGACCGACCGGGCGGCCCGCGAAGGGAGTTCGGCGTCGCGGTGCTCTCCCGGTACGCGATCCTGGGCGCCGCGAACCACGAGATCACCCGGCTCTCCACCCAGGTGCCCAACCCCGTGCCCGCACCCGCACCCGGCTTCGGCGAGGTGCGGCTTCGGGTGCGCGGGGTGCCGGTCCATGTGTACGTCACCCACCTCGACTACCGGGGCGATCCGGCGGTCCGGGTCGCGCAGGTCGCCGACACCCGCCGCATCATGAACGCCGGCCGCGGGGCCCGCAAGATCCTGCTCGGGGACTTCAACGCCGTACCCTCGGCCCCCGAACTCGCCCCACTATGGCGGCAGTTGACCGATGCCGAGCCCGGCGCCAACAGCTTCCCCGCCGATGTTCCGGACCGCCGGATCGACTACGTGGCCGTCCAGAAGGGAGCGGTACGGGTACGCGACGCGGCGGTGGCCGAGACACTCGCCTCGGACCACCGCCCGGTCGTCGCCGATCTCCTGCTGCGCCGGTGAGCGCGCCGGCCCCCGCGTGAGGCCGGCTCTCCGGCGCCCGGTCAGCCGACGGGTGAGGTCAGGTCGTAGAAGGTGGCGGTGCCGACCGTCACCTTCTTGAAGGAGGACTCCACCCAGCTGGTGATGGCGCTTCCGCCGGACCTGCCGCCACCGCCCATCATTCCGCCGCCGCCGGAGACGAAGTAGTGGATCTTCCCGTCGGCCACGTACTTCTTGAACTGGGCCAGGGTCGGCGACGGATCGCTGCCGTTGAAGCCGCCGATCGCCATCACGGGCTCCTGCGTCGCGAGTTGGTAGCTCGCGGCGTTCTGCGAGCCGATGGCGGCCGCGGCCCAGGTGTACTGGTCCGCGTTCTTCTTCAGGAGTGCCCGCGCCTCGGCGCTCACCTTGGCGCCGTCCAGAAGACCGCCCATGCCGCCGCCCATGGCGCCCGTGCCGCCGCGCTCACCGGTGCCCGTGCCGGGCCGGCCCTGCGTCCCGCCGTTCTGGCCGGGCGCGGTGGGCGGCTGACCCGTTCCGCCACCGGGCACGCCCTGACCCTGGCCGGCGCCTCGGCCCGGCCATCCGCGGTTCTGCCCACCGGTCTGGCCACCGGCCCGGCCGCCTGTCTGCCCGGCGCCGGGTCCCGCGCCCGGCCCGCCGCCGAACCGCATCCGGCCGCCGCCGCCCCCGGGCCCGCCCATGCTCGCCCCGGCGGGGCCCGCCGTGACGATCGAGCCGGTGTGCCCGGTGTCGAGGGTGCTCACCGCGTACGCGGCCGGCCCGGCGAGCGAGGCCGCGAGGCCGAGACCGGCGACACCCAACGCGGCCCTGCGGTTCAGCCGTCCCGCGAGTGCGAGGCCCACGGCCGCCGCGAGGCCGCCGATCAGCACGGCCCAGCGCAGCCACGGCAGATAATCGGGGGTGCGCCCGAGCAGCACGTACGACCAGATCGCGGTGGCCGCCACCGTCACCGCGAGCGCGAGCGCGGCGCCGATCCGCGAGCGCTCCTCCCACAGGACCGTGACGCCCATGCCGACCAGGGCGGCGATGTAGGGGGCGAGGGCCACCGTGTAGTACTGGTGGAAGATCCCCGCCATGAAGCTGAAGATCACGGCGGTCATGAGGAGCGCCCCGCCCCAGGCGAGGAACGCGCCCCGCGCGGTGTCCGTGCGCTTGGCCTTCCAGGTGACGACGAGCCCGGCGATCAGCAGGAGCAGCGCCGCCGGAAGCAGCCACGAAATCTGGCTGCCCACCTCGGAGTTGAACATCCGCCCGATGCCGGTCGCACCCCAGCCACCGCCACCGCCCCCGCCGCCACCCGGCCGCATACCCGCCGGGAGTTCCATGCCGCCGGGCCGCGCGGCCCCGCCGCCGACGCTGCCCGTCTCGTCGCCGCTGAGGCGGCCGAGCCCGTTGTAGCCGAAGGTGAGCTCCAGGAAGGAGTTGTGCTGCGAGCCCCCGATGTACGGGCGCGACGACTTGGGCCACAGCTCGACGGCCGCCACCCACCAGCCGCCCGACACGATCAAAACCCCGGTTGCCAGGGAGAGTTGGCCGAGCCGACGGCGTACCGAGGTGGGCGCGCACACCGCGTACAGGAGCGCGAGCGGTGGCAGGATCAGGAAGGCCTGCAGGGTCTTGGTCAGGAACGCGAAGCCGATCGCGACCCCGGCCCACACCAGCCACTTGGTGCGGGCGTCCTCCAGGGCGCGCAGCACGCAGTACACGGTGACCGTCATCAGGAGCGCCAGCAGCGCGTCCGGGTTGTTGAAGCGGAACATCAGCGCCGCGACCGGCGTCAGGGCGAGCACCGCGCCGGAGATCAGCCCCGCCGCCGGACTGAACCGGCGCCGCACGGCCGCGTACAGGACGGCGACCGTGCCCACGCCCATCAGCACCTGCGGCAGCAGGATCTGCCAGGAGCCGAGGCCGAAGAGGCGTACCGAAAGGGCCATCGGCCACAGCGCGGCCGGGGGCTTGTCGACGGTGATCGCGTTGGCCGCGTCGAGCGAGCCGAAGAAGAACGCCTTCCAGCTCTGGCTGCCCGCCTGGACGGCCGCCGAGTAGAAGGAGTTCGCGTACCCGGAGGCGCTGAGGTTCCACAGGTAGGCGGCGCAGGTGACGGCGAGCAGCGCGAGGAGCGCGGGCCGCGCCCAGGCAGGGTCGTCGGGGCGGCCGCGCCACAGCCGGTTCCGGGCGGCCCGGGTTCCGGCCGCCGCGACCCCCTCGCGCGGATCGGCCAGGGGGGAGGTCGTGGTCATCGTGCGTCGCCCTTCGGGTCGGCGTGGTGCGGGGTGGCCGCGAGGTCGGTGTGGGGTGGGGTGGCCGCGAGGTCCGTGGGGTGCGGGGTGCTCGCGGGGCGCGGGGTGGCATCGGTCGCGGGTACGGGGTCCGCGCGGTCGGGGAACACCCAGGCGCGGAACAGCAGGAAGCGCAGCACCGTGGCCGCGAGGTTCGCCGCGAGCAGGACGGCCACCTCGGTGGAGTGCGCGGCATCGGCACTGGCCGCGTCGAGCGCCGCGAGCGAGCCGCTGGTCAGGGCGAGCCCGATGGCGAACACCACGAGTCCCTGCGCCTGGTGGCGCATCGCCCGGTCCCGGCCGCGCACCCCGAAGGTGAGCCGCCGGTTGGCCGAGGTGTTGGCGACGGCCGACACCAACAGGGCCACCGCGTTGGCGAGTTGGGGACCCATGACGGTGCGCGAGAGCGAGTACAGGGCGAGGTAGAAGAGGGTGGAGAGCGCGCCGATCACGCAGAACCCGACGAGCTGCCGGGCGAGCCCGCCGGGCACCCCGCTGAGCTGCCGGTCCCTGGGGTCGTCGCCGAACGGCCGCGAGAGCCGGTCCAGCGGCAGCGCCCCGACGGCGAGCGCCCGCCCGATCCGCCACACGCCCTTCAGGTCGTCCATCGCCGTGCTGACGATGTGCACGGTGCTGGCCGGGTCGTCGACCCAGTCCACCGGCACCTCGTGGATGCGGAGCCCGGCCCGCTCGGCGAGCACCAGCATCTCGGTGTCGAAGAACCACCCGGTGTCCTCGACCATCGGCAGCAGCCGCTGCGCCACATCGCGCCGGATCGCCTTGAATCCGCACTGGGCGTCCGAGAACCGCGCCGCGAGCGAACCGCGCAGGATCAGGTTGTACGTACGCGAGATGAACTCCCGCTTGGCGCCCCGCACCACCCGCGAGGAACGCGCGAGGCGCGAGCCGATCGCGAGGTCGGAGTGCCCCGAGATGAGCGGCGCGACCAGCGGGAGCAGCGCGTTGAGGTCGGTGGACAGGTCCACGTCCATGTACGCGAGCACCGGCGCGTCCGAGGCCGACCACACCGTCCGCAGTGCCCGCCCGCGCCCCTTCTCCTCAAGACGGAAGGCCCGCACCTGCGGCATCTCCCGCTCAAGTCTCCTGGAAATGACGGGAGTCGAGTCCGTACTCGCGTTGTCGGCGACCGTGATCCGGAAACCGTACGGAAAGGTCCGCGCGAGGTGCTCGTGCAGCCGCCGCACACACCGCTCCAGGTCCCGCTCCTCGTTGTGGACGGGGATCGTCACATCGAGGACGGGAGCGCCGGCCGGCTGGACCGGCAGATGCCGACGGGCCGGAAGCGCCACGGGATGCGCGGGATGTGCCGGATGTGCCGGATGTATCTGGTCTGCCTGGTCTGCCTGGTGTACCTGGTGTACCGGGGTCGCCGCGTGGGGCGCGGCGTGGGACGCGGTCGCGGCAGAGGGTTCGGTTGGCATACGCCGACCCTCGCGAGCCGCGCTGTCACACCTGTGTGGTCGGCCTGTGCTCAGCCTGTGAGGTGCGGGGCGGCAGCGCGGCTCGCGCGGGACGGCTGCCCGGGTTCCGCGCCGGGCGGGGGTCGTCCGGGTCCCGCCCGGGGCGGGCGTCCGGGGCATGGTCCCGCGCCGGCAGGAGGACCTCGAACACCGTGCGCCCGGGCCCACTCCGTACGCCCACCCGCCCGCCGTGCGCGGTGACGACGGCCTGCACGATGGCCAGGCCCAGCCCGGTGGAACCGGCGTTGCGGGAGCGGGACGCGTCCCCGCGCGCGAACCGTTCGAAGACGTGCGGCAGCAGCTCGGGCGGGATGCCGGGGCCGGTGTCCTCGATCTCGACGGCGACCTCGGGCCCGCGCGGCTCGACCCGGGCGGTGACGGTCGTCCCCGGCGGAGTGTGCGTACGGGCGTTGGCGAGCAGGTTGACCAGGACCTGCTGGAGCCGCCCCCGGTCCCCGCGCACGGCGACCGGCTCCGGCGGAAGTTCGAGCCGCCAGGTGTGGCCCTGCCCGGCGGCGTGCGCGTCCCCGACGACGTCCACCACAAGCGCCGAGAGATCGGTGCTCTCGTACGAGAGCGGCCGTCCGGCGTCGAGGCGCGCGAGCAGTAGCAGGTCCTCGACCAGGCCGGTCATGCGCGCCGCCTCCGACTCGATGCGGCCGAGCGAGTGCCGGGTGTCGGGCCCGACGTCCTCGCGGCCGCGCCGGGTCAGCTCGGCGTAGCCCCGGATGGAGGCGAGCGGCGTCCTCAGCTCATGGCTGGCGTCGGCGACGAACTGCCGCACCCGCGTCTCGCTCTCCTGCCGAGCGCTGAGCGCCTCGTGGACGTGGTCCAGCATCCGGTTGAGTGCCGCGCCCACCTGGCCGACCTCGGTCCTGGCATCCGCCTCGGCCCCCGGCACCCGCTCGTGCAGCGCCACCTCGCCGCTGTGCAGGGGGAGTTCGGAGACCCGGGTGGCGGTGGCCGCGACCCGGCGCAGCGGCCGCAGGGCCACCCCGACGATGGCCGCGCCCGCGATCCCTGCGGCGACGAGCCCGGCCGCGGTCACGCAAATGACCACGACTACAAGGGTGTTGACGGTGGCGTCGAGCTTGTCGGTGGGAAAGCCGAGCACGATGGCACGGTCCGGGTCCCACAGGGCGCGGTAGTCACCGAGGCCGGGGATCGTGACGGAGTGCACGCGGCCGTCCTGGGGGACGGCGGCCAGCGCCTCGGTCTGCCCCGCGGACAGCGTCCCGGTGCGGCTCTCGCCCTCGCGTTCCGGCTGGGTGCTGCGCAGCCCGGTGAGCGAGCCGTCGGCCGCGACGCCCGCGCCGACCGTGGACAGCGGCTGTCCGGGCCTGCCGACGATGAAGTCGAGCCGGTCGCCGTCCGACGGCCGCTGCCCCTGCCCCTGTCCTTGCTGCTGTCCCTGTCCTTGCTGCTGCTCTTGGGCCGCGTGACCCATCGCGCGCAGGGGCAGTCCGGCGCGCAGCTGGTTGTCCAGCTGGCCCTGGAGGTTGGCGCCCATCGCGAGGACGGTCACCGTACCGATGACGGCACCCACCACGGCGAGCAGCATGACCGCCGACACCACGAGCCGGGTGCGCAGCGACCAGGGCCGCCGGATCCTGCCCACGCGGTCTACTCCCCGGGCTTGATCAGATATCCCGCGCCGCGCCGGGTGTGGATCATCGGGGTGCGCCCGGCGTCGATCTTCCGCCGCAGATAGGAGATGTAGAGCTCGACGACGTTGGCCTGCCCGCCGAAGTCGTACGACCAGACCCGGTCGAGGATCTGCGCCTTGCTGAGCACCCGGCGCGGGTTGCGCATCAGGAAGCGCAGCAGCTCGAACTCGGTCGCGGTGAGGTGGATGTTGACCCCGCCCCGGGTCACGTCGTGGCTGTCCTCGTCGAGCGTGAGGTCGCCGACGGCGAGCACGGACTCGCTGCGCAGGGCGGCCGTGCCGGAGCGGCGGATGAGGCCGCGCAGCCGTGCCACGACCTCCTCCAGGCTGAACGGCTTGGTGACGTAGTCGTCGCCGCCCGCCGTGAGCCCGGCGATCCGGTCCTCCACGGAGTCCTTGGCGGTGAGGAACAGCACCGGCACGTCGGGCAGTTCGCGGCGCAGCCGCCCGAGGACGGCGAGGCCGTCCATGTCGGGCAGCATGATGTCGAGGACCACGGCGTCCGGCCGGAAGTCCCGGGCGTCGCGCACCGCCCCGGCCCCGTCACCGGCACTGCGCACTTCCCAGCCTTCGTAGCGCAGCGCCATGGAGAGCAGTTCGCTGAGCGGCGCCTCGTCGTCCACGACGAGCACCCGCACGGGGCTGCCGTCCGGCCGCAGCATTTCGGTCCGCCCCTGGGGCGAGGAGGTAACGGTCATGGCCCCACCCTGTGAGGGGGCCGTGAGAACATCCTTGCCCGATCCTGTGATTTGCCTGAGAAAGTGCGCGGCTCAGCCCGCGGGGCCGGGCGCGGGGCCGGGCGCGGAGCCGGGCGCGGGGCCGGGCGCGGGGCTCGCGTCCGGCAGCCCGAAGAGGCGAGCGGCATTGTCATGGCAGACGGCACGCAGCCACTCGTCCCCGAGCCCGAGCCGCTCCAGCGCCTGAAGCTGATGGAGATAGGGGTACGGGATGTTGGGGAAGTCGGAGCCGAACAGTACGCGCTCACCCAGATCCCGCAGCCGCCCCAGCTCCCGCACGGGGAACGGCGCGGTCCGCTCGCTGAAGTCGGTGAACGCCATCGTCGTGTCGAGCCTGACCTCCCCGTACGTCTCGGCGAGGTCGAGGAAGTCGGCGTACTCCGGCATCCCCATGTGCGCGACGATCAGCCGCAGCCGGGGATGGCGCGCGAGCACCCGCCCGACCGGCCCCGGACCGGTGTACTTCCCGGGCGCGGGCCCGGACCCGCAGTGCGTGACGACCGGCACCCCGGCCTCGGCGAGCAGCCCCCAGACGGGGTCGAGCAACGGATCCGCCGGGTCGTAACTCCCCACCTGTACATGGGACTTGAAGATCCGGGCGCCGGCGTCGAGCGCGTCCCGCACATATCCCTCGACGCCCGGCTCCGGAAAGAACGTGGAGGTGTGCAGACAGCCCGGGGTCCGGCCGGCGAACCCGACGCTCCACCCGTTGAGCCACTCGGCCATCCCGGGCTTGTGCGGGTAGATCATCGAGGTGAAGGCGAGCACCCCGAACTCCTCCCGGAGCAGCCGCACCCGCTCGGCCTCCTCCTCCCGATAGGTGATGGGCCACTCGACCCCGCCCACCAGCTCCCCGGCGGAGTCGAAGTACTCCCACACCTTGGCGAGCACCCGCTCCGGCATGAAATGCGTGTGGACGTCGACGAGCCCGGGGACCCCGAGCCGCCCCCAAAACGCCCGGACCGCCCCGCCTTCACCGCTCCCGCTCCCGCTCCCGCTCAAGACCGTTCCTCCCGCCCGGCGCCGGCATCGCGGGCACCCCGGCGCCCGGCGTGATCGCTCGTGCCCTCACCCTCGGCCGACCGCCCCCGCCCTGTCCACCCCCGTGGTCCCCACGCTCCCTCAGAACAACGAATCCTGCGTGCCCTCCTCCTTGGGCACCGCCCGCACCGGAACGGTGAAGGACGCGGGCTCGTCGGGCCCGAGGGCGGCGAGCCCCCACCCGCTCATGAGCCGCGTATCCAGCACGAGGACACCCCGCGCGGCCCCCGCGTCCAGATGCAGATCGGGCCCGGCGGCCGCGAGCAGCCGCCCGCTGACGACCCCTTGGTCCACGAGCTCGGCAACCACGCCGGCGGCGTCCGGCAACCCATCGAGCCCGAACTGGCGCCCGTGATCGACGACTTGACCCTCCACCCGCTCCAACGACTCCGGCCATCCGGGCAGCGCGACGGCCCGCGCATACAGCCCCGCCACCTCGGCCGCCCGCTCCTCGGCCCCGGGCAGCCGCGCCCGCACCGCGCGCTTCTCGGCGTACGGAATCCGGTCCGGCACCCCGAGGGCCGCCCTGAGCAGCTCCTCACAGCGCCGGGCCGCCATCAGGGGCCCGCGCCCGAGCCAGCAGAACGCCACGGCCCCCTGTTCGAGCAACCGGGCCGACCCGCGCTCCTCGGCGGTGATCCCCACCTTGAGCAGCCCGCTCCCGAACCAGGCGAGGTAGACCCGATAGGTGCGCGGATCGTCGAGATACGTATCGGCGGCGACGGAATGAGCCCGGTCGAGCCGAGCGCACTCGGAACACCGCGCCTGCGTACCGCGCCCCGGCACCGGCGCCCCCACCGGACAGGGATTCCCCCGCGCCCCCACACAGCTCCGCGCCCCCACCACCCGGAACGCCACGACCCGCCCGTACTCCAACGCACTGCTACGCCCCTCCTCCCACCGAAGCCGCGCCCCACCCTCACCCCACCGAACCCCCACACACCGCCACAACCCAGCCACGCTTCGAAGCTACCCCCCACCACTGACAACACCGGGTGCGATCCGGGCCCCGGACCGCCTCGCTCACCACTGTCGTCACCGTCGCCACGACATACGACAGAGGCCCTCAGGATTTCTCCTGAGGGCCTCTGCCTTGCTGTGCACTCGGCAGGATTCGAACCTGCAACCTTCTGATCCGTAGTCAGATGCTCTATCCGTTAAGCTACGAGTGCTTGTGCTTCCGGGGTTTTTTCTGCCCCGTCGGCGTTGCGAGAACAACATTACATGACCTGCGCCGTGACGCGAAATCCATTAGCCGGACCGGCTCTGACCTGCGGAAATGTCTCTGTGTGAGCGAACCGGGGGCGGCGCGGCGGGCGCGGGGGCGGGGTGGACGCTGGGCCGGATGGCGGGTTGCGCGGGGCCGGGAACGGGCGAAGCCCCGGCCGTGGGGCCGGGGCTTCGGGTGGTGCTGGCGGAGGCGGAGGGATTTGAACCCTCGATGGGCTTTAAGACCCAAACCGCATTAGCAGTGCGGCGCCATAGACCGGACTAGGCGACGCCTCCAGCACACCGTCGCGTGTGCGAGTGGTGCGTGCAGATGATGACACAGCCTTGCGGGCTGTCACCAATCGCCCCCCACGGTACTAGGCAGGTGGGCGCCAGGGCAAAGCCGTTCGTGCGGCGCAACGCCGGGCGTTGACGCGCGTTAGACCTCGGAAGACACCGGGAGACCGAAAGTCCGCCGAACAGTCCGCCGATCAGTCCGCCGAACACTTCGTCCGAACGCCTGGAGACACGAGACTCATGCTGCGTCGCTTCGCCGTCACCGCCGCCGCCTCCCTCACCGCGCTCGCCGCCGCGCCCACCGCCCTGGCCGGCCCCCTGCCCGTTCCGCTGCCGCTGCTCGGCGGCGGGCAGACCGAGGACCGGCTCACCGTCACCGTCGAGGGCGCCCCGGGCGTCGAGGGGACGTACACCCTGGAGTGCCACCCGGCGGCCGGCAGCCACCCGCGTGCACAGCAGGCCTGCGACAAGCTGGACTCGGTGACGACCTGGGGCAAGGACCCCTTCGCGCCGGTGCCCAAGGACCAGATGTGCACGTTCATCTTCGGCGGCTCCGCCACCGCGCACATCACCGGCAGCTGGGCCGGGCGGCCCGTCGACGCGACGTACAGCCGTGCCAACGGATGCGAAATCTCGCGGTGGGACAACCTGGTCCCGGTGCTGCCGAGCGGCAGGTAGGGCACCCCGTACGCCCTTCACTCATACGGCGTAGTCACACAACCTTGGTGAGAGCTCCCCCTCATCCGCCGTCGCTCGCACATCCCCAGCCTTTAGACTCCCTCCCAGTGACAGGCCGCAAGGTGCAGTGGTTCAGGGAGGAAGCGTCGTCGTGAGCAGCAGGCCATCCCGAGGCGCTGCTCGCCTCGCAGCCATACTTGACGCCCTTCCGGACGGGCTCCTGCTCGTCAACTGCAACGGCACGGTGGTCAACGCCAACACCGTCGCGCTGGAGATGCTGGAGGCGCCCGGTACGGGGCTCGTGGGGCGGGGAGTTCTCGATCTGCTGCCCACCTTCGACTCCAAGCTCATCCCCGGCTCCATGCGCCGGCCCGAGAGCGAGGACGAGCAGGGCCGCACCAAGCCGACCCGGATGGTCGCGCGCCGCACCGACGGCACCGAGTTCCCGGTCGAGGTGACCAGCGCCAACCTGGAGGACGGGCGGGACGCGTACGCCTCCTACGGAAGCGGCGGCGGACCCGGCTCGTACTCGGGCGACGAACTCCTCATGCTCGTCGTGCGGGACCTGTCCGGCACCGTCGACACCGAGGCGGAGCTCGCCCGTTCGCAGCGCCAGACCGAGATGATCCTGCGCGCCGCGGCCGAGGGCGTGGTCGGCACCGACACCGACGGCCGGGTCGTCCTCGTCAACCCGGCGGCCGCGCAGATCCTCGGCTACCGGGCCAGCGACCTCGGCGGGCGCGAGCTGCACCCGCTGGTGCTGCACTCGCGCGAGGACGGCGAACCGTTCCCGTACGAGGGCAGCCCGCTCGCCGACACCCTCAAGTCCGGGCGCAAGCACCGGGTGCGCGGGCAGGTCATCTGGACGAAGTCCGGCGCCAAGGTGCCGGTCGACCTGACCACCGCGCCGGTGCGCGACGGCGATCTGCTCGTCGGCGCGGTGATGACGTTCACCGACCGCCGCCCCTACGAGGAGCAGGCCGCCAAGCACGCCGAGGTCCTGGAACGCGAGACCAAGCGCTACGACGCGCTCGCCGCCCGGCACCAGCAGCTCCTCTCGGTGCTCGCCGGTTCGCTGCGCGGGCCGATCGACGAGCTGCGCCAGGAGCTCTCCGCGCTCGCCGCCGACGACGCGGGCCAGCTGTGGCCCGAGGCCAACCAGGTCCTGCACCACCTCGCCGCCGGGTACTCCCGCATCACCACGCTCGTCGACAACGTCCTCGGCTACCAGCGGCTCGACGCGGGCAGCGAGGAGCTCAAGAAGGCCAAGGTGCTCGTCGATTCGGTCGTCGGCGCCGGTGTCGACGGCGCCGTCGAGCTGATCGGTCCCGGGCGCGCCCAGTTCGCCGTGCACACCCCGCCCATCGAGGCCGAGGTCGACGCGCCGCGCCTGGCCACCGCCCTCGCACACCTCATCGCGGACGTCGCCGGGGTGGACGCCACGGGCAAGGCGCCGGTCGGCGCCGGTGGCTACATGGACTCCACCGTCGTCGTCGCGGCGGCGGTACGCGGTGAGGTCGTACGCATCGAGGTGCGCGGGCCCTACGCGGGCGGCGACCCCGTCCACGCGCCGATCGTGCGCGGCATCGTGAAGGCGCACGGCGGTGTGCTGCAGACCGTCGCCGTGCCGGGCATGAGCGGCTCGGCGTACGTACTCGAAGTGCCGCTCGGCGCCGGGGCCGGAACGGTCGAGGCGCCCGTGGCCCCGCAGCCCGACGAGGCGCTGCTGCCCGCCCAGCAGGACGGCGGCGGGCGCAGGCGCGGGCGGCGGGCGTCGATGGACGCGTTCCTGGAGAGCCCGGTCAACGAGGAGAAGTCCCCAACAGGACGCCGGAGAGCGCGTGTTGACGCGCCGTCCGGGTCCGGGTCGGGGTCGGCTTCCGGGGCCGCGTCGGGTTCCGCTTCCGGGACGGCCGCCGGTGCTGGTGCGGGTGCTGGTCCGGGCTCCGGTGACGGGGAGGCCGAGGCCGGCCCGGACGGTGATCGAGCCCGGATTCCGGCCCAGCAGAACTCCGGGGGCGCCGAGGCCGCCGACGGCGGGTTCGCCGAGGGCGGGCCCTCCGGGTCCGGGCGGCGCCGTGGGCGTCCCAGCCCTGCCGAGCAGGCCGCCGCGGAGGGGGCCGGTGGGCCTCTGGGGTCCGGCGGGTCCGTGGGTCCCGGCGGGTCTGTCGGGTCCGTCGTCACCGGCGCGGAGAGCGCTCGCGAGTCGTCCGGCATGGGCCGGGCCGCGCTGGGCGAGACCGTGCCGCCGCAGGGCGTCCCCACGGAGGCGACCGGGCGCCGTGCCCGCCGGGCGCTGCCCGCGCCGGCGGGCGCCGATGCGCCGGCCACCTCCGCTCCCGCCGAGAACGCCGCCGCGAACGCCGCCGCGAACATGGCCGCGAACACCGCCGAGCCGACCGGACGCCGAGCGCGGCGCGCCCTGGGCTCGGCCCCGGCCGCGAGCAACGCCGGCGGCGCCGCCAGTGGCCAGGAGGGCTCGGTGCGGACCGCGTTCGCGCTGCCGCCCGCCGACGCCGACCGCGCGCCGCATCCCGCGCCACCGGCCCCGGGCGCCGTCCAGGCACCCGCTCCGGGCCGCCCCGACTCCGGGCACTCCGCCCGTTCGGCCGCTGCGGCTGCGGCTGCGGCTGCTCCGATGGGGGCGGCGGATTCGACGGACGCCGGGTCAACGGGCGTCGGCCACATGGGTGTTGGGCCCACGGGTGCTCGGCCCATGGGTGCGGGGCACATGGGTGCCGGCGATACGAGTGCCGGGTCTATGGGTGCCGGGCCTGTGGGTGCCAAGCCCATGGGTGCCGAGCACATGGGCGAGGGCGTCACAGGCACAGCCCCCGTGGGTGCCGGCTCCATGGGTGAGGGCACCACAGGCGCCGCCCCCGTGGGCGTCGGCCCCACCGAGGCCGCCCCTTCCGGCCCTCCGAGTAGCAACCCCGTAGCCCCCAACTCCCTTGCCGCAGGCGGCCCCACGGGCGCCAACCCCATCCCCAACCCCGCCGACCCCGGGCCCATCAACCCGAGCGTGCCCGGCCCGGCGAACGTCCCGACCACCGGCCCGGCAACCGGCCCGGCGAACGGTCCGGCAACCGGCCCGGCGAACGGTCAGGCCCGGGGCAACCCCGCCCCCAGCGACCCCCTGGCCGATCACACCCCGCCCAAGGCACACCCCGCCGAGCAGCCCGAGTGGGCGGCCCGCGCGGTGCCGAGGCCGGGCGGCCCCGGTCTCGTACCGCCCCCCAACCAGAGCCAGGGCCAGGCCGCCCCCAAGCCCGCCCGGCAGCCGCTGCCCGCCGAGACGCCGCCCGGCGGGATCCCGGCCGTCGGTGACACCCAGGGCCGGGCGTTCAGCGTGCGGGCGCTCGGGCAGGGCGTGCCGCTCAGCCAGACGCAGGCCCAGGTGGCCCAGGCCACCGGCGGTTCGCTCGGCTCCGGGCGGCGGCGCAAGCTCGGCACGCCTCCGGAAGGCGTGGAGCGGCCCGCCGAGCCGGCCGCCCGGCCGCACCCGGTGCTGCCTTCGCCCCCCTCGGAGGGCCAGGGCCGCGCCTATGCGATCGGCGCGCCCGACGAGGGCGCCGAGGGACCCGAGCCGCTGGACGGGCCCGGCGGCGCCGTGGAGGTGGCCAACCGGCCGCAGCCGCAGCCGGTCGACGACGAGCTGCCGCCCGAGCCGCTCGACAACCCGCGCCGTCTCCTCGTGTGGCCCGCGCCCGACGTCTCCACCCAGCAGGCGTTGAGCGAACGCGGCTACCGGCCCGTGGTCGTGCACTCCCGCGAGGAGGTCGACGCGCAGATCGCCGCGTTCCCCGCCGCGCTGTTCGTCGACCCGCTGACCGGCCCGATCACCCGTACCGCGCTCCAGTCGCTGCGCCAGGCGGCGGTCGCGGCCGAGGTTCCCGTGCTGGTCACGGCGGGGCTCGGGCAGGCCACGCGGGAGGCGGCGTACGGCGCCGACCCGGCCGTACTGCTCAAGGCGCTCGCGCCGCGCGACAGCGAGCAGCACCCGTCCCGGGTGCTCCTGATCGAGGAGCACGAGGAGATCGCGCTCGCCCTCACCGCGACCCTGGAGCGGCGCGGCATGCAGGTCGCCCGCGCCGCCACCGACTCCGAGGCGGTCACCCTGGCCGCCCAGATGCGGCCGAACCTGGTCGTGATGGACCTCATGCAGGTACGCCGCCGACGCGCCGGAATCGTCGACTGGCTGCGCGCCAACGGGCAGTTGAACCACACCCCGCTGGTCGTCTACACCTCGGCCGGCATCAACCAGGCGGAGCTCCCGAAGCTCACGTCCGGCGAGACGGTCCTGTTCCTGGCGGAACGGTCCACCAGCGGCGAGGTACAGGGCCGCATTGTGGACCTGCTGGCCAAGATCGGCACCAACTAGGAGATTCCTGCGGGCAGTTGGGGGAGCCCGGGGCCCTCGGCGGGTACCGGAAGTCGAGGGAGCCGGGAGCCTCCCGGGGAGGGCGAGGGTCGCATCACCCGGTGACGACTCGCGCGATGCGGTGACGCCGCCCGCGACGCGGGTGTCGACGCGGGCAGCCCAGTGGCGGTGCCGGCCGACGTGGTGACGGCGCGCGCCGACCGCGTGCGTAGGCTGACGCGGCGCGCGACACCGTACGAACCGCGAGGAGAGGCCCGTGGCCCCCACGAGCTCCGCCATACGTCAGGAACACGCCACCGTCCCCGCCGACAACGGCGAGGTGACCCTGTTGATCGCCCGGCAGGTCGAGGAGGGGTACGAGGAGTCGTTCGAGGGGTGGGCGCGGGACATCCTGGCCGCCGCGGCCGCCTTCCCCGGGCACCTCGGGCACGGGTTCTTCCGGCCGTCGGCGCCCGGGGCGCCCTGGTTCCTGGTCCACCGCTTCCGCGACTCCGCCGCCCTGGATCGCTGGCAGGGCTCCGCCGAGCGCGCCCTCTTCTTCGCGAACTGCACGGGCCATCACCACACCGAGATCGCCCGGCGCGAACTGACCGGCATGGAGACCTGGTTCGCCAAGCCCGGCGAGACCCGGTCCGCGCCGCCCCGCTGGAAGATGGCGATCAGCTCGGGCCTCGCCATCTTCCCGATCTCGCTCGTGGGCAACGCGGCGCTCGGCCCTTATGTGGCCGGCCTCCCGCTGGTGCCGCGGACGGCCGTGTTCACGGTCCTGTTCAGCATGCTCATGACGTACGTGGCCATGCCGAACATGAGCCGCCTGCTGCGCCGCTGGCTGCACGGCTAGCGGGGGCCGGGGGCCGGACCCGGAAGTCGGGCCCGGGGACCCGGCAGTCGGGCCCGGGGACCGGCCGGGGCTTCGGCCGACGCCGGGGCTAGCGCAGTTCCGTCACCTCCAGCTCGCCGTCCGCGTACTGCCTGCGGATGACCTTCTTGTCGAACTTGCCGACGCTCGTCTTCGGCACCGCCTCGATCAGCGCCCAGCGCTCCGGGAGCTGCCACTTGGCGATCTTCTCGGCGAGGAAGGCCTTCAGGGCGGCGTAGTCGGCGGTGGCACCCGGCTTCAACACCACGGTCGCGAGCGGGCGTTCGCCCCACTTGTCGTCCGGGACGGCGACGACGGCCGCCTCGACGACCTCGGGGTGCGCCATCAACGCGTTCTCCAGCTCCTGACTGGAGATCCACTCGCCGCCGGACTTGATGACGTCCTTGGCGCGGTCGGTCAGCGTCAGATAGCCGTCCGGGCTGATGACGCCGACGTCACCGGTGCGCAGCCAGCCGTCCGGGCTGAACTTGTCCGCCGGGCGGAAGTCGTCGCCACCCGCGCCGCCGAAGTACGCGCCCGCGATCCACGGGCCCCGCACCTCCAGCTCGCCCGCCGACTGCCCGTCCCAGGGCAGGAACGCGCCGCCCGGGCCCGCGAGCCGCGCCTCGACCCCGGCGGGGAAGCGGCCCTGGGTGATGCGGTACGGCCACTCCTCCTCGGCGGTGAGCCCGGCGGGCGGATTGGACATGGTGCCAAGGGGTGACGTCTCCGTCATGCCCCAGGCGTGGCAGAGCCGCACACCGAGCTTGTCGTACGCCTCCATCAGCGAGGGCGGGCAGGCCGCGCCGCCGATCGTGACCCTGCGCATCGACGTGAGGTCGCGGGGGCGGGCGGTGACCTCCGCGAGCAGGCCCTGCCAGATGGTGGGGACGGCCGCCGCGTGCGTCGGCTTCTCGCGCTCGATCATGTCGGCGAGCGGCGCGGGCTGCAGGAAGCGGTCGGGCATCAGCATGCTGACGCCGGCCATGAAGGTGGCGTGCGGCAGGCCCCAGGCGTTCACATGGAACTGCGGCACCACGACCAGCGTCGTGTCCTGGTCGGTGAGCCCCATCGACTCGGCCATGTTGACCTGCATGGAGTGCAGATAGATCGAACGGTGGGAGTAGACGACGCCCTTGGGGTCGCCCGTGGTGCCGGAGGTGTAACACATGGCGGCGGCGTTGCGTTCGTCGAGCCGCGGCCAGTCGTACGTGGTCGGCCGCCCGGCGAGGAGCTCCTCGTACTCGTGCACCTGCGGGCCCGCGCCGTCGATGTCCTCGAGCACGGTCCGGTCGCCGGGGCCGGACACGACGAGGTGTTCGAGCGTCGGCAGATGGGGGAGCAGCGGGGCGAGCAGCGGCAGCAGCGATCCGTTGACGATCACCACCCGGTCGGCGGCGTGATTGACGATCCAGATCAACTGCTCCGCCGGAAGGCGCAGGTTGAGGGTGTGCAGCACGGCGCCCATGGACGGGATCGCGAGGTACGCCTCGACGTGCTCCGCGTTGTTCCACATCAGGGTGCCCGTAGCCTGGCCGTCCTCGACGCCGAGCTCGCGCAGGGCGTGGGCCAGCTGGGCGGCCCGGGCGCCGATCTCGGCGAAGCTGCGGCGCTGCGGCTCGGCCTCGCCGGTCCAGGTCGTGACCTGGGACTTGCCGTGGATCGTCGACCCGTGGGTCAGGATCCGCGAGATCAGCAGCGGTACGTCCTGCATGGTGCTCAGCACGGCGTCCTCCCGGTGAGCGCCGCTCGGTGCGCTCTCTGGCGACAATGGTCTGCCGATTCTGCTCACGTACCGCGCGGTATGTCACTACCCGGGAGTAGTTTCAGCCGTGGTTCCGCGAAGTTACCTGCGGATACGCGGACCCGGAACGCTTTCCGTCGCCCCGGCGGTCACCGCCCGTCACCGTATGGGCTCCAGCTCCGGGTCCTCGCGGAGCTTGCCGAGCGCGCGCGACACCGCGCTCTTGACCGTGCCGACCGAGACGCCGAGCACCTCGGCGGTCTGGGCCTCGCTCAGGTCCTCGTAATACCTGAGGACGACCATGGCGCGCTGGCGGTCGGGGAGCTTCATGACCGCCCGCCACATCGCGTCGTGCAGCACCTGCTGATCGGCCGGGTCGGGACCCGGCACGATCTCGGGCTCGGGCAGCTCGTCGCAGGCGAACTCGTCGACCTTGCGCTTGCGCCACTGCGAGGTGCGGGTGTTGAGCAGCGCGCGGCGCACATAGCCGTCGAGCGCCCGGTGGTCCTCGATCCGGTCCCAGGCGACATACGTCTTGGTCAGGGCCGTCTGCAGCAGGTCCTCCGCATCGCTCGCGTTCGCGGTCAGCGAGCGCGCGGTGCGCAGCAGCACGGGGCCCCTGGCGCGGACGTACGACGAGAACGACGAGTACGCGTGATAGGGCGTCGCCACTCGGGAGGCGCTGGTGCAGACGGGCGTTGTCATGTCTCCACGCTATGAGCGCCGAGACCCCCGGGGATCGGCCCCAGGTCCCGAAGCGATGTCCGCCTCAGGTTGTAGGGGTAGGGGTGGCCACACCTCCTGAAGGTGGAGACGCATCCCCGGCCCTCAGGGTTCAGCCCCCGCCCGGTCGACCGCCACCGGCCCGGGTCGGCCAATGCGTGCGACCGGCTCTGCTCCGGGTCAGCCAATGCGTGCGACCGGTGCGTCGACCTGGTTGCGGTCCACCGACAGACGGTATCCGCCGTGCGTCTCGGCGACGTCCCCCGCGTACTGGTGGATGCGCCGGTGCTGCCAGGCGTCCTTGTGCAGCGCGGCCTCCTGGTACAGGGCGGGGCCGGTGTGCCAGCGGGCGAACCAGATCGCCGCCGGAAGGTCGCTCTTCCCCGCGACCCGGGCCTGCTCGATCTGCCGCACCCCGGAATCGGCACTGCTGTAGAACCCGGGCACGTAACCGCGCGCCCGCACTTCCTTGTTCCAGGCTCGCACGAAGTCGAGCGTGGTCCTGGCGCAGGAGGCGTTGCCCACGTTGTACGCCTCCAGGTCGAGGTAGAGCGCGCTGCCGTCCAGGATCCCGAGGGCCCGGGCGTGCTGCACCGCCTCCCCGGCCTCGGACCGGCCCTGCTTCGCGGGCTGGTTGCCGATCCGCACGCCCTTCTTGTTCGCGGCGTACACGCACGGCGACTGCGAGCCGACGAACACCGGCAGGACCTGCCAGCCCATCCGGTGCACCTGGCTCACCCAGCTCTTGGTCAGGTTCGGCTGGTTCAGACAGTGCCGGCCGCGCCCCGCGTAGTAGACGCCGACGCCCCGGTACGACGACGAGCCCCGCCAGGCCCGCATCGCGGCCAGCGAGGGCGTGTTGCAGGTGTCGAAGGCGGTGCCCTGGAAGTTCCCCTGGGACACCGCCTCCCGCTCGTCCCACCCCCCGTCCGCGCCGGCGGGCGGGGCGAGGAGGGTGACGAGGGCGAGCACGGCGGTGGCGAAGGCGGCGAGAGCCCGCTTGAGGCTGCGGAACGGTTCGGGGCGGCGGGGCAGTTCGGGGCGGCGGGTCGGCATGAGGCGACGGGTGGGCTTGGGGTGACGGGTGGGCTTGGGGTGGCAGGTCGGCTTGAGGCGTCGGGTCAGCTCGAGGCGGCGCATGGCCCGAGTGAACGGCCGCCCACCCCGACCGGCCACCGCTCGGCCCGGCCCCTCGGCCGTACGGGTGCAGGATCAGCCGTCCGCCCCAGCGCCGTACCGCCGGACGGCCGCCCAACCCATGCGCGGTCGGCCTCGGCTGATGGCCCTTCAGTCAGGGGCGCCCAGTCGGCGGAGCCGATCGCCGCGACTCCCGGCGATCGCGCCGCTGACGCGCCTTCCCCTGACGCACCCTCAGCCGTCCCCGTCCCGCCCCAGGACGAGCCCCGACGTGGGCACCCCCGTTCCGGCCGTGACCAGGACGTGGGCGGCGTCGGGCGTCTGGTTCACCGAGGTGCCCCGGAGCTGGCGGACCGCCTCGGCTATGCCGTTCATCCCGTGCAGGTACGCCTCCCCCAACTGGCCCCCGTGAGTGTTCAGCGGCAGCGCGTCCGCCGCCACGAAGTCGGCCGCCTCTCCGGGCCCGCAGAAGCCGAACTCCTCCAACTGCATCAGCACGAATGGCGTGAAGTGGTCGTACAGGATCGCCACGTCGATGTCGGCGGGGCCGAGGCCGGACGTCCGCCACAGCTGTCGTGCGACGACCCCCATCTCGGGGAGGCCTTCCAGCCCGTCCCGGTAGAAGCTGGTCATCGCCTCCTGTCTGCGCCCCGCGCCCTGCGCCGCCGCGGTGATCACGGCCGGGCGCTGCCGCAGGTCCCTGGCCCGCTCGGCGGTGGTGACCACGAGCGCCTGGCCGCCGTCGGTCTCCTGGCAGCAGTCCAGGAGCCGCAGCGGCTCGACTATCCACCGCGACGCGGCATGGTCGGCCAGGGTGATCGGCTTGCCGTGGAAGTAGGCCGCCGGATTGGTCGCGGCGTGGCGGCGGTCGGTGACGGCGACATGGCCGAACGCCTCGGGTGTCAGGTTGTACGTGTGCAGATAGCGCTGGGCGGCCATGGCGACCCAGGACGCGGGGGTGAGCAGCCCGAACGGCAGCGACCAGCCGAGCGCCGCCCCCTCCGCCGACGGCTCGCGGTGTTGCACCCCGGAGCCGAACCGGCGCCCGGAGCGCTCGTTGAACGCCCGGTAGCAGACGACCACTTCCGCCACCCCGGTGGCGACCGCGAGGGCGGCCTGCTGCACGGTGGCGCAGGCCGCTCCGCCCCCGTAGTGGACGCGCGAGAAGAACGACAGCTCGCCCATGCCGGCCGCCTGCGCGACCGTGATCTCCGGGTTGGTGTCCATCGTGAACGTGACCAGACCGTCCACGTCCGAGGGCGCGAGGCCCGCGTCGTCGAGCGCCGCGTGCACCGCCTCGACCGCCAGCTTCAGCTCGCTGCGCCCCGAGTCCTTGGAGAACTCGGTCGCCCCGATCCCGACGACCGCCGCCCGCCCACCGAGCGAGTCCACTCCGCGCACGCTCATGACACCACCCCGGGGGCGTCGGAAGCCTCGGCGACGCCGGAGGAGCCGGAGGAGCCGGAGGCCTTGGACGGCTCGGCGGGGTCAGCCGGCTCGGCGGGCTCGGCCGGCTGCGGCACGGCCACCCGAACCGTGCCCGTCACGTGGTGGCCGAGCCCGTTCGCCCCGGTCACCCGTATCTCGGCGACCTCCCCGTCCACCGCTGTCACCGTGCCGGTCAACGTCATGGTGTCGCCCGGGTAGTTGGGTGCCCCCAGCCGTATCCTCACCGACCTCAGCCGGGCCTCGGGACCGAAGTGGTCCGTGATGTACCGCCCGACCAGACCGTTCGTGGTCAGGATGTTCATGAAGATGTCCGGCGAGCCCTTCTCCCGCGCGAGCACCGCGTCGTGGTGCACGTCCTGGTAGTCGCGGGATGCCACCGCCCCGGCCACGATCAGCGTGCGCGTGATCGGGATCTCCAACGGCGCCAGCTCGTCTCCGGCCTTCACGCCCCCACCCCCTCTTCTCGCTCGGCCACGATCAACTCACCCAGTTCTGCCAGGAGTTCGGCACCACCGCCCAGATACGCGTCCAGCTGCCGGCCCCAGAGGAAGTGGCGGTGGACGGGGTGCTCCACGTCGGCGCCGAGGCCGCCGTGCAGATGCTGGCCCGCGTGCACGACCCTGGTGCCCGCCTCGGACGCCCACCAGGCCGCCGTCAGGGCGTGCGTCCCGTACGGCAGCCCCTCGTCCCGCCGCCAGGCCGCCTCGTAGGAGGTGACCCGTATCGCCTCGGTGTCCATGTGCGCGTCGGCCGCCCGCAGCAGCACGCCCTGGTTGGTGGAGAGCGGCCGCCCGAACTGCTCCCGGGTCGTGGTGTGCCGTACCGCCCGGGCCAGCGAGCCCGCGCACACCCCGGCCTGGAGCCCGGCGAACGCCGTGCGGGCGGTGGCCAGCACGTCCGCGTACGCCTCCGCGCCGCCGACCCGCTCGGCCGGGGCGCGGTCGAGCGTGAGCCGGCCGGCCGACCAGGGCGCGGTCGTCTCCACCGGCTCGGCCCCCGCGTCGGCGACCCGCACCAGCCACAGGGCGTGTTCCGCGTCCGGAACCAGCACATGCGTCGCGTCCCGCAGCCACGGCACGAGCGGTACGACACCGCTCAACTCGCCCTCGCCCGTTGCCCGTACGCGGCCCGGGCGGGCCGGAAACGCGCCGGTCACCACGGCGCCGCCGTCCCGCAGGGCCGGAAGCAACCGGTCCCGTTGCTCGGCCGTGCCGTGCGCGGTGAGCGCGAGGACCCCGTAGACGCAGCTCGCGGCGAAGGGAACCTGGGCCGTGGTTCTGCCCTGCTCCTCCAGGGCGAGGACCAGGCCGAGCAGACCGACCTCCTCGACGGCCGCCACGAGCCCGGCCCCGCACAGCGCCTTCCACAGCTCGGCATCCGCCCCCGTACCGGCCGCCGCGAGCCGCTCGTGTGTCGAGAGGTCGCCGAAGATCCGCGCGGCGAGCTCCGAGGCGGCCGACTGCTCCTCGGTGGGCGTGAAGTCCATCAGGCCGCCTCCGCCCGGAACACGGGAAGCTCCAACTCGTCGTCCACGCGGAGGAATTCGAGCCGTACCGGCATTCCTATGCGCACCTCGTCCGGCGCCGCTCCGACCACGTTGCTGACGATCCGCACGCCCTCCGCGAGCTCGATCAGGCCCACCGCATACGGCGGATCGAAGGCGGGGAAGGGCGGGTGGTGCATCACGACGTAGGAGTAGACGGTGCCCCGGCCGCTCGCCTCGACGGCGTCCCACCGCGCCGAACCGCAGGCATGGCACCCCGGCAGCCAGGGGAAACGCAGCTCCGCGCAGTCGCCGCAGCGCTGGACGAGGAGCCGGTGCTCGGCGACTCCGGCCCAGAACCCGGCGTTGTCCCGGTTGACGACGGGCCGGGGGCGCCGCGCCCGGGCAGCCGCCGGCTCCGGCCCAGCGGCGGCCCGCTCCCCCTGCGCCGGACGCGTGGTAGCGCGAGCCGAACCGCCTTGCGCGGGGGCGTACTTGAGGATGCGGAAGCGATGCGTTCCGGCGAGCTCGTCGTTCGCCCGGACGTCCATCCGCGTGGTGACGAAGTGTCCGGTCCCCAGCTTGGTGGTCTTGCGCTCCGACACCGTCTCGATCACCGCGTCATAGGTCACGCGATCGCCCGGCCGCAGATCACGGACGTACTCCTGCTCGCAGTCCGTCGCCACCACCGAGGTGAACCCGGTGCCGTCGAGCAGCTCGAAGAGCTCGTCGTAGCCGGACGTGCGGCCCGTACCGTCGCCGTGGCCGGACAGGCCGCCCATCGTCCACGCCTGGAGCATCGTCGGCGGCGCTGTCGCGGCCGGCCCCGTGTACGCGGGGTGGGTGTCGCCCATCGCCTCGCACCAGTGCCTGATCATCGCCTCGTTCACGAGGTCCTTGCCGACCCCCGCGGTCGCCGCCGGCTGCCCCTCGAACTTCTTCAACCGGGCCAGGAAGTCACGCTCGTTGGACCCCTCCACCCCACTCACCTCTTCCCCCGCTTCATCCCGAGCCGCATCGTCGCGACGATCTCCCGCTGCACCTCGCTCACCCCGCCCCCGAACGTATTGATCTGCGCCGCCCGGTTCATCCGCTCCAGCTCCCCGTCCCCGAGGGCGCCGGGCGAACCGCCCCGGATCAGGCCCGCGTCCCCCACGATCTCCTGACACATTCGATACGTTTCGACCGCGGACTCCGTTCCCGCGAACTTCACGCCGCTGGCGTCCCCCGGCGCGAGATTTCCGGCCCCCACATCGCCTACCAAACGCCAGCTGAGCAGGCGGTTCACCGCCAGTCGGGCATGTGTGGCGGCCAGCTTGGCCTTCACCCATTCGTGGTCAACCGGGCGCTCGGAACTCACCGGATCGGGCGTACACGCATACGAGAGAGCGGCCTCGTAGAAGTCCTCGGCCTGCATGCCGATCGCGGCGAGTGCGACCCGCTCGTGATTGAGCTGGTTGGTGATCAGGCCCCAGCCCGCGTTCTCCTCGCCGACCAGGTTTCCCAGCGGCACCCGGATGCCGTCGTAGTACGTCGCCGTGGTGGTCAGGCCGCCGACCGTCTCGATCGGGGTCCAGGAGAATCCGGGTGCCTCGGTGGGGACCAGGATGATCGAAATGCCCTTGTGTTTGGGCGCGTTGGTGTCGGTGCGGCAGGCGAGCCAGATCCAGTCGGCGTTCTGGGCGTTGGAGGTGAAGACCTTCTGCCCGTCGACCGCCCAGGAATCCCCGTCCCGTACGGCCCTGGTGCGCAGCGAGGCGAGATCGGTGCCGGCCTCCGGCTCGCTGTAGCCGATCGCGAAGACGAGGTCGCCGCTGAGGATCCTGGGCAGGAAGTACGCCTTCTGCTCGGCGCTGCCGTACTTCATCAGGGTCGGGCCGACCGTGTTCAGGGTGACCATCGAGACGGGTGCGCCCGCCCGGTAGGCCTCGTCGAAGAAGACGAACTGCTCGTCGGGGCCGCGCCCCCGGCCGCCGTACTCGACGGGCCAGCCGAGCCCGAGCAGCCCGTCGGCGCCGATCCGGCGCAGCAGCGCCCGCTGCCCGCCGGGGTCCGTGACGAGCGGCGGGCCATCGGGCATCAAGTCGGCGAAGTACGTGCGCAGTTCGGCGCGCAGCCGCTGCTGGCGCTCGGTCGGGGCGAGGTGCACGACGGCGGCCTTCCGTGCGTACGGGCACGTGCGCGGGCGGGCACGTGCGTACGGACACCTGCGTATGGACGCAGGCGTACGGACACATCGGCGGGCCCGGGCGCGTCCCACGTCCCGGGTCCGCCGATCAGGTTTCTGACTGTCCGTCAGATACGGCCTCGCTGTCAATGCCCCGGGCGGCGGGGGCCCGGCTCCGCACGCGAAACGGCCCGGGCGACCGCGCCGAAGCGCTGTCACCCGGGCCGCCGATCACCCTAAGGACCGGCCCCTTCCACAGGGGAGACGCGTCACCACAGGCGCGAGAAGTTCACGGCGACGTTTCCGTTGCCCTGGTTGATCGACGTGAAGGCGGACCCGTTCACCTGGGCGGTGTTGCTCTGGTTGGTGGCGCCGGATCCGACGGCCTGCTGCTGGGTGGTCGACGAGTTCCCACGGTTGTCGTGGCCGACCCCGCTGCCGCTGACGGTCGCCACCGCGGCGTTCGATCCGTGGCCCGCGATGGAGCCGTTGTCGGCGGTGGCCACACCCGAGAAGAGGGCGGCGGCCAGGGGCAGCGCGGCAACGACGGCCAGGACGCGGGCGGTACGGATGTTTGCCATGTCAATTCCTCCAGGAACCAGAAGTGCGGGTAGTTCGGCTCGTTCCAGTTCGTACCTGCGTGAAGCAAGTACGGCCTGTTCCAAGGCAGTTGGCCGACCGCCCCGGACGCTGTGACGACGTCGCGAGATCAGAGTTGCCCACCGAATCCCCGGCGAACCAGTCATTGAGGAACCTTTCGCCCGCAAGCGTGAGGACATGTCGATAAACCCTCAATGCGCCCCCAAACCGCCGGCCAGGGTTGAATTTCCGCCGCGGAACCGCGCCTTCCCAAGGGAAGAACCGTTTCGTCTCGGGATTCGGCCAACCTTGGCCGCCATCCGCTGCCCACATGGGGGACACCAAGACGGCATCGGGGCGCCATCCGGCCGTCACCTGCCTGTCGCCCGGCGCAGATGGGGTCGATGAGGGGCGGGGAACGGTCCGGAACGGGCGCGGGCCCGCCTGCGCGCCTGGGCGGGAACCGGCTGCGGACCGCGCCGGGGCGCGTTGGTCACCCCTGAAAGGGATTCCCTTTCTCGAACATTCGTACGAACATGGAGCCATGGCCACCATCGACCGGCAGGCCGCCACCCTGGCCCTCGCCCACGCCCTGTCCGCCGCCGAGCGCGGCCTGCCCGTCATCCCGCTGTCCCGCACGAAGCTTCCGGCGCTGCCCTCCCCGCACCGGGACGAGCCGCAGTCGGCGCTGTGCCGGGGCGAGTGCGGGCTCCCGGGGCACGGGGTGCACGACGCCACCACCGATCCGGCCGCGGTGCGCGCGCTGTTCGCGGCCGCACCCTGGGCCACCGGCTACGGCATCGCCTGCGGCCGGCCGCCGCACCACCTCATAGGGATCGACCTCGACACCAAACCGCCGGAGGCCGACGCCACGGCGGCGCTCCAACACCTCGCGCTGCGCCACCTGTTCACCATCCCCGAGACCGTGGTCGTGATCACTCCGAGCGGGGGCCGCCACATCTGGCTGACCGGCCCGCCGGGCACGGTCGTGCCGAACTCCGCGAGCCGGCTGGCCCCCGGCATCGACATCCGGGGCGCGGGCGGCTATCTGGTCGGCCCCGGTTCGCTGAGCGGCCGGGGCGTCTACCGGCTCGCGCCGGGCACCGCCCACCTCGGCCCGGCCCCCTGCCCACGCACGCTCCTCGACCTGCTCACGCCGCCCGCGCCGCGCCCTCACCACCCGCAGCGGCACGGGGATCACCAGGGCCGGGGCCTGATCCAGTTCGTACTGGCCGCCCATGAGGGCCAGCGCAACACCCGGCTGTTCTGGGCGGCCTGCCGCGCGTACGAGAACGGCATCGGCGAGGAACTGACCGCGGCGCTCACGTCCGCCGCGATCCACACCGGCCTCACCGAACGCGAGGCCCTCGCGACGATCGCCTCGGCGGCACGGATGAGCACGGCGCGGTAAGGAGTACCCAGGCCCGGCCCGGCAGGGCGCTGCGGGCCCGCACGACGCTCTGGCCCCGCACGACGCCTTGGCCCCGCACGATGCTCTGGCCCCGCACGATGCTCTGGCCCCGCACATCACTGCCGCCCCGCACGACGCCGCTCTCAGAACGGCACGCGAAAGGGGCGCCCCGGAATCCGGAACGCCCCTTCTGATCAGCCAGTTCACTGACCTGCGGCGGTGGGTGTGGGATTTGAACCCACGGTGACTCGCGCCACGACGGTTTTCAAGACCGTTCCCTTAGGCCGCTCGGGCAACCCACCCACGCCCCGCCGACCAGCGGCGGAAGCGGCTACAGCCTACCGGCAACGGGTCAGTTGCTGTCGCCCTTGCGTTCGCCCAGGGTGATCGTGACCGTGGTCTCCTTGCCGTCGCGCTTGTAGGTGAGGGGGACCTGGTCGCCGGGCTTGTGGGTCCAGATCTCGCTGATCAGGGTCGGGCCGCTGTCGATGGGCATGTCGCCGAACTTGGTGATCACGTCGCCCGGCTTCAGGCCGGCCTTGTCCGCGGGGCCGCCCGCGGTGATCGGCTGCTGGCTCCCGTTGCCCTGCGGCGAGATCTGGGCGCCGTCCGTGCCGCCGCCCGGGGCGGCGCCGCTGCCCTGCTGGATGCCGACCGAGGCGCCGATCACCGGGTAGACCGGCTGGCCGGTCTTGATGAGCTGCTCCGCGACGTTCTTGGCCTGGTTGATCGGGATGGCGAAGCCGAGGCCGATCGAGCCCGCCTGGGACTGGCCCATGCCGCCGGTGCCCGCCGACTGGATCGCCGAGTTGATGCCGATCACCGCGCCGGCCGAATTGATCAGCGGGCCACCGGAGTTGCCCGGGTTGATGGAGGCGTCGGTCTGCAGGGCGCTCATGTACGAGGCCTTGGAGTTCTGGCCGTCGCTGGAGGCCACCGGGCGGTTCTTGGCGCTGATGATGCCGGTGGTGACGGTGTTGGAGAGGCCGAAGGGCGCGCCGATCGCGATGGTCGAGTCGCCGACCGCCACCTTGTCGGAGTCGCCGAGGGACAGCGGCTTCAGGTTGTCCGGGGCGTTCTTCAGCTTGACGACCGCCACGTCGTAGCCCTGGGCGCGGCCCACCACTTCGGCGTCGTACTTCTTGCCGTTGGAGAACGTCGCGGTCAGCTTGCCGCCGCCGCTCGCCGCTGAGGCCACCACGTGGTTGTTCGTGAGGATGTGGCCTTCCTTGTCGTAGATGAAGCCGGTGCCCGTGCCGCCCTCGCCGTCGTTGCCCTGGGCCTCGATCGTCACCACGCTGGGCAGCGAGCCGGCGGCGACGCCCGCGACCGTGCCCGGGTCGCGCTTGAAGTCCTTGGGGGTGTCGGAGGAGGCGACGGTGGTGGAGCCCGAGCCGTGGTCGTCCCGGTCCGCGGCGAAGTAGCCGATGGCGCCGCCGATGCCGCCGGCCACCAGGGCGGCCGCGACCACCGCGGCGATCAGACCGCCCGCGCGCTTGCGCGGCGCCGGCTGCTGCGGGGCACCCCAGGGGTCGCCGCCATGACCCGCGCCGCCGCCTCCGTAGGAGGGGAGCACGGGCGGGGGCGGCGGCCAGCCCGCGCCGTCGCTCCTCGGGGGCGCCGACTCGTGCGCCGCGTACGCCGGCTGGGCCGGGGCGCCCGGGGTGGCGGGCATCGGCTCGGTGGCCGGGTCGTGGCCGGGGTACGGGGTCGCCCCTTCGGCGTGCGCTCCTCCGGCGTGCGGCCCTTCGGCGTGCGGCACGGCCCCGTGGACCAGGGTCTTGTCCGCCTCGCCGGGGGCGGCGGGCGCGGCGTCCGAAGCAGCGGGTGCGGCGGGGGGCGCGGGAGGTGCAGCAGGTGCAGACGACGGGGCAGGCGGGACGGCCGGGACCGCGGTGCCCTCGTTCTCGGTGCTCACAGCTTGCTCTCCTCGGTTTCCACTGGGTCTTGGGGACGGTACGGCGGGCTTGGCGTTCTCGGTGCGGGCGGTGCTCGGCGTCGCCGCCGGGCACCGGCGTGGGGCTCGGCGACATCCATGGTGCGCCCGGGGTCGGACATCCGACCCCGCACTGTGCGGATGCCTCCGCTCAGCTTTTCCCACCGCACGTCAGGCCACTGTAAGCAGGAGCTGTGTATTCGCGCGCGAACCTGTGACCCAGCGGTGGCACGATGACGCGGTGACCCAAGCACGGCAGCACAGCCCGCACAGCCCCAACCGCGCCCCCGTCCAGGTGGTGGCCCATCGAGGAGCCTCCGAGGACGCCCCCGAGCACACGCTCGCCGCGTATGTGAAGGCGATCGAGGACGGGGCCGACGCCCTGGAATGCGATGTCCGCCTGACCGCCGACGGACAGCTCGTCTGCGTCCACGACCGGCGCGTGAACCGCACCTCCAACGGACGCGGCGCCGTGTCCACCCTGGAGCTCTCCGAGCTCGCGGCGCTCGACTTCGGCTCCTGGAAGGACAGCGAGGAGAGCCCGGACTGGGGGGACCGCGAGTTCACCTCCGTACTGACCCTGGAGCGGCTGCTCGAACTCGTCGCGGACGCCGGGCGCCGGGTCGAGCTCGCCATCGAGACCAAGCACCCCACCCGCTGGGCCGGCCAGGTCGAGGAGCGCCTGCTTCACCTCCTCAAGAGGTTCGGCCTCACTGAGCCGCCGCCGGCCGGTGAAACCTCCCCGGTGCGCATCATGAGCTTCTCCGCGCGCTCCCTGCACCGGGTGGCCGCGGCGGCGCCCGACATCCCGACGGTCTACCTGATGCAGTTCCTCTCGCCGCGGCTGCGTGACGGAAGGCTGCCGGCCGGGGCCGGGATCGCGGGGCCCGGCATGCGGATCGTGCGCAACCACCCCGCGTACATCGAGCGGCTGCACCGCGCGGGGCACCGCGTGCACGTCTGGACGGTGAACGAACCCGAGGACGTGGACCTGTGCGTAAGCCTCGGCGTGGAGGCAATCATCACCAACCGCCCGAAACAGGTCCTGTCCCAACTCGGCCGCGCATAACGGTCCTTACAAGGAGTGCACCGGCGCGTTCGCTCCGTGTTCGACCGTGACGAATGCGTCTCCCGTCGCCGGTTGGCCGGTTTCCGGTCCAGTCCATTGGGGCATCCACACCGTGGCGTGGGGCGAAGGAGGTCTCGGGGGTGGCGTTGGTGGTGGCACAGGAGGTGCCCACGTCGTCGAGCATGGCCGTACCCCATGGCCCTGCGGGCGTGGGCAAGGCACGGCACACGATGCGCGAGCAGCTGCTCGGCAGCGGGGTGTCCGAGCCGGTCGTGGACGATGCCGTACTGATCCTGTCCGAACTGCTCAGCAACGCCTGCCGGCACGGCAGGCCGCTGGGGCGGGCGGACATCGGGGACGGCGATGTCAAGGCGGCCTGGCGAATCGACAAGGCGGGACGGCTGACCCTGGAGGTCACGGACGGGGGCGGCCCGACCAGACCGGTCCCGGCGACACCGTCGGTGACCGCGCGCGGCGGCCGGGGGCTGAACATCATCAGCGCCCTCGCCCAGGACTGGGGTGTCCGGGACAGCGCGTCCGGCGAGGTGACCGTGTGGGTGATCCTCTTGGCGGGGCACCGCCACGACGATTTCGCTACGCGCGTTGCGGGCCCGGGAGCGGCGCTGGAGTTCGCGGACGCCTTCGACGATCTGGACTGACCGCCTCGACGGTCTGGACTCGTCGCCTCGACGGTCTGGACCCGTCGCCTCGGCAGTCTGGACCCGTCACCTCGACGGACCGGTCGCCCCGACGGACCGGACCGACCGGGGACGACGACCGACCGCGGACCCGGCCCGGCCGCGCCCGGCTCCGACCCCGGAGCGGGCCCGGGGGCCGGCCGCGCGGGCGGCCCGGAGGGGCGTCGGCCGCCTCCGGGGCGGGGCCGGGAGACCGGCCCGGCCACCCGGGGCCGGTCCGTGCGGCTAGGCTCGCGCCCGACCCAGCGACACCGCACCACCGCAGTCGGGAGTGAGCCCCACCATGGCCAAGAAGCGTCCCCAGGCGAAGGCCGTCAAGCCGCAGATCAGCGACGGGGAAATCCCGGTCGTCGGGGCTCGTGAGCCCTGCCCCTGCGGCTCCGGCCGCCGTTACAAGGCCTGTCACGGGCGGGCCGCCTCGCACGCCGTGACCGAGCTGGTCCAGCGCCCCTTCGAGGGCCTGGCCGGCGAGTGCGACTGGGTCGCGCTGCGCGAGCTGGTCCCGGCCGCGACCGTCCCGCTGACCCTGAAGGACGGCCTGCCCGAGGGCGTGCCGGCGGTGACGCTCGCCACCGTGCTGCCGATGGCGTGGCCGGCGCTGCGGCGCGAGGACGGCTCGGTGCTGCTCGGCCTGCAGAACGACACCCCCTCCGGCGACCTCAGCCGCGACCTGGCGGACACCCTCAAGCGCGCCCTGGTCGCCGAGCCCGGCTCGCCGGTCGCCGCCCAGCGCGCCGAGTCCGACGGCGTACGCCTGCAGGACCTGCTCGACCCCGACGCGGCCTTCGAGCCGGAGGTGCACACGGGCTTCGAGTTCTGGGTGCCGGACGCCGAGAGCGCCGCGACCGAGGTGACGGCCTCCCTGGAGCGCGCCAACGCCGCCGCGATCCCGACCGTGCGGCTGAAGTCGGTCGACTCCTCGTACTGGTGCGAGACCCCCGAGAAGAACCACCTGCGGTGGGTCATGCCGCACCCCGAGGAGAAGCTGCTCGACGCGCTGGCGCGACTGCACGCGGCCGGGACGTCCTCGCTCGGCGAGGGCACCCGTCTCGTCGGCTCCTTCCGGGCGCACGGTCTGACCGTGCCGGTGTGGGACCTGCCGAGCGACATGGGCGCGGAGGAGTGCGAGAAGCCGGCCGCCGAGTTCGCCGAGCGGCTCGCCGGGGCGCTCGCGAGCGAGGAGCCCCTCACCGCCGAGGAGCGCCGGGCGCGCGGCGGGCTCACCAACCGCCAAGTGACCCTCAGCTGAGAGTGACGGCAAGGGCGGTTCGGGCCCGGGAACAGGTGACTCCTGTCACAACTCCCCGTACCCACAGGTAAATCGGTGTCCGAATTACCGAGATCGAATTTGCGAACGACCGATCTCTTGTTACCGTTCTAAGAGCCCGGTCGCTGGTGCATCCCCCGTCGCCAGCGACCGGGCCCTTCCATGTGCGGGTTCGGTCAACGAGCCGCAGGTTCCGGGGAGTTGCTACCGGAACGCAGCAGCAGCGGTGAGTCCTCTCCCGCTCCCGAGAACTCCGCGATCGCCGAACGGGCCTCGGCTCCCTCGGCCCAGCTCTCGTGCGGGGTCTCACAGGAATCCGGCTGGTCGTCGGCCGCGACCTGGCAGTTCGTCTCGACGGTCCGCCCGCCCGGGCCCATCAGCGTCAGCACCGCCCGCAGCTCCTGACCGGTGGCGTTGCGGTAGTAGGTACGCGCCCAGGTGTCGCGCCCCCGGCCCAGTACGCAGGTCTGCGCCTCGACCCCTTCGGGGGAGACCAGTTCGGGCCCGCACTGGGCGGTGGCGTCGAGTGCGGCCCGGCCCAGTGGCTTGTTCGCCCGTCCGACGGCCCCCGCGAGGGGGCTTTTTGCGTCATCCGCCGCGCCCTTCCTCTCGGGGCCGCCCGCGGGTCCTGCGGAGGCGGCGAGCGGCAGCAGCACGGTGCCCACCACGACGGCGGCGAGCCCGGCCATGCGGAGGTGCTGGAGATTCATGGAGGGGACCCGCCTGCCCTGGAATTCCTGATGGTGGGCCGAAGATATCCACGGAAACCGGGCGCCCCGCGATGCGCACGCCCAATTCCCGTACAACCAGGGCCCGCTCACACCCGAAAGAGTGAAGGCGGCCCGGGAACCGGACCGCCTTCTCGCTCATTGGGCGCCCCCGGCTCCCGCCCGCCTCCAGGGGCCCCCCGCTCTCAGTACGCCAGCCGGCTCCCGCCGTCCGGGGCGCTGGTGCTCGCCTCGACGAGCGCGTCCACCACCGTCTCCACATCCGGCAGCCAGAGTCCGGCGGACCCCAGCGGGGGCCGCTCCCAGCGGATCTGCCCCTTGCCGGTCCGCGACGGGGGCAGCACCAGATAGCCGCCCTCGCTGTGGAAGCGCAGCGAACTGGGCACCCAGTCCTTGGAGTAGAGCAGCTCGCCCAGGCGCTCCATCGAGTACGGAGCCACCAGGAGCGACCACCGGGTGGGGGTCGCCACGACCGGGCCGAGCCGCACGCCCATGGAGTCGAGGGCGGCGAGCGCCCGGGCTCCGGCGAGGGCCGGAAGGCTGATCGCGCAGGGCGCGCCGGCGCCGGTGGCGAGCAGGACCGGCGCGTCCGGCCGGTTCGTCCACCACCAGCGGATCATGCGCTCGTCGGTGGTCGCCGCGAGCAGTACGGGGTCGAAGGGGTGCGCCCCTGGCACCACACATTCAGGGTCGGGACAGGCACAGCCGCGCCCGTCCGCGGCCAGTCCCACGCCGGGGAGCACGGGCCATTTCCATCGGGTCGCACAGGTCAGCGCGGCGCCGAGCTGAGCAGCCCTTTCACTGCGCCGGAGCCGGAACCTGCGTCGCCTTCCGAGGATCTCGCGCATGGGCGCTCGTTCCTTTCCGTTGAACGCCGAGTTCACATCACACCATGTGTGCATCTCTTCACTGCGCGTACTCGCTCTGTGAGCATGCGGTACGGGGAGCCCGCCAGGACCGAACATGGGCGGTCACCACTGGTTGCGACGGCCACTGCCCGTAACCATTTAAAGCATGGCGAAGGGTGGCGCGTACGTGGCGCTTGCCGTCCTGCGTACAAAAACCCCGCCGCTCGGGGATGGGGCGTGGCCGGACGGCTCTTAAGACGCTCAGGCCGACCACAAGGTTCCGAGGCGCTCTCAACTGCCCCGGACCACACCGATTACGTACCCAACGCGGTTGAAACGACGCACAGTTGAACGGCTTCAGTCGACCGCAGCACTGGGCCACCAGGGTCATTTTTTGGCCAAGTTCAACGCCCCACCAACACCAATAGTCCCGCTATGACAATGCTGGACATCCCCTCACTTGTGCGTGTACATGTGGATGCATTGATAGCGGCGCAGAATGACATGGGGGTTTGCGATGCTATTGCGCAGAATCGACCAGTCGGAAAGCCGGCTGCCATGAGCGCCCCTCACCTGCCGAAAGTGGCTGGAATCGATCCAGCCGTTCCGCCCCCCGCGCACACTCATGCGCCTCTGCCCTCACCCGCCACCCCGCCGGGGGCGGTGCTCCAGGACCGCCTCGCCGGCTGGGTCTCCGACCTCACCACGCTGCACGAACTCACCGAGCGCCTCGCCCGCACGACCGTCCTCGGCGATGCCCTCGACGAGCTCCTGAAGGCGGGCGCGGCCCTGGTCGGCGCGCGCCGCGGCCTGGTCGTCCTCGAACCCTCCGACGGGCTGGGCCCGGCCGTCACCAACGGGCTCGGGCTCGCCCACGCCGACCTCGGCCACATCGAGACCGTGCCGCGCAGCGCCACCGCGTACGGCCGCATCCTGGACGGCCTCCCGGACGCCGACGGCGGCTCCGACCTCATGGCGGACCCGGACGGCATCGACCCGCGCCACCGTGAGGTCGCGGCCCGCCTGGGCTACGCCGCCAGCTACGCGCTCCCGCTCAGCACCGAGACGGCGGGCCGGCTCGGCGCCGCCGTCTGGCTGTACGACGAGAGCGCGGAGCCCGTCGAGCGCCAGCGGCACCTGGCCGGGCTCTACGTCCGGTACGCGGCCGAGCACCTGGCCCGCCTCGTCGAGCTGGAGCGGGCCCGCACCCATGTGGCCACCGTCGCCGAGGAGCTGCTGCCCAGCCGGCTGCCCCGGGTCGCCCGCGTCCAGCTGGCCGCCCGCCACCGCACCGGCCCGCGCGGCGGCGGCGACTGGTACGACGCACTGCCGCTGCCCGAGGGCGCGCTCGGCCTCGCGGTCGGCTCCGTCACCGGCGCCGGGCCCAGCGCCGTGGCCGCGATGGGACGGCTGCGCGCGAGCCTGCGGGCGTACGCCGTCATGGAGGGCGAGGACCCGGTCGCCGTGCTCTCCGACCTCGAACTGCTGCTGCGCCTGACCGAGCCCGCCCGCTCGGCGACCGCCCTGTTCGCCTACTGCGAGCCCGCCCGGCGCAAGATCGTCCTTGCCGGGGCCGGGCACGCCCCGCCGCTGGTCATCGGGGACCGTCGCACCGAGTTCGTGGAGACCTCGCTCTCGGCGCCGCTCGGCATGCTGGCCTGCTGGGAGGCGCCGAGCGTGGAGCTCTCGCCCGACCCCGGAGAAACGGTGCTGCTGTACACGGACGGGCTGCTGCACCGCACCGGCGAGCCCATGGACCGCGCCTTCGCCCGGCTGCACGCGGCCGCGGCGAGCGTCCCCAGGGCGATCCGCGACGACCCGGACGCCGTGCTCGACCACGTGCTGCGCACCGTGCTCCCCGACGGCCTCGACGAGACGGACGGCGCCGAGGACGTGGTGATGCTCGCGGCCCGCTTCGCCTAGGACACGCCCAGCGCCTCGGTAAGAGGCACTAGGACCCTGGACCCCCTTCCGTACGCCCGTACGATGGAAGGCGGCCCAGTGTCGTACCAAGGAGCAGACGTGTCAGAGGAGCTCAGCCCGGAGATCCCGGAAGAGACCACCGACGAGAAGCCGATCCAGCAGCGGAAGAACGGCCTGTACCCGGGCGTCTCCGACGAGCTGGCCGAGAACATGAAGTCCGGCTGGGCCGACACCGAGCTGCGGGGCCTGGAGCCGATCGCGCAGGCCGGCCACACCGCCGACCGCCGCGCCGCGCTCTCCCGGCGCTTCCCGGGCGAGCGTCTGGTGATCCCCGCGGGCAACCTCAAGACCCGCTCGAACGACACCGAGTACAGCTTCCGGGCCTCCACCGAGTACGCGTACCTCACCGGTGACCAGACCGAGGACGGCGTCCTCGTCCTGGAGCCCGCCGGCGACGGCCACGAGGCCACGCTCTACCTGCTGCCCCGCTCCAACCGCGAGAACGGCGAGTTCTGGCTGTCGGGCACCGGCGAGCTGTGGGTCGGCCGCCGCCACTCCCTGGCCGAGGCCGAGCAGCTGCTCGGGCTGCCCGCCAAGGACGTCCGCGAGCTGGCCGGCGCCCTCGCGGAGGCAAGCGGTCCGGTCCGCAACGTGCGGGGCCACGACGCGGCCATCGAGGCCGCGCTCACCGACAAGGTCACTGCCGAGCGCGACGAAGAGCTGCGCGTGTACCTCTCCGAGGCGCGCCTGGTGAAGGACGCGTTCGAGATCGCGGAGCTGCAGAAGGCGTGCGACTCGACCGCCCGCGGCTTCGAGGACGTCGTCAAGGTGCTCGACAAGGCCGAGGCGACCAGCGAGCGCTACATCGAGGGCACGTTCTTCCTGCGCGCCCGCGTCGAGGGCAACGACATCGGCTACGGCTCGATCTGCGCCGCGGGACCGCACGCCACCACCCTGCACTGGGTGCGCAACAACGGCGAGGTCCGCTCCGGCGACCTGCTGCTCCTGGACGCCGGCGTGGAGACCAACGAGCTCTACACCGCCGACATCACCCGCACCCTGCCGATCAACGGCACGTTCTCGCCGCTCCAGCGCAAGATCTACGACGCGGTGTACGAGGCCCAGGAGGCCGGCATCGCGGCCGTCCGGCCGGGCGCCGCCTACCGCGACTTCCACGACGCCGCCCAGCGCGTGCTCGCCGAGAAGCTCGTCTCGTGGGGTCTGCTCGGCGACCTGGACGTCGACAAGGTCCTGGAGCTCGGCCTGCAGCGCCGCTGGACCCTGCACGGCACCGGTCACATGCTCGGCATGGACGTCCACGACTGCGCGGCCGCGCGCACCGAGACGTACGTCGGCGGCGACCTGGAGCCCGGCATGTGCCTCACGGTCGAGCCCGGTCTCTACTTCCAGGCCGACGACCTGACCGTGCCCGAGGAGTACCGGGGCATCGGCGTCCGGATCGAGGACGACATCCTGGTCACCGAGGACGGCAACAAGAACCTGTCCGCCGCGCTGCCGCGCCGCGCTGACGAGGTCGAGGCGTGGATGGCCCAGGTCAAGCAGGCCTGATCGCTTGCCTGTTGGCCGGCCGGCGCACCACTGAGGTGCACCGCTGGTCCGCTCGTCCGCGCCGGGGGCGCGCCGCTCAGGACACCTTGAGCAGCGCGCCCTCGCGCCATTTCAGGATCTTGTCGAAGCTGACCACCGCGCCCCGGCCCGGCCGGTTTCTGAAGTGCACATGGTCGGCGAGCTGCTCGATCAGGCCGAGGCCCCTGCCGTGTTCGGCCAGGGCGCCGGCCCTGGCCGGCAGCGCGGGGCGCCGGCCGCGACGGACGGGAAAGCCCGGCCCCGAGTCGGCGACCTCGATGCGGCACTTCTCGCCGTCGAGGTAGGCGGTGACCCGGTAGTCCGCCGACGCGCCGCCCGACACCGGATCCCCACCGTGCTCGACCGCGTTGGCGCACGCCTCGCTGAGGGCGACCGACAGGTCGTAGGAGATGTCGGGATCGACCCCGGCGGTCTCCATCGTGCCGAGCAGAAGACGACGGGCGAGCGGAACGCTCGCAGCCTCGCGCCGCAAGTGGAGAGACCACCAGATGCTCATGCTCCAGCCTCCTGGCTGCGGCTCGACATAGCCCTTCTCTCTACGGGCGCAGTATTGCCGCAACTACCCCTGGGTAAGCCACCTCTTGACGTGATGGCGCCCATTCGGCGGATGTACGCGCCCCTCGCGCCGGTGTAAAGCACCCCGGAAGCCTCCCCTCCGCCGTACCGGAACCCCCGCCCCGTATCAAAGACGACCTTCCGGACCTGCCGTATGGAGCGGGTAAGCGCAGTGCGATGATGGCCCCGCCATGTCTACCCCCCACGCCCCAGCAGGCGCCGGTCTCCGGCTGCTCCGGGCCGCGGTGTTCGCCGCGGTCTGCGTCGTGCTGTCCGCGATGGGGCACGTCATGGCGGCCTGTGCGAGCGTCCCGTGGTGGACGCTGCTCGCCGGTTTCCTCGGGGTGTTCGCGGTCGTGGCACCGCTCGCCGGACGCGAGCGCTCGCTCGCGCCCATCGCGGGCGCCCTCGCGGCCGGACAGCTCGGCCTCCACACGCTCTTCGGCGTCGGCCAGCACACGGCCGCCGCCTCCGGCACCGGATCCACCGGGGACCTCCCGCTGGTCCGGTTCGCCGCCAAGCTGATCTGCGGCGCCGGCGCGGCCCCGCTCACCGCGGCGGACGCGCAGCGCATCGTCACGGACGCGGGCCTCGACCCCGCCCGGGTCACGGCGCCGAGCCACGCCGCGATGCCCGGCATGGCCCACATGGCCGGGATGATGCCGGGCCCCACGGGCGCCGGTACCGGCTCGGCCTCGCTCGCCGCCTCGCTCCTGCCGACGCTGCCCATGCTGCTCTGCCACCTGCTGGCGGCGCTCGCCACCGGATGGCTGCTGCGGCGCGGCGAGGTCGCCCTGTTCGGGGCGGTGCGCCTGGCCGCCGAGTCCGTCACGGCCGCGGCCGAGGCCTCCTCCGTACGCTCCCTGCGCCGCGCGCTGTCCTTCGTGGCAGCCCTGTGCGCCGGGCTCCTCGCGGCCGCCGGGCAGCGCCCGCGCGTCTCCCCCGGTGACCTCCGCGAGCCGCTTCCCCTGCCCGGGGCGGCACTTCAGCACTCGGTGATCAGGCGCGGCCCGCCCCCGGCGTACGCCCTCGCAGCCTGAACGCGGCCCACTCCCCTCACGTACCGCAGGAGTGGTGTCGCGGGTCCCCGTGCACCCGTGCGCGGTGGACGTCCCCACCCTTCCTGCTCACTGGAGTGTCTCTGCCATGAACGCTGCCCGTTCGCGCACCCGTATCGCCGTCGTCGGTTCCCTCGCCGCCGGGTCCGTCCTGCTGCTCTCGGGAACGGCCTTCGCCCACGTCACCGTGCAGCCCGAGGGGGCGGCCGCCAAGGGCGGTTACGCCGTCGTCGACTTCAAGGTGCCCAACGAGCGCGACAACGCCAAGACGGTGAAGGTCGAGGTCAACTTCCCGGCCGACCACCCGCTGGCGTCCGTCATGCCGCAGCCGGTGCCGGGCTGGAACGTCGAGGTCACCAAGTCCAAGCTGGACAAGCCGCTGACCGTGCACGGCAAGCAGATCAACGAGGCCGTCACCAAGGTGACCTGGAGCGGCGGGACGATCGAGTCCGGCCAGTTCCAGAAGTTCCCGCTGTCCATCGGCTCGCTGCCCACCGACACCGACCAGCTCGTCTTCAAGGCGCTGCAGACGTACGACAACAACGAGGTCGTGCGCTGGATCGAGGAGGCCAAGAAGGGCGCGGCGGAGCCCGCGAACCCGGCCCCCACCCTGAAGCTGACGGCCGCCGCGGCCGGCGGTGACGACGACGACGCGGCGCCCGCCGCCGACAAGAGCGCCGCCGGTCAGAAGGCCCAGGCCTCGTCCTCGTCGTCCTCGGACACCGACACCACCGCCCGGGTGCTCGCCGTCGTGGGCATCGTCGTCGGCATCGCCGGAGTGGCCTTCGGCGTGTTCGCCGGACGCCGCCGCTCCGCGTAATCCGCACCCTGCACACCTTCGACCGGAAAAGACCGGAAAATCACCCCATGCGCACCAAGACCGCGCTGACCGCCGCAGCTCTGGCTGCGGCGGCGGCGCTCACCCTGACCGCGTGCGGCGGCAGCGGCGACAGCGGCTCGGACAGCCCTGTCGCCGATGTCTCCGCCTCGGCGAAGACCCAGGCCGCGACGCTGCTCGACCGGCCGTTCACCAAGCCCGACTTCGTCCTCACCGACACCAACGGCAAGAAGTTCGACTTCCGCGCCGAGACCAAGGGCAAGCCGACGCTCATCTACTTCGGCTACACCAACTGCCCCGACGTCTGCCCGCTCACCATGGGCAACATCGCCGTCGCCAAGAAGGCGCTGCCCAAGGCCGACCAGGACAAGCTCCAGGTCGTCTTCGTGACGACCGACCCCGACCGGGACACCCCCGCCTCGCTCGGCAAGTGGCTCAAGGGCCAGGACCCGTCCTTCATCGGCCTGACCGGCGACTTCGCCACCATCCAGAAGGGCGCCCGCTCGATCGGCATCGGCATCGACCCGGCCACCAAGGACAAGGACGGCAAGGTCGTCTCGATGCACGGCGCCCAGGTCATCGCCTTCTCCCCCAAGACCGACCAGGGCTACGTCCTGTACGGCGAGGACGCCACCGTCGCCGACTACAGCAAGGACCTGCCGAAGATCATCAAGGGGGAGAACCCGTGAACCGCCGCACCACCCACATCGTCCGCCCCGCCGTCGCCGCCGTCATAGCCCTGTCTGCGGGACTGGCCCTCGCGGGCTGTTCCGACAGCGCCGACGCCAAGCCGAAGCTCCAGGTCAGCGACGCGTTCATGCCGGTGCCGACCAGTGACATGGCCGGCGGCTTCCTCGTCGTCAAGAACGACAGCAAGACCGCCGACAAGCTCACCAAGGTCACCAGCGACCTGTCGGACAACATCACGATCCACGAGACGAAGAACCAGAAGATGCAGGAGGTGAAGTCCTTCGACATCCCCGCAGGCGGCGAGCTGGACCTGGAGCGCGGCGGAAGCCACATCATGTTCATGGGTCTCAAGCAGAAGCCGAAGCAGGGCGAGAAGGTCACCGTCGAGCTGCACTTCGAGAAGGCCGACCCGGTCAAGGTCGACCTTCCGGTGAAGGAAGCGACCTACAACCCGAAGCACCACTGAGGCATCCAGAGGGACTTGAGGGACTGACATGACGGCCACCGCCCCACCCCTTCGAACCACCGCGAGCCGCGGCCCGATCCGGCTGCTGCTCGTCATGGTGGCGCTGCTCGGCGCGCTCTTCGCGGGCGCCGTGCCCGCGTCCGCGCATGCCGCACTGACCGGCAGCGACCCGAAGGAGGGGGCGGTGGTCGCGACCGCTCCCGCCCAGGTCGCCCTCACCTTCTCCGAGGGCGTCGCCCTGGACGCCAACTCCATCCGGGTCCTCGACCCCACGGGCAAGCGCTCCGACACCGCCGAACTCGTCAACCTGTGCAGCGGGGACATCGTCAAGTACGGCGTCCGGCTGCGCACCGGCATCCCCAACGGCACCTACACGGTGGCCTGGCAGGCGATCTCCGCCGACAGCCACCCCGTCTCCGGCGCCTTCACCTTCTCCATCGGCGCCCCCTCCGCGACCGCCGCGGTCGTCCCCAGCCAGGAAGTGGGCGGCGGCCTCGTCGGCGCCCTCTACGGCATCGCGCGCTACGCGGCGTACGCCGGCTTCGTCCTGCTGACCGGCGGCGCCGCCTTCGTGCTCGCCTGCTGGCGGCGCGGCGCCACGGTCGGCCCGGTGCAGCGCGTCGTCGTCGGCGGCTGGCTCACCATGACCGCGGCCACCCTCGCGATGCTGCTCCTGCGCACCCCCTACACCGGCTCCGGGAAACTCTCCGACGCCTTCGACCTCAACGGGCTGCGGGCCGTCCTGGAGACCAAGCCGGGCGCGGCGCTCATCTCGCGGCTGCTGCTGCTCGGCGCCGCCGCGCTGTTCGTCTCCGTCCTGTTCGGCGCGTACGCCAAGCGCGATGACGAGGCCGAGAAGAAGGACCTCAGCTTCGGCCTGGCCATCGGCGGCACCGTGGTCGCCGCCGGACTCGCGGCGACCTGGGCGCTCGCCGAGCACGCCTCGACGGGCCTTCAGCCCGGCATCGCCATGCCCGTCGACGTACTGCACCTGCTGGCCGTGGCGACCTGGCTCGGCGGGCTCACCACCCTGCTCGTCGTCCTCTTCCGCGCCCCGGGCATCGAGCGCGCGGCCGTACTCCGCTTCTCGCGCATCGCGTTCTGGAGCGTGGCCGTCCTCGCCGCGACCGGCGTCTACCAGTCCTGGCGGCAGGTCGGCACCTGGTCGGCCCTCGTCGACACCACCTACGGTCAACTGCTGCTCGTCAAGGTCGGCCTGGTGGCCGTCCTGGTCGCCACCGCCTCCGTCTCGCGGCGCTGGACCGCGCGCCTGTCCGAGCACACCGCCCCGGAGGCCGAGGCCGCCTCCATCGTCGAGCAGCGCGCGAGCGAGCCCGAGCCCGTCACCGAGCCCGTCACCGTGCCGGACGACGGCAAGGACGCCAAGCGGGCCGCTCAACTCGCGCGCCAGCAGGCCGCGATGAGCACCGCCCGCGAGAAGCGGATCCGCGATGCCGACCCGGAGCGGACCGGGCTGCGCCGCACGGTCCTCGCCGAGGCGGGCATCGCCGTGGTGCTGCTCGCCGTCACCACGGTCCTCACCTCCACCGAGCCCGCCCGCACCCAGCAGGCCGTGGACCGGGCGAAAGCCGGGTCCCAGGTCGCCGTCGCGGACCGGCCCGTCGACATCCGGCTGCCGTTCGACACCGGCGGCCAGAACGGCAAGGGCACCATCGAGCTCACCCTCGACCCGGGCCGCACCGGCGCCAACGACCTGCACGTCTACCTCCAGGACCCGGCGGGCAAGCCCAAGGACGTCCCCGAGGTGAAGGTCGCCTTCACGCTGGCCGCGAAGTCGGTGGGCCCGCTGCCCGTCGTGCCCGACCGCATCACCGCCGGACACTGGAGCGCGAGCGGCGTACAGATCCCGATGGCGGGCGACTGGCAGATCTCGGTGACCGTACGCACCTCCGAGATCGACGAGACCACCGTGGACAAGAACGTCAAGATCGGCTGAGTCGACTGACATGAGCGAGACGTTGAACTGATATGAGCGAGACCAAGAACGCCGGGAACGCCGGGACCGCCGGGACCACAGCGCGGACTCCGGCCGCCTCCGCCGAGCCCGCCCTCGACATCTCCCGGCGCAAGCTCCTCGGCACCGTGGGCGCGGTCGGCGCGGCCGGTCTGGCGATCGGCGCGGCGGGCGGGGCCGCCGCCTACGCGGCCGTCGAAGGCCCGGACGACACCGACCCGTTGGCGTCGGTCGGTTCCACGGAGGTGATGTTTCACGGGAAACATCAAGCGGGGATCACCACTCCGCTTCAGTCCACCGGCCACCTGATCGCCTTCGACCTGGCCCCCGGCGCCGGACGCAAGGAGGCTGCCGCCCTGATGCGGCGCTGGTCGGCCACGGCCAAGGCCCTGATGGCGGGCGAGCCGGCAGGCGGCGCCGACACGGGCGTCGCCCTGGACGCGGGCCCGTCCTCGCTGACCGTCACCTTCGGCTTCGGCCACAGCTTCTTCGACCGTACGCAGCTGACCGACCGGCGGCCCGTACAGCTGGACCCGCTGCCCGACTTCTCCTCGGACCAGCTCGACGCGAAGCGCTCGGGCGGCGACCTGTGGGTGCAGATCGGCGCCGACGACGCACTGGTCGCCTTCCACGCGCTGCGCGCGATCCAGCAGGATGCCGGTGCGGCGGCCAGGGTGCGCTGGCAGATGAACGGCTTCAACCGCACCCCGGGCGCCACCGCGAAGCCCATGACCGCCCGCAATCTGATGGGCCAGCTCGACGGCACCAACAACCCCAAGCCCGCCGACGCCGACTTCGAGCAGCGCGTCTTCGTACCGGACACCGTCCAGCCGGCGTGGATGGCGGGCGGCTCGTACGCCGTCGTCCGCCGGATCCGGATGCTCCTGGACCCCTGGGAGAAGCTGCCGCTGACCGAACAGGAGCAGGTGATCGGCCGCAAGAAGTCGAACGGCGCACCTCTTTCGGGCGGTACCGAGACGACGAAGATGCGGCTCGACCAGTTCGGTCCGGACGGCAAGCCGGTCATCGCGCTGAACGCCCACGCCCGCATCGCCGCCCCCGAACAGAACGGCGGTGCCGCCATGCTGCGGCGCGCGTTCTCCTTCCACGACGGCATCGCAGCGGACGGCACCCCGGACGCGGGACTGCTCTTCGTCGCCTGGCAGGCCGACCCGCTCAAGGGCTTCGTGCCGGTGCAGCGCAAGCTCGACCGGGGGGACGCGCTCTCCGCGTTCCTGCGGCACGAGGCGAGCGGCCTCTTCGCGGTGCCGGGCGGCCCGCGGGCCGACGAGTACGTGGGCCAGCGGCTTCTGGAGTCATGAGCCCGGGCCGCCGCGGCCGGGCGGTCCTGCGGGCGGGCCCGCCCGGTGGGACGTTCGCACGGAGCGGTGGGTGCCGGTGACTTCGGGCCATTAGTGTGACGTGCATGTCCGCCACGCGATACACCTATCTGGGTCCCGAGGGCACGTTCACCGAGGCCGCCCTGCGCACGCTCCCCGAGGCCGCGACCCGCGAACTCGTCCCGATGGTGTCCGTGCCGGCCGCCCTGGACGCGGTGCGCGGCGGGGACGCGGCCGCGGCCCTGGTCCCGATCGAGAACTCGGTGGAGGGCGGCATCACCACCACCCTGGACGAGCTGGTCTCGGGCGAGCCGCTGATGATCTACCGCGAGGTGCTGCTCTCCATCAAGTTCGCGCTGCTCGTACGCCCGGGCACGGGCCTTGCCGACATCAAGACCGTCACCGCGCACCCGGCCGCCCAGCCCCAGGTCCGCAACTGGCTGAAGGCGAACCTGCCCGAGGCCCTCTGGGAGTCCTCCGCCTCCAACGCGGACGGCGCCCGACTGGTCCAGGAGGGCCGCTACGACGCGGCGTTCGCGGGCGAGTTCGCGGCGGCGACGTACGGTCTGGAACCGCTGATCACCGACATCCACGACGCGGTCAACGCCCAGACCCGCTTCGTGCTCGTCGGCCGCCCGGCCCGCCCGGCCGCCCCGACCGGCGCCGACAAGACCTCGGTCGTCCTGTGGCAGCGCGACGACCACCCCGGTGCCCTGCTCGAACTGCTCCAGGAGTTCTCGGTGCGCGGGGTCAACCTGATGCTGCTCCAGTCCCGGCCGACCGGCCAGGGCATCGGCAACTACTGCTTCGCCATCGACGCCGAGGGCCACATCTCGGAGCGCCGGGTGGGCGAGGCGCTGATGGGGCTGCGGCGGATCTGCCCCGAGGTGCGCTTCCTCGGCTCGTACCCGAGGGCCGAGGTGACGCTCGACGACGTACGGGCGCTGCGGGCGGGCACCTCGGACGCGGAGTTCGTCGAAGCGGCGGAGTGGCTGGCCCGCTGCCAGGACGGGCGGGCGTAGGGCCGTTCAGGCCGGGCGCGCCCGAGCCCGTTCGGGAGGCCTCGCGGGGGCCTCGCGGGGCCGGTCGTCCCCAGCCCCCGCACGCCTCGACAACCGGTCCTACCTGCTGATTTTCATTGTCCACAAAGTTATCCACAGGCCTGCTTCTCGACCTGTGGGTAAGTCGACAACACAACCGGACACAGTCGACAAATCCCTCTAGTGACGACACATCAGTCCACAGGGCGCCAGGACATCCTCTGTCACCTCAATTCCATTGATCGACTCTTTAGAGCGAGCAATTCCCACCCGAATGAGTGTGTGGAACGGGTTTGGGAGGGGAATCCTGGGTCGCGCATGCGGCTTTCGGAACGATCTCTTCCGCAGTCCACAGACGCTCCACACAGCCTGTGGATAAGTTTCCGGCGCTGTGCACTTCTGTGGACAAGTCCGGTGCATGGCAAGGGAGTCGGTCAACGACGGTCCGGGAAGCGCCCCTTTCCGGGGAATAGCGCCGATTTTCTTGACGCCCGTCGGCGACCGGTCCGCGAATTCCACGGCCAGGTTTCCTAATTCGGTCAATACGGACAAAGCGACACGCGCGTCGTGGGCACACGGGATATACCGGTGGGGTGCGGGGAGTGCGCACCGGTAGCCTGGAGGGGTGATTGACCTTCGCCTGCTCCGTGAGGACCCCGACCGTGTTCGCGCCTCCCAGCGCGCCCGTGGAGAGGACGTCGCCCTCGTCGACGCCCTGCTCTCCGCCGACGAGCTGCGCAGGTCCTCGGGCCTCCGCTTCGACGAGCTGCGCTCCGAGCAGAAGTCGCTCGGCAAGCTCATCCCCAAGGCCACGCCGGACGAGCGCGCCGACCTCCTGAAGAAGGCCGAGCAGCTCAAGAGCGACGTCAAGGCCGCCGAGGCCGCGCAGAACGACGCCGACGAGCGGGCCAAGCACCTGCTCCTCCAGCTCGGCAACATCGTCCACACGGACGTGCCGGTCGGCGGCGAAGAGGACTTCGTCGTCCTGGAGACGCACGGCACCATCCGCGACTTCGGCGCCGAGGGCTTCGAGCCCAAGGACCACCTGGAGCTCGGCGAGTCGCTCGGCGCCATCGACGTCGAGCGCGGCGCCAAGGTGTCCGGCTCGCGCTTCTACTACCTGACCGGTGTCGGCGCGCTCCTGGAGCTCGCCCTCGTCAACGCCGCGATCGCCCAGGCCACCGAGGCCGGGTTCATCCCGATGCTGACGCCGGCCCTGGTCCGCCCGCGCGCCATGGAAGGCACCGGCTTCCTCGGCCAGGCCGCCGAGAACGTGTACCACCTGGAGAAGGACGACTACTACCTGGTCGGCACCTCCGAGGTCCCGCTCGCGGCGTACCACATGGACGAGATCATCGACGCGGACAAGCTGCCGCTGCGCTACGCCGGCTTCTCGCCGTGCTTCCGCCGCGAGGCCGGAACGTACGGCAAGGACACCCGGGGCATCTTCCGGGTGCACCAGTTCGACAAGGTCGAGATGTTCTCCTACGTCCACCCGGACGACGCCGAGAACGAGCACAAGCGGCTCCTCGACTGGGAGAAGCAGTGGCTGACCGCCCTCGAACTGCCCTTCCAGGTCATCGACGTCGCCACCGGTGACCTCGGCTCCTCCGCCTCGCGCAAGTTCGACTGCGAGGCCTGGATCCCCACCCAGGGCAAGTACCGCGAGCTGACCTCGGCCTCGAACTGCGACGGCTTCCAGGCCCGCCGCCTGTCGGTGCGCATGCGCGACAACAGCGACGGCAAGAGCAAGGTCACCCCGCTGTCCACCCTGAACGGCACGCTCTGCGCGGTCCCGCGCACCATCGTGGCGATCCTGGAGAACCACCAGCAGGCCGACGGCACCGTGCGCGTCCCGGCCGTGCTCCGCCCCTACCTGGGCGGCCGCACCGTCCTGGAGCCGAAGTAGATGCAGCCTGGAGCCGATCTCCAAGTCAGCACCGCCGTGGGGCGCCCGTTCCCGTACAAGCTGATCGCGACCGACCTCGACGGGACGCTGCTGCGCTCCGACGGGTCGGTCTCGCAGCGCACCCGTGACGCGCTGGCCGCCGCCACCGAGGCCGGCGCCGCACACATCGTGGTGACCGGCCGGGCGGTCCCCTGGACCCGTCACATCCTCGACGACCTCGGGTACGACGGGCTCGCCGTCTGCGGCCAGGGCGCGCAGGTCTACCACGCCGGCGAACACCGGCTGCTGACCTCGGTCACCCTGGACCGCCAGCTCGCCGGGCTCGCCCTGTCCAAGATCGAGGCCGAGATCGGGCCGCTCGCGCTCGCCGCGAGCCGCGACGGCATCGACGGCGACGTCCTGGTCGGCCCCGGCTACCAGGTCCAGGAGGGCCCGCTCCCGGTCCGCTCCTTCGAGGACCTCACCGAGCTGTGGTCGGCGCCCCTGAACAAGGTCTACATCCAGCACCCCGGGTACGACGACGACGCTCTGGCGAAGATCACCCGCCAGGTCGTCGGCAGCCTGGTGGACGTGGTCATGGCAGGCGCCGGCGTCGTGGAACTGCTCCCGCTCGGCCTCAGCAAGGCGACCGGCCTCTCGCTGGCCGCACGCCGGCTCGGCCGCAAGGCGGCGGACACGATCGCGTTCGGGGACATGCCCAACGACATCCCGATGTTCGGTTGGGCCCAGCACGGGGTGGCGATGGCCAACGCCCACGACGAGCTGAAGGCCGTGGCCCACGAGATCACCGCCTCCAACGACGACGACGGGATCGCCGTGGTCCTGGAGCAGCTCCTCGCACAGAGCTGACCGGTACGGGTCGGCACGGATCAGCTCTGGCCGGTACGGGTCAGCGCTCGTCGGTAGGGATCAGTGCCGGCCGGTACGGGTCGGTACTGATCGGCCGGCCACAGGCACGCTGGGCATGGGTAAGGGGCGTCCGCCATTGCGGGCGCCCCTTACCCATGTGGGAGGGGCGGCCTCGCGCTGACGCGCGCTCGAAGCGGCCGCCCCGGGCAACCGCGCACGGGCGGCCCTTCGGAGCCGTCGGTGCTGCTCCGATGCCTGCCCCGCGCGGCCCCGCCGTGCTCGATCCCCCGTGCGGCGGGTCCGCGTCTGCCGTGTGCGGTTGCCTCAACTACTGTGCCCGGCACGGTCGTTGGGCGCCACCGAATTAGGGACGGGCACCCCTCGGGTGAGCGGCCAGCAGGCGAAGCCGATGAACAGCGCGGTCACATGGCCGAGGTCGGTGTACGTACCGCCGCTCGCGAGCGGGATGCCGAAGAAGCCGAGCACCCCCACGAGGTAGAGCCAGCGCCAGGGGTGGGGCAGCCGGTAGACGAGGATGCCCGCCGACGCGGCGAGCCCGTAACTGACCCCGATGTCCACGACATGGGACATGGCGTGCGCGAGCCGCTTGGGCAGATGCTGGTTCTGGATCGACCACAGGACGTACTCCTGGCTGATCAGGGTCGCCACCACATGTCCGACGACGACCGTGCACAGCCAGCGCAGCGTGCCGAGCCAGCGCTCCACCGTGCCGTGGACGACCTCGAACAGCACCAGGTACAGGACGACCGAGGACGGGTTCTCGATCCAGAACGCGCTGGTGAACAGGGACTGCACGGGGTGCCGGGTCAGCTCATGGATGTTGCTGCTGTTGCGGTGCAGCAGAAAGCGTTCCAGGCCCTGTGTGGAGAGCTGGATGACGAGGCTGGTGATGGCGATGACCAGCAGCCAGATGTGCGTCCCTGGCGTGGAACGCACCCAGGAGCGGACCGGCCGCGAGCGCTCGCCGCCACGGTGGAGCAGGGTCGTCATCCTTAGATGATGGCCCGGAACCCTGTGCACCACATGGAAAGCCGTTCCGACGCAGTTGTAGGATGACTGGGCAACCGGGTGAATGGAGTGGACTGACGTGGCTCTTCGAACGGCGGGACGGCAGTCCCTGGTGGACACCGTGGTCGATCAGCTGAAGGCCCAGCTGACCAATGGCGAGTGGGCGGTCGACGACCGCATTCCGACCGAGCACGAGCTCGCCGAGCAGCTGGCCGTCGGCCGCAACACGGTCCGCGAGGCGGTACGCGTCCTCGTGCACGCCGGGCTGCTGGAATCCCGCCAGGGCAACGGCACCTTCGTACGCTCGACGGCCGACCCCTCCGCCGTCCTCCAGGGAATCCGCGCCGCCGACGCCCTTGACGTACTCGAACTCCGCGTCGCTTTGGAGGCCGAGGCCGCCCGGCTCGCCGCCGAACGCCGGGACACCGCCGACATGGTGGCGCTGCGGGGCGCCCTGGAGACCCTGCGCGCACACGGCGACCGCGCCGCCGACGCCGACATGGCGTTCCACCTGGGCGTGGTGCAGGCCACCCACAACCCGGCGTTCATCGAGGTCTACCGGTTCTTCTCGGTGCAGGTGCACGAAAGCCTGATCACCTCGCTGCGCGACCAGGAGATGCCCCCGATCGACCTCGACACCCACGAAGGCCTTGTCGAGGCGATCGAGAGCGGCGACCCGGCGGCCGCGGAGCGGGCGGTGCGCGAACTGCTCCGCAAGCCACTGGAGGCGGTCCGGGCGGTGGCGGCGCGGGCGAAATCCGGCGGCCGAACCCCGGCGGACCGTTCGGCCCCACAGCCGAAATCTGAAATCTGACCACCAACCGCTGACCATCAGCCGCTAACCGCCGCCGGCCGACCGCCGACCGCCAAAACGCCAGCGGCCGAGGCCAGCGCGGCGGCCCGCCAAGAACCGCCGGCCACCACCGTCCGACACCGTCCGACACCGAGAAAGGTGCCTGTTTTGTCACGCCCGGATACCGATCACCTGCTGTTGCCCGACGCCGAGGCCGACGTACGGCCCTCGCCCCAGGGCGCCGCCGCGCGGCGGGCGCTGCTCGCGCATCCGGTGGTGCTGCTGATCGGGATCGTGCTGGCGTCGGTGAACATGCGGGCGGCGCTGGCCAGTGTGTCGCCGCTGGTGAGCGACATCAGCCAGTCGTTCGGCCTGTCCTCCACGGCGAGCAGCCTGGTGACCTCGGTACCCGTGCTCTTCCTCGGTCTAGGCGCGCTGGTGGCGCCGTGGCTGGCCCGCCGCTTCGGGAGCGAGCCGGTCCTGCTGTTCGCCCTGCTGCTCCTGGCCGTCGGCATCCTGGTGCGGGTGGCGCCATCGGCGGTGGCGCTGTACGGCGGTGGCGTACTCGTCGGCACGGCGATAGCCCTGCTCAACGTGCTGATGCCCGGCCTGATCAAGCGGGACTTCCCGGACCGGGCCGCGTCGATGACGTCGGTCTACACCGGCGCGATGATCGCGGGCGCGACGCTGGTGGCCGCGTCATCGGTGCCGCTGGAGAAGGCGTTCGGCGGCAGCTGGGAGGCCTCCCTCGCGGTGTGGTCCCTGCTCGCGGTCCTCGCGGCGGTCGCGTGGCTGCCGCAGGTCCTGATCGCCCGCGGCCGTACGGGTCATGAGGTGCGGGTCGCGAGCACCCCGGCCGCTTCCGGGTCCGCCGGGAAGAGCGTGTGGCGTTCGGCCCTGGCCTGGCAGGTCACCCTCTTCATGGGGCTCCAGTCGCTCTGGTCGTACGTGCTGATCGCCTGGATGCCGACGATCTTCACGGACCACGGGATGAGCCGCTCCACGGCGGGCGTGATCTTCGCGTTCAACAACCTGATCCAGGTGGCGGGCGCCTTCGCCGTACCGCTCCTGGCCGGCCGGATGCGCAGCCAGCGTCCCCTGATCGTCCTGGTCACCTCGCTGGTCGCGGCCGGGTACGCGGGCCTGATGATCGCCCCGGTGAGCGGCGCGTGGCTGTGGGCGGGGGTCCTCGGCGTCGGGCAGGGCGGCGCGGTGGGCCTGGCCCTCACGATGATCGTGCTGCGCTCGGGCGACGCCCAGACGGCGGCCCGTCTCTCCGGCATGGCCCAGACCGTCGGTTATCTGCTGGCCGCCGTCGGCCCCCTCGCCGCGGGCGCGGTCCACCAGGCCACGGGCGGCTGGACGGTCCCGATCGGCCTCGTTCTCGGCGTGTGCGCGGCGGCCCTGGCGGTGGGGCTCTTCGCGGCGCGGGACCGGACCGTTTGAGGCCGGTCCGGCTGAGCCGGGGGCGGCTCCGGCTCGTCGGTCAACAGGCGGTGCCCGACGACCAGTTGTGTCGTCGGGCACCGTTCTTGGCCGGGGAAACCCCCGTCACTCCTCCCCGGCCAGCTTGAGGGTGCGCAGCTTCTGGCCCGCGTACCAGGTGGCCACGGCGGTCACGCCCACCAGCAGGATCACGGCGAGTGGCAGGCCCACGTCGGAGGAGATCACTCCGTTCTCGCCGATGCGCTGGGCGAGGGCGAGCGACCACTGCTGCACGCTCAGGGTGCGCGCACCCGGCACCAGGCTGCCGAACAGCGACTCCCAGACCAGGGCGTAGACCAGGCCGAAGACCACGGCGTGCCGGGTGACGGTGCCGAGCAGCAGGAAGACCGCGGCGTAGGCGATGGACGCGACGAGCGCGGCCACGGTGTAGGCGATGGCGATCTGCTGGCCGTTGCCGTTCAGGATGAACCCGGCGATGAGCGTCGGGATGGCGGAGAACGCCATCGTGACGGCGATCGCGACGATCAGCTTGGTGAAGATGATCGTCGACCGCTTCACCGGCTTGGCGAGCAGATAGACGATGGAACCGTCGTCGATCTCCGGACCGATGGCGCCCGTACCGGCGATGACACCGATCAGCGGCACCATCGTGGCCAGCGCGAAACTGCCGAGGAGATCGGCGGTGACCTGGTCGTCGGCCCCGCTGAGGGAGCGGACGGCCACGGAGATCACGATGAGCAGGGCGGGCAGGACGAAGAGAATGGCGGCCCGGCGGCGGCCGAGCAGGGCCCGGTAGGTGAGCCGGGCGACGGTCGGGTTGTACATGAGAACGTCACCGCTCCTTTCTGGAGGCGCTCAGGCCGCTACGAGGTAGGAGAAGACGGATTCGAGGGACTCGTCGGAGGGCGAGACCGTCAGCAGGCGGATGCCGTGCGCCTTGGCGACCTGCGGGAGCAGCGTGGTGAACCGGCCGAAGTCGACGGCCTGGACGAGCAGCGCGCCCTCCTTGTGGTCCACCTCGATCCCGGCGGTCGAGGGGTCGGCGATCAGGGCGGCGGCCAGTGCGCGGTCGTCGCTGGAGCGGATCAGATAGCGGTGCGGGCGGTCCGTCATGAGGCGGCGGATCTTGCGGAAGTCGCCGCTGGCCGCGTGCCGTCCGGCGACGATGACCTCGATGTGCGAGGCGAGCTGCTCGACCTCTTCGAGGATGTGGGAGGAGAACAGGACCGTGCGGCCCTCGGCTCCCATCCGCCGCAGCAGGTCCATCAGCTGCATGCGCTGGCGCGGGTCCATGCCGTTGAACGGCTCGTCGAGCAGCAGCACCGACGGATTGTGGACGAGGGCGGACGCCATCTTGACGCGCTGGCGCATGCCCTTGCTATAGGTCTGGATCTTGCGGTCCTGGGCGTACTCCATCTCGACCGTGGCCAGCGCCTGGCCGGCCTCACGGGCGCCGAGCCCGTGCAACTCGGCGTTGGCGACGACGAATTCGCGGCCCGTCAGGAAGTCGTACATGGCTTCGCGCTCGGGGACGATGCCGATCTTCTTGTAGACGGACTCGTTGCGCCAGATCTGGTCGCCGTCGAGCTTCACGGTGCCCGTGGAGGGGGCGAGGAAGCCGCCCATCATGTTGATGAGGGTGGACTTGCCCGCGCCGTTGGGGCCGAGCAGTCCGGTGACGCCGGGGCCGACCGTCATGGTGACGTCGTTGACCGCCACCACGTTGCCGAACCAGCGCGAGGTGTGGTCGATGTGGATGGTGGTCACAGCCCGACCTTCCGGTAGCGGCGCATCAGCACGGCGTACGAGCCGTAGATGAGCGCGAGGACGACGAGCAGGTAGACCGCTCCGGTTCCCGATCCCGGGCCGTGGTGGCCGGGGAAGCTGGAGCTGGCACCGAGGAACGCGGTCTGTACGCCGTCGATGAGCGTGATGGGGGAGAACAGGCCGAGCCACGGGACCGCGCCGGGGGAGCCCTGGTTGAAGGCGATGGCCTGGACCGCGGAGACGGCCGCGTAGGAGACGGTGAGGACGGCGATCACGGCAGCCACTCCGAAGCCTCGGCGCGGCGTCAGCGCGGCGATGACCAGGCCGAGGCCGGCGAAGAGGAGCGAGAGCAGTGCCACCGAGACCAGCCCCTGGGCGAACCCCTTGGTCTGGTCCGCGAAGTCGAGTTTGGCGAGCAGGGAGCCGACGTACAGGATCACCAGCGGCGCGCCGGTGATGATGAAGAGGGCCGATGCCATGGCCGCGAACTTGGCCAGGACGTAGTCGAGGCGCTCGATCGGCCGCGAGAAGTACAGCGGCACCGTCTTGAACCGCAGGTCGCGCGAGACGGTCTGGGGCGCCTGGGCCGCGATGAAGAGGCCGATGACGGCCTGCAGCAGGATCGCGTACCGCGTGTACGACACCGGAAGGTCGCTGGCCTTGGTGGCGACGGCGACCGCGATCATGATGGCCGCCGGCACGCACATCACCGCGAACAGGAGCATCGGCAGCACCTTGGACTTGGCGCTGCGGCCGAGCCCGTACGCGCCGCGCAGCGACTGCGAGAAGAGCGAGCGGCGGGCGTAGGCCCGGCCGAGCCGGGGGCCGTCGTAGTCGCGGTAGCCGATGTTGTGGATCTGGGTCTGGGCGCTGTCAGTTGCCATCGCGGCCGGCTCCCTTCTGCTCGGCGCCTGCCGCGGTGGCTGCCCACGCGGCGGCGCGTTCGGAGACCGGCTCCCGTTCCGGGGTCTGGAAGACCTCGGAGATGTGGTGACGGCGCTGTTCCATCCGTACGAGGCCGAGGCCGAGGCCGGCCACGGTGTCGCGAACCGTGTCGTAGGTGTCCTCGCCGGTGGCCTCGATGAGGAGGATGTGGCCGGCGCCCGGCAGTCCGTCCTCCACCCCGGCGTGGAGGGTGAGGCCCGCCGCGGTGAGCGCCTTGCGCACCGCCTCCGTGCCGTCGGTGTGGGTGTCGGAGTCGGTGACCTCGACGGCCAGGGTGGTGGTGGTCTGGGTGAAGTCGCTGGTGGAGCTGGACCGCAGCAACTGGCCGCCGTCGATGACCACTACGTGGTCACAGGTGCGCTCCAGCTCGCCCAGCAGGTGCGAGGTGACCAGGACCGAGATGCCGAAGTCGGTGTGGATGCGGCGGATCAGGCCGAGCATCTCGTCGCGGCCGACCGGGTCGAGGCCGTTGGTCGGCTCGTCGAGGAGCACCAACTGCGGGTCGTGGACGAGGGCTTGGGCGAGCTTGACCCGCTGCTTCATGCCGGTCGAGTAGCCGCCGATGGGCCGGTAGCGCTCCTCGTAGAGCCCCACGTGGCGCAGCGTGTCGGCGGTGCGCTCACGGGCGGCGGTGGCCGGCAGGCCCGACATGCGCGCCATGTGCACGACGAACTCGGTGGCCGAGACGTCGGGTGGCAGGCAGTCGTGCTCCGGCATGTAGCCCACCCGCTCGCGGATGGCGCTGCCGCTGGTGGCCACGTCGAGGCCGAGCACGGCGGCGGTGCCCTCCGTGGCGGGCGAGAGACCAAGAAGGATCTTGATCAACGTGGACTTGCCGGCTCCGTTGGCGCCCACCAGCCCGGTCACGCCGGGGCCGATGTCCAACGAGAGCCGGTCAAGCGCGGTCACCCTGGGGAACCGCTTGCTCAGGCTTTCGGTCGCGATCACAGTCACGTCATCGACGGTAGTGGCGCAGGACACACGGATCGTCAGCCCAGACGGCTGGATCGATGTCCGACTCCAGAGGTACGGACCCGTAGGGGAACCCGTACGTGAGGCTGATGGGGTCGCTGTCACGGGGGACGCGGTTGTCCACAACCGGCCCGTTGTCCACAGGCTGACGCAGGGCCCTTGACGCAGCCGCCGGGCATTGTCACATTCATCAGTGTCAAGTTACGCACGCGTAGGGCGACAGGGGTGGACGGATGCCATCGGCAGTGAAGGCTGAACCCGACGCGCGGCTGCGCGGGTTCAGGGAAGTGCAGAGCCTGGCGTACGAGTGCGCGGAGGCGGTGGCCGCCCAGCTCAAGCCGGGGGTGACCGAGCGGGAGGCCGCGCGGATGCAGCGGGACTGGCTGCGCGAGCGGGGCGTGCGGGACTGGTTCCACCTGCCGTTCGCCTGGTTCGGCGACCGCACCGCGTTCGCGAACTTCCGCATACCGCTGCAGTTCTTCCCCACCAGCCGGCGCCTGGAGGCGGGGATGCCGTTCATCCTCGACATGGCCCCGGTCTACCGGGGCTACACCGCGGACATCGGCTATTCGGGCTGCCTCGGCCTCAACCCGGTGCACAACCGGCTGCTCGCCGACCTGGAGGCGCACCGCGCCCTCATCCTGCGCGAGGTGCGCGAGAAGCGGCCGCTGCGCGAGATCTACGAGGACGTGGAGCGGCTCATGGTCCGCCAGGGCTATGCCAACCGGCACCGGGCCTATCCGTTCGGCGTGATCGCCCACAAGATCGACCGGGTGAAGGAGCGCCGCTGGTCGCCGAACGTCTTCGGGTTCGGCACCCAGGCGCTGAAGGGGCTGGCCGGCGACGCGCTGCACGGCCACCGGGACGGCTGGTCGCCGCTCTGGTCCCCGTACAAGTTCTCCGACCACCCGCCCCAGCCGGGGCTCTGGGCGGTCGAGCCGCACCTCGGATTCCGGGGTACGGGCGCGAAGTTCGAGGAGATCCTGGTCGTCACCGACTCCCAGGATCCCGAGCAGAGCGCGTTCTGGCTGGACGACGACCTGCCGCATGTGCGGCGCTGGGCCGAGGAGAAGGCGGCGTGAGCGTGACGAGCGTGAACATCGAGGGAGCCCGCGAGCGCTGGGTGCGCACCGGCGGCGTGGAGCTGTGCGTGGCCGAGCTGGGGGACGCCTCTCAGCCCACCGTGCTGCTGGTGCACGGCTATCCGGACAGCAAGGAGGTGTGGTCCGAGGTCGCCGAGCGCCTTGCCGACCGCTTCCACGTGGTCCTGTACGACGTGCGCGGGCACGGCCGCTCCACGGCGCCGGCCCCGCTGCGCGGCGGCTTCACGCTGGAGAAGCTGACGGACGACTTCCTCGCGGTCGCGGACGCGGTGAGTCCGGACCGGCCGGTGCACCTGGTCGGCCACGACTGGGGCTCGGTCCAGGGCTGGGAGTTCGCGACGGTGGAGCGCACGGAGGGCCGCATAGCCTCCTTCACCTCCATGTCGGGCCCTTCGCTCGACCACTTCGGCCACTGGATCAAGAGCCGGATGAGCCGCCCGACCCCGCGCAAGGTGGCCCAGCTCTTCGGCCAGGGCGCCAAGTCCTGGTACGTGTACATGCTGCACACACCCGTCCTGCCGGAGCTGGCCTGGCGCGGGCCGCTCGGCAAGCGGTGGCCCAAGATGCTGGAGCGCCTGGAGAACGTGCCCTCGGGCGGCGGCTACCCCACCGCCTCCCTCCCGCAGGACGCGTCGCACGGCGCCTGGCTCTACCGGGACAACGTCCGCGCCCGGCTGCGCCGCCCCCGCCCCGACGCCTACGCCCATGTGCCCGTGCAGCTGATCACGCCGCTCGACGACGTGTTCCTCTCACCGAAGCTGTACGCCGAACTGGAGCACTGGGCGCCCCAGTTGGTCCGCCGGACGCTCCCGGCCAAGCACTGGGTGCCGCGCACCAGGCCCGATCAAGTGGCCGCCTGGATCGGCGAGTTCGTGCGCGCCAACGAGGACGGCATCCCGGCCAAGGAGGCCGTCGCCACGGGTCCCTACGCCGACCGGTTCGGCGGCCAGCTGGTCCTGGTGACGGGCGCGGCCAGCGGCATCGGCCGGGCCACGGCCTTCGCGTTCGCCGAGGCCGGGGCGCGGATCGTCGCCGTGGACCGGGACGCCGAGGGGGCCATGAGGACCGCGGAGATGGCCCGGCTCATCGGCGCTCCCGAGGCCTGGGGCGAGGTGGTGGACGTCAGCGACGAGCAGGCGATGGAGAAGCTCGCCGAGAAGGTGGCCACCGAGTACGGCGTCGTCGACGTCCTGGTCAACAACGCGGGCATCGGCCTGTCCGGCTCCTTCTTCGACACCACGGCGGAGGACTGGAAGAAGGTCCTCGACGTCAATCTGTGGGGCGTCATCCACGGCTGCCGCATCTTCGGCAAGCAGATGGCCGAGCGCGGCCAGGGCGGCCACATCGTCAACACCGCGTCGGCGGCCGCCTACCAGCCCTCCCGGGCACTGCCCGCCTACAGCACGTCGAAGGCCGCGGTGCTGATGCTCAGCGAGTGCCTGCGCGCCGAACTGGCCGGCCAGGGCATCGGGGTCTCGGCGATCTGTCCCGGTCTCGTCAACACCAACATCACCTCGACCACGCGCTTCGCCGGGGCCGACGCGACGGAGGAGAAGCGCCTCCAGAAGAAGACCTCGCGGCTGTACGGGCTCCGCAACTTCCCGCCGGAGAAGGTCGCTTCGGCGATCCTGCGTGCCGTGGTGAAGAACCGGGCGGTGGTGCCGGTCACCCCCGAGGCCCGCGGCGCCCACCTCATGTCCCGTTTCGCGCCGAGGACCCTGCGCGCGATCGCCCGATTGGAGCCGCCGCTGTGAGCACGGAGCGCCGGGACGGCACGAAGAGCGCGGAGCACTACCGGATATCCCCGCGGCGCGTCTCGTTCGACTGGGACGAGACGCCGCTGCACTGGATACCGGACGAGCCCACCGCCACGCATGTCATCAACGTGCTGCACCTGCTGCTTCCGGCGGGCGAGCGCTGGTTCGTGAAGGTGTTCAAGGAGGCGCTGCCGCTGGTCGACGATCCGGTGCTGCTCAAGGACGTCAAGGGGTTCATGGGCCAGGAGGCCACCCACAGCGTCCAACACGCCCATGTACTGGACCACTTGGCGCACCAGCGCCTGAACACCGAGCCCTACACCCGGCACGTCGACTTCCTCTTCGAGAAGCTCCTCGGCGAGACCCCGCCGTTCGGGGCGCCGATACCGACCCAGGAGTGGCTGCGCTTCCGGCTTTCGCTGATCGCCGCGATCGAGCAGTTCACGGCGGTCCTGGGCAACTGGGTGCTGCACGCCGACGGCCTGGACCGGGCCGAGTCCGACGCGATCATGCTGGATCTGCTGCGCTGGCACGGCGCGGAGGAGGTCGAGCACCGGGCTGTCGCCTTCGACATGTACCAGCACTGCGGCGGCTCGGGCCTGCCCCGCTATGCCCGCCGGGTCGAGGGCATGGCCGTCGTCGCGCCGGTGCTGCTGTGGCTGTGGGCGTGGGGCGCCTCCTATCTGATCCGGCACGATCCCCAGCTCGCCGGCCGGCTGCGCTACTCGCTGCGCGAGCACAACCGGGCCGTACGCCGCGGCCTGCTGCCCACCTGGAAGGAGCTGGGCTCGGCCATACCCCGCTACTTCCGCCGGTCGTACCATCCCTCGCAGGAGGGCTCCCTGCGCAAGGCCGTCGAATACCTCGCGACCTCGCCGGCGGCCCGCGCGGCGGCGGGTGCGGTGGGCCGCGCCGCCCTGGGTTAGAGGGAGTGGGTTTGTCCGGGCAGTCAGCACTTCAGCAGGTGGCGCCGACGGCGGCACCGGCCGAGTACCGGATCGAGGACCTGGCGCACGCCAGCGGTGCCACGGTCCGCACCATCCGCGCCTACCAGGACCGGGGCCTGCTGCCCCGGCCCGAGCGGCGCGGCCGTTCCAATGTGTACGGCGACACCCATCTGGCCCGGCTGCACCAGATCGCCGACCTCCTGGACCGGGGCTACACCCTGGCCTCCATCAAGGAACTCCTGGAGGCCTGGGACGCCGGGCGGGGGCTCGGCGGCGTGCTCGGTCTGGTCGCCGAGGTCAACGGCCCCTGGACGGACGAGGAGGCCGCCCGGATCTCCCGCGCCGATCTCGACGAGACCTTCGGCGGCAACCCCGACGACGGGGCCGTCGCCGAGGCGGTGGAACTCGGCATCCTGGAACGCGTCCCGGACAACGACGCCGAGTTCCTCGTCCCCAGTCCCCAAGAGCTCGCGGTGGCAGCCGAGTTGCACGCGGCCGGCGTGCCGCTCGACGCCATCTCGGGGCACCTGCGCGAGCTGCGCGGACAGGTCGAACACATCGCGGCCCGCTTCCTCGACTTCACGACGGAACACGTCTTCGCCCGCTATCTCGGCCACCGCCCTCCGACGGACACGGAGGCCGCCGAGGCAGCCGATCTGGTGCGCCGTCTGCGCCCCCTGGCCCAGCAGACGGTCGATGCCGAACTGGCCCGCGCGATGCGCCTGTTCGCCACCCGCCACCTCCAGCAACACCTGGGAGCCCCGACCGCCGCCCCCGCCGCTCCGGACCCCGGCCCGGTGCCCCTTCCCCCGGACACGATCCGGGCCGTTCAGGCCCTGGTGGGCCCGGAGAACGTCTCCGCGTTCATCACCGCCGCCGCCGAACGTGAGGTCCAGGCACGCACCTTGGATGCCCTGTCACGCCCAACTCGGGACAGCGATTAGCCCAATAGCTCTCAAATGCCCCATAAATAGACCATGTTCACCAAACTCCTTTTGTCGGGCGCTACTTGTCCACAACGCTGTCAATTTGCCTGTGGATAACGCGACTTCACTGTGGATCAAACACAACTGCTCTCCTCAATAAGGTGATTGGCGTCACCTCACTCACTGATCGGCAAGCCAGTTGCCGTGGAATCCGAACGGCACGCGCTGCGGAAGATGAACGGTCGCCACGGGCGGAGCGGCAAGATCATCCGCGTCCAGGATGACGAGATCGCTGGCGTCCCTGGCCGCGTCATACACATAGCTGAGCAGCCACCCCGGCCCGCCCGGCCGGTCGTCCGCCGGAGCGAAGGCCGCCTCCGCCGGGACCCGGCCGGCCCCGAACTCGTGCCGGGCCACGGCTCCCGTCCGCAGGTCGTACCGGAGCAGCGCCCCCGATATCGGCCCCGAGGACGGCGTCTGGGCCACCGTGACATGTCCGAACCGGGACTCGAGCCCGGCAAGCCGGTCGTCGATCCGAGGGAACTCGCACGCCTGGTCGTCGAGCTGGTCCTCCCGCACCGTGCCCGTCGCCAGGTCCAGGGTCCACTTCCACAGGCTGGGCCCGCTCGCCCCCAGCCGCTCGTACCGCACGACGTGCAGCACGATCCGCGGCCCGCGCCCGGCGCCCTCCCCAGGCTCGTCGTACGCGTTCAGCGCGTGGAAGACGTAGCAGGGATCGACCGTGAGCCAGCGCACCTCGCCGTACGGGTCGTCCCTGCGCAGCACGCCGAGCCGTGCCCCGTACTCCGCGTCCCAGCGGTAGGGGAGCCCCCCGCCCGGCCGCATCGCCGTCTCCAGGTCGAAGACGGCCGGCAGGTCCATGAACACCACATGGGAGGCGGTGAGATGGAAGTCGTGCATCATCGTGGCCGCCGGCACCTCCACGGGCCGGCTGACGGCCAACTCGCCCTGGGCGTCGACGCGGTGATAGGTGAGGAACGGCCGGTCGAGCATCCCGTACCCGAAGAAGTGCAGCTCACCGGTGACCGGGCAGGTCTTGGGATGCGCAGTCATCGCGGTGCTGAGCCGGCCGTCGAAGTCGTAGGACCCCAGCGTCTCCAGCTCACGTCCCGGGCGGCAGTCCAGTTCGTAAGGGAAGGACGACTCGACCAGGGCCAGTGTGCGCCCGGCGTGCCGCACCACGTGGGTGTTGGCGGCCCCTGCGGTCAGGTCGGTGTTTCCCTGCCGGTCGTGGACCCGGGCCCCGTCGGTGAAGGTCGAGGTGCGCACCCAGCGGTTGCGGTAGGAGCGGGCCTTGCCTCCTTCGAGCCGGACGCCATGGACCATGCCGTCCCCGAAGAACCAGTGGGCGGAGGCGGCGTCCTGCGGGTTGGGCCCGTTGCGGACGTACCAGCCGGTCAGCTCCGGCGGTATGGATCCGGTCACCGTCAGCTCGTGAGTGGTCAGCTCTTCGGCGACGGGGGCGAAGTTGCCCGCGAGGTGCGGGGCGGACGGCTTCGACGCGATGGGCGTGCCGGTCCCGGTGGAGGCGGCGCGGGGTGTGGCGGGGGTGTCGGGTGTGGTGGAGGTGCTGGGCGTGGTGGTCATCGTCAGGCGCCCTTCTGGACGGCGGCGCGGCGGGCACGCTCGGGGTACTGGGCGGTGATGACGGCCGGGACGGCGAAGCCCGCGACCTGCACGGCTATCGCGGCGGTCGTGCTCAGCGACTCGGCGTCGATGACGGCGAGAGCGGCCGCGGTCAGGGTGAAGGCGAGGGCCCAGACGGAGGTGAGCACCACGTTGATCCGGAGGAACACCGGGTTCGTCCACACCTCGCGCGGCGCCTGCCGCTTGGCGATCCCGGTGGTGAAGGGCTTGCGGACGGCCAGCGTGGCCCAGGCGGTCAGCGCCAGCCAGCCCGTGGCCAGCGCGCCGCCGTAGGCACGCAGACCGCTGTCGGGAGCGGCGAACGCTATGACGCTCAGCACTGCGAAGAAGGCGATCGTGGACTGCTCCAGGATCAGGGAGTCGGCGCTCACTCCGCGCTTGCGGTCCATGGCGAAGAGGTAGGCACCCGTGACGAGGGCGGCGAGCGCGCCCCACTGCCAGTGCGCACTGCCGACGGCGGCGAAGACGATCCACGGGATGAATCCGCGCAGGTAGTTCATGGGAGTCCCCTCTGTTCCGAGCGTTCCGCTCAGCTCCACATTCCAACTTCGACATGTCGAATGTAGAGGTTCCTCCTTTGACGTGTCAAGGGTGGAATGTAGAGTGGTCGTCATGAGCCTTCGCCACGCAGTCCTGGGTCTGCTCGCCGACCGTCCGGCCAGCGGCTACGACCTGATGAAACGGTTCGAGACCTCGCTGGCCCACGTCTGGTCGGCGACGCAGAGCCAGGTATACGGAGAACTGGGGAAACTCGCCGACGGCGGTCTGGTCGAGGTGTCCGCCGAGGGGCCGCGGGGCCGCAAGGAGTATGCGATCACCGCCGCTGGCAGAGCCGAGCTGCACCACTGGCTCACCGAGGTCGAGCCGGTCCGCGCCCGCCGCAGCGACTCCCTGCTCCGGGTCTTCTTCCTCGGCGAGCTCACGCGGCTCGAAGCGCGTACCTATCTGCTCAGCGAGGCCGAGCGCTCGGCCCACCAGCTCGCCGGGCTCAAGGAGGCGGAGGCGGCCATCGACTGGGGCGACGATCCGCTCTCGGTGCACGGCCGCCTCGCCATGGAGTACGGCAAGCGGCTCAGCGAGATGCACGAGGAGTGGGCCCGGTGGGCGGCGGGGCAGCTGACACCCTGACCGGTCGCACCGCCGGGAAAACAGGGGTGCCGCAGCCCCCTCCGGCCCGGCACCCTGACGACATGACAGACATCCCGCAGAAGCGGTCGTCCGGGAGCGCCCGGCCGCTCCCGGACGACCGACGCGCCGTCAAGGTGTCCAAGTACCTCTCGAAGCACCTGCGCCACCAGCCCGAGCGGATCGGTCTCGCCCTCGACCCGAACGGCTGGGTGGACATCGACGTACTGCTGCACGCCGCGGCCGGGCACCGCTTCCCCATCACCCGTGCCGAGCTGGACCATGTGGTCGCCACCAACGACAAGCGGCGCTTCGCCGTGGAGGGCGGCCGGATCCGCGCCAGCCAGGGCCACACCGTGGCCGTCGACCTCGGCCTGCCGCCCGCCGAACCGCCCGCGTACCTCTACCACGGCACCGTGGCCCGCACGATGGACGCCATCCGCGCCGAGGGGCTGCGCCCCATGGACCGCCACCACGTGCACCTCTCGCCCGACCGGGAGACCGCCGCCAGGGTCGGTGCCCGGCGCGGCCGTCCCGTGGTCCTCAGCGTCGACGCCGGGGCGATGCACCACGCCGGCCATGTCTTCCACATCAGCGCCAACGGGGTCTGGCTCACGCGGTCCGTGCCGCCGGAGTACTTGCGGCTGCCCGCCTGAGCGGCGCGCTTGGCATGATCGGTCCCATGCGCCGACCCCACCTGCACAGCACCGAGTCCGTGGTCACCGCGATCCGCGCGATCGCCGACGAGTACCGCCTCGATGTCGAGGTCACCGACGACATCGGCGCCGACCGGACCTCCCGCCGCAGCTCCGCCGGGGTGTTCGCGGTGGTGGACCCGGACGGCTCACTGCCGCACGAGGCGTACGTCGAACTCGGCGGGACGCCCTCCGTATCGGTGCGGGTCTATCCGGAGGACGACGCCCAGATCACCGTCGACGGCGTGGTGTTCGACGACGTTCCGCGCGACGACGTGCCCGTCTTCCTGCGCTCCGTCTACGGCGGAATCGCCCACGTCAGGGGCCGTTTCTTCCCGCCGGGCTGGTGGCTGGTCGTGCCGCTGCCCGGCGACGAGACCTACAAGGAACTGGTGCTGCTCGGCGCGCTCACCCCCTGGATGAGCGCGCGCGTCCGCGGCCGCAAGGGCTAACGACCGAGCTGAGCGAGCCCCTCCGTCGCGATCTGCTCGAAGACCTTCGGGTCGGCCGCGAAGTCCGAGTCCGGGATCGGCGCGTGCAGCACGATCTCGGTGAAGCCGAGCTCGAAGTGACGGCCCGCGAAGTCCACGAACGCGTCGAGGGACTCCAGCGGGCGGCCGGGCTGCGGGGTGAAGCCGGTGAGCAGGATCTTGTCCAGCTCACCCACATCGCGTCCCGTCTCCTCGCAGGCCGCGCCCAGCTTCTTGATCTGTCCCCGGATCGCCTCCACGGACTCCTCGGGGGTGCCGGACTCGAACAGCTTCGGGTCGCCCGTCGTCACCCAGGCCTGCCCGTGCCTCGCCGCGAGCCGCAGCCCGCGCGGGCCGGTCGCCGCCACCGCGAAGGGGATCCTCGGCCGCTGCACACAGCCGGGCAGATTGCGTGCCTCCACCGCCGAGTAGAAGGTGCCGTCGTACGTCACCGAGTCCTCGGTGAGCAGCCGGTCGAGCAGCGGAACGAACTCGCCGAACCGGTCGGCCCGTTGACGCGGCGTCCACGCCTCCTGGCCCAGCGCGGTGGCGTCGAACCCGTTGCCGCCGGCGCCGATCCCGAGGGTGATCCGGCCGTTCGACACGTCGTCGAGCGTGATCAGGTCCTTGGCCAGGGTCACCGGGTGCCGGAAGTTCGGCGAGGTGACGAGGGTGCCGAGACGCAGCCGGGTGGTGGCGGCAGCGGCGGCCGTGAGCGTGGGGACCGCCCCGAACCACGGGCCGTCGCGGAATGTCCGCCAGGACAGATGGTCATAGGTGTACGCGGTGTGGAACCCCAGTTCCTCGGCGCGCAGCCACTCGTCGCGACCGCCGTCGTGCCAGCGGCGTACCGGGAGAATCACAGTGCTCAATCGCATGGCTCGACCCTACGAGAGATCGAGCGGGTGTGACATCGACTGCGCGGCGCGGACGGCGGCGCCGTTTACGGCCGGTCGGGCCTGGGGCCGCGGCTGAACGCCGAGCTCCGGTGCGTGGCGTCCGTACGCCCCCTCGTGCCCCAGGCGCACCGCCGAGCGCTCTCATCTGTGCGCCACCTCGCACGCCCGTGCGCTTGCGTACGGAACAATGGCCAGGTGACCTCTGCTACGGACCCCGCCCCGGCCATCCGCCCCGTGCCCACCGCACCGCGGCTCATCGCGACCGACCTGGACGGCACCCTGCTGCGCGACGACAAGTCCGTGTCGGACCGTACGGTCGCGGCCCTCGCCGCCGCCGAGGAGGCGGGCATCGAGGTCTTCTTCGTCACCGGCCGCCCGGCCCGCTGGATGGACGTCGTCAGGGCCCACGTCCACGGCCACGGCCTGGCCATCTGCGGCAACGGCGCGGCCGTCGTGGATCTGCACGGCGACGGCGGTGGCCCCCGCTTCGTGAAGGTGCGGCCGCTGGAGCGGGCCGCCGCCCTCGACGTCGTCACCCTCCTGCGCGCGGCCGTACCGGGCACGTCCTTCGCGGTCGAGCGCACCGGCGGATTCCACCACGAACTCGCCTATCCCCCCATGCACATGGACCCCGCGGCGAGCATCGCGCCCGTCGAGAAGCTCCTTGCCGGGGACGCCGGCCCGGCGAACCAGCCAGTGCTCAAGGTGCTCGCCTTCCACCCCGAGCTGACCCCCGACGACTTCCTCGCGCTGGCCCGCACGGCGGTCGGCGCGCGGGCCGAGATCACCCGGTCCAGCCCGACCGCGCTCCTGGAGATCAGCGGCCCCGGCGTCTCGAAGGCCTCCACCCTCGCGCTGTGCTGCGCCGAGCGCGGCATCTCGCCCGCCGAGGTGGTGGCCTTCGGCGACATGCCGAACGACATGGAGATGCTGAGCTGGGCCGGCACGTCGTATGCGATGGGCAACGCCCATCCCGACGTGCTGACCACGGCGTCCGCCCGCACGGCCGCCAACAACGAGGACGGCGTGGCGGTCGTGATCGAGCAGATCCTCAAGGCTCTCTGACGCCCGGGAGGCGCTCGCTGTCTCCTGGCGCACCGTGTGCCGTGCGGGCTCGTTTCACGTGAAACGAGCCCGGTGTTTCACGTGAAACACACCAGAGCGCCGACGAGCCGCCGCTATCGGATCGCGTGCCGCGACCACATAGGACGGACCGCAAGAGGACCGCGGAGGCTCGTCAGAGCGGGGCTTCCCACACGACGGTCGTGCCGCCACCGCCGTCTCCGAGCCCGGGGCCGTACGAGCTCGATCCGCCCAGTGCCTCCGCGCGCCGCTGAAGGTTGCGCAGTCCGCTGCGGCGGCCGCCCGGCGGGATGCCCACCCCGTTGTCCGCGACCGTCAGGCGCACCCCGGCGCTGCCGTCCGGCAGCTGGGCCGTGGCGTCGATGACGACCTCGATCCGGGACGCCTCGGCGTGACGGAAGGCGTTCGAGAGGGCCTCACGCAGGGCCGCGATCAGGTTCTTGCCGGTCAGCTCGCCGACCAGGGTGTCCACGGCGCCGAGGAAGCGGTGGGCCGGCTTGAAGCCGAGCGGCACGGCGGCCATGTTGATCTCTCGAAGGACCCGGGTGCGCAGCCCGGACGGCGCCTCGGCCGGGCCCTGCTGGAGCGCGAAGATCGCGGTACGGATCTCCTGGATGGTGACGTCGAGTTCATCGACCGCCTTACCGATGCCGCCCTGCACCTCGGGCACGATGGACTTGCGCTGGGCGCCCTCCAGCATCATCCCGGTGGCGAAGAGCCGCTGGATGACGAGGTCGTGCAGATCACGCGCGATCCGGTCGCGGTCCTCGTACACCGCGAGCCGTTCCCGGTCCCGCTGGGCCTCCGCCATCATCAGGGCGAGCGCCGCCTGGGAGGCGAACTGGCTGGCCAGGGTCCGCTCGGCCTCAGTGAAGGGGCGCCCGCCGCGCACCCGGGGCGTGGCGAGGGCGCCGAGGACCCGGCCGCCGCTCTGCAGGGGCAGCAGCATGCTCGGCCCGTAGCGCTCGGACAGCTTGGTGATCATGCGGGGGTCGGTGGCGGCGTCGTCGACGAAGACGGCCTCGCCCTCCAGCAGGGTCGTGACGACCGGGCTCTCCGGCGGGATCACCATGCCGAGCGAGACGCGCGGGTTGTCGGCGGAGACGGCGACGATCTCCAGGCCGCCCTCCTCCGCGGGCAGCAGCACTATGCCGGCGTCGGAGACGGCGAGGTGGCGCGCCTGCTCGGCGACGACCTCCAGCGCGTCGTCCGCGTCGCCGCCCGACAGCAGGGCCGTGGTGACGGCGACCGAGCCGTCGATCCACCGCTCGCGCTGGCGCGCCGCCTCGTAGAGCCGCGCGTTGCCGATGGCGATCCCGGCCTCGGTGGCGAGGACCCGCACCATGTGCAGGTCGTAGTCGTTGAACTCGCGCCCGCCGTGCTTCTCGGTCAGATAGAGGTTGCCGAAGATCTGGCCCTGGACGCGGATGGGGACGCCGAGGAAGGTGCGCATCGGCGGATGGTGCGGAGGGAGCCCCGCCGAGCGCGGGTCGGCGGAGATCTCGGCGAGCTTGAGCGGCTCGGGGTGGTGGATGAGCCAGCCGAGCAGTCCGCGGTGTCCGTCGGGCCGGTGCCCGATCGCACGGGCTTCGTCGTCGCTGACCCCGTACGTCACGAAGTCGGAGAGCCCCCGGCCCTCGTCGTTGACGACGCCGATGGCCGCGTACCGCGCGTCGGCGAGCTCGGCCGCCGTCTCGCAGATGCGGTCCAGCGTGGAGTGCAGCTCAAGGCCCGTGCCGACCGAGCGCATCGCCTCGAGCAGCTGGGGCACCCGGGCGGTGAGTTCGGTGGAGAGTCCCTGCAGGCTGCGGGTGGCCCGGGTCGCCGCTTCGAGCGGGTCCTGGTCCTGGCGGTCCAGGCCCTTGTCGTCCTGGTGGCCCGTGGGCCTCTTCGGGTCTGGCGGGACAGGCATGCCTTGAGACTAGTTAGTCCTATTTGGCGAGGAAAGTCGGGTGCTGCCGGGCGTCGGTCTCCCGCTCCCGTTCCAGCATGTCCCGCAGGGGCCCGTCGATGAGTGCGAGATCGTCGTAGGTGCCGCGCTGCACGGTCCGCCCCTCGTCGAGGACGATCACCTCGTCCACGGCTTCCAGGCCGCGCAGCCGGTGTGTGATCAGCACGGTCGTACGGCCTTCTGTGGCTTCCAGGAGGTCGGCGGTGAGGGCGTCGGCGGTCGCCAGGTCCAAGTGCTCGGCGGGTTCGTCCAGGACGAGCACCGGGAAGTCGGCGAGCAGGGCCCGGGCCAGGGCGAGCCGCTGGCGCTGGCCGCCGGACAGCCGGGCGCCGTGTTCGCCCACGAGCGTGTCGAGGCCGTCGGGCAGCCCGTCGACCCAGTCCAGGAGCCGGGCCCGCCGCAGGGCGGCCCGCAGCTCGTCGTCGGTGGCGTCGGGGCGGGCGAGCCGCAGGTTCTCCCGCACGGAGCTGTCGAAGAGGTGCGCGTCCTGGGCACACAGCCCGACCATCCGGCGTACGTCGTCGCCGTCGTGCCGGGCCGCGTCGCCCCCGCCGATCTCGTACGTGCCTGCCCGGGCGTCCAGGAAGCGGAGCAGCACCTGGGCGAGGGTGGTCTTGCCGGATCCGGAGGTGCCGACGACGGCGATCCGCATGCCCTGGGTCAGGCACAGCCCGAAGTCGTGCAGCGCGTCCCGGTCCTGACCCGCGTACCGGGCGGCGAGGCCGCGCAGCTCCAGGGGGAACGGCGAGGCGGGCGGGCCGACGGGCGCGTCCGGTTCCTGGACGGGTGCGGGTGCGTCCAGGACCTCGTAGACGCGCTCCGCGCTGCGCCGCACCCGCTGGCGGGACTGCACGGCGAGCGGCAGCCCGGTCACGGCCTCGAAGGCGGCGAGCGGGACCAGCACGACCACCGCGAGCTGCACCCCGTCCAGGCGCCCGGCCGCCACGGCCTGCACGCCGACCAGCGCTGCCGCCGCCACGGTGAGCCCGCAGGCCAGCGCCGAGAGGCCGCCGCCGAGCGCGGTGGCGGCCGCGCCCCGCGAAGCGATCCGGGTCAGCGTCGTGTCGGCGTCCTTCACATCGCCGGCGCGGCGGCCGAGGGCACCCGCCACGGTCAGTTCGCCCGTTCCGGTGAGCAGATCGGCCACCCGGGTGGCGAGTGTCCCGCGGGCGGGAGCCAGCTGGCGCTCGGCCCGTCGGGCCAGGGCGCCGCTGACGCAGGGGACGACGACCCCGGCGACGAGGAGCCCCACGGCGAGCACGGCGCCGGCCTCGGGCAGCAGCCAGGCCGTGAAGCCGGCACTGAGCACGGAGACGACGACGGCGACCCCGGCGGGCAGGGCCCAGCGCAGCCAGTAGTCCTGGAGTTCGTCGACATCGGCGACGAGACGGGACAGCAGATCGCCGCGCCGGGTCTCGCGCAGTCCGGCGGGCGCGATCCGCTCCAGCTGCCGGTACACCGCGACCCGCAGTTCGGCGAGCATCCGCAATACGGCATCGTGCGAGACGAGCCGCTCGGCGTAGCGGAACACCGCGCGCCCGATTCCGAAGGCCCGGGTCGCGGTGACGGCCACCATCAGGTAGAGCACCGGGGGCTGTTGCGAGGCCCGCGAGATGAGCCAGCCGGAGGTGGCCATGAGGCCGACGGCCGAGCCGAGGGCCAACGCGCCGAGCAGCAGCGCGAGCGCGATGCGACCGCGCAGCCCCCTGGCCGCGGCGCGCACCCGCGCGAGCGGATTGCGGACGGCAGCGGACCGCGCTGTTGCCGCAGCCGACTGACCGGCCTCAACGGGAGCCTCCCGCAGGGCAGTTGGGACAGCCGCCAGCGGTCCCTGTGCGGGGACACGGGACATGGTGTCGGCGGGCCGTAGCTCCACCACCCGGTCCGCGACCGCGAGCAGCGCCGGGCGGTGCACGACGAGCAGGACCGTACGGCCCACCGCGAGCCTGCGCACCGCGTCGACGATGCCTGCCTCGGTCTCGCCGTCGAGCGCGGCCGTCGGCTCGTCGAGCAGCAGCACCGGCCGGTCGGCCAGGAAGGCGCGGGCCAGGGCGAGGCGTTGGCGCTGACCGGCCGAGAGCCCCGCGCCGCCCTCGCCGAGGACGGTGGCCATGCCGTTCGGCAGCGCGGCCACGAAGTCGTGGGCCCCGGCGTCGCGCAGCGCGTCGAGCACGGCGGCGTCGTCGGCGTCCGGCCGGGCGAGGCGGACATTCTCCGCGATCGTCCCGGCGAACAGGTGCGGCCGCTGCGGCACCCAGGCGATGTGCTCGCGCCAGTCCGCCAGGGACAGCGTCGCGAGATCCGCTCCGGAGACCAGGATCCGGCCGCCGTCCTCCGGTGTCACAAAGCCGAGGACCGCGTTGAGGAGCGTCGACTTTCCGACGCCGCTCGGCCCGGTCAGCGCCACCGTCTCGCCCGGCTCGACCACCAGGGAGGCCCCCGCGAGGGAGGGTTCCGTGCGCCCGGCGTGGCGGACGGTCACCGCCTCGGCCTCGATGCGGACCGGGCCCGCGGGCACCTGGTCCTTGCCGCCCTCGGGCAGCGGTGTCTCCAGGACCTCGAAGATCTCCTCCGCGGCCGAGAGGCCCTCCGCCGCGGCGTGGTACTGGGCTCCGACCTGCCGCAGCGGCAGATAGGCCTCGGGGGCCAGGACCAGGATCACCAGACCGGTGTACAGGTCGAGGTCGCCGCTCACGAGGCGCATACCGATGCCGACCGCGACCAGCGCCACCGAGATCGTGGCGAGGAGTTCGAGGGCGAAGGACGAGATGAAGGCGATCCGCAGGGTCTTCAGGGTCGCCTTGCGGTAGTCGGAAGTGATCGCCCTGATCGACTCGGCCTGCGCCTTCGCCCGCCCGAACACCTTCAGCGTCGGCAGGCCGGCGACCACGTCGAGGAAGTGCCCCGACAGCCGGGACAGCAGTCGCCACTGACGGTCCATCTGCGACTGGGTGGCCCAGCCGATGAGCGCCATGAACAGGGGGATGAGCGGCAGGGTCACGACGATGGTCGCCGCGGACACCCAGTCCTCGGTGACGATCCGCGCGAGCACCGCTACCGGCACGACGACGGCGAGACCGAGCTGAGGCAGATAGCGCGCGAAGTAGTCGTCGAGGGCGTCGACCCCACGGGTGGCGAGGGCGACGAGCGATCCCGTGCGCTGACCGCTCAGCCACTCCGGGCCGAGCCCGGCCGCCCGCTCCAGGAGCCGGCCCCGCAGTTCCGACTTGACCGCCGCGCTCGCCCGGTTGGCGGCGAGTTCCGTCAGCCAGGAGACCAGACCCCGTCCGGCCGCGACCGCCGCGAGGAGCAGCAGCGGTGTCCGCAGCCCGGCCGCGTCATGGCCGTGCTGGAACGCCCCCACGACGACATCGGCGATGAGCATCGCCTGGGCGATGATCAGCCCCGCCCCGGCCAGGCCGAGGGCTACCACGGCCGCCAGGAAGAAGCGGGTCGCGCGGGCGTACCGGAACAGGCGTGGGTCGATCGGTTTCACGTGAAACATCCCCCAGCAGAAGGGTCAGAGCGGGCCCGGAGGGGTGTGTTTCACGTGAAACACACCCCGTTGAACCGTGAGGACCTCAGTGGTCAGTGCGCGTCGGCGATGTTCTTGGTGCCGATGCGCTTGCGGAACACCCAGTAGGTCCAGCCCTGGTAGAGCAGCACGACCGGGGTCGCGACCCCGGCACACCAGGTCATGATCTTCAGGGTGTACGCGCTGGACGAGGCGTTGGAGACCGTGAGGTTCCAGGCGTCGTTCAGCGAGGACGGCATGACGTTCGGGAAGAGCGTCAGGAAGAGCATCGCCACCGCGGCCGCGATCGTGATGCCCGACAGCGCGAACGACCAGCCCTCACGTCCGGCCGTGATGGCAACGATCGCCCCGACCAGTGCGAGCACCGCCACGACCATCGCGACCAGACTCTTCGTGTCACCGAGCGAGGCCTGGGTCCAGATCAGGAAGCCGAGCGCGAGCACGGCCGTCACCAGACCCAGCTTGAGCGCCAGCGCCCTGGCCCGCTCGCGGATGTCGCCGAGCGTCTTGAGCGAGGCGAACACCGCGCCGTGGAAGGTGAACAGGGTGAGTGTGACCAGGCCGCCCAGGATCGCGAACGGGTTGAGCAGGTCCCAGAAGTTGCCCACGTACTCCATGTGGGCATCGATCTTCACCCCGCGCACGATGTTGGCGAAGGCCACGCCCCAGAGGAACGCCGGGATGAGCGAGGTCCAGAAGATGGCCTCTTCCCAGTTGCGCTGCCACTTCTCCTCGGGCCGCTTCGCCCGGTACTCGAAGGCCACACCGCGGACGATGAGACAGACCAGGATGATCAGCAGCGGCAGGTAGAAGCCGGAGAAGAGCGTCGCGTACCACTCGGGGAAGGCCGCGAAGGTCGCGCCGCCGGCCGTGAGCAGCCACACCTCGTTGCCGTCCCAGACGGGCCCGATGGTGTTGATCAGGACGCGCTTCTCGGTACGGTCCCGGGCCAGCAGCTTGGTCAGGACGCCGATCCCGAAGTCGAATCCCTCCAGGAAGAAGTAGCCGATCCACAGGACGGCGATGAGTACGAACCAGACGTCGTGGAGTTCCATGCCTCGATCTCCTCAGCCTCAGTACGAGAAGGCCATCGGCCGGTCGGGGTCGTGGTGGTCCCCGCCGATCTTGGTGGGCGGGTTGAGGTCGTCCTCGGTGAGTTCGGGCGGGCCTGCCTTGACGTACTTGACAAGGAGCTTGACCTCGACCACCGCGAGCGCGGCGTACAGCAGGGTGAAGACGATCATCGAGGTGAGGACCTCGCCCTGCGAGACGCTGGGGGAGACCGCGTCCCGGGTGCGCAGCACGCCGTACACCACCCAGGGCTGGCGGCCCATCTCGGTGAAGATCCAGCCCCAGGAGTTGGCGATGAGCGGGAAGCCGAGCGTCCAGACGGCGGCGAACCAGTACCACTTGGTCAGGCGAGCGCTGAGGGCCGTGCTCTTGAAGAGCACCAGGTTCGGCACCTCGTCCTCACCGGTCCGCATCCCCGGGGCCAGCATGAACTTCTTGCGGGTCAGCCAGAGTCCGACGAGGCCGATGACGAACGACGTCATGCCGAAGCCGATCATCCAGCGGAAGCCCCAGAAGGTGACGGGGATGTTGGGCCGGTAGTCGCCGGGCCCGAACTTCTGCTGCTCGGCCTTGTTCACGTCGTTGATGCCGGGGACGTACGAGGAGAAGTTGTTGTCGGCGAGGAAGGACAGTATTCCGGGCACCGAGATCTCGACGTCGTTGTGGCCCTTGGCCACGTCACCGACGGCGAAGATCGAGAACGGTGCGGAGTTCTGGCCGTCCCACAGGGCTTCGGCGGCAGCCATCTTCATCGGCTGCTGCTTGAACATGACCTTGCCGAGCGAGTCGCCGCTGACGGCCGTGAGCAGCCCGCCGATCACCAGCGTCACCAGGCCGAGCCGCAGCGATGTGCGCATCACCGGGATGTGCTTCTTGCGGCGCAGGTGGATGGCGGCGACGCCGACCATGAACGCGCCGCCGGTCAGGAAGGCCGCGGTGAGCGTGTGGAAGACGACGACGAGGGTGGTGTCCTGGGTGAGGACGTGCCAGAAGTCGGTGAGTTCCGCGCGTCCGGTGACCTTGTTGAGCTTGAATCCGACCGGGTGCTGCATCCAGGAGTTGGCCGCCAGGATGAAGTAGGCGGACAGGATGGTGCCGATGGAGACCATCCAGATGCAGGCGCAGTGGATCTTCTTCGGCAGCTTGTCCCAGCCGAAGATCCACAGTCCGATGAAGGTCGACTCGAAGAAGAAGGCGATGAGCGCTTCGAAAGCGAGCGGGGCACCGAAGATGTCGCCCACGAACCGCGAGTAGTCGGACCAGTTCATGCCGAACTGGAACTCCTGGACGATGCCCGTGACCACACCCATCGCGATGTTGATCAGGAAGAGCTTGCCCCAGAACTTGGTCGCCTTGAGGTACTTGTCCTTGCCCGTTCGCACCCAGGCGGTCTCCAGGCCCGCGACGAGCGCGGCGAGGGAGATCGTCAGGGGGACGAAGAGGAAGTGGTAGACGGTGGTGATGCCGAACTGCCATCGCGCCAGGGTTTCCGGCGCCAGAGCCAGATCCACGTCGGCACTCTCCTTACATCGCCGAGGTCACAGCCGCAGCTTGCCCCTTTAATCCCGCCGATCTTGGGATGAAGCGGGACACGCTTGTGAACGCGTTCACATTCACAAGCATTATGTCGTACTGGCTGTCGACATCTCCAGGGGGGTCCCCTTAAAGGCGGGGCCGGGCGTGGACACCCTCTTCCCAAGACTTTCAACATCTTGTTGAATTCGGCGCCATGGAGAACCAGCTGCGCATACGCATCTCATGGCCCGCGGGCAGCCTCACCGCGACCCTCGAAGAAACCCCCACGAGCGCGGCGCTCGCGGGGGCACTCCCGATCACTTCCACCGCCCACACCTGGGGCGAGGAGGTCTACTTCGACACCCCCGTCTCCCCCGACCGGGAGCCGGACGCCCGGCAGGTGGTGGAGCCGGGCACGGTGGCCTTCTGGACCGACGGCGATGCGCTCGCGCTGCCCTACGGCCCCACGCCCATATCGCGCGGCGACGAATGCCGGCTGGCGAGCCCCTGCAATGTGCTCGGCCGGATCGACGGCGACCCCCGGCAGCTCGCCACGGTCCGCTCCGGCGACCCGATCCGGGTCGACGCCCTCTGAGACGCGCTCCTGGACGCGTTCCGAGAGGCGTTCCAAGACGCCCTCCCGGGCGCCCGCCCGACCGCGTCAGGCCTGCTTGCGGAAGCCCTCCGCGACCTTGAGGAACAGGTCGTTGGCCTCACCCTCGCCGATCGTGACGCGCACACCCTCGCCCGCGAACGGCCGCACCACGACGCCCGCCGACTCGCACGCGGCGGCGAAGTCGACCGTGCGCTCCCCGAGGCGCAGCCAGACGAAGTTCGCCTGCGTCTCGGGCACGGTCCAGCCCTGCTGCACCAGGCCCGCGTAGACCCGCTCCCGCTCGCCCACCAACGCGCCGACGCGGCCCATCAGTTCGTCCTCGGCGCGCAGCGAGGCGACCGCCGCGTCCTGTGCCAGCTGGCTGACGCCGAAGGGCACGGCCGTCTTGCGCAGCGCCGCCGCGACCGGCTCGTGGGCCACCGCGAAGCCGACCCGCAGACCGGCGAGCCCGTACGCCTTGGAGAAGGTGCGCAGGACGGCCACGTTCGGGCGGTCGCGGTAGATCTCGATGCCGTCCGGCACCTCGGCGTCCCGGATGAACTCCCGGTAGGCCTCGTCCAGGACGACCAGGACATCGGAGGGCACCCGGTCGAGGAAGCCCTCGAGCTCGGCCCGGCGCACCACGGTGCCGGTCGGGTTGTTCGGGTTGCAGACGAAGATCAGCCGGGTCCGGTCGGTGATCGCGTCGGCCATCGCGTCCAGGTCGTGCACGTCACCCGGGGTCAGCGGCACCCGGACCGAGGTCGCTCCACTGATCTGGGTGATGATCGGGTACGCCTCGAAGGAGCGCCAGGCGTACATGACCTCGTCACCGGGGCCGGACGTGGACTGGATCAGCGACTGGGCCACCCCCACCGAGCCCGTGCCGGTGGCCAGGTGCGTGAGGGGGACGCCGAACCGGTCGGCCAGCTCGTTCATCAGGCCGGTGCACGCCATGTCGGGGTAGCGGTTGAAGTTCCCCGCGGCCGCGACCGCACTCTCCATCACGCCCGGAAGCGGCGGGTAGGGGTTCTCGTTCGAGGACAGCTTGTAGGCGACCGGCCCGTCGGAAGCTGCGGGCTTGCCCGGCTTGTAGGTGGGGATGCCGTCCAGCTCGGCGCGCAGCTTGGGGCTCGTCTCGCTCACCGCAGGTCCTCCTCGACCGTTCCGTACGGATGCCGCGCCCGCCACCGCGGACAGCTCCGTACACATCCAATGCTCCTCACCTTATGAGGATTCGGCTTCCCTGCGAATAGGGGACGGGGACCGGTTCCCGGCGGGCGTGCCGGGAGGGGGGAGCGCTCCTGTTCACGGCGCACGCCGGTGGCTCGCGCCCTGGCGCGCGTCACCCGTGAAGGTGAGTTGAGACCTCTTCGAAACATCGGACAGTCGGCAGCCGCCCACGGGTCGACAAGCTTCACCATGACGCGATACCGCCCAACTCCCTTGCATAACAAGGCCGTTGATCCTTTATGATCATGCAGAAACGTGCCTGTCAACGCGTGCATATGCACCCGGGCCAACCATCCGTCATCGCCCTACTATCGGCTGGCCATGACAGCAGCAGGGAAGCACCAGGTGAGCCGGTCGACCGGTCGCCGGCTGGGGCGGGCAGGTATTCGGGACGTAGCCGCCGCCGCCGGTGTCTCCATCACGACCGTCTCCGACGCGCTCAACGGCAAGGGCCGGCTCCCCGACGCCACCCGCCGCCACGTCCGCGAGGTCGCAGACCGGCTGGGCTACCGCCCATCCGCAGCGGCCCGCACGCTCCGTACCGGCAAGTCGGGCCTCATCGGCCTGACCGTGACGACGTACGGGGATGAACCTTTCACCTTCACCGAATTCGCCTACTTCGCCGAGATGGCCAGAGCGGCGACGTCCGCAGCGCTGGCGCGCGGCTACGCCCTCGTCATCCTGCCCGCCACCTCACGCCGCAGCCCCGCGGACGTCTGGTCGAACGTCGCTCTCGACGGCACCGTCGTGATCGACCCCTCCGACCAGGACCCCGTCGTCACCGAACTCGTACGCCAGGGACTTCCGGTCGTCTCCGACGGCCGCCCGGCGGGCAGCCTGCCCGTCACGGCCTGGGTGGACAACGACCACGAGGCCGCCGTACTCGATCTGCTCGACCACCTCGCCGCCGCCGGCGCCCGCCGGATCGGCCTGCTCACCGGAACCACCACCGACACCTACACCCGGCTCTCCACCGAGGCCTATCTGAGCTGGTGCGAACGCGTCGGCCAGGACCCCGTGTACGAGTCCTACCCGGCACACGACCCCTGTGCGGGCGCCGTCGCGGCCGACCGGCTGCTCGCCCGTCCGGACCGGCCCGACGCCGTCTACGGACTCTTCGACCCCAACGGCACCGATCTGCTCGCCGCCGCCCGGCGCTACGGGCTGCGCGTGCCCGAGGACCTGCTGCTCGTGTGCTGCAGCGAGTCCACCGTGTACGCGACCACCGAACCGCCCATCACCACGCTCTCGCTCAAACCGCGCCGCATCGGCACGGCCGTCGTTCAGTTGCTCATCGACGCGATCGAAGGGATCGACAACGGTCATCCGATCGAGCAGGTGATACCGACCGAACTGATCGTGCGCACCTCCTCCCAGCGAAGGCCCCCGCGCACCACGGTCAGCCCGCCCCGATCGCCGGCCAAGGACAACCAGCCGGGCCCGGGCAAGGAGTGAACTCCGGCCGGACGGCGGCCCCAGCCGTCCGGCATCGGACACAGCCCTGTCCCAATCGCAGGGACGAATAGCAGGCATCAGCCTGGACTAGACCACCAGATTGCGGACATAACCACCCGCGAACACCGCTCGCACCCGGATTGACCACCCCTGGTGCGTCACACAGCATGAGGCGCATTCCTATGATGGGCGCACGACACCACGGATCCCCGCCCGACCTGGCGGCTCCCAGGGTGTACGGCGGCGCGACGGTGGTGGAGGGGTCGATGACTCAGGGGGCCGGTCAGGGACCCGTGCGGACGGAGACGTTGCGTGACTTCCGGGTGCCGCCGTATGCGCAACAGACCCCCGTGCCACCGCCGGAGGAACCGGCCGCACGACCGGAGCCCGCGGTGCCGCTCTTCCACCAGCAGCCGCCCGCCGGCCATCCGGAGTCGCCCGCGCCCGTCACTCCTCCGCCGGCGCCCGACGCGGCCACCTATTCGGGTGACGAGCCGGACGGCTACACGCCGACGGCCCGCGACCTCCCGGTGATCCAGCGCGGCGACACGGTCAAGCTGCCGACGGTCGAGCCCCTCGCCGCCGGGACCCCCGAGGGCCCCGGCCCGCTGTACGTCGTGGGCGACGTCCACGGCTACCTCGACGAACTCCTGGGCGCGCTGCGGGCCCAGGGCCTCATCGACGAGTCCGGCAACTGGGCGGCGGGCACCGCCCGGCTCTGGTTCCTCGGCGACTTCACCGACAGAGGCCCCGACGGCATCGGCGTCATCGACCTGGTCATGCGGCTCTCCGCCGAGGCCGCGGCCGCCGGCGGCTACTGCAAGGCGCTCATGGGCAACCACGAGCTGCTGCTCATCGGCGCCAAGCGGTTCGCCGACACCCCGGTCAACTCCGGTGCGGGCACCGCCACCTTCCAGGCCGCCTGGCTGCTCAACGGCGGCCAGAAGGCCGACATGGACCGGCTCCAGGACGTACACCTGCAGTGGATGTCACGGCTCGACGCGATCGAGCAGGAGGACGACCACCTGCTGATGCACTCCGACACGACCGCCTATCTGGAGTACGGCGACTCCATCGAGGCGGTCAACGACACCGTCCACGCCATCCTCAACCGGGGCGACGCCGACGAGTGCTGGGACCTGTTCCGCAAGTTCACCAAGCGGTTCGCCTTCCGCGACGAGTCGGGCCCGCAGGCCGCCCGCGAGCTGCTCTCGGCGTACGGCGGGCAGCGCGTGGTGCACGGCCACAGCCCCATTCCGTATCTGCTCGGCGAGGTCGGCACCGAGGACGGCGAGGAGGACTCGCGCCCGGTGGTCGAGGGCCCGCACGTGTACGCCGACGGTCTCGCCATTGCCATGGACGGCGGAGTGACCATGGCCGGAAAGCTGCTGGTCCAGCAACTCCCTTTGCATGACTGACGGTTGACCGGGAAGGCGTTCAGCAAAGCGCCGGGTATGCCATTTCCGGAAACACCCTGTCACCCCGTGCCGTAGCGGCTCTACCATCGGGTTATCCGTAGCAGGCTCTCCTCCGTTTCCGCCCAACTGCCCGTTCCTCAGGCGGGCATCCCGGCCCTACGGAGCATCGGGGGATGCACATGAACAGCGCTCCGCACCTGCTCACCGAGGACCGCCCGGAGTTCGAGCGGATTCTCGACGAGGCACTGCGCACCGCGCATGAACGGCCCGAGCTGTCCGGGATCGGCGATCGCCTGAACGCCGTGCAGCTGCGCACCATGGTGCTAGCCGCCGGCACGTTCGTCACCGAGCGGGCGGCCGCCGAGTACGAGCACTACGTCCAGGCGCGCGAAGAGCTGCGCGCGCACGCCGGATCCACCGCGCACGACTCCGTTCTGACAGCCGCCGAGGGCACCGTCCTCGAGCCCTCGGGCGCGGGCGTCGGCGCCGTCGTCGCGGTCCTCGCCCCGGTGCTCGCGGGCACCGCGGCCGCGATATTCCTGCTGGTCGGCTACATCCTGAAGATGCTGAGGCCCCAACCCGCCTTCGCCGACACCATGTTGACGGCCGGCTGGTTCTTCGGCGCGCTGACCGCCGCCGCGATACTCGCCGCCGCCGTCGGACTGCTGATCACCGCCGTGCGCAACGGCGCGACCCAGGTCGTGGCCATCGACCAGGACAGCGAGGCGGACGCCCCGGACGAACGCACCCAGGAGCTCGCCCGCGCCCGCGAGGCCTGGCGCCACGCCCTGTTGGAGCGCGGCATCTACCCGTTCCTGCGCGACGCGCTCGCCGATCCGAGCGTCGATCCCAGCGCCCCCGCGCCACGCCGCCCGATCGGCCGCATTCCCACGCTGGGCTACGACCGCCCGGGCTTCGACAGCCCGGACGAGGGCGGCTCCCCCACCCGCCACGCGGGCTTCACCAGCCCGGACTTCACCAGCCCCGACTTCGGCGGACCCGAGCACCAGCCGGACTGATCCGGCGGGCGCACGCCGCGCCCGGGAGCGGTCCGCTCCCGGGGCAGCGCGAGGGCCGCATCGCCTCAGTCGGCGATCGGCAGGTAGACCCGGTTGCCCGCGTCCGCGAACTCCTTGGACTTCTCCGCCATTCCGGCCTCGATCTCGTCGGACTTCAGGTCGCCGCCGTGCTCGCGCCGGATGTCCTGGGAGATCTTCATCGAGCAGAACTTCGGACCGCACATCGAGCAGAAGTGCGCGGTCTTGGCCGGCTCCGCGGGCAGCGTCTCGTCGTGGAACTCCCGGGCGGTGTCCGGGTCGAGGGCCAGGTTGAACTGGTCCTCCCAGCGGAACTCGAACCGGGCGTCCGAGAGCGCGTCGTCCCACTCCTGCGCGCCCGGGTGCCCCTTGGCCAGGTCCGCCGCGTGGGCGGCGATCTTGTACGTGATGACGCCGGTCTTCACGTCGTCACGGTTGGGCAGGCCGAGGTGCTCCTTGGGCGTGACGTAGCAGAGCATCGCGGTGCCCCACCAGGCGATCATCGCCGCACCGATGCCGGAGGTGATGTGGTCGTAGGCGGGCGCCACATCGGTGGTCAGCGGCCCCAGGGTGTAGAACGGGGCCTCTTCGCAGATCTCCTGCTGCAGATCGATGTTCTCCTTGATCTTGTGCATCGGGACGTGTCCCGGGCCCTCGATCATCGTCTGTACGTTGTGACGCTTGGCGATCGTGTTGAGTTCCCCGAGCGTGCGCAACTCGGCGAACTGCGCCTCGTCGTTGGCGTCCGCGATGGAGCCGGGCCGCAGGCCGTCGCCCAGCGAGTACGTCACGTCGTAGGCCGCGAGGATCTCGCAGAGCTCCTCGAAGTTCTCGTACAGGAAGGACTCCTTGTGGTGCGCCAGGCACCAGGCCGCCATGATCGAGCCGCCGCGCGAGACGATGCCGGTCTTGCGGCGGGCGGTCAGCGGAACGTAGCGCAGCAGCACGCCGGCGTGGACCGTCATGTAGTCGACGCCCTGTTCGGCCTGCTCGATGACCGTGTCCTTGTAGATGTCCCAGGTCAGCTCCTCGGCACGGCCGTCGACCTTCTCCAGCGCCTGGTAGAGCGGCACCGTGCCGATGGGGACGGGGGAGTTGCGCAGCACCCACTCGCGGGTGGTGTGGATGTTGCGGCCCGTGGAGAGGTCCATGACCGTGTCCGCGCCCCATTGCGTGGCCCACGTCATCTTGTCGACCTCTTCCTCAATGGAGGAGGTGACCGCGGAGTTCCCGATGTTGGCGTTGACCTTCACCAGGAACCGCTTGCCGATGATCATCGGCTCGATCTCGGGGTGGTTGATGTTGGCGGGCAGCACGGCGCGGCCCGCCGCGATCTCCTCGCGGACGACCTCGGGAGAGACGTTCTCGCGGATCGCGACGTACTCCATCTCCGGGGTGATCTCGCCCCGGCGGGCGTACGCGAGCTGGGTGACGGCCTGGCCGCCACGGCCCCGGCGGGGCTGGCGCGGGCGGCCGGGGAAGACCGCGTCGAGGTTCTTGAGCCCGCCGCGCGGCGAGGTGTGCTTGATGCCGTCGTCCTCGGGGCGGACCGGCCGGCCCGCGTACTCCTCGGTGTCGCCGCGCCCGATGATCCAGTTCTCGCGGAGCGGGGCGAGACCTCGGCGGACGTCGGTCTCGACGCCCGGGTCGGTGTACGGGCCCGAGGTGTCGTACAGCGTCACGGCCTTGCCGTTGGTGAGGTGCACCTGACGGACCGGCACCTTGAGATCGGGGCGCGATCCCTCCACGTACCCCTTGTGCCAGCCGATGGACTTCCCGCTCTCCGCTGTGCTGGAGGCAGGCGTGCGTGCGTCCTGAATGGTCATGAGACCTACTCCCTACGCCGGCATTACCCGGTAACAGGTTCGGCGGTCGGCGCAGCCTCTTCCGTACGGTTCGTACGGTTTTCAGCGCCCTCTCAGCCCGGTGCTCCGAGCTCCCGCGTGTGCAAAGGTGTCACCACGCTAGCGTCATCACTGGCGCGCTGAACAGAGGGCCCCCTCTGTTCTTGCGATGATCGTGCGGTGACCTCACCAGAACCGCACTCTCCGCACCAGCACGGCGGAAACGGCCACGGGCACGGCCACTCCCACGCGCACGGGCCCGCCGCCCCCGTCTCCAAGCACCTCCGCAAGGTCATCGCCGCCGTGCTGATTCCCTTCTCCACAGCGGTACTTGTGGGTCTCGTGGTGCTCTGGCCAGGGGGCGCCCCGCCGCACCAGCGCACCGGTGTCGGCTTCGACCGTCAGACGCAGCAGGCCAAGGTCATCAAAGTCGACGAAGTCGACTGCAAAACGGTCAACGCCGGTCAGGCTCCGTCGAACGGTGACACCTCCACCGCCGAGAGCCAGCGGGCCAGGACCGCCGAACAGCGCCTGTGCAAGAAGGCCACGGTCGAGGTCACCTCGGGCAAGGAGAAGGGTCGCACCTTCACCGAGATCGTCCAGCCCGACTCCCCGCGCCAGCTGCACACGGGCCAGGGCGTGATCGTCGCGTACGCCCCCGACGCACCCCACGACCTGCAGTATTCGGTGACCGATGTGAACCGCCGGTTCCCGATGGCGCTGCTCGCCGGGATCTTCGCGCTCGCGGTGGTGGCCGTCGGACGGCTGCGCGGGGTGATGGCGCTGGTCGCCCTGGTGGTCTCCTTCGCCGTGCTGACCCTGTTCATCCTTCCGGCGGTGTTGCAGGGCTCCAATCCGCTGCTGGTAGCGGTGGTCGGGGCGAGCGCCATCATGCTGATCGCGCTCTACATGTGCCACGGCCTGTCCGCGCGCACCTCCGTCGCCGTCCTCGGCACCCTGGTCTCGCTGATGCTGATCGGGCTGCTCGGCTCGCTCTTCATCGGCTGGGCCTCGCTCACCGGCAACACCGACGACAACACGGGTCTGATCCACGGCCTCTACCCGAACATCGACATGTCAGGGCTGCTGCTCGCCGGCGTCATCATCGGCTCGCTCGGCGTGCTCGACGACGTGACGGTCACGCAGACGTCGGCGGTGTGGGAACTGCACGAGGCGAACCCGACCATGGGCCCGCGCGGCCTGTACCGGGCGGGCATCCGGATCGGCCGCGACCACATCGCGTCGGTGGTCAACACCCTGGTGCTCGCCTACGCGGGCGCCGCCCTGCCCCTGCTGCTGCTGTTCTCGATCGCCCAGAGCAGCGTGGGCACGGTGGCCAACAGCGAGCTCGTCGCCGAGGAGATCGTCCGCACCCTGGTCGGCTCGATCGGCCTCGTCGCCTCGGTGCCGCTGACCACGGCGCTCGCCGCCCTGGTGGTCTCCGCCGACCGGCCGGGGCCGGCGGCCACCGCGCCGCGCGTGGGCGCAACTCGCGGCGGAGGCGGCCACCGCCGCAAGAAGTAGGGGATCAGCCCGCGTTCTCCTCGGCGAGGATGCGCCCGAGCGCGTCCTCCAGGTGTTCGTCGAAGTCTCCGAGCGTCCACTCCTGACCCAGCGGTACGAGCTTGTCGGTGCGGTCGAGGAAGGCGACGAGCGGCGCCGCACCCGCCCGGAACAGGGCGGCATCGGCACCCACTTGGAGCCGGATGCGTACGTCCGAGAGCTCCTCGGGCTCAGTGGGCTCGATCCTCACATCGCCGTCCCCGGTCGCCCCGTTGATGCCGTCGAGCAGCAACTCCCGACCGAAAGCCCAGGTCACAGGCGCGTCGCCGGGAAGGTGGAAGGTCATGCGCACCGCATAGGGGTCCGTCGCCTCGTACTTCAGCTCCACCGGGATCCGGAAGGAAAGCTCCTCGGAGACGAGGAAGCTCATCATCACTTCTGCCTGAACCGATTCACGCACCGCACGTACCCCGCTCTAGCCGGAACTGGCCAGGAATGATCCCGCATGGCCCTCTTGACGTAATCGTGCTGGAAGCCCAAACAGATCACAAGGAGTGATATTTCAGATACTGATAGAGAGCGCCAGGGAACTGAACAGGCCGCCCACTTCCCCACGTAGCTGCTCGATGGCCGGAATCAGGCGTTCTTCCTGGTGAAGGGGTACGGAAATGGCCATGGTGGCGGCACTGGAACCAGCCGTGATGGGGATCGCCGCGCAGACCGTACCCAGCGCGTACTCCTGCCGTTCGATCACGGGTTGCATACGCTCCGTAGCCGCCAGCCGCTCCAGAAGGCTGCGGCGGTCCCGCACGGTGAAGGGCGTGATGGCCTCGACCGGATGCCGGTCCAGGTAGTCCTCGCGGGTGCGCTCGTCGAGCTGGCTGAGCAGGCACTGGCCGATCGCGTGGGCATGCCCGGTCTCGCGGAAGTCGGCCCACTCCTCGACGGCGGGCGCGGCGGGGGTGTCGGCGACCCCGGCGATCTCGATCTCGCCCTCGCGATAGACGGCGAAGTAGACGGGCACCCCGATGGAGTCCCGCCAGCGCACCAGGGAGTCGGCGATCTTGCTGCGACGATTCTGCAGTGCTCCGCCGTCGGCCAGCCGCTCGGCCGCCGGTCCGAACACGAACACCCCGTTCTCGCGCCGCAGATAGCCCTCGTGAGTCAGGGTCCGCAGCAGGTGGTACGCGGTCGGCAGCGGCAGCCCCGCCTCGCGCGCCAGCTGTTTGGCAGGGGCGCCGTCCCGATGGGACCCGACAGCCTCCAGCAGGCGAAGGGCCCGCTGGACCGAGCCGATCAGGGTAGGGACGGCGGCATTCGAAGCCGTGGCCACAGGTCACCCCCAGGCGTGCCGACGGGCAACGCGCCCGCCCGCGGGGGCCACCCCCGCGCGGCCGCCGCACGCCCGGAGAGGCGGTACGGACCGGTCGGACCGGAGGTCGGAACCGGTCAGAGCCCGTGGTTCCCAGGGGGCGGCAGAGACCCGCCACTCTAATGGCCGCCCCTGGCGGGGAAGGGGTTTCGCCGGGTCCGTTCCCCCGGCCGGGCTAATCCCCGTACGCCCTGGACAAGGCGCTGCCCACCGGTCCGGGGCCGGCACCGACTCCGGGCGGAAGTCCTCGTTCCGCCCGGGCTCGGCTACCAGTCGCCGCGCGAGGAGGACGAGGAGGACATGAACCTCCGCACCACGTAGATCAGACCGCCGACCAGGGCCACGAAGACCAGGAGCTTGAAGAGCAGTCCGAACAGGAAGCCCACCACGCTGGCGATCAGACCGCCGAACACCACCAGGGCGATGACGGGCACGGCGACCCACTTCACCCACCAGGGCATCCCCGCGAAAATCTCCCGTGCCGCCATCGTCCTTACCTCTTTCGTCAGTTCATCAGTCGTGTGCTTTCGACACTCCTGATGCTAGGCGCGAGGGGGTACCGCGCGGGGCCCTCGCAGCCCTTGAACACCCCTGACCGAACCCCTAGGGAGAATCGGGGGCGACCCTCAGCTCTCAGGGGGAGAGAAGACGACCAGAACCCTCAGGTCCTCGGTGATGTGGTGGAACTTGTGCGCCACTCCGGCCGGCACATAGACCACGCTGCCCCGCGCGACCTGCGTCGTCTCCAGGCCCACGGTGATCGAGGCGCGGCCGCTGGCCACGAAGTAGATCTCGTCCTGGGCATGCGGGGACTGGGGGTCGTGCGCGCCGGCGTCGAGCGCGTACAGGCCCGCCGACATGTTTCGCTCCCGCAGGAACTGCAGATACGCACCGTCGTTGGCGGCCCGCTCCGCCTCCAGCTCGTCGAGTCGGAAATGTTTCATCGCCATCTGCCCCTGCGCTCGTGCCGATCACGTCTGCCACGATCAGACCCATGAAGAATTTCGTAGTCAAGACGATCGCCAATGCGGCCGCCCTGGCGGTGGCCATCTGGCTGGTGAAGAACATCACGCTGACCGGTGACAACACCGGCAAGAAGGCACTGACGCTGATTCTGGTCGCGCTGGTCTTCGGCGTGGTGAATTTTGTCGTGAAGCCCGTGGTCAAGTTGCTGTCGTTCCCGCTCTTCATCCTCACGCTCGGGCTGATCACGCTGGTGATCAACGCGTTGATGCTGCTGCTGACCTCCTGGCTCGCCGACAAGCTCAACCTGAGCTTCCACGTCGAGGGGTTCTGGACCGCCGTACTCGGCGCCCTGATCATCTCGATCGTGTCCTGGGCGATGCACATCGTTCTGCCCGACGACAGGGACTGAGCGTTGGCCACCCCCTACTGCGATGAAATGGAGCGCGCCGCATGACAGGTGACGGCACTCGATCCGTACGCGCCGGGCTCCCCGAGCCGGTGGCCTATGAACCCACCCTGCCCGGGCCGGTGTTCGCCGCCCACTTCCACCTGCCGGGCGAGGCCGCCGGGCCGTACACCTACGGCCGCGACACCAACCCGACGTGGACGCATCTGGAGCGGGCGCTGGCCGACCTCGAGTCCCCCGACGAGAGCGCAGAGGCGATCGTCTTCGCCTCCGGGATGGCGGCGATCTCGGCCGTGCTGCTCTCCCACGCCCGCTCCGGCGACACGGTGGTGCTGCCCGACGACGGCTACCAGGCCCTGCCGCTGATCCGCGAGCAGTTGGAGTCGTACGGCATCGAGGTGCGCACCGCACCGACCGCCGACGACGCCCAACTCGCGCACCTGGACGGCGCGAAGCTGCTGTGGATCGAGACGCCGTCCAATCCCGGGCTCGACGTGTGCGACGTACGCCGGCTGGCGCGGGCCGCGCACGACGCGGGCGCCCTGGTCGCGGTCGACAACACCCTGGCCACGCCGCTCGGGCAGCGTCCCCTCGAACTCGGCGCGGACTTCGCGGTGGCCAGCGGCACCAAGGGCCTGACCGGCCACGGCGACCTCCTGCTCGGCTACGTGGTGTGCCGCGATCCCGATCTCGCCGCACGGGTACGCAAGTGGCGCAAGGTCGTCGGCGCGATCCCGGGCCCGATGGAGGCGTGGCTGGCCCACCGCTCCCTCGCGACCCTGCACCTGCGCGCCGACCGGCAGGCGGCGAACGCCCTGGCCCTCGCCGAGGCGCTGGCCGAGCGGGACGAGGTGACCGGCCTGCGCTATCCGGGGCTCCCCTCGGATCCCTCGTACCGCCTGGCCTCGACGCAGATGCGCCGCTACGGCTGTGTGGTCTCCTTCGACCTGCCCGACCGCGCCTTCGCCGAGCGGTTCCTGGAGGCGCTGCGCCTGGTCGACGACGCGACGAGCTTCGGCAGCGTCCGCTCCACGGCCGAACGCCGCGGGCGCTGGGGCGGCGACGCGGTGGCCGAGGGCTTCATCCGGTTCTCGGTCGGCGCCGAGGACGCCCCCGACCTGATCGCGGACGTGGAACGTGCCTTGGAGCAGGCGGGCATGGCGGCCGGGCCCCGTATGTAGGACGGACGGTCCGAGCCTCCCCCCTCATGGCTCGGACCGTCCCGGTTCTCGCGCACGAGAACCGCCCGCACAAGGCTAGTTGACTCTGCGTCAGTGTCCAATCACGGTAGCGACAGAGACCTATCGACATATTTATAGTTGTGTCCGGCCGGGGACGTCGTGGAGCAGTTCAGGACGGGAGGGCACAGCATGGACCTTGCCCTGCTGCGTACGTTCGTCACCGTGCACCGGGCGGGCTCGTTCACCCGCGCCGCGGCGCTGCTCGGGCTTTCGCAGCCCGCGGTGACCGGCCAGATACGCACGCTGGAGCGGCAGTTGGGCCACCCGCTCTTCCTGCGCCAGGCGCGCGGGGTGACCCCGACGACCATGGGCGACGAGCTGGCCCAGCGGGCCGCGCCGCACCTGGACGCCCTGGTCGAGATCACCGAGTCCGGGCTCGGGGAGACACCGGCCCTGCGGACCCTGCACCTGGCCGGGCCACCGGAGTTCACCGCGCTCCGGGCCCTGCCGGCGCTGACCCGGCTCATCCCGCAGGGCCTCGCCCTGCGGGCGTCCTTCGGCAATGCCGAGGAAACCCTGGAGGGCCTGGCCGCCGGCCACCACGACCTGGCCATCGCCACCGCCCGGCCGCGCGGCGGGCTGCTGACCTCCACCGCGCTGTGCGACGAGGAACACGTGCTGGTCGCCGGGGTGCGCTGGGCCGCACGGCTCGGGCCGGGCGCGGTGCGGCACGGCGGCCCGGAGGTCCTGGAGGTCATCCCGGTGGTGGAGGTCCATGAGTCGCTGCCGCTGGTCACGCGCTACTGGGCGTCGGTGTTCGACGCCAAGCCCGCCGCCGCGGGCACGGTCGTGGCCCCGGATCTGCGGGCGGTCCTCGCCGCGGTGACCGCGGGAGCGGGGCTCGCCGTGCTGCCGCGCTATCTGTGCGAGACGGCCCTGGAACAGGGCGAGGTGGTCGCGCTCCTCGACCCTCCCGTGCCGCCGCTGCGGACCTATTTCCTCGCGGCGCGCACCGGCACACTCGGCCTCCCGCACATCGCGCGGGCGCAGGAATGGCTGCTGCGTGCCGCGGCCGACTGGAGCTGAGAGACGGTGGAGGAGACCCGGGGAGTTTCGCAGGCGCCCCTTCGGGCCACATTTCTCCCATGACCGTACGTCCAGTGGTCAAGCGCACCGCACGAGCCGTTCTGCTTGACGGTGACGACCTGATCCTGATCAAGCGCACCAAGCCCGGCATGGACCCGTACTGGGTCACTCCCGGCGGCGGGGTCGAGCCCGAGGACACCAGCGTCGTCGAGGCCCTCCACCGCGAAGTGGACGAGGAACTCGGCGCGAAGATCACCGACGTGGTGCCCTGCTTCGTCGACACCGTCGAGCACATCGGCGCCGACGGCGGCGCGACCGGCGTGAAGGTGCAGCACTTCTTCGTCTGCCGCCTCGATTCCATGGACCCTTCGCTGCGGCACGGCCCTGAGATCGAGGAACCCTGCGGCGAGTACGAGATCGTCCGCATCCCGTTCACCCGCGTCGGGATCGCCTCGGTGCACCTCGTCCCGCTGTCCCTCAGGCACTACCTCGACGGCAACATCGAGGGCGTGCGGGCCATGCACGCGCCCGATCTGGGCTAGGCCCCGCTCACCGGGCGGAGCGGACCAGGGCGTAGGCCTCCCGGAGGTCGCCGCCCGTGTAGCTGTGGGTGGCCCGGTCCGCGAGATGATGGTCCGCGTTCACCGCGACCGACACCGGCACCGCCGCGAAGAGGTCCACGTCGGACATCGAGTCCCCGTAGGCCACACAGTCCTGGGGACCGACGCCGAACTCGGCACACAGCCGCTTCATGACGGTCACCTTGGCGGCCGGGCTGAGGATCCCCGCCAGGTCCACGGGCCGGGCGAAGGGCACCTCCGGGAAGAGCGAGCCGTGGGCCGCATGGGCGCCCCAGGAGAGCAGCCGTTCCACGAAGAAGGACGGGGACAGCGAGATCACGGCGCAGTACTCGCCCTGCTCTCGGATCTCGCGCCACACCTCCTGGATCCCGGTGAGCCAGGGGGCGGCGTCGAAGGCGCTCGTGACATGCGCCTCGGTGAGCCCGGCCCACAGGGCGTGCACGCGTACCGCGTACTCCTGGGGCCCGATCCGGCCGGTGGACAGTGCCACCTCCAGCTCGCCGATCTCATCGAGAAGCCCGAGCTGCCGGGATATCTCGACGGGAGCGGCGGAGCCCCGCATGAGCGTTCCATCGAGGTCGAAGAGATGAAGTCTCGCCATGTACGCCGAGACTAGTACGACGGGTTACTCCCCCTGTGGGACGCCCGGTCCTGGCCCTCGGCGGCAGGCTGTTTCACGTGAAACATCGACCTCTTCCCGCATCCGAACTCACGAACCGGACGCCGTTTCACGTGAAACATCTGCGGCGGCCGGCCCGGAGGGGCTGGCTGGTGGCCCATGTCGCCGTCTCCGTGAGCTGGCTTGGGCTCAGCCTGGGCCTTCTCGCACTCGGCATCACCGCCTACACCACGGACTCGCCCTCCATGACGGAGGCCGCGTACCGCGCCATGAAGGTCTTCGGTGACTGGCTCGTGCTGCCCATCGCGGTGCTGACGCTGGTGACGGGGGTCGTTCTGTCGCTGGGCACCCGCTGGGGGCTGGCTCGCCATCGTTGGGTCTGGATCAAGTTCTGGCTGACTCTGGTCACGCTCTGCCTGTCGGCCTTTCTGCTGCGGCCCGAGATCAACGGCGCGGTCGCGGCCGGGGTCCCCGACACCAGTCTGGTGGCCGCCCCGGTGGTCTCCTCCAGTGCGTACTTCTTCATGACGGCCATCTCGGTGCTCAAGCCGTGGGGACTGACAGGGCGTGGCAGGAAGCACCGTGCCGAGAGTCGGAAAGTGGTGGACGCCGCGCCGGTGCGTCGGACAACCTGAGCCCCATGCCCTCACTGCTCGACGAGCTTCCCCTGCGCCGCTTGACCATCGAAGACCTCACCGCCTGCGCCGACCTGTCCGAGGACCGGGGCTGGCCACGTGAGGAGCACAAATGGGGGCTTCTACTCACGGCGGGCACCGGCTACGGAATCGACGCCCCGGACGGCAAGGGCCTGGTCACCGCCTGCGTGGTCACCTCGTACGGCCCCGGTCTCGCGGCCATCGGCATGGTCCTGGTGGCCGAGCGGTTCGCCCGGCAGGGTGTCGGACGCCGCTTGATGAAGGACGTGCTGCGGGAGTGGCAGGGCACTCCACTGACCCTGCACGCCACGCCCTACGGCCACCCGCTGTACGAGGAGCTGGGCTTCGAGACGACCGGCCGCGCCGAGATGGTCCGGGGACACTTCCGGCCGTCGGGGCCGGCTCCGACGGTGGCGACCCGTCCTGCGGCCGCTGACGACCTGCCCGCGATCCTCCGGCTCGATGCCGAGGTCTTCGGTCAGGACCGCACCCACATGATCACCCGCCTTCCGGCCTTCTGCGACCAGCTGCGGGTCTCCGAGGACGCTGCCGGGCTGACGGGCTTCGCGGCCGCCTGGCCCAATATGAACACCCATGTGGTGGGCCCTCTGATCGCCCGCGACACCGAGACCGCGAAGGCTCTGGTCGCCTCGCTCGCCGCCGGCACCGACCGCCCCCTGCGCACGGACGTGGACGTACGCCACGAGGAGCTGCTGACCTGGCTGAAGGCGTCCGGGATGGATTCGGTCGGCTTCAACGCGGTGATGACGTACGGCATCCCGGCCCTCCCCGGCGACTGGACCCGTCGCTTCGCACCTCTGACGGTGGCGGCGGGCTAGGGCCTCCGCGCCTCACCTCCACGACAAGTGCCCGCCCTCATGTGCCCTGATTCTGCGGGCACTTGAGGGCGGGCATCTGTGTGTGCGCCGACGCGGTCAGCGTCGGTTCAAGGCCTCCACGGCCGCGGTCGCGAAGCCGTGGTCCTGGTCGGGGGCGCCGCCGCCCACGCCGATCGCGCCGATCAGACGGCCGTCACGGTGGACGGGGACGCCGCCCGCTATGAAGAGGAGAGGGCGGTCCAGGGCCGTCGGCAGGGTGTGGAAGAGGCCGCCCGGCTGGACCGCGTCCACCAGGTCCGCGGTCGGCGTGTTCAGCTGAAGCGCCGTGTACGCCTTGCGGGTGCTGGTCTCACCGGCGATCAGTACGGCCCGGTCGTCCCGGCGGAAGGCGAGCAGGTGCCCGCCCGCGTCGAGCACGGTGACGGCTGCGGCGACCCCGGCCGCCTCGGCGGCGGAACGCGCCGCCTCGACGAGGGCTTCCGCGTCCTGGATGGTGAGCGGGGCTACGGCGATGGTGGGGGTAGTCATGAGGGGGAACTCCTAGAGCGTGCTGGGCAGTTGATTCAGCGATGGGCCGCGACGGCCCGGGCCGGCTCGGGAACGGTGCCGGCGACGATGCGGCTGCCCGTGTTCGTACGCCGCTCCAGCGCGCTGGAGACGAAGGCGAGCACGAGGGCGGAGGCGGCGAGCGCGGCACCGACCCAGTTGGGGGCGGTGTAGCCGAGGCCAGCGGCGATGACGATGCCGCCGAGCCAGGCGGAGAGGGCGTTGCCCAGGTTGAAGGCCCCGATGTTGACGGCGGACGCCAGAGTGGGTGCTCCGGCGGCCTGGTCCAGGACGCGCTTTTGCAGCGGGGGCACGGTCGCGAAGCCCAGTGCGCCGATGAGGAAGACCATGACGGCGGACGCGAGCTTGTCGTGGGCGGCCACTGTGAACAGCGCCAGGACCAGGGCGAGACCGGTCAGCGACACATAGAGCATCGGCATCAGCGCACGGTCGGCGAACCGGCCGCCGACGAGGTTTCCGGCGACCATGCCGAGGCCGAACAGAACGAGCAGCCAGGTGACGGAGGTGTCGGCGTAGCCGGCGACGTTCGTCATCATCGGCGTGATGTACGTGATCGCGGCGAAGACCCCGCCGAAGCCGAGCACGGTCATCGCCATGGCGAGCAGCACCTGGACGTTGCGGAAGGCGGCGATCTCGTGCCGCAGCCGTACGCCCTGGGCCTTCGGCATGTCAGGGACGAGCTTGGCGACACCGAGAAGACCGAGCACGCCGAGCGCCGCGACGACGAAGAACGTCGCGCGCCAGCCGACCTGCTGACCGATGAGGGTGCCGGCCGGCACGCCCACGACATTGGCGACGGTCAGACCGGTGAACATCATCGCGATGGCCCCGGCCTTCTTCTCGGGCGCGACGAGGTCCGCCGCGACGACCGACCCAATGCCGAAGAACGCTCCGTGCGCGAGGGAGGCGACGATCCGCCCGGCGAGCATGAGCTCGAAGGAGGGTGCGAGCGCGGACAGCACGTTGCCGACGATGAAGAACCCCATCAGCAGCATCAGCATCCGCTTGCGGGTGATCTTCGTGCCCAGGACGGTCATCAGCGGCGCGCCGAGCATGACGCCGACCGCATAGCCGCTGACCAGGTATCCGGCGGTGGGAATCGAGACGTCGAAGGTGCCGGCGACCTCGGGGAGCAGCCCCATGATCACGAATTCTGTGGTGCCGATACCGAACGCCCCAATGGCGAGGGCTAGGAGGGCGAGTGGCATGGGATGACCTTCCAGCAGATTGCATTGGCCCCTTACGGGCGTCCACAATAATTGCAGACGCTGGCTAATTGCAAACGCGGGCTATTGCGCACGTGGACTATCCTGAGGACAAGCCGCTCCGGACGGAGGACACACGCATGACCGCGACGGACCCCGCACTCACCGCCCTCGCCCAGGGCTGGTGCGCGCTCTCCCTGCTGCACGGCAAGATCGATGCCCACATCGAGCGCGCCCTTCAGTCGGGGCACGATCTCAGCGTGCGCGAGTACTCCCTGCTCGATGTCCTCAGCCGCCAGCACAGCGGCCCGGGCGGCCACCTCCAGATGAAGCAGGTCGCCGACGCGGTCGTTCTCAGTCAGTCGGCCACGACGCGGCTCGTCACCCGGCTCGAGGATCGTGGCCTGCTGACCCGATACCTGTGCGACACCGACCGGCGCGGCATCTACACCGATGTCACCGAATCCGGCCTCGCCCTGCTCGCTGAGGCCCGGCCCACCAATGACACGGCCCTGCGCGAGGCCCTGGACGAGGCGGCCGAGAACCCTCAACTCGCGCCCCTGGTACGCACGGTCGAGGCCCTGCACATCCCCGCCTGAGGCAGCTGGGCGTACGCTCCGGGCCATGAGTGATCTTGAGATCAGGACCGCGACACCCGATGACATCCCGGCGATCGTGGCGATGCTCGCGGACGATCCGCTGGGCGCCCAACGCGAGTCGCCCGACGACCTGACGCCCTACCGCGCCGCCTTCGAACGGCTTGCGGGCGATCCCAACCAGCACCTGGTGGTCGCGGACCGCGGCGGCCAGGTCGTGGGCACCCTCCAACTCACCGTCATTCCGGGGCTCTCCCGGCGCGGATCGACCCGCTCGATCATCGAGGGCGTACGCATTCACAGTGCGGAGCGCGGCAGCGGGCTCGGCACCTGCCTCATCGAATGGGCCGTCGCCGAATCGGAGCGCCAGGGATGCCAGTTGGTCCAGCTGACGTCGGACGTCACCCGCATCGACGCGCACCGCTTCTATGAGCGGTTGGGCTTCGAGGCCTCGCATGTCGGGTTCAAGAAGGCGCTGTAAGCCTGCTTGCCCGCCCTGTTCTGGGCCGGCCCTGCGGGAGGCCTGTTTCACGTGAAACAGGCCTCCCGAGACGGCCCGGACGGCCGTTTCACGTGAAACGTCAGATCCCGCGCCAGCCCTCGGGGTCCACGCCGCCCGGCACCGCAGCCGCGTCGGGCCCGTACGGCTCACGTGTGAAGACGAACGATCCGAGGTCCAGATGGCTCACGACGCCGTCCGGCCGGCGCACCACGCGGAGCGTCTCTCCCTGGTAGTAGCCATCGAGGCCGACCCAGCTGCCATCGGCGGCGGCCTCGAACCGGGCAGCACGGCCGGTGCCCCGCAATGGCGCCAGGGCCACCCCGGCGTCGGCAGTCAGCCGCAGCCCATAGGCATGGGTGCCCCAGTACCAGGGCCCCGTGAGCGCCAGAAGCGCCTCGTTCGCCTCGGGAAGGGGCCGCCAGGGCTCCGGGAAGCGCGGCTCCGCCTCTGCCACGATCCGTACGAGATCGGCGCCCAGAGCGCCGACCGCCAGGCCGGAGGTGGCGTTGGCGAGCACGACGACTGCCACGCCGTCCGCCACACTCACCCATAGCGTCGCGACGAATCCGGGCAACGAGCCTGTGTGTCCGGCGAGTTCGCGGCCGGCGTTCCGAGTGAGCTGCATGCCGAGCCCGTAGCCGCCGTCCCAGCTGCCCGCCTCCGGTGCCACGGCAGGGGTGCGCATGTCCGCCACCGACGCGGCGCACAGTACCCGCTCGTCGCCCGTGGCGAGGAAGGCGGCGAAACGGCAAAGGTCCGCGGCCGTCGACCAGAGCTGCCCCGCCGGGGCCATCAGGCCGAGGTCCTCGGACGGCTCCGCCAGCATCACATCCGCCCACGGGTGCACGGCCCAGCCACCCGCATGGGGATGCTCCGGCCGCATGGTCGTGCGGTCCATGCCCAGCGGTTCGAGGATCTCCGTTCGCAGCGCCTCCTCCCAGGGCACTCCCCGCACCGCTTCCACCAGGGAACCGAGCAGTGTGTAGCCCGGGTTGGAGTAGTGGTGCACACGGCCCGCGGGATGCAGGTGCGGCTCGTCGCCCAGCACATCGGAGAGCTCCGGGCGCAGATGCCCCGGTGTCCGCTCCCACCAGGGGGCGGGCGATTCGGCGGCCAACCCGGCGGTGTGGGACAGCAGTTGGGCAATGGTCGCACCGCCCGCCAGAGTGCCGGGGAGGTGCTTTTCCAGCGGGTCATCGAGATCGAGGAGTCCCTCGTCGCGCAGTCGCAGCACCAGCACGGCGGTGAAAGTCTTGGTGATGGAGCCGATGCGGTACTGGACGTCGGCGTCCGGCCCGTGGCCGTCGACGGAGGTACGCGACCCGGACCAGACCATCCGGCCGTCCCGCGCCACAGCCGCGACGAGCGAAGGCACCCGTCCTTCGGACTGGGCGACCGCGATGCGATGCAGAAGGGCGCGCTCCGTAGAAGGCAGGAGGTCTTCGAAGGGGGCCGGCGATACGGGCGAATGCGATGGGGTCATGGGGCAAGGTCTAGTCGCGCAGGCGTACCGAGTCGACCTCTTTTCGCCGGAGTCGCCCCTCTCTGGCTCTCCATCACTCCCCCGGGAAGTACCTACGGGTTGAGCGTGGTGCGGAACACGGCCCAGGGCATGGGCAGTTGCTCACGCAGGCCGCGAAGGGCCGGCTCCCGCGCCCTGGCCGTCGGTCCGACGTCGCGCGAAGATGACTCCACCCAGCGGGCTCTCGGCCGACCTCAGCGTCATCTGCGCCTCGACCGTGAAGCCGGCGTCATCGAGCCGGGCGGCCATCTGGGCGGGCTGACGGCGATGGACATGGACCTTCATGGGGCCGCCGTAGCCCCGCGTCTTCAGCCGGGACCCGTCCCCGACGTGGAAGCTGATCAGCACCAGGCCGGCGGGTCGCACCGCCCGCCGGAAGTGCGCGAGGACGGGCCCGATCTCGTGGTCCGGGATGTGGATCAGCGAGTACCAGGCCACCAGACCCGCCAACGAGGCGGTGCCGCAGTGCAGTTCCGTCATGGAGCCGACCTCGAACGGCGGGCCGGGGTGCTCACGCCGGGCTGTCTCGACCATCCCGGGCGACAGATCGATCCCGAACGTGTCCGTGCCGAGGCCTCGCAGATGCGCCGTGATCCTTCCGGACCCGCACCCCACGTCCGCGACCCTCCCCCCACCACCAGCTCGCACCAGCTCGGCGAACAGGGCCAGGAACGAGCGCTCATAGGGCGTTTCGTTCAGAAGGTCGCGCACCTGGTCCGCGTAGCCGGCGGCGACGGTGTCGTAGGACGCGCGGGTGTCGGCCAGCCAGTCTTCGGGGTCCATGGACGGGGACCGTAGTGCACCGCCGGACGCCTCCGGATCAGGTGGCGGCCATGTCCACGAAGCGGGAGTAGTGGCCCTGGAAGGCGACGGTGATGGTCGCGGTCGGGCCGTTACGGTGCTTGGCCACGATCAGGTCCGCCTCGCCCGCTCGGGGCGACTCCTTCTCGTAGGCATCCTCACGGTGCAGCAGGATGACCATGTCCGCGTCCTGCTCGATGGAGCCGGATTCACGCAGGTCGGAGACCATCGGCTTCTTGTCGGTGCGCTGCTCGGGGCCACGGTTCAGCTGGGAGAGCGCGATGACCGGTAGCTGGAGCTCCTTGGCGAGGAGCTTCAGGTTTCGCGACATGTCCGAGACTTCCTGCTGGCGGCTCTCGGCGCGCTTGGAGCCGCCCGACTGCATCAGCTGCAGATAGTCGATGACGACGAGGCGAAGGTCGTTGCGCTGCTTCAGGCGACGGCACTTGGCCCGGATCTCCATCATCGACAGGTTCGGGGAGTCGTCGATGTAGAGCGGCGCCTGGGATACGTCCGGCATGCGGCGGGCAAGCCGCGTCCAGTCGTCGTCGGTCATCGTGCCGGAGCGCATGTGGTGGAGCGCGACCCGGGCCTCGGCCGACAGCAGACGCATCGCGATCTCGTTGCGGCCCATTTCGAGCGAGAAGATCACGCTGGGCAGGTTGTGCTTGATGGAACAGGCTCGCGCGAAGTCCAGCGCCAGGGTCGACTTACCCATGGCGGGACGGGCGGCGATGACGACCATCTGGCCGGGGTGCAGGCCGTTGGTGAGCGAGTCGAAGTCGGTGAACCCGGTGGGGACTCCGGTCATCTCGCCGCTGCGTGAGCCGATCGCCTCGATCTCGTCGAGCGCGCCCTCCATGATGTCGCCGAGCGGCAGGTAGTCCTCGCTGGTGCGCTGCTCGGTGACCGCGTAGATCTCGGCCTGGGCGGAGTTGACGATGTCGTCGACGTCACCGTCCGCCGCGTATCCCATCTGCGTGATCTTGGTGCCCGCCTCGACGAGCCGCCGCAGAACCGCCCGCTCGTGGACAATCTCCGCGTAGTAGGAGGCGTTGGCCGCCGTCGGGACCGACTGGACCAGTGTGTGCAGGTAGGAGGCGCCGCCGACTCGGGTGATCTCGCCGCGCTTGACCAGCTCGGCGGCGACCGTGATGGGGTCGGCCGGCTCGCCCTTGGCATAGAGGTCGAGGATGGCCGTGTAGACGGTCTCGTGGGCCGGCTTGTAGAAGTCGTGGCCCTTGATGATCTCCACGACGTCCGCGATGGCGTCCTTGGAGAGGAGCATGCCGCCCAGGACGGACTGCTCCGCGTCGATGTCCTGAGGGGGCACTCGCTCGAAGCCGGAGGACCCGCCGTCCCAGTCGTCCTGTCCCCGGTCGTGCTGGTCGTCACGGCTTCTGCCGCGTCCGCGGCCGCGGACCTCGCTGTCGCCGCGCTGGCGGGAAACAGGCAGACGGTCACTTGGACCGGTATCGGCCCAGGGCTCGTCCAACGGCTCGGGAATGCTCACCGGGCCACCTCCTCCCGTCCGCTCCGCGGACCTAGCCGTGCCACTCTTTCTACGGCACGACACTGACAAATCGAGTAGCCCGACTCCGGTTCCGGCGCGTCGGGCGCCGCACCACGGTAGGCCCGTCAGCGGCGTCAGCCAATCTGGTTATCCACAGGGCATGTGGACGAACGACCGGATGCTGTGGAGAAGTCTCCGGAACCTGTGCACGGACCGGGGGACAGCACTGTGGACAAAGTCATAGACCCTCACTGATGACGGACCTGACCTGCGGTTTCTCCGTCCACCGGCTGTGGGGGAGAAAAACTTTCCCGACTGGCTCAAGATCCTCGCGGGCGGCACCCGCAGGAACCGGACACTACCCCTCAAGTAAGGATCGTAGATGCATTGCATCTATTACCTGTGGAAGATTAGATTGACCCCATGAAACAGGCCCCCACGGCACCGGAGAACGACTGGCGGACCTCCCGGCGCCGACACGATCGCGAGATCGTGTCCCTCGCCGTTCCCGCGTTCGGCGCACTCGTCGCCGAGCCGCTCTTCGTGATGGCCGACAGCGCGATCGTGGGCCATCTCGGCACCCCGCAACTGGCCGGTTTGGGTATTGCCGCGCCCTTGCTCACCACCGCCGTGAGCATTTTCGTCTTCCTCGCTTACGCCACCACTGCCGCTGTGTCCCGCCGGGTCGGCGCCGGCGATCTACGAGCCGCGATCCGCCAGGGCATGGACGGCATTTGGCTGGCCCTGTTCCTCGGTGCCGTGGTCGTCGCCACCGTACTTCCCACCGCTCCCTGGCTGGTCGGCCTGTTCGGCGCATCGGACACCGCGGCCCCGTACGCCGTCACCTATCTCCGTATCTCCTCGCTCGGCATCCCCGCCATGCTCGTCGTGCTCGCCTCCACCGGCGTTCTGCGGGGTCTGCAGAACACGCGGACGCCGCTGTACGTGGCCATAGGAGGCTTCGCGGCCAACGGCGTACTCAATGTGGGGCTCGTCTACGGCGTCGGTCTCGGCATCGCGGGATCGGCCTGGGGCACCGTCATCGCCCAGTTCGGCATGGCCGCCGTCTATCTCGTGGTGGTCGTGCGCGGGGCCCGCCGACACCATGCCTCTCTGCGACCCGATCTCGCGGGCATCAGGAACAGCGCGCAAGCCGGTGTCCCGCTCCTGGTGCGGACCCTCTCGCTGCGGGCCGTTCTGATGATCGCCACCGCCGTCGCGGCCCGCCTCGGCGACGTCGACATCGCCGCGCACCAGATCATCCTGTCCCTGTGGAGCCTGATGGCGTTCGCTCTCGACGCGATCGCCATCGCCGGACAGGCGATCATCGGCCGCTACCTGGGGGCGGGCGACGCCAAGGGGGCCAAGCAGGCCTGTCGTCGCATGGTGGAGTGGGGCGTCGCCTTCGGCGTGCTGCTCGGCCTGCTCGTGGTGGCGACCCGGCCCCTGTTCGTCCCGCTGTTCACCAACGACCACACCGTTCAGCACACCCTGCTGCCCGCCCTCTTCGTGGTCGCCCTTGTCCAACCGGTCGCCGGAGTCGTCTTCGTGCTCGACGGCGTACTGATGGGTGCGGGTGACGGCCCCTATCTGGCCGGGGCCATGCTGGTGACACTGGCCGTCTTCGCTCCGGTCGCGCTGCTGGTGCCGACCTTCGGGGGCGGCCTGACAGCGCTCTGGTGGGCCATGGCACTGATGATGACCGTCCGCATGCTGACCCTCGGCTGGCGGGCCCGCTCCGGGCGCTGGCTGGTCACCGGCGCGACGCGCTGACCTGGCACAGCAGCAAACCCCGCACACGACGTTCCACGTGAAACAGAGGCGCGTCGCTCCCAGCCGGCGCGCGCCGCAGCCGCGTTTCACGTGAAACAGAAGAAGGGCCGCACCCCGAGGGGTACGGCCCTTCCTACTGTGCTGTGCAGCGCTTAGGCGGCGATGACCTCGACGCCAAGCTTCGCGACAACGTCGGCGTGCAGACGCACGGACACCTGGTGAGCACCCAGGGTCTTGATCGGCGCACCGAGCTCGACGCGGCGCTTGTCCACGTCCGGGCCACCGGCAGCCTTGATCGCCGAAGCGACGTCAGCCTGGGTGACAGAGCCGAAGAGACGGCCGGCGTCGCCGGAGCGAACAGCCAGACGCACCTTCACGCCCTCGAGACGGGCCTTGACCTCATTGGCCTGCTCGATGGTCGCGATCTCGTGGATCTTGCGCGCACGACGGATCTGCGCGACATCCTTCTCGCCACCCTTGGTCCAGCGGATCGCGAAACCACGCGGGACCAGGTAGTTGCGAGCGTAGCCGTCCTTGACGTCAACGACGTCGCCGGCAGTGCCGAGGCCAGAGACCTCGTGGGTGAGGATGATCTTCATTTTTCGGTCACCCTTCCCTTATCGCGCGGTGGACGTGTAGGGCAGCAGCGCCATCTCACGGCTGTTCTTGACGGCCGTGGCGACGTCACGCTGGTGCTGCGTGCAGTTGCCGGTAACGCGGCGGGCACGGATCTTGCCGCGGTCGGAAATGAACTTCCGCAGCATGTTCGTGTCCTTGTAGTCCACGTAAACGGTCTTGTCCTTGCAGAAAGCGCAGACCTTCTTCTTAGGCTTGCGCACAGGCGGCTTCGCCATGGTGTTTCTCCTGTGTGATCAAGAAGTGGGGATTACGAGCTGCCCTAGAAGGGCGGCTCGTCCGAGTAGCCGCCGCCGGAGCTTCCGCCCCAGCCGCCACCGCCGCCACCCTGCGGCTGTCCGCCACTGGCGGGCGCGCTGGAGGCCCAGGGGTCGTCGGCGGGAGCACCGCCGCCGCTCTGCTGACCACCGCTGGGGGCTCCGCCCCAGCTGCCGCCGCCCTGCTGCTGACCGCCGCCGCCACCGCCGCCGTATCCACCCTGGCCGCCGCGACCGGTGGTCTTGGTGACCTTGGCCGTGGCGTTCTTGAGGCTGGGGCCGACTTCCTCGACGTCCAGCTCGTAGACCGTGCGCTTGACGCCCTCGCGGTCCTCGTAGGACCGCTGCCTCAGCCGGCCCTGCACGACTACGCGCATGCCTCGCTGAAGCGACTCCGCGACGTTCTCCGCCGCCTGACGCCAGACCGAGCAGGTCAGGAACAGGCTTTCGCCGTCCTTCCACTCATTGGTCTGTCGGTCGAAGGTGCGGGGAGTGGACGCGACACGGAACTTCGCGACGGCCGCACCGGAGGGGGTGAAGCGCAGCTCGGGGTCGTCGACGAGATTGCCGACGACCGTGATGACGGTCTCGCCTGCCATGGATGAACCTCTCGGCGGGGATTGCTGCTGGCTGCTGTGTTGCTACTCGAACCCGATTACCTCTGAGCGGAAGCTCAGTGGGTCTCGGGACGGAGGACCTTGGTCCGGAGGACCGACTCGTTCAGGTTCATCTGACGGTCGAGCTCCTTGACGACCGCAGGCTCGGCCTGCAGGTCGAGGACCGTGTAGATGCCCTCGGGCTTCTTCTTGATCTCGTAGGCGAGACGCCGACGGCCCCAGGTGTCGACCTTCTCGACCTTTCCGTTGCCCTCACGGACTACGGAGAGGAAGTTCTCGATCAGGGGAGAGACAGCGCGCTCCTCCAGATCGGGGTCGAGGATGACCATCACCTCGTAGTGACGCATGTGGAACCCACCTCCTTTGGACTCAGCGGCCACGGTCGTTCCGTGGCAGGAGGGTCGTGATGCGTAAGCAACGGTATCGGCCCCCACTGACAATCCCCCTCCGAGAGGAGCGGGAGGGCATGCGGGCACGGCTGACACCGGTGCAGACCCACCAGAGTACCTGTTGACTCGCTTCCGGTTGAAATCCAGTGGGCAGGGGACGCAATCTGTACAGATCGGGTGTGTGCGGCGTCACCCGGCGCCGCCTTCCGCCAGGAGGTGCCCCATGGCACAAGCAGTGCGACCCAATGCCCCCGTCTCCCTCTTCGCCACCGACGGCAAGCCCCATCCGCTCCAGGACACGCTCGCGGCCGTGACGGTCGTGCTGGGCGTGCTGGCCTTCACCACGGCGTGGTTCTACAACCTCCACCTGGTCAGCTCGTGGGCCGGCCTCGTCGGCATCGTCACGGGCGCCTACGGCCAGTTCATCTCGGCGACGACGCGCGAGCGGTTCCTGTTGATCCTCGGGCTCGGCGCCTCCGCCGTCGGGTTCTTCCTCGGCATGGCGCACGGCGGCCTCTTCGGCGGTGTCGTGGGCGGCTGACGGCCGCACCACCCCCGCCACCACGGAAATCCCGTACGACGCCGAGCCGTACGGCCATCCGGGGCGCTCCTGTGGCCCAGTAGGCTTCGGCACGAGAGCCGGAGCCCCTGTACCCATGGGGACACACCTGCCGAGGAGCGCCCCGCATGAGTCTGACCCTCAGGACCATCAGCCGTGAGCAGCATCTGGCGTACATCCAGAGCCTGCCCGCGGCGAGCCACTGCCAGGTCCCGGCGTGGGCTGACGTCAAGACGGAATGGCGTTCGGAGAGCCTCGGCTGGTTCGACAAGAACGGCCAGCTCGTAGGCGCCGGTCTGGTCCTGTACCGCCAGCTCCCCAAGGTCAAGCGCTACTTGGCGTACCTGCCCGAGGGCCCCGTCATCAACTGGTACGCGCCCAACCTGGACGAGTGGCTGAAGCCGATGCTCGCCCACCTCAAGCAGCAGGGCGCGTTCTCGGTGAAGATGGGGCCGCCGGTCGTCATCCGCCGCTGGGACTCGACCGCCATCAAGTCCGGCATCCAGGACCCGGACGTGAAGCGCCTGCGTGATGTCGAGGCCACCCACATCGAGCCGCGTGCCTTCGAAGTGGCCGACCGGCTGCGCAAGATGGGCTGGCAGCAGGGCGAGGACGGCGGCGCCGGATTCGGCGACGTGCAGCCGCGCTACGTCTTCCAGGTGCCGCTGGCCAACCGCTCGCTCGACGACGTCCTCAAGGGCTTCAACCAGCTGTGGCGCCGCAACATCAAGAAGGCCGAGAAGGCCGGCGTCGAGGTCGTCCAGGGCGGCTACGAGGACCTCGCCGAGTGGCAGCGCCTGTACGAGATCACCGCAGTGCGCGACCACTTCCGCCCGCGTCCGCTCTCGTACTTCCAGCGCATGTGGTCGGTCCTCAACTCCGAGGACCCCAACCGGATGCGGCTCTACTTCGCGCGCCACAACGGCGTGAACCTCTCGGCCGCGACGATGCTCGTCGTCGGGGGGCACGTCTGGTACTCCTACGGCGCCTCCGACAACATCGGCCGCGAGGTCCGGCCCTCCAACGCGATGCAGTGGCGGATGCTCCGCGACGCCTACGCGATGGGCGCGACGGTCTACGACCTGCGCGGCATCTCCGACTCCCTGGACGAGACCGACCACCTCTTCGGCCTCATCCAGTTCAAGGTGGGCACCGGTGGCGAGGCGGCCGAGTACCTCGGCGAGTGGGACTTCCCGCTGAACAAGCTGCTCCACAAGGCGCTGGACATGTATATGTCGCGCCGCTGAGCGGTTGCGTAACCTCGTTCCTCGTACCTCCCACACATCGCAGCCATCAGAAAGGTCCGGACGGCCATGGCGCTCACCCTCTATGTCGACTCCGCTCGCTGGCGGGCGCACCAGAAGTCCGTGATCGATCAGTTCCCGGGCATCGTCCCGGTCTGCAAGGGCAACGGCTACGGCTTCGGCCACGAACGCCTCGCGGACGAGGTGTCCCGCTCCGGCTCGGACATCCTGGCGGTAGGCACCACCTACGAAGCCGCCCGGATCAAGGACTGGTTCAGTGGCGACCTGCTCGTCCTGACGCCTTTCCGGCGCGGCGAGGAGCCGGTGCCGCTGCCCGACCGGGTCATCCGCTCGGTCTCCTCCGTGGACGGCGTGCACGCCCTGGTCGGCGCCCGCGTGGTCATCGAGTGCATGAGCTCGATGAAGCGCCACGGCGTGAAGGAGGAGGAGCTCGGCATGCTCCGCTCCGCCATCGAAGACGTACGCCTCGAGGGCTTTGCGCTGCACCTTCCGCTGGACCGCACCGACGGCTCGGACGCCGTCGAGGAAGTCATCGCGTGGATGGACCGGCTGCGCGCGGCCCGGCTGCCGCTGCACACCATGTTCGTCAGCCATCTGCGCGCCGAGGAGCAGGCCCGGCTGCAGCAGCAGTTCCCGCAGACCCGCTTCCGCGCCCGCATCGGCACGCGGCTGTGGCTCGGTGACCACGAGGCGACCGAGTACCGGGGTTCCGTCCTCGACGTCACCCGGGTTACCAAGGGCGACCGGTTCGGCTACCGCCAGCAGAAGGTCGCCTCCGACGGCTGGCTGGTCGTGGTCGCCGGCGGCACCTCGCACGGGGTGGGCCTGGAGGCCCCGAAGGCCCTGCACGGCGTGATGCCGCGGGCCAAGGGCGTCGCCCGGGCGGGGCTCGCCACCGTCAACCGCAACCTGTCGCCGTTCGTCTGGGCGGGCAAGCAGCGTTGGTTCGCGGAGCCGCCGCACATGCAGGTGTCGATCCTGTTCGTGCCGTCCGACTCCCAGGAACCGCACGTGGGCGACGAGTTGGTCGCCCACCTGCGGCACACCACGACGCAGTTCGACCGCCTCATCGAGCGCTAGAAGGCCGCCTCCGGGCACTCACGACATCGGGCCCCTGACCGACGACAGCCGCCGTCGGTCAGGGGCCCGAGCCTTGTACGCGCTGCTCTAGGCGGCCGGGGTCCGCGTGCCCCAGTCGACCCGGGGTCCCTCTTCGAGCAGGGCCGCATGGCGCGGGGGATGTGCCGCGTGGCCCAGAGCGAACACGTCCTCCGCCCGGTCGAGAACGCCGCCCGACGGATCGTCGGAACCGTCCCGGCGTACGACGTCCCGGTCCGGCAGCATGATGTCGCGCACCACGACGGCGCACAGGTACAGCGTGGTCAACAGGTGCGCGGCGATGGCGAGTTGATAGCCCTCGGTGGGCAGTCCCTGATGCTTTTCCCCGCTCATCGTGTAGGCGAGGTACAGCCAGACTCCCAGGAAGTACACGACCTCGCCGGCCTGCCAGATCAGGAAGTCCCGCCAGCGCGGCCTGGCGAGCGCGGCCAGCGGGATCAGCCACAGCACGTACTGCGGCGAGTAGACCTTGTTGGTGAGGATGAACGCGGCGACGACGAGGAACGCGAGCTGCGCGAAGCGCGGACGTCGCGGCGCCGTGAGGGTGAGGACCCCGATTCCCACACAGGCGAGGACCATCAGGAGCGTGGCCAGCGTGTTCACCATGTCGGTGTCCAGGCCCTTGCCCGTACGCTGCGAAATGATCAGCCAGAACGAACCGAAGTCGACGGACCGCTCCTGGCTGAAGGTGTAGAACTTCTTCCACCCCTCGGGCGCCAGCATCATCACCGGCAGGTTCACCACCAGCCAGGCACCGGCGGCGCCGAGCGCCGCGGCCCCGAACTCCCGCCATTTACCGGCCCGCCAGCACAGCACGAGCAAAGGCCCGAGGAGCAGTACGGGGTAGAGCTTGGCGGCCGTGGCGAGGCCGATCAGGATGCCGAAGGCGAGTGTCCGCCCACGGGACCACATCAGCATCGCGGCCGCGGTGAGAGCGACGGCGAACAGGTCCCAGTTGATGGTGGCCGTGAGCGCGAAGGCCGGGGCCAGGGCGACGAGGAGGGCGTCCCAGGGCCGCCGGCGGTGGGTCCGAGCCACACAGACGGCGATGACCGCCGCGCAGGCCATCAGCATCCCGGCGTTGACCATCCAGTACATCTGCTCGCGGTGCTGCATGTCGCCGCTGCCCGGCGTCAGCCAGGAGGCGACCTCCATGAACAGCCCGGTCAGCACCGGATATTCGAGGTAGTTCATGTCGCCGTTGAGCCGGTCGAAGTACGGGACCAGATTGTCGGCGAAGCCACGCAGCGAGTACAGATGCGGGATGTCGGAGTAGCAGGCGTGGGTGTACTGCGAGTTGGCACCCCGGAACCATGCCCAGTCGTAGCAGGGAATCTTCTGGGCCATCCCCAGGGCGAACATCCCCATCGCGACGAGCACCACGACCCTGATCGGGGTGAGCCAGTGGCGGCCGGGCTTGGCCCAGCGCCCGAGCGGGCCACCGATCAGCTCGCTGCCGGCTGCTGCGACCTCGTCCTGTTCCGTGGGGCGTACGACGGGTTCAGCGGAGGCTCCGCGTCGGTCCTCGTACACACGGGGGCTCGTCTCGCTCGTCATGCCCGACATCCTGCCGTACGGCGCTGTGGATACGGGGAGCGGCCGTGTTTCACGTGAAACCGCGGAGCCGTTTCACGTGAAACGGGGGGCGGTGTTTCACGTGAAACACCGCCCCCCGTCGTCAGTCGACCGCTCTAGCCGCCGGTACCACCGAACCAGCTACCGGTCCCGCCACCGCCAGGCCCGCCGCCGGGTTTCGACTTGCTGGGCGACGGTGTGAGGGTCGGCCCGCCGTCCGCTCCACCGGTCGTCGGGCCCTGGTCGGTGCCACCCGTATTGCCGCAGGTCCAGTCCCACTTGCTGCAGGAGGCGCTGGGAGTCGGGGACGGGGTCAGCGAGGGAGTCGGCGACGGCTTGAGGGAAGGGGAGGGCGAGGGAGTCGAGGCGCTGGGCGTCGGGGAGGGCGTGGGGCTCGGGGACATGCCGCCGCCGTAGACCTTGTCGCCGATCTTCTCGGGCGCCGGGAAGGACTCAGCGGGGGAGTCGCCGAGCGCCTGCTGCATGTAGTCGTGCCAGATGGTCGACGGGAACGACGCACCGTGGATCTTTTCCTGGCCACCGGTCCCGAACATCTTCAGGAACTCGCGCTTCTTGCTGGTCTCGTTGTCGTCGAGGCGGTACATGCCGACGGCGGTCGAGTACTGCGGGGTGTAGCCGACGAACCATGCCGACCGGTTGCCGTCGGTGGTACCGGTCTTGCCGGCCACCTGACGCCCGCTGAGCTTGGCGTTCGTACCGGTGCCCTTGTCGACGACGCCCTTGAGGACATCGGTGACGTTGTTGGCCACGGCGGCGGGGAAGGCGCTCTTGGCCTGGTCTTCGTGCTTGTAGATGACGGCCCCGTTCTTCAGCACCTTGGTCACGGAGAACGGGTCGCGCTGGGTGCCGCTGGCGGCGAAGGTGGCGTACGCCCCGGCCATCCGGATCGCGCTGGGTGACGAGGTGCCGATCGAGAACGACGGCACGCTGGAGGACGCCATGCTGGTCTTGTTGTCGCGGAGCCCAGCCGCCATGGCGACCTGCTTCACCTTGTCGGTACCGACGTCCATGCCGAGCTGGACGTAGGGGGTGTTCACCGATTCCTGCATCGCGTAGCGGAGGTCGATGGCGTAGCTCGGCGGGTTGTAGGACTCGTTGCCGTCGTTGGTCTGGAGCCACTCGCCGCCGTTCTCGTCCTTCCAGACGGTCCCGTCGTAGTTCTTGATCTTCAGCTTGTTCTTGCCGCTGTAGATGCTGTCCGGCGAGACGGGCGTGCGGGACGAGTCGCTCTGCGACGACGGTTTGCTCGGGTCGCGCTTGCCGTACTCCATGCCGGCCGCGAGGACGAAGGGCTTGAACGTCGAGCCGACCTGGGCACCGGTCTCGTCGGCGTTGTTGGTGAAGTGCTTCGTCGCGTCGTCACCGCCGTAGATGGCCACGATGGCCCCGCTCTTCACATCCACCGAAGCGGCGCCGAACTGGACGAACGTGTCGTACTCGGGTCGCTTCTTCGGGTCGATGTTCTTGTCCCGGACCTTCTTGACCACGCCTTCCATCTCCTGGACCTTCTTCTTGTCGAAGGTCGTGTAGATCTGGTAGCCGCCCTTGGCGAGGTCCATGTCCGGGTTGCTGTTCTTCGCCGACGCCTGGGCGAGAGACACGAGGTAGCCGATCTGACCGCTCAGATTCGCGTTCTTCTTCGGCTTGTCGGGCATCGGGAACGACCGGTACTTGTCCCGCTCCGCCTGGCCCATGTGCTTGTCCTTGACCTCCTGGTCGAGGATCCAGCCCCAGCGCTCAGTGGCGTTCTTGGTGTTCTGCTCGGCCGTGGCCGCCGGGTCGATCTCGGGCGCGCCGGCCGGGTCGAAGTAGGTCGCGCCCTTGAGGAGCGAGGCGAGGAAGGCGCACTGGCTCGGGTCGAGGTCCTTCGCGTCCTTGCTGTAGTACGTGCGGGCCGCGGCCTGGAGGCCGTAGGCGCCGCGGCCGTAGTACGCGGTGTTCAGGTACCCGGCCATGATTTCGCTCTTCTGCCTGGTCGCACCGACCTTGATGGAGATGAAGAGCTCTTTGAACTTCCGGGAGATCGTCTGCGACTGGTCGTCGAGACGGGCGTTCTTCACGTACTGCTGCGTGATGGTCGAGCCGCCCTGGGTCTGGCCGCCCTTGGCCATGTTCAGGAGGGCACGGGCGATGCCCTGGGGGTCGACACCGCTGTCCGTCTCGAAGGTCTTGTTCTCGGCCGAGATGACGGCGTACCGCATCGCCGACGGGATCTGCTCGTACGGGATGATCTGGCGGTTGACCTCACCGCCGGTGGCGACCATCTGGGAGCCGTCGGCCCAGTAGTAGACGTTGTTCTGGGCGGTGGCAGCCCGGGCCACGTCCGGGATGGCGACCATGTAGTACGCGGCCCCGATGAAGGCGATCAGAAGGCCCAGGCAGCCCAGGCTGCAGGCGCTGACGAGCTTCCAGGACGGCACCCAGCGCCGCCACCCGTGCCTGCCGAACCGCGGGTAGTCGATGAAGCGCTTCTTGCCCGGCCGGCCGCCACCCGCACCGCCCCGGCCCGCCCGGCGCCCCGGCCCTGCGGGAGGTCCCGCGCCGTCGGGGGCGCGCCTGCGGCCGCCGCCCCGCTGGGCCCGCCGTGCTTCGGCGCGGCCGCCGTATGCGGACTCCTCCGCACGCGAGGCCGAGGCCGATCCGTATGAATCGGACGGCGACTGGGCCGACGGCTCCTGGGATCCGGTCGCCGGCCGGGCCGCCCTGCGGCCGGAAGGCTGCTGCGCGGCGCGTCGGGCCGCGGCACGTCCACCGCCCTGGGACTGCGGCGGTTTGCGGCGGTGCTCGCTCATCGAACGACTACTCCTCGGGCAGGCGAGAGCGCCTGGAAACGGCAGCTGAGTTCCTGTCCCCCCAGTGCGAGCGCCGGTCCCGCGAAGGACCCGGCCGCACTGCATCCCGTGTACCGATGACGCTCAACACGCCGACGCCCCCTGACGTCACTCGGCACACAGTGATCTGCATGGCGCACAGACTACGCACGCTCAAAACCTCCCTAGGGCCGAAGTTCACCCCAAATCAGGCAACTTGCCGCCTGTGAATTGATGATGTGACGCCGTTCACCATGGCCCCTCTTGTCGCAGCCGCTACTCCGCTCTATCGTGCTGATGTATCGAGTCGATACATCAGCACGGCATAAAGGTCCCCGACCCCCGAGGAGGCGAAGGATGAGCAGGCGCTCCGGCATCCTCGAATTCGCCGTACTCGGGCTGCTCCGCGAGGCTCCGATGCACGGTTACGAGCTGCGCAAGCGGCTCAACACCTCGCTGGGAATCTTCCGGGCCTTCAGTTACGGGACCCTCTATCCCTGCCTCAAGACGCTGGTCGCCAACGGCTGGTTGATCGAGGAGCCGGGCAGCGCTCCCGAGGATGCGCTCGCCGCTTCACTCGCAGGGCGCCGCGCCAAGATCGTCTACCGGTTGACGGCGGAAGGTAAGGAGCACTTCGAGGAGCTGCTCTCCCACACCGGCCCCGACACCTGGGAGGACGAGCACTTCGCCGCCCGTTTCGCCTTCTTCGGCCAGACGGAGCGAGAGGTGCGGATGCGCGTGCTGGAAGGTCGTCGCAGCCGGCTGGAGGAGCGTCTCGAAAAGATGCGTGCCTCCCTGGCCCGTACGCGCGAGCGCCTGGACGACTACACGCTTGAGCTGCAGCGCCACGGCATGGAGTCCGTGGAGCGCGAAGTGCGCTGGCTGAACGAGCTCATCGAGAGCGAGCGGGCGGGACGGGATCAGCGATCCGGCCCCGCCACCGGCTCCGCTCAGCAGGACCACACATCAGGAGAGACGGGCGGTCTGCCCCGGCACCGGGACAGCACCCGGCCGGATCCGTCCGAGGACACCGCCAACTGAAGGCCCTGCGTACGCAGGACTTCGAAGAGATCGAACAGGGAGCAACCGGAATGGGTTCGGTTCGCGTAGCCATCGTCGGCGTGGGCAACTGCGCCGCCTCGCTGGTGCAGGGCGTCGAGTACTACAAGGACGCCGACCCGGCCACCAAGGTCCCGGGTCTGATGCACGTCCAGTTCGGCGACTACCACGTCGGTGACGTGGAGTTCGTCGCCGCGTTCGACGTCGACGCCAAGAAGGTCGGCCTCGACCTCTCGGACGCCATCGGCGCCAGCGAGAACAACACCATCAAGATCTGCGACGTCCCGAACAAGGGCGTCACGGTCCAGCGCGGCCACACCCTGGACGGTCTCGGCAAGTACTACCGGATGACCATCGAGGAGTCCGCCGAGGCTCCGGTCGACGTCGTCAAGGTCCTCAAGGACCAGCGGGTCGACGTCCTGATCTGCTACCTGCCGGTCGGCTCCGAGGACGCGGCGAAGTTCTACGCCCAGTGCGCCATCGACGCCAAGGTCGCGTTCGTCAACGCCCTCCCGGTCTTCATCGCCGGCACCAAGGAGTGGGCGGACAAGTTCACCGAGGCGGGCGTCCCGATCGTCGGCGACGACATCAAGTCGCAGGTCGGCGCCACCATCACGCACCGTGTGATGGCGAAGCTGTTCGAGGACCGCGGTGTCCGTCTTGAGCGCACCATGCAGCTCAACGTCGGCGGCAACATGGACTTCAAGAACATGCTGGAGCGCGACCGCCTGGAGTCCAAGAAGATCTCGAAGACGCAGGCCGTCACCTCGCAGATCCCGGACCGCGACATGGGCGAGAAGAACGTCCACATCGGTCCCTCGGACTACGTGGCCTGGCTGGACGACCGCAAGTGGGCGTACGTGCGCCTCGAGGGCCGCGCCTTCGGTGACGTCCCGCTGAACCTCGAGTACAAGCTCGAGGTCTGGGACTCCCCGAACTCCGCGGGCGTCATCATCGACGCGCTGCGTGCCGCGAAGATCGCGAAGGACCGCGGCATCGGCGGCCCGATCCTGTCGGCGTCGAGCTACTTCATGAAGTCCCCGCCGGTGCAGTACTTCGACGACGAGGCCTTCGCCAACGTCGAGAAGTTCATCAAGGGTGAGGTCGAGCGCTAGAGCTCGCACTCCTGAGAACGGCTGAGGGTCCCTGTGCGCCAGGTGTGCACGGGGACCCTTTTCATATGTGACGCTTGCTCACATGCCTGTCGTACGTGACCTATGCGTGCTCCTGCGCCTGAAGCACTTCCGGCACCTGCTGGCCGTACGACTGCTGTCCCAGGCCGCGGACGGCGTCTACCAGGTCGCGCTGGCCACCTATGTCGTCTTCTCCCCCGAGAAACAGGCCTCCCCCGGCGCGATCGCCTCCGCCATGGCCGTCCTGCTCCTGCCGTACTCGCTCGTCGGCCCGTTCGCGGGAGTGCTGCTCGACCGCTGGCGACGACGCTCGGTCTTTCTGTACGGGAACCTCCTGCGGGCCGTGCTCGCCGGCTGTACGGCCCTGCTCGTGCTCGGGTCCGCGCCCGACTGGCTCTTCTACGCCTCCGCGCTGGCCGTGACGGCCGTCAACCGCTTCGTGCTCGCCGGGCTCTCCGCATCGCTGCCCCGGGTGGTCGACGCCGAGCGACTGGTCATGGCCAACTCGCTCTCCCCGACGGCCGGAACGCTGGCCGCTACCGCGGGCGGCGGGCTGGCCTTCGCCCTGCGTCTGGTGATCGACGCGGATGCCGCGACCGTCATCCTCGGCGCCGTCCTCTATCTCTGCGCCTCCCTCGCCTCTCTGCGCCTTCCGGCCGGCCTGCTCGGGCCCGACCCCACGGGCGCACAGCCCGGCCTCGCGGCGGTACTCCGCTCCACGGCGCGCGGACTGACCGACGGCGTACGGCACTTGAGCCGGCGCAGGCCGGCGGCACTGGTCCTCACCGCGATGACCCTGATGCGGTTCTGCTACGGCGCGCTGACCGTGATGCTCCTGATGCTGTGCCGGTACGCCTGGGCCGACGGGCCGGAGAAGGACGCCGGTACCGCCGGCCTCGCGCTGCTCGGACTCGCCGTGGGCGTCTCGGGAGCGGGCTTCTTCGCGGCTGCCGTCCTGACCCCGTGGGCCGTGGGGAGGTTCGGCCCGTTCCGGTGGATCGTGGTGTGCTCGGCGACCGCCGCGGTGCTCGTACCGGCACTCGGCCTGCCCTTCACGCCCACACCGATGCTCATCGCCGCCTTCATCCTCGGCCTGGTCACACAGGGCGCGAAGATCACCACGGACACGGTGATCCAGTCCACGGTGGACGACTCCTATCGGGGCCGGATCTTCTCCCTCTACGACGTCCTGTTCAACATGGCCTTCGTCGGCGCTGCCGCGGTCGCCGCCCTGATGCTCCCGTCGGACGGCCGCTCCGCCGCCCTCGTCATCACGGTGGCGCTCATCTACGCGGCGGTAGCAGCGTTTATGACCCGGTTTCAGCGCGCCTGAGTGTCACATCGGGGACACAGAGTGGCCTGCGGTGTCGGCGAATTCCTAGGGGCCCGCTAACTTACGGGCGTCATACATCGCCATCTTTATAGGGGGACCTTCTCCGTGAGCACGCCGCCCCAGGGCCAGAACCCGTACGCCCAGACCCCGAACGCACCGTACGGACAGCCCGGCCAGCCCGGTCAGCCCGGCTTCCCGGCGCAGGGCGCGCCCTACCAGGGCGTTCCGATGGCCCCGCAGGGCACCCCGACGCGCGGCGGGGGCAAGAAGGCGATCAAGGCCATCGGCATCGTCGTCGGCCTGGTCGTCATAGCCGGCGCCTGGTACTTCAACCACAGCAGCGATGACGCCAAGCAGCTGGCCGTCGGCGACTGTCTGTACAACAAGGGCACCGACAACAAGCCCGACATCCAGCAGGTGGACTGCACGGACTCCAAAGCGACCAACAAGGTGCTCAAGAAGAGCCCCGGCGCCAGCGTCCCGCAGCTGACCTGCCAGAACGTCACGGGCACCACTGCGGCCTTCACGTGGGACGAGAAGGGCAACTCCTTCACCCTCTGCCTGGGCGACACCAAGTAGCACCTCGTGCGCGGGGGCGGTGTTTCACGTGAAACACCGCCCCCGCGTCATGCCGACCCGCCATGTTTCACGTGAAACATGACCTCAGTCCTGCGCCGCCCACCACTCCTTGAGCGCCGCGACCGCCGCGTCGTGGTCCATCGGCCCGTTCTCCAGGCGCAGTTCCAGCAGGTGCTTGTACGCCTGACCGATTGCCGGGCCCGGGCCGACCCCCAGGATCTCCATGATCTGGTTGCCGTCGAGGTCGGGCCGGATCGAGTCCAGCTCCTCCTGCTGCTGAAGCTCCGCGATCCGGTCTTCCAGGCCGTCGTATGCCCGGGACAGCGCGCTCGCCTTGCGCTTGTTCCGCGTGGTGCAGTCCGAACGCGTCAGCTTGTGGAGCCGCTCAAGAAGCGGGCCCGCGTCGCGGACGTACCGGCGCACCGCCGAGTCGGTCCACTCCCCGGTGCCGTAGCCGTGGAAGCGCAGGTGCAGTTCGACGAGCTTCGAGACGTCCTTGACCATCTCGTTCGAGTACTTCAGGGCGGTCATCCGCTTCTTGGTCATCTTCGCGCCGACCACCTCGTGGTGGTGGAAGGAGACCCGCCCGTCCGACTCGAAGCGCCGTGTCCTCGGCTTGCCGATGTCGTGCAGCAGTGCCGCGAGGCGCAGCACGAGGTCCGGGCCGTCCTGCTCCAGATCGATCGCCTGGTCCAGAACGGTCAGCGAGTGCTCGTAGACATCCTTGTGCCGGTGGTGTTCGTCACTCTCCAGACGCAGAGCGGGCAGCTCCGGCAGGACGTGCTCGGCCAGGCCCGTGTCGACGAGGAGCCGCAGCCCCTTCTTCGGGTGGGCGGAGATCAGCAGCTTGTTGAGCTCGTCCCGCACTCGCTCGGCCGAGACGATCTCGATGCGGCCCGACATGTCCGTCATGGCGGTCACGACCTCGGGGGCCACCTCGAAGTCCAGCTGCGCGGCGAAGCGCGCGGCGCGCATCATCCGCAGCGGGTCGTCGGAGAAGGACTCCTCAGGCGTCCCGGGCGTGCGCAGCACCCGCGCGGCCAGGTCTTCCAGGCCTCCGTACGGGTCGACGAATTCCTTCTGCGGCAGGGCCACCGCCATGGCGTTGACGGTGAAGTCGCGCCGCACGAGGTCTTCCTCGATGGAGTCGCCGTAGGACACCTCGGGCTTGCGCGAGGTGCGGTCGTAGGCCTCGGAGCGGTAGGTGGTGACCTCGATCTGGTAGCCGTCCTTCTGGCAGCCGACCGTACCGAAGGCGATCCCGACCTCCCAGACCGCGTCGGCCCAGGGCCGCACGATCTTCAGCACGTCCTCGGGACGGGCATCCGTGGTGAAGTCCAGGTCGTTGCCGAGCCGCCCGAGCAGAGCGTCCCGGACCGAGCCGCCGACGAGGGCGAGCGAGAACCCCGCCTCCTCGAATCGAATGGCGAGATCGTCCGCGACGGGGGACACCCGCAGCAGTTCGCTCACCGCGCGGCGCTGCACCTGGCTCAGTGCACTGGGATTGTCTTCATTGGCGTTCGGCACAACAGAAAAGGGTACGTGGCCCGGCCGACCGGGTCGTCACCGTTTAATGCGGGACCCGGTATGCGCGCCCGGCCATCGGTACGGCACTCTTCCGATCATGTGGAGCAGTGCGCGGCACTTCGCCACAGTCCACATCGTTACCATGCGTGGACGCAGCAACCGACAGCGACGACAGCGAGGGACGGGCGAGCGCGTGGCCGAGGCGGCAGATTCCCAGGGGATGACTCCCTCTCCTGCCCGCCGGTGGCTCCGGCGTACGGCGGCACTGCTCGTCGGCGCCCCCTTGTTCGCCGGTCTGCTCTCCGCCACGGCCACCCCGGCCGCACACGCGGCCACGGACGCGGTGAGCGGCCAGAGTGTGCAAGTGTCGCTCGACTCGGTGGCCCCCCAGGCGCCGCTCAAGAGCGACACGCTGACGATCTCCGGCACGGTGACCAACACCAGCAAGCAGTCCGTCACCAGCGCCCATGTGGGGCTGCGGGTGGGGCAGAAACTGTCCGGGCGCTCGGCGATCGACGAGGCGGCCGGTCACAGCGGATCCCCGTCGGCCAGTGACGGGGCCGAGCTCAGCGACGGCCCCACGGTCAAGGTCGACAAGCTGGACGCGGGAATCAGTCAGGACTTCACGCTCTCGGTACCGGTCGCCAAGCTGGGGCTGGGCGAGGACGGGGTGTACCAGCTCGGCGTCTCCCTGTCGGGCCAGACCGCGAACCAGCACTACGACCAGCTGCTCGGCATCCAGCACACGTTCCTGCCCTGGCAGCCGGACGCCGTCGAGGGCAAGAAGAGCCAGCTCACGTTCCTGTGGCCGCTGATCTCCTCGTCCCACCTCACCGCCCAGACCGGGTCGGACGCCCAGCAGACGCCGGTGTTCGCCGACGATTCGCTGGCGAGGGACATCGGGCCCGGCGGCCGGCTGGAGCAGATGGTCTCGCTCGGCAAGCAGCTGCCCGTGACGTGGGTGATCGACCCGGATCTGCTGGCCACCGTCGACGCGATGACCCGCAACTACAAGATCAAGGTCGGCGACACCCTGGTCACCGGCACCAGTCAGGACGTCGCCAAGGCCTGGCTGAGCCAGCTGGAGGCCGCGGTCCAGGGCGAGAAGGTGGTCGCACTGCCGTTCGCCGACCCCGACCTGGCCTCGCTCGCCCATCACGGCCGGGACGTCCCGGGCTCCCTCGGCCATCTGCAGAGCGCCACCGAGGTCGCGCAGAAGACCATCGACACGATCCTGCACGTGACCCCGTCGGCCGACTACTCCTGGCCCGTGGACGGCGCCGTCGACCCGTCGATCGTCGACGTGGCCACCTCGGCCGGCGCGCACAACGTGATCGCGCGCAGCGACAGTCTTCGCGACGGAGCCCTGTCCTACACGCCCACGGCGGCCAGGCCGATCGGCGGCGGCGCCAACGCCATCGTCGCCGACGCCCGGCTCTCCACCGCTTTCCAGGGCGACATGTCGATGGCCAACACGTCGGCCCTGGCCACGCAGGAATTCCTGGCGCAGACCCTCGCGATCACGCTCCAGGACACCGACAAGCAGCGCAGCATCGTCGTCGCCCCGCAACGGATGCCGACGGTCAGCCAGGCGCAGACGATGGCCGGCGCGCTCCACGCACTGGACCCCCAGCGCTGGACCCAGCCCCTCGTCGACCTCGGCGCGGCGGCCGCCGCCAAGCCCGATCCGCTCGCCACGACGCGGGTGCCCGGCTCGAACGCGTACCCCGACGCGCTGCGCCAGCAGGAACTTCCGCTCGACGCCTTCCAGGACATGCGCGACACCCAGGGCACCCTGGAGCGGTTCAAGGTCATCCTCACCGCGCCCGACCGGGTGGTGACGCCCTTCGGCAACGCGATCAACCGCGAGATGTCGACGTCCTGGCGCGGCGATTCCGGCGGCGCGCAGAACTACCGCTCCGGGGTCCAGCTCTATCTGGACGGACTGGCCGACCAGGTCCACCTCATCCAGAAGTCGACCGCCACCATGTCGGGGCGCAGTGCGACCATCGCCGTCACCGTGCAGAACAAGCTGGTCCAGGGCGTCGACCACCTGGTGCTGAGAATCCAGCCGAAGAGCCCCACCCGTCTGCAGCTGGGCGACGGCGGCGACGCGGTCGGCGAACAGCCCGTGAAGGTGGACGGCGACCGCAGCCAGTCGGTGAAGTTCACCGCCATCGCCAACGCCAACGGCCCCGTTCCGGTGACCGCACGGCTCTACACCCAGGACGGCACGCCGTACGGTGAGCCGATGGAGTTCACCGTCCAGGTCTCCGAGATCACTCCGACGGTGATGCTGGTCATCGCGGGCGGCGTCCTGCTCCTGGTGCTCGCCGGCATCCGGATGTACACCCACCGCAAGCGTTCCATGGCTCGTGAGGAGTCCGAGGGCGACGACGATCCGGGGCAGTCGAACGGTTCGGCGGACGCCGATCCCGGGCAGCCGAGTGACCCGACACCGGACACCGGTCCGGAAAGCGGGGCCTCACCGGGCCCGGGTGAGAAAGTGGACCATTGAGCTATGTCGTGGCCGGTCGGCCGGGGACGATGAGGTGGGGTAACCATGAACGCGCCGTACGACGGTGACCGTGGGCAGGGTGGCGGCAGCGGCGCCGCGCCCTCCGGGGGCATGCCTCCGGCTCCCGCCCAGGCGGGGCAGATCCCGCCGCCGCAGTCCGCGCCCGACCCGTACGTCCAGGACGCCTACGCCTACGACCCGTACCGGTCGCAGGATCTGTCCGCCCAGGACCCGGTGACCGAGGCGCTCTACGACCGCGCGGCGCATCCGCCGCCGCCCCCGGGCACCTACGCGGACCAGCAGCCGCTCTACCAGCAGCCCCCCGCGCAGCAGTACGCGCCCGATCCGCGGATCTGGGCGCAGACCCCGCCGCCGGAGCCCGAGGGCCCCTCGCGCCACCTGCCCTACGGCGACGACGCGCGGACCACGCAGTTCGTCGGCGTCGACGACCTGGTCACCCAGGCGGGTGAGGAACTGCCCGAGCAGGACGCGTTCGCGCACCTCTACCGGGACCAGCAGCAGGCGGGCCAGCCCCCGGCCCCCGCCGCGCCGGAGCCCGCGCCCGCGCCGCCCCTCAAACCGGCCGGCCGCGCCTCCAGCCTGATGAAGTCCAGCGCGGTGATGGCCGCGGGCACCCTGGTGTCCCGGCTCACCGGCTTCGTACGCAGCCTGGTGATCACCGCGGCGCTGGGTGCCGCCCTGCTCGGTGACACCTTCACCATCGCGCTCACCCTGCCGACGATGATCTACATCCTGACCGTCGGCGGCGGCCTGAACTCGGTGTTCGTGCCCCAGCTGGTGCGCTCCATGAAGGACGACGAGGACGGCGGCGAGGCCTACGCCAACCGCCTCCTGACGCTCGTCATGGTCGCGCTCGGCACCATCGTCGCGCTCGCCGTCATCGGGGCGCCGCTGCTGATCCAGCTGATGTCGCCCACCATCGGCAACGACGCGGCCGCCAACAGCGTCGCCGTCACCTTCGCCCGATACTGCCTGCCCACGATCTTCTTCATGGGCGTGCACGTGGTGATGGGCCAGATCCTCAACGCGCGCGGCAAGTTCGGCGCGATGATGTGGACCCCGGTCCTCAACAACATCGTGATGATCTGCACGTTCGGCCTGTTCATCTGGGTCTACGGCACCTCCGCCGAGTCCCACATGGGCGTCCAGACGATCCCCCACGACGGCGTCAGGCTGCTCGGCATCGGCACCCTGCTCGGCCTGGTCGTGCAGGCCCTGGCGATGCTCCCCTACCTGCGGGAGACGGGCTTCCGGTTCCGGCCGCGCTTCGACTGGAAGGGCCACGGGCTCGGCAAGACGGTCAAGCTCGCCAAGTGGACCGTGATGTTCGTACTCGCCAACCAGGCAGGCGTCATCGTCGTCACGCGGCTCGCCACGGCGGCGGGCAAGGAGTCCGGACGCTCCGGCGCCGGCTTCCTCGCCTACTCCAACGCCCAGCTGATCTGGGGCATGCCGCAGGCCATCATCACCGTCTCGGTCATGGCAGCGCTGCTGCCGCGCATCTCGCGTGCCGCGCACGACAACGACCCGGGCGCGGTCCGCGACGACATTTCGCAGGGCCTGCGCAACTCGGCGGTCGCGATCGTTCCGGTCGCCTTCGCGTTCCTCGCGCTCGGCGTCCCGATGTGCACCCTGCTGTACGCGTCCAGCGGCATCCAGGCCGCCCAGTCCATGGGCTTCATCCTCATGGCGTTCGCCCTCGGCCTGATCCCGTACTCCGTGCAGTACGTCGTGCTGCGCGGCTTCTACGCGTACGAGGACACCCGCACGCCGTTCTACAACACGGTCATCGTGGCCGCCGTCAACGCGGCGGCCTCGGCGGCCTGCTACGTAGTACTGCCCGCCCGATGGGCGGTCGTCGGCATGGCCGCCGCGTACGGCCTGGCCTACGCCGTGGGCGTCGGAGTGGCCTGGCGGCGGCTGCGCAACCGGCTGGGCGGCGATCTGGACGGCGCGCACGTCCTGCGTACGTACGCCCGCCTCTGCCTCGCCGCGGTCCCGGCCGCGGTGGTCGGTGGCGCGGTCGGCTTCGGTCTGCTGAAGTTCCTGGGCGAGGGCGCGGGAGGATCGGTCGTGGCGCTGGTCGTCGGCGGTGCCGTACTGCTCGGAGTCTTCTTCGTCGCGGCCAAGCGGATGCGTATCGAAGAGCTCAACGCCATGGTCGGCATGGTGCGGGGACGGCTCGGCCGCTGAGGCCGCAGCCCGCGCACAACCATCGTCGGCCACCGCGTGTCGTGCATAGTGCCGGACTGTGGGCACAATTGGCATGACTTTGCATGGCTGGCCTACAGCACGCAACGGATGGGGAGGCAGGAGCGACGGTGGCGGAACGTAGCACGGCTGCCGTCGACGTGGCCGACAACAGCGGCGACAACCCGCTGACCGCCAAGGCGGACAAGGCGACGACCGACGGGGTGACGGAGTCCATCGACACGGCAGACGCGGCGGAGCAGGGCGGGAACGGCGGCAGCGGCGAGCGCAAGGCCACCGAGCCGACCATCGCGACGCCCGAACTGCACAGCGGCCACAAGCTGGCCAGACGCTACCGCCTCGAGGAGTGCGTCACCCGTCTGGACGGTTTCAGCAGCTGGCGTGCCGTCGACGAGAAACTCCGCCGGGCCGTCGGCGTCCACCTGCTGCCCGCCGACCACCCGCGGGCACGTTCCGTACTGGCGGCCGCCCGTTCCTCCGCGCTGCTCGGTGACCCCCGCTTCGTGCAGGTCCTGGACGCCGTCGAGGAGAACGACCTCGTCTACGTCGTCCACGAGTGGCTGCCGGACGCCACCGAGCTCACCGCGCTGCTGGCGCTCGGCCCGCTGGAGGCGCACGACGCCTACCAGATGGTCACGCAGGTCTCCCAGGCCATGGCCGCCGCCCACCGTGAGGGCCTCGCGCACCTCAGGCTCACCCCGAGCGCGGTCCTGCGGACTTCGACGGGGCAGTACCGCATCCGTGGGCTCGCCGTCGCCGCCGCCCTGCGCGGCATCAGCTCCGACACCCCGCAGCGCAGCGACACCGAGGCCATCGGCGCGCTCCTGTACGCCGTGCTCACCCAGCGCTGGCCGTACGAGAGCGACGCATACGGGCTGCACGGGCTGCCCAAGGGCGTCGGCCTGATCGCCCCCGACCAGGTACGGGCAGGCGTCCACCGGGGCCTCTCGGAGCTCGCCATGCGGGCGCTGGTCAACGACGGGGCCACCGCGTCCCGCCAGGAACCGCCGTGCACCACCCCGGACGAGCTGGTCAAGGCCGTCGGGGAGATGCCGCGCATCCGCCCGCCGGAGCCCGCGTTCACCGCGCCGCCCGAGTACCAGCGCACGACCTATCAGCAGGGGACGTACGGCCGCCCGGCCGCCGGGCCCGGCCCCTCCGTCACCCAGCCCGTGCCGCAGCCGCCCCCGCCGCTCCAGGGACGCACCGGCAAGGCGCTCAAGTGGGCCGTGTCGGCCCTTCTGATCGCGGCGCTTGGCCTCGGCAGCTGGCAGCTCGCCGACGCCCTGCTGCACCACGACAAGAGCGGCAGCAACGAGACCGGCAACACCCAGACCACGGACCAGAGCGACGGAGACGGCGACAAGCCGAAGGCTCCCCTGCCGCTCACGATCCAGGACGCCCAGGAGTACGCGCCGGACGGCAAGCCCCAGAACGCCGAAGACGTGAGGAAGACGTACGACGGCGACAAGTCGAGCTACTGGCGCACCAAGAGCTTCAATGACGGCCCAAGGCTCGCTCCCTTCAAAAAGGGAGTCGGCATCGTCTACGACCTGGGCGCCGCCAAGGACGTCTCGACGGCCTCGATAGCGTTGCGCTACGGCGGCGATCACACCACTCTTTCGCTGTACGCGGCGGACTCCATGTCGTCGAGCACGGCGGTGAGCGAGATGAAGCAGATCGCCACCGCGACGACCCAGGGCACCACGGTCGACCTCAAGGCGAAGAGTCCGGTGAAGACCCGGTACGTGGTCCTCTGGATCACCGAGGTCCCGTCTGCGCCAGGAGACGACTACAGCGACCCGGGTTACAAGCAGGCCATCACCGATGTGAAGTTCGCCGGCTGACCGACGCGGCAGGGGGAGGCTCACCGTTGGACGAGGCCACACTGGGCGACATAAGCGACCAGGACCTCCTGGCGCGTCATGTCGAGGGAGACCCCGACGCCTTCGGCGAGATCGTGCGGCGTCACCGCGACCGATTGTGGGCGGTGGCGCTGCGCACGCTGGGGGACCGCGAGGAGGCCGCTGACGCCGTCCAGGACGCTCTCGTATCGGCCTACCGTGCCGCCCACACCTTCCGCGGCCAGTCGGCCGTCACCACCTGGCTGCACCGGATCACGGTGAACGCCTGTCTCGACCGGGCCCGCAAGGCTGCCTCCCGCAAGACCTCGCCGGTCGACGACACCGAGCGCCTGGACCAGCTCCTCGAACCGCACGAGTCGGCCGAGGCCCCGGCCGAGCGGCAGGACCTGCACCGTCAGCTCATCGAGGCCCTGGGCACCCTCCCACCGGACCAGCGCGCCGCGCTCGTACTCGTCGACATGCAGGGCTACCCCGTGGCCGAGGCGGCCGAAGTGCTCGATGTCCCCACCGGCACGGTGAAAAGCCGCTGCGCCCGGGGGCGCGCACGGCTGTTGCCGCTGCTCACTCATCTGCGCGCCGATACAGGGGGTAGCGGTGAGTCCAGTGGGGGAAGGAACCGGACGCCGGGGACATCCGTCCCACCGGCGTCGGGAACGAATGACGCAGGGCCGAGCGATTCGGCTGCCGTGAAGGGCGGAGGTGGGCGCGCGTGACAACCACGACCGGAACGACACAACACCCGGACGTCTCGGAGATCTCCGAACTCACCGAAGGGCTGCTGCCGCCGTCCCGTACCGCGGATGTCCGCCGGCACGTGGAAGGCTGCACGCTCTGCGCCGACGTTCGGGCCTCCCTCGAGGAGATCCGTGATCTCCTCGGCACGCTGCCGGGTCCGCAGCGGATGCCCGCCGACGTGGCGGGACGCATCGACGCGGCGCTGGCCGCAGAGGCCCTCCTGAACGCCACGACCCCCGACGACACCGAGCGTGAAACCGCCAATGTTTCACGTGAAACGGCCGCCGAACCGAGCGAGCGGGCGCCCCAACCCGCTTCCGGGAGCGGCCCGGCGCCCGAGCCCCCTTCAGTCTCCGCGGGCTCGCCTCCGCCTGCGGCCGAACGGCCCGCAGGACACAGCCGCGCGGCCACAGGCCCTGGACGTACCGCCAGGGCACGCCGCCGCCGGACCGTCGTGCTCAGCGCGGTGCTCGGCGCCGCCGCCGTCGGCGCGGGGATCTTCTTCGTGCAGAACATCCAGTCGTCCTCGCCGTCCCCTCAAGCCCAGCGCGCCTCTTCTCAGGCGTCTCCCGGCGGAACCGTGTTCTCCTCGGGCACGCTGGAAGGCCGGGTTCAGTCCCTGCTGACCCAGCACGGCGGCCAGAGCTCCGGGAAGGCCCCTTCCGCGCAGATCGCGCCCTCGACGAAGAACGCCCCCAACAACGACAACCCGTCGGACAGTCTGCGCTCCGCCGCCAGCGTCCCGCCCTGCGTCCAGGCGGGCACGGGGCGCCCCTCCCAGCAGCCCCTGGCCGCCGAGCAGGGCACGTACGAGGGAGCCAAGGTGTATCTCGTCGTGCTGCCCGACCAGGCCAATCCAGCGAACGTGGAGGCGTACATCGTCGACGCGGCCTGCGAGAACGACGGCTCCTCGGCGCAGGGCAAGCTGTTGCTGACGCACTCCTACCCCCGTCGCTGAGAGGTCTCTGAAGGCCCGGCTCCGTGCTGCCACGTCCGGTTCGGGAATGCATCCCCCGTAGGATCCGTTGGGTGGGGTGAGAGTCCTGGACCGGGGCCCCGACAGGCAGTAGGCAGTCCGCAGAGACGAGGAAGAAACCCGTGAGCGACGTCCGTAACGTGATCATCATTGGCTCGGGGCCGGCCGGATACACGGCCGCGCTGTACACAGCACGTGCGTCGCTGAAGCCGCTGGTGTTCGAGGGCGCCGTCACCGCGGGCGGCGCGCTGATGAACACCACCGAGGTGGAGAACTTCCCGGGCTTCCAGGACGGCATCATGGGCCCGGAGCTCATGGACAACATGCGTGGTCAGGCGGAGCGCTTCGGCGCCGAGCTGGTCCCGGACGACATCGTCGCCGTGGACCTGACCGGCGAGATCAAGACGGTCACGGACACCGCCGGCACCGTCCACCGTGCCAAGGCCGTCATCGTCACCACCGGCTCGCAGCACCGCAAGCTGGGTCTGGCCAACGAGGACAAGCTGTCCGGGCGTGGTGTGTCCTGGTGCGCCACGTGCGACGGCTTCTTCTTCAAGGACCAGGACATCGCCGTGGTCGGCGGCGGCGACACCGCGATGGAGGAGGCGACCTTCCTCTCGCGCTTCGCCAAGTCGGTCACGATCGTCCACCGCCGTGACAGCCTGCGCGCCTCCAAGGCGATGCAGGAGCGTGCCTTCTCCGACGAGAAGATCAAGTTCGCGTGGGACAGCGAGGTCGCCGAGATCCACGGCGACCAGAAGCTCTCCGGTCTGACGCTGCGCAACACCAAGACCGGCGAGACCTCGGAGCTGCCCGTGACGGGCCTCTTCATCGCCGTGGGCCACGACCCGCGCACCGAGCTCTTCAAGGGCCAGCTCGAGCTGGACGACGAGGGCTACCTGAAGGTCGACGCCCCGTCGACCCGCACCAACCTGACGGGTGTCTTCGGCGCCGGTGACGTCGTCGACCACACCTACCGGCAGGCCATCACCGCGGCCGGCACCGGCTGCTCGGCCGCCTTGGACGCGGAGCGCTTCCTCGCCGCGCTCGCCGACAACGAGAAGGCCGCCGCCAGCGTCTGATCCGCCCCTTCCAGCTCCCCTCCCCCCAACACCCCTTAGGAGACTGCCGTGGCCGGCACCCTGAAGCACGTAACCGACGCCGACTTCGACGAGGTCGTCCTCAAGAGCGGCAAGCCCGTTCTGGTCGACTTCTGGGCCGAGTGGTGCGGTCCGTGCCGCCAGATCGCCCCGTCGCTCGAGGCCATCGCCGCCGAGCACGGCGACGAGATCGAGATCGTCAAGCTCAACATCGACCAGAACCCGGCGACGGCCGCCAAGTACGGCGTCATGTCGATCCCGACGCTGAACGTCTACCAGGGCGGAGAGGTCGTCAAGACGATCGTCGGCGCCAAGCCGAAGGCCGCGCTGCTGCGTGACCTGGACAGCTTCGTCACCGCGAAGTAAGCCTCGCCGCTTTCGCTGTTTCACGTGAAACGGGCCCGCTCCCCTGATGGGGGCGGGCCCGTTTCACGTGAAGGACGCCTCTACAACGGCCTGAGGGCAGGCTCCTTCTGGACCGCGCCGAGCAGCCGGTCCAGGGCCAGTTCGACGTCTTCCTTCCAGGACAGCGTCGTCCGCAGCTCAAGCCTCATCCGCGGATACCTGGGGTGGGGTCGTACGGTCTTGAAGCCCACCGCCAGCAGATGGTCGGCGGGCAGGACACAGGCAGGCTCGCTCCAACGGGCGTCCCCGAACGCCTCGATCGCCTTGAAGTTCCGGCGGAGCAGATCCTTGGCGACCGTCTGCACCAGCACTCTCCCCAGCCCCTGGCCCTGATAGCCCGGCATGATCCAGGCGGTCATCAGCTGTACGGCGTCGGGGGACACGGGACTGGTGGGGAATGCGGTGGAGCGGGGCACATAGGCCGGGGGTGCGTAGAGCACATAGCCGACCGGGATGTCATCGACGTAGACGACCCGGCCACAGGAGCCCCATTCCAGGAGCACTCCCGAGATCCAGGCCTCCTTCTCCAGTTCGGGTCTGCCGGCCTTTACCGCGGCTTCTCCGCTGACCGGGTCGAGTTCCCAGAAGACGCAGCCGCGGCAGCGCTTGGGGAGGTCCGGAAGGTTGTCCAGCGTGAGCGGTACGAGCCGACGCCCCATGGAGGCTGTTCCTCACTTCCCTCGCCTGCCGCACCCTGCGCGGCCGACAGCGCGCTCCGCTCCCGCAGGAGGCTGCCGACGAATCCGCCGACCGCCCCGAGACCGAGGCCCGCCGTCACCAGTTGAGTGCGGCTCACCGTTCGCATGGCCCCCGCCCTCCCTAGAGGATGGATCAAGGTGGATGTGCCATACCAGAACGCATCGTATCCAGCCCCTCACGGCGGGGATACCGTCCGCATGCAAAGGGCGGGCCGTGTTCCGGTATGCACCGGAACACGGCCCGCCCTCAAGCGGCGCTGAAAGGGGTTCAGCTGTCGCCGTCCTCCGAGGTGTCCTCGGCGAGGCCCTTCTCCAGGACTCGCCCCTCGCCCGGGGCGAGGGTGCCGAGAATCCTCTCCAGATCCTCCATCGAGGCGAACTCGACGACGATCTTGCCCTTCTTCTGGCCGAGGTCGACCTTCACCCTCGTCTCGAAGCGGTCCGAGAGCCGGTGCGCCAGATCGGAGAGCGCGGGCGCCAGACGGGTCCCGGCTCGGGGCCCCTTGGTCTTGGGGGCTGCCTGGGGCTCCGAGGACATCAGGCTGACGATCTCCTCGACCGCCCTCACCGAGAGCCCCTCCGCCACGATGCGGTGGGCGAGCCGGTCCTGCTCTCCGGTGTCGTCCACCGACAGCAGAGCCCTCGCGTGTCCGGCCGAGATGACGCCGGCGGCGACCCGGCGCTGCACGGGGGCCGAAAGCCTCAGCAGACGCAGGGTGTTGGAGACCTGCGGCCGGGAGCGGCCGATGCGGTCGGCCAGCTGGTCATGGGTGCATTTGAAGTCCCTGAGCAACTGGTCGTAGGCGGCGGCCTCTTCCAGCGGGTTCAGCTGGGCCCGGTGGAGGTTCTCCAGGAGGGCGTCGAGCAGCAGCTTCTCGTCGTCCGTCTCGCGGACGATCGCGGGAATCCGCTCCAGACCGGCCTCGCGACAGGACCTCCAGCGCCGCTCGCCCATGATGAGCTCGTAGCGCTCGGGGCCGGTCTGCCGGACGACGACGGGCTGGAGAAGCCCGACTTCCTTGATGGAGGTGACCAGTTCCGAAAGGGCGTCCTCGTCGAACACCTCGCGCGGCTGGCGCGGGTTGGGCGTGATCGAGTCGATCGGCAGCTCGGCGAAGAACGCGCCGGCCGGACTGATCGGCTCGGGCGTGGCCTCCGGCTCCGGCTCCGGAGTTGTTTCACGTGAAACGGCGGCCGCCGGCAGCGTCGTCACCTTCGCGGCCGCCACCCCCCGCTCCGCGGTCAGTACCGGTACCGATGACGGGGACGTGGAAGCCGTCCCCACCGAGGAGCCCGGCTTCTCCTGCGCGGCTGATGGGATCAGCGCCCCGAGCCCACGCCCCAGTCCTCTGCGTCGCTCACTCACTGGATCCCCTCCGACATGCTGTGCTGGTTGTTCTGGCTGACCACATGCGCGTGCGTGGGGTCGTACTGCATACCGACACCGCGCAGGGCGATCTCGCGGGCAGCTTCGAGGTACGACAGCGAGCCACTGGAGCCCGGGTCGTAGGTGAGAACCGTCTGCCCGTAGCTCGGCGCCTCGGAGATGCGCACCGAGCGCGGAATGCTCGTGCGCAGCACCTCCTTGCCGAAGTGGCTGCGCACCTCGTCGGCCACCTGGGAGGCGAGCCGGGTCCTGCCGTCGTACATGGTGAGCAGGATCGTCGATACGTGCAGCGTCGGGTTGAGGTGGCCGCGTACGAGATCGACGTTCCTCAGGAGCTGGCCCAGGCCCTCCAGCGCGTAGTACTCACACTGAATGGGGATCAGGACCTCGGCCCCCGCGACCAGCGCGTTGACCGTCAGCAGGCCCAGCGAGGGCGGGCAGTCGATCAGGATGTAGTCCAGCGGCTGCTCGTACGCCTGGATGGCGCGCTGCAGTCGGCTCTCCCGAGCCACCAGGGACACGAGTTCGATCTCCGCACCGGCGAGATCGATCGTGGCCGGGGCACAGAAGAGGCCCTCCACGTCCGGGACGGGCTGGACGACTTCGGAGAGCGGCCTGCTCTCGACCAGAACGTCATAGATCGACGGGACTTCGGCGTGGTGGTCGATACCCAGCGCCGTCGAGGCGTTGCCCTGCGGATCGAGGTCGACGACCAGCACCCGAGCACCGTGAAGTGCCAGGGAAGCGGCGAGATTGACCGTGGTGGTGGTCTTTCCTACGCCGCCCTTCTGGTTGGCAACGACCATGATTCTGGTCTGCTCCGGCCGGGGCAGGCCTTCGCCGGCCCGGCCGAAAGCTTCTACCGCCAGCTGGGCGGCACGACCGATGGGGGTGTCGTCCATCGGGGGCGGTGTTTCACGTGAAACATCCTCCCCCGCCGATTCGGTACGGGGACCGGGGACCGGATCGGTCATCGGTCCCGCGATGTTGGCGTCGGACCGCAAGGATTCACTCTCCTCGACTTCAGGCTCGCAATGAACAGAGCCTCCCATGTCTTCGGGGTCGTGAACCAGCGAGGCCCGGTCTTCTGTGGATGAATCCACCTCTGTGGACAACTCCGTAGCCCTCACGGGGGACTCGAGGCCCCCCGCGAACGGCTTGCGGTCGCGCGGCGAGGAAGCCGCACGGCCGCGGCTGATGATTCCATGCAGCAGTGAGCGACGTTTCACGTGAAACACGATGCATCCGCGCTACCGAGAGACCGTTACGACACTCCGAAATGCGTACGTATACGGCCTTCTATGGAGCATTTCGCCCACTTAACGCCCGATATAGCAGGCCAGAGATCAGCGTCGGCGCCGGGTACGGCTCGTCCGGGCGGCCTTGGCGCGCTTGGCGGCGAACCGCACACCGCCCGGGCTCTCGCCGACCTCGACCCGCACGACCGTGGAGAGCGGGTCCACCACACCCTCGCCCACATGCAGCACTGTCGTCTCCACCACACCGAGCTTGCTCAACGCGGCACGGGCGCCGACGATCTCCTCCTCGGCGGTATCGCCCTTGAGCGCCAGCATCTCGCCGTACGGGCGCAGCAGCGGAACGCCCCAGCCGGCCAGCCGGTCGAGCGGTGCCACTGCGCGGGCAGTCACCACGTGGACCGGTGTGACCTTGCCCAGCATCTCCTCGGCGCGGCCGCGCACCACGGTGACGTGGTCGAGGCCGAGCAGCTCCACGACCTCCTGGAGGAAGTTGGTGCGCCGCAGCAGCGGCTCAAGGAGGGTGATCTTCAGGTCCGGGCGCACCAGCGCCAGCGGGATGCCCGGCAGCCCCGCCCCGGAGCCGACGTCGCACACGGTCACACCCTCCGGCACGACCTCGGAGAGCACCGCGCAGTTGAGCAGGTGCCGCTCCCACAGACGTGGTACCTCACGCGGCCCGATCAGGCCTCGCTTGACCCCCGCATCCGCGAGCAGCTCCGCATACCGCACGGCCTCGGGGAAGAACTCTCCGAAAACCGCCCGCGCCTCCTCGGGCGCCGGGGGAAGCTCCGCTGCTGCCTCTGCCTCCGTCACGGGGACCGTCCTTCCCTACCTATGCGTGACCGCACTCAGGCGGCTGACTATCAGGCTGACAAAGATCGGCCCCGCCTGCGAACAGACGGGGCCGACAAAGCAATGACCGCTCAGGCGGGCAGCACGACGACGAAGCGCTGCGGCTCCTCGCCCTCCGACTCGCTGCGCAGCCCCGCGGCCGCGACGGCATCGTGCACGACCTTGCGCTCGAACGGCGTCATCGGGTCCAGCTTCACCGGCGCACCGGTGCTCTTCACCTCGTCCGCGGCCTTGGCGCCCAGCTCGGCGAGCTCCGTGCGCTTCTTGGCCCGGTAGCCGCCGATGTCCAGCATCAGCCGGCTGCGGTCACCGGTCTCGCGGTGCACGGCCAGGCGCGTGAGCTCCTGGAGAGCCTCCAGCACCTCGCCGTCACGGCCGACGAGCTTCTGCAGATCACGGCCGCTGTCGCTGATGATCGAGACCGCGGCCCGGTCCGCCTCGACGTCCATGTCGATGTCACCGTCGAGGTCGGCGATGTCGAGCAGGCCCTCGAGGTAATCGGCGGCGATCTCCCCTTCCTGCTCCAGGCGGGAGAGGGTGTCGACGCCCTCAGCGGCCGGGGAGGTGGTGCCTTCCGTCACGGATGGACTCCTTCTTACTTCTTGGTCGGGTGCTTGGGCCGCTGCTGACCCTTGCGCTGCCCCGACTTGGCTCGTGCCTGGCCCGCGGTGGGCTTGCCCTGCTTCGGCTTGGTGTCCTGCTTGGGCTTGGCGTCCTGCGGCCCGGCCTGCTTCTCGGCGGACACCGCGTCAGTGGTCTCGGCGGCGTCGACGGGGTCCTTCGACAGCGAGGTCTTCGCGGCCGTGTCGTCCTGCTGAGCCGCACCGGCCTGGCGCTGCGCCTTCGTCTGCCGCTTGGGCTGCTGGCGCTTGGGAGCGGCGCCCTCGGCCTCGAGAACCGCCGTGTCGCTCTTCACCACGGAGCCGTCGGCCTGGGCCGCGAAGCCCTGCTTGGAGAGCCCGGTGACGAACTTGCGCTCGTTGTCGTTGCGGTCCGGGCCCTTGGCCACGATCGCCTGGACGACGGCACGCCGACGCTTGCCGCGCACCTCACCGTGCTGCGTGACGCTCTTGACCAGGCGCTCCAGGTAGTGCTCCTGGGCCTTGGAGCCCGGCGTCGGGTTCTGGTTGATGACGTACATCTGCTGGCCCATGGTCCACACGTTGGTGGTCAGCCAGTAGACGAGCACACCGACGGGGAAGTTGATGCCCATCACGGCGAACATGACCGGGAAGACGTACATCAGCATCTTCTGCTGCTGCATGAACGGCGTCTTGACCGTCAAGTCCACGTTCTTCGTCATCAGCTGGCGCTGGGTGAAGAACTGCGAGGCCGACATCATCACGATCATGATCGCGGTGACGACCCGGACGTCGGTCAGCGAGGCACCGAGGCTCTCGACCTTGGAGGCGCTGTCCATGAACTTCGCGGCCAGCGGGGCACCGACGATGTGGGCCTTCTGGGCGCTCTCGAGCAGCGGCTGGTTGATGACGCCGATGGTCTTGCCGTTGGCGATGCCGGCGAGCACGTGGTAGAGCGCGAAGAAGAACGGCGACTGCGCGAGGATCGGAAGGCACGAGGAGAGCGGGTTGGTGCCCGTCTCCTTGTACAGCTTCATCATCTCTTCGGACTGACGCTGCTTGTCGCTCTTGTAGCGCTCCTGGATCGCCTTCATCTTCGGCTGGAGCGCCTGCATGTTCCGGGTCGACTTGATCTGCTTCACGAAGAGCGGGATCAGGCAGATACGGATCAGCACCACGAGGGACACGATCGACAGGCCCCAGGCCCAACCCGTGTCCGGCCCGAAGATCGCGCCGTACAACTTGTGGAACTGGACGATGACCCAGGAAACAGGCCAGGTGATGAAGCTGAACAGACTGGCAATCGTGTCCACTAATCAGGCTCCTTGAGCATTGGGCGGGGTCTCTGCGGCCGGGCTTGTCTCGGTCTCAGCGGCGGACTGCCCGCCCTTGTCACCTCGCCAGGCAGCGCGCAGCGCCTCGTGCCACCGAGGTCGCTTGCGCTCCGGCACGTGGTCCACGCCGCCGGGCGACCACGGATTGCACCGCAGAATGCGCCAGGCGGTCAGGGCGGTGCCTTTGACGGCACCGTGCCGGTCGATCGCCGTATATCCATAGTGGGAACACGACGGGTAGTACCGGCAGACGGGCCCCAGAAGTGGGCTGATCGTCCACTGGTACAGCTTGATCAGGGCCAGCAGCGGGTACTTCATCGCGCGCCCCCTCCCAGTAGCCGCGCGAGGGCGGCATCCAGGTCTCGGGCCAGCTGTGCATGGTCTGCATCGCCCGCACCGGGCAATGCCCGTACGACCACCAGGCTACCGGGGGGCAACTGGGGCAGCCGTTCGCGCATGAGATGGCGAAGCCTGCGCTTCACCAGATTGCGAACGACAGCCACGCCGACGGCCTTGCTGACAACGAAACCCGCACGCGTCGGGGGAGCGCTCTCCCCAGGCGCATGCGGGTCCGTTGTACCGCTGCGTAGATGGACGACGAGGAGCGGGCGGCCGGCCCGGCGTCCTCGGCGAACCGCGGTCGCGAAGTCCTCGCGCCGCCTCAGCCGATTCTCGGTAGGCAGCACGTCATGACCTTTAGCTGTTTACGCGGACAGGCTCGCGCGACCCTTGCCACGGCGGTTCGCGAGAATCGCGCGGCCGGCGCGGGTACGCATCCGCAGGCGGAAGCCGTGGGTCTTGGCGCGGCGACGGTTGTTCGGCTGGAAGGTGCGCTTGCTCACTCGGGGGCTCCAGAAATGATTCGTTGGCGGCGGGACATCGCCTGGCTGTCACCGTGCGCCCACGAGTAGCTCGCGTATACGCCCGTGTGCACCGCTTCACGATCACAGATCGTGATCTTTGCCCATCGGAGGCAGGCGGCAGCAGCCATCGACAACTCGACCTGGTTACGGTACGCGCGGCTACGCCATCCGGTCAAACCGGCGTCTTGCCGGGCCCCGGTATGCACAGGCTGTGGACAACAACTTGAACCACGTCAGTGGGCCCGACTACCGTGGCTGAACTCCGAATCTTTTCCCGATGTGTCCTTGCCTGTCTGTCTATGCCATCCCATCCCGTCCCGAGAACCACACATTCGTGGGACCTGCGAGAGAGCGTGCCCTGTGGCTGACGTACCTGCCGATCTTGCCGCAGTGTGGCCACGAGTGCTGGAGCATCTCCTCGGAGAGGGGCAGCAGGGCATCGAGCCCAAGGACAAGCAGTGGATCGAGCGCTGCCAGCCGCTCGCACTGGTGGCCGACACCGCGTTGCTCGCCGTCCCCAACGAATGGGGCAAGCGCGTTCTGGAGGGCCGGCTCGCCCCGCTGATCAGCGAGACGCTGAGCCGGGAGTGCGGCCGCACCATCCGCATCGCGATCACCGTCGACGACTCGGTCGGCGAGCCCGCGCCGCCCGCCCCGCCGCAGCAGCAGTCCTCCCAGCAGCCCCGCTACCAGGACGACCCCTACGGCAGGCCCGCCGACGACGGCCTGCCCACCGCGCGCCCCGCCTACCCCGGCGAGTACCAGCAGCGCCCCGAGCCCGGCGCCTGGCCGCGTGCCCAGGAGGACCTCTGGCAGCAGCCCCGCCTCGGCGGCTTCCAGGACCGCGACTCCTCGGGCGAGCAGTGGCGCGAGCCCTATGGCGGTGCCCGCCCGCAGCAGCCCCAGCACGACTACCGCTCGCCCCAGCTGCCCGAGCGCGGTCAGTACGAGCAGGACCACAACCCGTACGACCAGGGCCGGGGCTCCTACGAGCAGCCCAAGCCGCAGCCGTACGAGCAGCAGCGGCACGACCGGTCCGAGCGGCGTGAGCTGCCGGACGGGCAGCCTCCGCAGCGCGGCGGCTCCGGCCACCTCGCGCCGTCACCGTCCGGCCAGGCGCCCGCACAGGGCGGTCCGGGCGAGCCGCACGCGCGGCTGAACCCGAAGTACCTCTTCGACACCTTCGTCATCGGCTCGTCGAACCGGTTCGCGCACGCCGCGGCCGTCGCGGTCGCCGAGGCGCCGGCGAAGGCGTACAACCCCCTCTTCATCTATGGGGAGTCGGGCCTCGGCAAGACGCACCTGCTGCACGCGATCGGGCACTACGCGCGCAGCCTCTATCCCGGCACCCGGGTGCGGTACGTGAGCTCGGAGGAGTTCACCAACGAGTTCATCAACTCGATCCGCGACGGCAAGGGCGACACCTTCCGCAAGCGCTACCGCGATGTCGACATCCTTCTGGTGGACGACATCCAGTTCCTGGCGAGCAAGGAGTCGACGCAGGAGGAGTTCTTCCACACCTTCAACACGCTCCACAACGCCAACAAGCAGATCGTGCTGTCCTCCGACCGGCCGCCCAAGCAGCTGATGACCCTGGAGGACCGGCTGCGCAACCGCTTCGAGTGGGGACTGACCACCGATGTGCAGCCGCCCGAGCTGGAGACGCGCATCGCGATCCTCCGCAAGAAGGCGGTGCAGGAGCAGCTCAACGCCCCGCCGGAGGTGCTGGAGTTCATCGCGTCCCGGATCTCGCGGAACATCCGTGAGCTGGAGGGCGCGCTGATCCGGGTGACCGCGTTCGCCTCGCTGAACCGGCAGCCGGTGGACCTGGGGCTCACCGAGATCGTCCTGAAGGACCTGATCCCCGGTGGTGAGGACGCGGCGCCGGAGATCACCGCGAGCGCCATCATGGCGGCGACCGCCGACTACTTCGGCCTGACGGTGGAGGACCTCTGCGGATCCTCGCGCAGCCGGGTCCTGGTGACGGCCCGCCAGATCGCCATGTATCTGTGCCGCGAACTCACCGACCTCTCGCTGCCCAAGATCGGGGCCCAGTTCGGCGGCCGCGACCACACGACGGTGATGCACGCCGACCGCAAGATCCGCGCGCTGATGGCGGAGCGCCGCTCCATCTACAACCAGGTGACCGAGCTCACCAACCGCATCAAGAACGGCTGACGCGGCCGGCACGGACACCTCGAAGGGCGCCCAGGGATCCATTCTCCGGGCGCCCTTCGGCGTTCGCGGCCCCCGATCCGGGCTTGTGGAGACCCTCCTGAGGGCCCTGGGAGGGCTCCGCGGGGCCCCGGAATACGTGCGTACGACGGTGAGGGACGCGTGTGTACGACTTCGTCGGAGGCCCGAGTGTTCGAATACCGGCTGGTCAGAGGCGGTTCTCCACAGATCTGGGAACTTTCTTCCGTCCACACCCTGGGGACTGGGAAGTTGTCCAGATTGCTTCCACAGGCGCGACGGCTGATACTCCATCACCCCAGGTCAAAAGCCTGTGGATTTGTGGGCATCGCTGCTCCACAGCTTGTGGACGAATCCTCTGTCCACAGCCTGTGGGCGAAGTTGTCCACCGGCGGCCCACAGCTCTTGATCCGTTGTCCCCAGCTTCTCCACAGCCCTGTCCACTGTTCGGCAACGAAACACCCGGGGTCACCGGGGCGAGTGAAAGCCGTCACACGAAGGGGACGGGTTGGGCTGTGGGGAACCGGGGTAAAGCTGGGGACAGGGCTGGGGAGAACTACCCCTCTCCTGTGCACGGGATGTGCAGAACTTTCGGGCGTCCACAGAAACCCCGAGTTGTCCACCGGCTCCGCCCACAGGGGCAGTGGACAAAAAAGCGGGTGTGACCTGCGCAAACGGGGTTATCCACGGTTTCCACAGCCCCTACTACTACTCCCACATAGAGTTAGCTCGGAATCCGCTTCGAAGTGGGCCCTGTGCACAACTGGCCGTTGGAGCTCCCGACGCCGCTCGACGCGACTTGACCCCGACTCGCACCGACTGTCAGCGGCGTACGTCAGACTGGTCCCCGGCGATACAGCCGACGACGAAAGCCAGCAGGGCGAGCCAGCAACAGCAGGAGGCGGTTCCGGTGAAGATCCGGGTGGAGCGCGATGTACTCGCGGAGGCGGTGGCCTGGGTGGCCCGCAGCCTCCCGGCCCGTCCGCCCGCGCCCGTACTCGCGGGCCTTCTTCTGAAGGCGGAGGACGGCGCGCTCAGCTTCTCCAGCTTCGACTACGAGGTCTCGGCGCGGGTCTCGGTCGACGCCGAGGTCGACGAGGACGGCACGGTGCTCGTCTCCGGCCGCCTGCTCGCCGACATCTGCCGCGCCCTGCCCAACCGGCCGGTGGAGATTTCCACAGACGGTGTACGGGCGACGGTGGTCTGCGGCTCCTCCCGCTTCACCCTCCACACCCTTCCGGTGGAGGAGTACCCGGCGCTGCCGCAGATGCCGACCGCCACGGGCACCGTCCCCGGTGAGGTCTTCGCCTCCGCCGCCGCCCAGGTCGCCATCGCGGCCGGCCGCGACGACACGCTGCCCGTGCTGACCGGTGTGCGCATCGAGATCGAGGGCGACACCGTCACCCTCGCCTCCACCGACCGCTACCGCTTCGCGGTCCGCGAGTTCCTGTGGAAGCCGGAGAACCCGGACGCCTCCGCGGTCGCCCTGGTCCCCGCCAAGACGCTCCTGGACACCGCCAAGGCGCTCACGAGCGGCGACACGGTCACCCTGGCGCTGTCGGGCTCCGGCGCCGGCGAGGGCCTGATCGGCTTCGAGGGCGCGGGCCGCCGCACGACCACACGTCTTCTCGAGGGCGACCTGCCCAAGTACCGGACTCTTTTCCCCACCGAGTTCAACTCGGTAGCGGTGATCGAGACCGCGCCGTTCGTCGAGGCCGTCAAGCGCGTGTCCCTGGTGGCCGAGCGCAACACCCCGGTGCGGCTCAGCTTCGAGCAGGGCGTCCTCATCCTGGAGGCCGGTTCCAGCGACGACGCACAGGCTGTGGAAAGGGTCGACGCCAACCTGGAGGGCGACGACATCTCGATCGCCTTCAACCCGACCTTCCTGCTCGACGGCCTGAGCGCCATCGACTCGCCGGTCGCCCAGCTGGCCTTCACCACCTCGACCAAGCCGGCGCTGCTCAGCGGCAAGCCCGCCCTGGACGCGGAGGCGGACGACGCCTACAAGTACCTGATCATGCCGGTGCGCCTCTCCGGCTGAGTGGCTTGAGGACGTACGCCCCGGGCACCCGGGGCGTACGTCTGAGCGGCTGACCCCGCAGGTGTGTACCAGGGTCCCGGCGTAGGCTCGGACGCGGGTACGAAACGCCACAACGTCAAAGGATCATGTGATGGAGCTCGGTCTCGTCGGCCTCGGCAAGATGGGCGGCAACATGCGCGAGCGCATCTGCCGCGCAGGCCACACCGTCATCGGTTACGACCGCAACCCGGACGTCGCTGATGTCCACAGCCTCAAGGAGCTTGTGGACAGTCTCAAGGGCCCGCGCGTGGTGTGGGTGATGGTCCCGGCCGGTGCCGCGACGCAGTCCACGATCGATGAGCTCGGCGAGCTCCTGTCCCCCGGCGACGTCGTCGTGGACGGCGGCAACTCCCGCTGGACGGACGACGAGAAGCACGCCGTCGAGCTGGGCATCAAGGACATCGGCTTCGTCGACTGCGGTGTCTCCGGCGGTGTCTGGGGCCTGGAGAACGGCTACGCGCTGATGTACGGCGGCACCGCCGAGAACATCGCGAAGGTCCAGCCGATCTTCGACGCGCTGAAGCCCGAGGGTGACTTCGGCGCGGTGCACGCGGGCAAGGTCGGCGCCGGCCACTTCTCGAAGATGGTCCACAACGGCATCGAGTACGCCATGATGCAGGCCTACGCCGAGGGCTGGGAGCTCCTGGAGAAGGTCGACTCCGTCACCGACGTCCGCGAGGTGTTCCGCAGCTGGCAGGAGGGCACGGTCATCCGTTCCTGGCTGCTCGACCTCGCGGTCAACGCCCTGGACGACGACGAGCACCTCGACAAGCTCAAGGGCTTCGCGCAGGACTCCGGCGAGGGCCGGTGGACGGTGGAGGCGGCCATCGACAACGCCGTGCCGCTGCCCGCGATCACCGCGTCGCTGTTCGCCCGTTTCGCGTCCCGTCAGGACGACTCCCCGCAGATGAAGATGATCGCCGCGCTGCGCAACCAGTTCGGCGGCCACGCGGTCGAGTCCAAGTAGCTGTAAAGAGCAGTAGGTAAGCCGGGGGAGGTCGGCGACACCATGCACGTCACGCATCTCTCGCTGGCCGACTTCCGCTCGTACGCCCGGGTCGAGGTTCCGCTCGACCCGGGCGTCACCGCTTTCGTGGGCGCCAACGGCCAGGGCAAGACCAATCTGGTCGAGGCCGTCGGCTATCTCGCCTCGCTGGGCAGCCACCGCGTCTCGTCGGACGCGCCGCTGGTGCGCATGGGCGCCGAGCGGGCCGTGATCCGCGCGGCCGTCACCCAGGGCGAGCGCTCCCAGCTGATCGAGCTGGAGCTCAACCCGGGCCGCGCCAACCGGGCCCGTATCAACAGGTCCTCGCAGGTCAGGCCCCGCGATGTGCTGGGGATCGTGCGGACCGTGCTGTTCGCGCCCGAGGACCTGGCGCTGGTCAAGGGCGACCCGGGCGAGCGGCGCCGGTTCCTCGACGAGCTGATCACCGCGCGCTCGCCCCGGATGGCGGCCGTGCGGTCCGACTACGAGCGCGTCCTCAAGCAGCGCAACACCCTCCTGAAGTCCGCCGCGATGGCCCGCCGGCACGGCGGCCGGGGCATGGACCTGTCGACGCTCGACGTATGGGACCAGCACCTCGCCCAGGCCGGCGCCGAGCTCCTCGCCCAGCGCCTCGACCTGATCTCCGCACTGCAGCCGCTCGCCGACAAGGCGTACGAGCAACTCGCCCCGGGCGGCGGCCCGTTGGCCCTGGAGTACAAGCCGTCGGCGCCCGGCACCGGGCACACCCGAGAGGAGCTGTACGACCAGCTCATCGCGGCCTTCGCGGACGTACGCAAGCAGGAGATCGAGCGCGGGGTGACGCTCGCCGGCCCGCACCGCGACGATCTGCTGCTGCGCCTGGGCCAGCTGCCCGCCAAGGGCTACGCGAGCCACGGCGAGTCCTGGTCGTACGCGCTCGCGCTGCGGCTCGCCTCGTACGACCTGCTGCGGGCCGAGGGCAACGAGCCGGTCCTGGTACTCGACGACGTCTTCGCGGAGCTGGACGCCAAGCGGCGCGACCGCCTCGCGGAACTGGTCGCTCCGGGCGAGCAGGTCCTGGTGACGGCCGCGGTGGACGACGACGTGCCGGGGATCCTCGCGGGCGCCCGGTACGAGGTCGCGGCGGGCGAGGTGGCACGGGTATGAGCGAGGCACCCCAAGGGGCCGAGCAGCCGAAGGTTCCCGAGGCCTCCGGCATCGATCTGGCGCGGGTCGCGCTGCGCACGGCCAGGGAGCAGGCCAGGGCGCGCGGCGAGGCCGCGCAGCAGCGGCATCAGGCACGCAGGGGCGGCGGCCTGCGCTCCGGGGCCCGCGCGGACGGCCGCGATCCGCTGCCGCTCGGCGCCGCCATCAACCGGCTGATCAGCGAGAGCGGCTGGGAGACGCCGACGGCGGTGGCCGGGGTGCTCGGCCGCTGGCCGGAGATTGTCGGCGAGGAACTCGCCAACCACACCGTGCCGGGTCCGTACGACAAGGAGGACAAGGTCCTCGTCGTGCGCTGCGACTCGACGTCCTGGGCGACCCAGCTGCGGCTGCTCGCGCCGCAACTGGTGGCGCGCATCAACGCCGACCTCGGCCACGGCACGGTCCGGCTGATCAAGGTGTACGGCCCGAGCGGCCCGCCGCAGCGCTACGGCAAGCTGCGCGCCCCGGGGAGCACCGGCCCCGGCGACACCTACGGCTGAGACGGCCTCCACACGGCGGCCTCCGCGCGGCAGCCTCCGCGCGGCAGCCTCCGCGCGGCGGGCTCCGCGTACGACCTCTGGTGGCCGGCCGCTGGGCATCGCCGGGAGGCTCGTCCCGCCACGCACGTTCCACACATCGGCCCGCGCGGAGACCTCCGCGCGGGCCCTTCCCGCACCCCCTGTGACGTGCGAAAAAGGGGTGCGGGAGGGCTCCGGGGGCCGGTGGGGAGCATGAGGTGTCCCTCACCGTAGTCGGAGGTTGACAGGCCGAAGCGCTGAATGCCCGTGTGAGGCTCTTGGGGCCCCTCCCCGGATATGGGGAGTCGGAAGGCGCCCGCCCAGGGCGGCACATGCGGACTCAGGTACCGGCAAACCCCCATTCATGTCGGCGCTACCGGTAGACTGGTCCCTAATCCCGCCGTCCTCGCGGGACCCACCGAAAGACGCGGCCGGACGCTTGCCCCCGGGGCAACGCCCGGCGCGACCATCGCTGAACGACGCAGCCGCCCTTGGCCTGTACAGGGGAAGGCTTGTGCTGTGCCAGAAAGGGCGCTTCGTGGCCGATTCCGGCAACCCCAACGAGAACACCCCGTCCACTGCCGTCGGCGAGAACGGCGAGGTCACCGCCTCGTACGACGCCAGCGCGATTACCGTCCTCGAAGGTCTGGACGCGGTCCGCAAGCGACCCGGCATGTACATCGGCTCGACCGGTGAGCGTGGTCTTCATCACCTCGTGTACGAGGTCGTCGACAACTCCGTCGACGAGGCTCTGGCCGGACACGCGGACACGATCGACGTCACCATCCTCGCGGACGGCGGCGTACGGGTGATCGACAACGGCCGTGGCATCCCCGTGGGCATCATCCCCTCCGAGGGGAAGCCCGCCGTCGAGGTCGTCCTCACCGTCCTGCACGCGGGCGGCAAGTTCGGCGGCGGCGGTTACGCCGTCTCCGGCGGTCTGCACGGTGTCGGTGTGTCCGTCGTGAACGCCCTGTCCTCCAAGGTCGCGGTCGAGGTCCGGACGGAGGGCTACCGCTGGACCCAGGACTACAAGCTCGGCGTCCCGACGGCGCCCCTCGCCCAGAACGAAGCCGTCTCGGAGACCGGCACCTCGGTCACCTTCTGGGCCGACGGCGACATCTTCGAGACCACCGAGTACTCCTTCGAGACGCTGTCGCGGCGCTTCCAGGAGATGGCCTTCCTCAACAAGGGCCTGACCCTGACGCTCACCGACGAGCGCGAGTCGGCGAAGGCGGTCTCGGGCGCGGACTCCGCGGAGGAGGGCGAGGAGCAGCAGCCCCTCTCGGTCACCTACTTCTACGAGGGCGGCATCGTCGACTTCGTGAAGTACCTCAACTCGCGCAAGGGCGAGCTGATCCACCCGACCGTGATCGACATCGAGGCCGAGGACAAGGAGCGACTCCTCTCGGCCGAGATCGCGATGCAGTGGAACTCTCAGTACAGCGAGGGCGTTTACTCCTTTGCGAACACCATCCACACGCATGAGGGGGGTACGCATGAGGAGGGATTCCGCGCCGCGCTCACGGGCCTGGTCAACCGGTACGCCCGGGACAAGAAGCTGCTGCGCGAGAAGGACGACAACCTCTCGGGCGAGGATATCCGCGAGGGTCTGACGGCGATCATCTCCGTCAAGCTGGGCGAGCCGCAGTTCGAGGGTCAGACCAAGACCAAGCTGGGCAACACCGAGGCGAAGACGTTCGTCCAGAAGGTGGTGCACGAGCACCTCACCGACTGGTTCGACCGCAACCCCGTCGAGGCCGCGGACATCATCCGCAAGTCCATCCAGGCGCAGACGGCCCGTGTCGCCGCCCGCAAGGCGCGTGACCTGACCCGCCGCAAGGGGCTGCTCGAGTCGGCGTCGCTGCCCGGCAAGCTCTCGGACTGCCAGTCCAACGACCCCACCAAGTGCGAGATCTTCATCGTCGAGGGTGACTCCGCCGGTGGTTCGGCGAAGTCCGGCCGCAACCCGATGTACCAGGCGATCCTGCCCATCCGAGGCAAGATCCTGAACGTCGAGAAGGCGCGGATCGACAAGATCCTGCAGAACACCGAGGTCCAGGCGCTGATCTCGGCGTTCGGTACCGGGGTCCACGAGGACTTCGACATCGAGAAGCTCCGCTATCACAAGATCATCCTGATGGCGGACGCCGACGTCGACGGCCAGCACATCAACACCCTGCTGCTGACCTTCCTGTTCCGCTTCATGCGGCCGCTGGTCGAGGCCGGGCACGTGTATCTGTCGCGCCCGCCGCTCTACAAGATCAAGTGGGGCCGGGACGACTTCGAGTACGCGTACTCGGACCGTGAGCGCGACGCGCTCGTGGAGCTCGGCAAGCAGAACGGCAAGCGGATCCGTGAGGACTCGATCCAGCGCTTCAAGGGTCTTGGCGAGATGAACGCCGAGGAGCTGCGCGTCACGACCATGGACGTCGAGCACCGCGTGCTCGGCCAGGTCACCCTGGACGACGCGGCCCAGGCCGACGACCTGTTCTCGGTGCTGATGGGTGAGGACGTCGAGGCCCGGCGCTCCTTCATCCAGCGCAACGCGCGGGACGTCCGCTTCCTCGACATCTGACTCGGTCTGTCGCTGACCGCTTCGAAAGGACTTGAGAACCAGCAATGGCCGACGAGAACACTCCCACGACCACTGACGCCGCCGAGGAAGGCCCTGTTCTGCGGATCGAGCCCGTCGGGCTCGAGACGGAGATGCAGCGCTCCTACCTCGACTACGCGATGTCCGTCATCGTCTCGCGTGCGCTGCCGGACGTACGGGACGGCCTGAAGCCCGTCCACCGCCGCGTCCTGTACGCCATGTACGACGGCGGATACCGGCCCGAGAAGGGCTTCTACAAGTGTGCCCGCGTCGTCGGTGACGTCATGGGTACCTACCACCCGCACGGCGACTCCTCGATCTACGACGCCCTGGTGCGCCTCGCCCAGCACTGGTCGATGCGCATGCCGCTGGTGGACTCCAACGGCAACTTCGGTTCCCCGGGCAACGACCCGGCTGCCGCCATGCGGTACACCGAGTGCAAGCTGATGCCGCTGGCCATGGAGATGGTCCGGGACATCGACGAGGAGACCGTCGACTTCACGGACAACTACGACGGCCGCAACCAGGAGCCGACGGTCCTGCCGGCGCGCTTCCCGAACCTGCTGGTCAACGGCTCGGCCGGCATCGCGGTCGGCATGGCGACCAACATCCCGCCGCACAACCTGCGCGAGGTCGCCGAGGGCGCCCAGTGGTACCTGGCGAACCCGGAGGCCTCGCACGAGGAGCTCCTCGACGCGCTGATGGAGCGCATCAAGGGCCCCGACTTCCCCACCGGCGCGCTGGTCGTGGGCCGCAAGGGCATCGAGGAGGCGTACCGCACCGGCCGTGGCTCCATCACGATGCGCGCGGTCGTCGCGGTCGAGGAGATCCAGAACCGCCAGTGCCTGGTGGTCACCGAGCTGCCGTACCAGACCAACCCCGACAACCTCGCGCAGAAGATCGCCGACCTGGTCAAGGACGGCAAGGTCGGCGGCATCGCGGACGTCCGCGACGAGACCAGCTCGCGTACCGGCCAGCGCCTGGTGATCGTCCTGAAGCGGGACGCGGTCGCCAAGGTCGTCCTGAACAACCTGTACAAGCACACCGATCTCCAGACCAACTTCGGCGCCAACATGCTGGCGCTGGTCGACGGCGTGCCGCGCACGCTCTCGATCGACGCGTTCATCCGCCACTGGGTGACGCACCAGATCGAGGTCATCGTCCGGCGTACGAAGTTCCGGCTGCGCAAGGCCGAGGAGCGGGCCCACATCCTGCGCGGCCTGCTCAAGGCGCTCGACGCGATCGACGAGGTCATCGCGCTGATCCGGCGCAGCGACACGGTCGACGTGGCGCGCGAGGGCCTGATGGGCCTGCTGTCCATCGACGAGATCCAGGCCAACGCCATCCTCGAGATGCAGCTGCGCCGGCTCGCCGCCCTGGAGCGCCAGAAGATCGTCGCCGAGCACGACGAGCTCCAGGCGAAGATCAACGAGTACAACGCGATCCTGGCCTCGCCCGAGAAGCAGCGCGGGATCGTCAGCGACGAACTGGCCGCGATCGTCGACAAGTTCGGCGACGACCGCCGCTCGGCCCTGGTGCCGTTCGACGGCGACATGTCCATCGAGGACCTGATCGCCGAAGAGGACATCGTCGTCACCATCACCAACGGTGGTTACGTCAAGCGCACCAAGACCGAGGACTACCGCTCGCAGAAGCGCGGCGGCAAGGGCGTGCGGGGCACCAAGCTGAAGCAGGACGACATCGTCGACCACTTCTTCGTCTCCACCACGCACCACTGGCTGCTGTTCTTCACCAACAAGGGCCGGGTCTACCGGGCCAAGGCCTACGAGCTGCCGGACGCCGGGCGCGACGCGCGCGGCCAGCACGTCGCCAACCTGCTGGCCTTCCAGCCGGACGAGAAGATCGCCCAGATCCTCGCGATCCGCGACTACGACGCGGCGCCCTATCTGATCCTGGCCACGAAGGCCGGCCTGGTGAAGAAGACGTCGCTCAAGGACTACGACTCGCCCCGTTCGGGTGGTGTCATCGCCATCAATCTGCGCGAGACCGCGGACGGCGGCGACGACGAACTGATCGGCGCGGAGCTGGTGTCGGCCGATGACGATCTGCTCCTCGTCAGCAAGAAGGCGCAGTCCATCCGGTTCACGGCGACCGACGACGCGCTGCGCCCCATGGGCCGCGCCACGTCCGGCGTCAAGGGCATGAGTTTCCGCGAGGGAGACGAACTGCTCTCGATGAATGTCGTCCGGCCCGGTACGTTCGTCTTCACCGCAACCGATGGCGGGTACGCGAAGCGCACCCCCGTCGACGAGTACCGCGTCCAGGGTCGCGGCGGCCTCGGTATCAAGGCCGCCAAGATCGTGGAGGACCGCGGCTCGCTGGTCGGCGCGCTGGTGGTCGAGGAAACGGACGAAATCCTCGCCATCACTCTCGGCGGCGGTGTGATTCGTACGCGAGTCAACGAGGTCAGGGAGACGGGCCGTGACACCATGGGCGTCCAACTGATCAACCTGGGCAAGCGCGATGCCGTGGTCGGCATCGCCCGTAACGCCGAGGCGGGCAGCGAGGCCGTAGAGGTCGACGGGGCCGACGACGCCGAGGGCGCTACTGCCGAGGCTGCTGCCGAGGGCGTCCAGCCTTCGGCCGGGGAGCACGAGGAGTAAAGCGTGAGTGGAGCCACGGGCGCCGGAGCGGCCGCTTCCGGAGCAAACGGTGCCCGTGGCCCTGCCGCGGACTCCCAGGGGGTAACGGTGACGGAAACCCGGGGCCCACAGGGCCGCGCGGAGTATGAGAGCGGGGCTCTGCCCGGCGAGCGCGAGAAGCCGGCGCACGGCGGTCAGCAGCCCTACCACCCGCCGCAGGCCTATCCGGCGCCGCAGCGCGGCGCCGAGGGCGTGCGCCGCCCGCGCACCGGGGCACGCACCATGCCCCGTACGCGCAAGGCGCGGCTGCGGGTGGCCAAGGCCGACCCGTGGTCGGTCATGAAGGTCAGCTTCCTGCTGTCCATCGCCCTTGGCATCTGCACGGTCATCGCGGCCGCGGTGCTGTGGATGGTCATGGATGCCATGGGCGTGTTCTCCACGGTCGGCGGCACGATCAGCGAGGCCACCGGCTCGAACGAGTCCAACGGCTTCGACCTGCAGTCGTTCCTGTCGCTGCCGCGGGTGCTGCTCTTCACGTCGATCATCGCCGTGATCGACGTGGTGCTCGCCACGGCGCTCGCGACGCTGGGGGCGTTCATCTACAACCTCTCGGCGGGCTTCGTGGGCGGTATCGAGCTCACGCTCGCCGAGGACGAGTAGCCGCAGTTCACAGCTGCTCGGCTATCGATTTTGGGACTGGCCGTCCCGTGCGCTAATCTTCAGAGGTCGGCGCGCGGGACATCCCGCAAGACGCGGCGGGGCTATAGCTCAGTTGGTTAGAGCGCATCCCTGATAAGGATGAGGCCACAGGTTCAAATCCTGTTAGCCCCACAGTGACGAAGACCCCCGAGGCGAAAGCCCGGGGGTCTTCGGCGTTTCCGGGGTCGCGGGGTGTCGCGTCGATGGGAGGCCGTGGAGAGGCAGGCCCCTGGGGGCCGAAGCGGCCGGGGGTCGGGGCGTCCGCGACGCGGCGATGCTCCCGAGAAGGCTTCCGGGGATCCGGGATTCCGGGCCTCTTGGCTTCGGGGCTTCCGTGTCTCCGGGCCTCGGGACTTCCGGACTTCCGGGCTTCCGGACCTTCGGGCTTCGGGGCTTTGGGGTCCCCGGCCTTCCGGGCTGCGGGACTTCCGTGTCTCCGGGCCTCCGGGCCTCTGGACCTCCGGGCCTCTGGACCTCCGGGCCTCTGGACCTCCGGGCCTCCGGACCTCCGGGCTTCCGTTTCTGCGGGGATCCGGACCTCCGCATCTCCGGGCAGCCCCCGGGCGCTTCCGAATCGCATTAGGGCTTATGGGATTTCGTGGGTGGCCCGCGTCTCGGGACACCGAAGAGCCCGGCAACTCGGGGGAGTTGCCGGGCTCGCAGCTCGGGCAGAGCGGGGGTGGGTCAGGGGGAAGGGGCCTCGGCCGGGTCTTCCGTGGGGGTCTGTGCGGCGCCGTCGTCGCCCTGCGCCTGGTCATCGCCCGCGTCACGGACGTCGGCGCGGTGCCGGGAGGACGGCGAGGAGCCGTGGGCCTCGGCGCGGATGCGCTGCTTCATCGTGGGGGGCAGGGCCGAGGCGGCGGGCAGGGCCCATTGCACGCTCGGCGCAACGGGGGTGGCCGGTTCGCTGCGGTTGTACGTCGTGTCGTGCTGCGGTACGGAAGCCGTGGGGGCGGCGGCCGCGGCCTGGCCGGCCAGGCCGAGCGAGGCGAGGAGGGCGACCAGCGCGCCGATGAGTGCGGTCCACCAGGTCGTGATCTTGGTCGTAGCCATGATTTCCTCGCTTCTTCCGTAAGCAGTACATGCTGTTGGGTTGCCCGAATTGCGTTGTATCCGATGATGTGTGGGGGGCTCGGGCTGAGCGGGGAGCGACGCACCGTATCGGCGGATCTTCCGATGAACTACACACGGATGGAGCATCACCGATTGATATCGATCGGTGTGTATAGTCGGGCGGCAGAGGTCCCTTACGTCAAGGAAAGACGAGGTCGCGCGGTGAAGAAGCTCCTCCTGGTCGCACTGGCCGCCATCGGCGGGCTCCTCGTGTACCGCCAGATCCAGGCGGATCGCGCCGAGCAGGATCTGTGGACGGAGGCGACCGACTCCGTGCCCGCAGGTTCGGGTGTGTGAGACCGAAAGACCCGGTTGCGAAGCCCCGGCCACTGAGGTGGCCGGGGCTTCGTGCTGTCCCGGGGCGGTCCCGGGACCCGGCGAGTTCACGTGAGCGAATAGTTGACTTGCGAGGGCAAAGGTGGGGCGGGGCGAGTGAGGACGAGGCGCGGCAGGTCGAGGGCGACCGCACTAGGGATCGGAGCGGCGGGCGCCGCGCTGGGTGCGCTCCTGGCGGCGCCGGGCCCCGCGCAGGCGGCCGGGGCGTACCCTTCGTACCGGTTTCCCGACGGCGTCCAGGATGTGGTGGGGGGCGCCCGGAACACCGAGGGGCCGGTGCTGAAGGCCGACGCCGCCTATAGATCGGTCATCAAGCCCGGTGGCAAGCTCTATTTTCAGCTGGTTCTGGACGGGGTGAAGGACGCCTACGCGTCGGCGGTGGCGCTGCCGGGGCCGGCGGGCGCGAAGCTCGCCTACGGCGACTCCATCAAGGTGTCGATCCAGGACGCGGACGGCGACGACTGCGACTCCCAGCGGCGTTCGATCGGCTCGGCGCAGTATCCGCACCCCATCGCCGCCTCCGCCTACCGCGCACTGCGCAAGAGCCTGTCGACCTGTCAGGGACCGGGCACCTACTACATGGTGGTCGAGCGCGAGAGCGACCCGTCCTCCACGCCTTCCGACTGGGGGCTCGATCTGCGCTACACGACCGAGCCCACCCGCAGCGGGACCGGGCCGAGCACCGCGCCCTCCGGCTGGCCCTCCGCGTCGCCGGCCCCGCCCACGGGCCCTGCGCGCCAGGTCCACGGCGGCACCGGATTCCACGACGCGGCCGCGGTGTCCCCGGGGCAGTGGAGGGATGCCATCCGGCCCGGCGAGACCCTCTTCTTCCGCGTGCCGCTCGACTGGGGACAGCAACTCTTCGCCGCCGGAGGTTTGGGAAGCCTGGCCGCTACTAAGGACGGCTACGTCGGCACCGCGCTCTCCCTCCAGCTCTACAACCCCGTCCTCGGCCTGGTCACCGGAGCGTCGGCGCCGTACGACGGACGGCAGAAGGAGGCGGCGCTCGAACCGCTCGCGCCGGTCGCCTACGAGAACCGCTACGCGCCCTCGGACGACACCTCGGCGCTGCGGGTCAACGGGTCCTACTACCTGGCGGTGTCGCTCAGCCCCGAGGTCGGGCGGACCTTCGGGAACGCGCCGTACGATCTGACGCTGCGTCTGACGGTAAAGGGGACAGCGCAGTCCGGGCCGGCCTACGCGGGACCGGCGCCCGACTTCGGTGCGGCCGGATCGGGCGAGGGCGGATCCTCCGCGCGCGAGAGCTCGATGAAACTGCTCGCCGCCCTCGGAATCGGTACGGGCACGGTCCTGGTGACGGGGCTCGGGGTGTGGACGCTGGTGGCCCGCCGGCGCGCGGCCGCAACCGGGCCCGGGTCACAGGGCTTCGGGCCGCCCGGTACTTGGTAGCCGGGCCCTCAGGTCTGGATCAGCGCCCAGATCCCCACGGCGAAACACACCAGTGCCACCAGGAGCACCGGGACGGCGACCTTCGGGGGCGGCCCCGGGCGAGGCGTCGGCACGGATGGCACCGATGGCGGCGGCGGCACGGATGACGGCCCCGACGGTACGGACGGCCCCGACGGCAGGGATGAAGCCGATGGCGCCGGTGGCGCGAGGTTCCCGAACGAGGCTCCCTGGAAGGGAACTTGGGGCGACGCGGCCGCATTGGGGTACGGCGCGGTGTACGGGGCGGTGGCGGGGGTGGGCGGCGTCCGCTCGTACGGCGGCGGCAGATGTGCGGGTGCGGCCGGTGCCTGAGTGGGCGGGGTGGGCGCGTGCTGCGGGACCGCGGGCAGGGCGCCGCCGCCCGAGCCGGTCCCCGCACCGGAATCGTTGGCGGGACCGAAGCCGGTGGGTGACGGGCCCACGGCCGCCTGGCCCGAGGACCCCTGGCCCGAGGCCCCCTCACCCGATGCCCCCTGGACCGATCCGCGCCGGTCCGCCTCCCACCCTGTGGGCGCCCACGCTCCCGAGGCCCATTCTCCCGAGGCCCACGCTCCCGACCCCCACGGGCCGGAGTCCGACGCATCCGGGGCGCGGGCGGGCCCCTGGGCCGGCTGCTCGGGGCCGTGTTCGGCGAAGCCGGGGGGCAGCGGGCCGATCTGGTCGAAGACCTCGACGGGTTCCTCGTCCGGGTCCTGCTCCGGAAGCAGTTCGACCGCCGAGGCCAGCGCCTTGCGCGCCCCCGTAGCCGTGCGGAACCTGTTCTGCGGGTTGGGCTGGAGGAGCCCCGCGAGGACCTGCCAGAGGGGCTCGGGGATGCCCTGCGGTGCGCTCGGGGTGCCGTGGGCGGCGAAGTACTCCACGAGGGCCCGCGCGTCCGGTTTGCTGCCCTCCAGGAGGTACAGGGCGACCAGGCCGACGGCGAACAGGTCGGCGGGGAAGTCGGGTTCGGCGCCCATCATCTGCTCGGGGGCGAAGTAACCGGGCGTCCCCACCACGTAGTTGGTCTCGGTCAGGCGCGGCTCGTCCTTGCGCAGGGATATGCCGAAGTCGGAGAGGCGCAGATGGGGCCGCCCGCTTCCGGTGGCCTCCATGAGGATGTTGGCCGGTTTGATGTCCCGGTGGACGACGCCCTCGGCGTGGACCGCGGCCAGGCCGGCGAGCAGCTGGTCGAGCAGGGTGCAGACGAAGCGGGGTGGCAACGGCCCGTAGTCGCCGATGAGATGGGCCAGCGAGCCGCCGCTGACCAGGTCCATGGTGAACAGGACCTTGTCGTCGTCGGCGGCCCAGCTGGCGGGCGCGAGCACATGCGGATGGTCGATCCTGAGGGCCTGCTCGCGGACGAACCGCAACAGGGTGTGGGCGTCGCTCTGCTGGAGCACCTTCGCGGCCACGTAGCGGCGTCTGCGCCGGTCCCAGGCGCGCCAGACGGCTCCGGCCCCGCCCCGTCCGACCGGATCGACCAGCTCGTACCGACCGGCGAAGACCTCGCCCACCCGACGCCCCTCCCAGGATCGATCGGCCCGTTGTCAGCTCTGGTGCGCCTCGTAGTGCGAGACCGCCTCCGCGGTCCGCCCCGCGCCGTACACCCGGAGGAACTCTGCCAGTTCGGGGTGGGCGGGGGCGAGGGTGTCGGCGGCGTCGATGATGTCGCCCGCGGCCGCCACGGAACGCAGCAGCGACTGGATCTCGCGCACCACCCGGCGCACCGTCGGGGCACCCGAACTGGACGTCGTCTGGCCGGTGTTGGTCAGCACCGAGCCTCCTTGCGACTTCTTGATCTCTTCCATGCGGTCGGTGGCCTCCACGGCGCTCACGCTGCCGTCGGCGACCTGTCCGGCCAGGTCCTGCAGGGCCTGGACCCGTTGCACCACGGCCGGGTTGCCGATCTTGGCGCGCTGTCCGCTCATCAGCTGCGACAACATGGGCGCCGAGAGTCCGAGAACAGCGGCGAGCCGGGCCTGGTTGAGCCCGAGGTCGTCTATCAGCCGGCGGAAGAGCGCCCCCAGCGGCTCCCCGTACCAGCTCCGCTGAAGCTCTCTGGCTCTGGCGGTCGCTTCCTGCTGTGCTGCGTCCATTGCGCGTCTCCCCATCGCTTCCCCATTGAGGCCGCTTCACGGGTGCGAACCTCGTCGAGCATCTTACGGAGAGTGGTCGTTCACCGGGAGTCCCAATCCTTTTGCGAGATCCCCCGTTCCACCCGGTACTCTGGTCCCGCAACACCTCATCCGGGGCCTTAGCTCAGTTGGTAGAGCGCTGCCTTTGCAAGGCAGATGTCAGGAGTTCGAATCTCCTAGGCTCCACAGCATCAGACCCCCCTGACCAGCGAAAACGCGGTCAGGGGGGTCTTTTTCTCGCTCTGCTTCTCCGTGCTGGTGACGCCTCGGCACTGGAGACCGTCGGCCCCCAGCAGTACGCCGTCGTACCGGCGGACCTCCTCGCTCGTGTCGCCGCCGCCCATGGCAGTCCCGCGGCGGCAGTGCTCTCGCCGTATGTGACGGCATCGGGAGGAGTCCGGCCTCCGGCCGCGTGACGGCACCGCGAGGAGTTCCTCCCCCGGCCGCGTCGACCGTCGGCCAAGGGCCGGCTCCCGGCGGCCGGATCACGCCGGACATGCCGGACGCCCGGCGGCCTCTCGGGCCGCCGGGCGTCCACCGGTCGTGCCGGTCAGTGCCGTTCGTCGCCGTCCGCGGCCTCCGCCTCCGCTTCGGCCTGCTTGGCCTGGACCTCGGGGTCGAGGGCCTCGGCGCTGCCGTCCACCGAGCTGAGCGGCGCACGGTCGACGACCTCGGTCGGCTCGGGGGGCTCGACCAGCCAGTCCGGGTTGGCCTGCTTGTCCCACCACCGCCACGCGGCGAACGCCCCGCCCGCGACGATGCCCAGAATCAGGAAGCCCTTGCCGGCCCGGGCGGCCTTGGCCCGGCGCCGGTGCTTGCGCGCCAGCTTCTCGATCTCCTTCGTCGTCACCTGGCCGCGCAGCGCCGCGAGCGCCGCGGCGGAGCGCGCCATGGCCTCCTCGCGCAGCGGCTGCGCGGCGGCGACCGCCTGCTCCACGCGCGGGGCGGCGTAGTCCGCGGCCTGGCGCGCGGCCCGGCGCGACTGCCTGGCCGCCTGGTGGGCCACCTCGTCCACCCTCGGCGGGACGCGCGGCGCCACATGGGCGTCGTACTGGTGCCGGGCCTGGCTCCGGGCCTGGACCGCCGCCTTGGCCACCTTCGGAGCCACGCGTACGCGCGCCTCCTGGGCGTAGTGCTGGGCATACTGTGCGGCCTGCTGCTTGGCCGAGTCGGCGTAGGGCGCCACCACTTCCGCGGCGTGCAGCACGCTCTCCTTCGCCGATCCGGTTGCGGCGCGCACGCTCTCCATGCGGGTCACGTGATCCTCCTCCTTGGTGGCGGTTCGGTATGTCGCCTTTCCACCCATCTCGAAATCATGCCTGTCCTGCGGGTACCCGGCATGTGCGGAAAGGCATCCGGGTGGGCCTCGCATCTTTGAAGCAATTGAGGGGCCGCGGTGCGGAACGCACCGCCGAGGGGGGAGCTTGCGGACGACAATGCCACGGTTGGGGGCAGTACGGGAGCGTTCGGCGGGTATCTGTCGGTAACCGGGCGCTTTCTCTCGGGTGCCGCGGTCCGTGCGAGGATCGGGGGACGTCAGTGCAGACCTTCGAGGAAAGGCAGATCGTGGCCGAGCAGCTTTACGCCACCCTGAAGACCAATCAGGGCGACATCGAGATTCGGCTCCTGCCGAACCACGCACCCAAGACGGTCAAGAACTTCGTGGAACTCGCCAACGGCGAGCGCGAGTGGGTGAACCCGGAGACCGGCCAGAAGACCACGGACCGCCTGTACGACGGCACCGTCTTCCACCGCGTCATCGAGGGCTTCATGATCCAGGGCGGCGACCCCCTGGGCAACGGCACCGGCGGCCCGGGCTACGAGTTCGGCGACGAGTTCCACCCGGACCTGGCCTTCACCAAGCCGTACCTGCTGGCCATGGCCAACGCCGGCCCGGGCACCAACGGTTCGCAGTTCTTCATCACCGTGTCGCCCACCGCGTGGCTGACCGGCAAGCACACCATCTTCGGCGAGGTGTCGAGCGACGCCGGCCGCAAGGTCGTGGACGCGATCGTCGCCACCGACACCAACCCGCGCACCGACCGCCCGGTCAACGACGTGGTCATCGAGTCGGTCGTCGTGGAGACCCGCGAAGGCTGATCTACGGCTCCTCCGGGAACCTTTCCGCCCCGCCCGTCCGTATGACGAGCGGGGCGGAGCTGCTGCACGAGGACGAGGGAGCCCGATGAACGAGGACCACCAGGACCAGGCGCGGCAGGCCGGGCCGCCCAGCTGCTACCGCCACCCCGGGGTGCCCGCGCCCGTCAGCTGCACCCGCTGCGACCGCCCGATCTGCCCGGACTGCATGATCAGCGCCTCCGTCGGCTTTCAGTGCCCCGAGTGCGTACGCTCCGGCTCCGGCACCGGCCACGCCCCGACGGCCAACCAGCCGCGGACGGTGGCCGGCGGGGTCCTGGCGGCGGGCGACCCGCATCTGGTCACCAAGCTCCTCATCGGGATCAACCTGGCCCTGTTCCTGGTCCAGCAGGTGGTCGGGGACCGGTTCACCGATGCGTTCTTCCTGCTGGGGCGGGCCGGCGTGCCGGGCTTCGACGGGGTGCAGGGCATCGCCGAGGGCCAGTGGTACCGCCTGCTCACCTCGATGTTCCTGCACGGCGGCTATGCCCACATCGGCTTCAACATGCTCAGCCTGTGGTGGATCGGCGGCCCCCTGGAGGCCGCGCTCGGCCGGGCACGGTATCTGGCGCTGTACTTCGTGTCGGGCGTCGCGGGCGGCGCACTGACGTTTCTGCTCGCCGCCTCGAACGAGCCGTCGCTCGGCGCCTCCGGCGCGATCTTCGGCCTCTTCGGCGCCATGGCGGTGCTGATGCGGCGGATGAAGTACGACATGCGGCCCGTCATCGGGCTGCTCGTGGTCAACCTGATCTTCACGTTCGCCTGGGCGGGCATCGCCTGGCAGGCGCACGTGGGCGGCCTGGTCGCGGGCGTCCTGCTCGGCATCGGCATGGTCCACGCACCGGCCGAGCGGCGCTCCCTGGTGCAGTGGGGCAGCTGTGCGCTGGTGCTCGCCGTCTCGGTCGCGCTCGTGCTGATCCGCACCGCACAGCTCACCTGACCACAGCGGGTACGAGCTTTCCCCAGAGTTGTCCACAGAGGGTGGCGGGACTTGTGCACCGGGTGGGGAACGCCCGCGCCCCTCACCCCTGACCTGGCAATTTCCAGGTGGGGCAAGGGGCGCGTGGGGCGCGGAGGCCGGTGGAACCAGTCACACCGGCGTCAACATCCCGGAAGTTATCCACAGATGGTCTGAGTTATCCACTCCCCGTGGATAGCGCTGTGGATAACTAGGGGCAGAGCTTGCGTCCGCCCTCGGATTCCGCTGCGGTCAGCGGGCTACTTCCACTGGGTGGAGACGCCGAAGCCGCCCGCGATGAAGCCGAAACCGACGACGATGTTCCAGTTTCCGAGCGCCTTGAGCGGCATATCGCCCTCGGTCACATAGAAGAGGACGATCCAGGCCAGCCCGATGAGGAAGAACGCCAGCATCACCGGGGCCACCCAGCCGCGGCTGCCCAGTTTGATGGCGGTCGCCTGCTTGGCGGGCGGCGGCGTGAAATCGGCCTTCTTGCGGATACGTGACTTCGGCACGAGGAACTCTCCTGTCGATGCGCTGCGTGACCGCGCAGGGAACTGTGGCGGCGCCGGGGACGGGACTGCGGGGGAATCCTCCCCCAAGCGTCCGTTAGCGTAGTGCTTCCGTGGCGCTGAAGGAGATAAGGGTACGTTGAGCAATTCTGCCGACTCCCCCGACGGGGTCCCCGAGCAGCCCCGGCGCCGCCTGCGCGGCCGCCCCGTACGGCTCCTGTCCGCCGCCGTGTTCGCGCTCGCCGGGCTCATCTTCGTCACCAGTTTCAACACGGCCAAGGGCACCAACATCCGCACCGACGCCTCGCTCCTGAAGCTGTCGGACCTGATCAAGCAGCGCGACCACAAGAACAAGGAGCTCGGCGACTCCGCCGCGGCCCTGCGCGGCGACGTGGACGCGCTCGCCCAGCGCGACGACGGCTCCACCAAGGCCCAGGACCAGCTCCTCAACAGCCTCAAGGACGCCTCGGGCACCGCGCCGGTCTCCGGCAAGGGACTGACCGTCACGCTCAACGACGCCCCGCCCAACGCCACCGCGGCCCCCGGCTACCCCACACCCCAGGCCAACGACCTCGTCATCCACCAGCAGGACCTCCAGGCGGTGGTCAACGCGCTGTGGCAGGGCGGCGCCCAGGGCATCCAGGTCATGGACCAGCGCCTGATCTCCACCAGCGCGGTGCGCTGCGTCGGCAACACCCTGATCCTCCAGGGCCGCGTCTACTCGCCCCCGTACAAGATCACGGCCGTGGGGGACACCGGGAAGCTGCGCGGGGCACTGGGCGCCTCCAAGGCGATCCAGAACTACCAGCTGTACGTGAAGGCCTACGGGCTCGGCTGGAAAGTGGACGAGCACAAGACGATGACTCTCGCCGCCTACTCGGGCACAGTGGATCTCCACTACGCGAAACAGGTGCAGTAGCGGCGCGGGAGGGGGCACCGCCGATGTCCGTGCGGATCCTCGTCAGGTCCTTCAGCGAACTGTGCCTCACCGTCGGCACCCTGATCGTCCTGTTCGTCGTCTACCTCCTGTACTGGACCGGCGTGAAGGCCGACCACGCGGCGAACGACCAGATATCCGGCCTGCAGGAGCAGTGGGCCCAGAGCCCCGCGCCCCGCCCGGCCGCGCCCAGGGAATCCCCGGCGCCGGCCGCGTACACCGAGGGCCGCTCCTTCGCCGTCATGTACGTCCCCCGGCTGGGCAAGGACTGGCACAAGCCGGTCCTCGAAGGCACCGCCGTCAAGGACCTCCAGAAGGGTCTCGGCCACTACGCCAACACGACCCGGCTCGGCCAGCAGGGCAACTTCTCGGTCGCCGGCCACCGGCGCACCTACGGCGACCCGTTCAAGGACTTCCCCGAACTGCGCCCCGGCGACGCGGTCGTGCTGCGCGACGACACGACCTGGTACACCTACCGCCTCGACACCACGCCCTACCGGACGCTGCCCAGCGACGTCGGAGTCATCGACCCCGTCCCCGCCGAGTCGCCGTTCCGCTCCCCGGGCCGCTATCTGACCCTCACCACCTGCGATCCGGAGTGGGGCAGCAGCCACCGCCTGATCGTCTGGGGGCACCTCGACTCGACGCGGCCCGTGACCCAGGGCAAACCCACAGCTTTGGACGGCTGACCCCACACCGCAGCCCGGCCCCTTAGTCTGGTGCCGTAACGATCGTCGGAAGGGACAGCGGGGACAGCATGTACGGCTGGATCTGGCGGCATCTGCCGGGCAACGCGTGGCTGCGGGCGTTCATCTCGCTCGCGATGGTGCTCGTGATCGTCTACGTGCTCTTCCAGTACGTCTTCCCGTGGGCGGAGCCGCTGCTCCCGTTCAACGACGTGACGGTGGACCAGGGGATGGGGACGGCAGTCCGGTGAGCGCGCGCATTCTCGTAGTCGACAACTACGACAGCTTCGTCTTCAACCTGGTCCAGTACCTGTACCAGCTCGGCGCCGAGTGCGAGGTCGTCCGCAACGACGAGGTCTCGCTCGGTCACGCCCAGGACGGCTTCGACGGCGTCCTGCTCTCCCCCGGCCCCGGCTCGCCCGAACAGGCCGGTGTCTGCGTCGAGATGGTCCGCCACTGCGCGGCGATCGGCGTCCCCGTCTTCGGCGTCTGTCTCGGCATGCAGTCGATGATGGTCGCCTACGGCGGTGTCGTGGGCCGGGCCCCCGAGCTGCTGCACGGCAAGACGTCACCGGTGCTGCACCAGGGCGCCGGCGTCTTCGCGGGTCTTCCCTCCCCCTTCACGGCGACCCGTTACCACTCGCTGGCCGCGGAACCGGCCACCCTGCCGGGTGAGCTCGAGGTCACCGCGCGCACCGAGGACGGCATCATCATGGGGCTTCGCCACCGTGAACTGCCCGTCGAGGGCGTCCAGTTCCACCCCGAGTCGGTCCTGACCGAGCACGGCCACCGGATGCTGGCCAACTGGCTGGTCCGATGCGGGGACGCGGGGGCCGTCGGGCGCTCGGCGGGGCTCGCGCCGGTGGTGGGCAAGGCCGCGGCGTGACTTCGGTGCGCCCGGAGCACGAGTACGACCCGCTGACTGACCCCCTGCCCCAGGGCGGCCACGAGTCGCCCTGGTTCCGCTCCGACAACCCGGCGCCCCACGCGTCAGCCCCCGCACAGGAGCCCGTATCGGAGCCTGTGCCGGACCCCGGGTACGTGCCGCCGGATCCCGTGGCGGCGCCTCAGGAGTGGTATGAGCCGGCTCCCGCGGCCTACCAGCAGGACTGGTATCCCGCACAGGGGCCGATGGCCGAGCCGGTCGCGGCGGCCGAACCGTTCGCCCCCGCCACCGCCGAGATACCGATCTCCGAGCCGATAGCCGTCTCCGAGCCGATAGCCGTCCCGACGGCCTCCGCGGCCCCGCCGGCCACCGGAGGGCGGGCCGAGCGGCGCAAGGCCGCCAAGGGCAAAGGGCGTGGCACCCCCGCCCCCGCTCCCGGCCCCGCGCCGGACGGGCGGCGGCTCACGCGGGCCGAGGCGCGCCGCGCGGCGAAGGCGCGCAAGGACAGCGCGGCGGTCATCGCCAGCCGGATCCTGGGCGAAGCCTTCATCACGCTGGGCGTGGTGATGCTCCTGTTCGTGACGTACCAGCTGTGGTGGACGAACGTCCGCGCACACCAGGAGGCGGGCAGCGCCGCCAAGAAGATCGCGCAGGACTGGGCGGACGGCCGCAAGCCGGGCGCGTTCGCGCCGGGCGAGGGCTTCGCCATCATGCACATCCCCAAGCTGGACATCGTCGCCCCGATCGCGCAGGGCACCAGCAAGGCGAAGGTCCTCGACAAGGGCATGATCGGCCACTACGACGAGGGCAGCCTCAAGACGGCGATGCCGTCGGACCCCACGGGCAACTTCGCGGTCGCCGCCCACCGCAACACCCACGGCGAGCCGTTCCGCTACATCAACCGTCTGAAGGCGGGCGACAAGGTCGTCGTCGAGACCCAGGACGCGTACTACACCTACGAGATCACCAGCGAGCTGCCGCAGACCCCGCCGTCCAACGTGTCGGTCCTCAAGCCGGTCCCCGTCGGATCCGGATTCACCAAGCCCGGCCGCTATCTGACGCTGACGACCTGCACGCCGGAATTCACGAGTACCTACCGTCTGATCGTGTGGGGCAAGATGGTCGACGACCGACCGCGCAGCAAGGGCAAGCCCGACGCGCTCGTGGGATGACCGAACGGACAGCAGGGGCGGGTGCGGTGGCGACAGGAACCGACCACGAGGAGCGGACCGGTACGTCCGGGTCGCCTCCGGCCCGGCGCGGCAGCGGGAGGATCGCGGCCGCCATCAGCGTCTTCGGTGAACTCCTCATCACGGCGGGCCTGTTGCTCGCCCTCTTCGTCGTCTACTCGCTGTGGTGGACGAACGTCATGGCCGACCGCGAGGCGTCCAAGCAGGGCGACAACGTGCGCCGCGACTGGGCGGCCGCCACGGGCCCCGGCGCCCTCGACACCAAGGGCGGCATCGGCTTCCTGCACGTGCCGGCGATGCGGAACGGCGAGGTGCTCGTCAAGGAGGGCACCGACACCGACGTCCTCAACGGCGGTGTGGCCGGGTACTACACGGACCCGGTGAAGGCGGCGCTGCCCGGCTCCGGCAAGGACGGCAACTTCACGCTCGCCGCCCACCGGGACGGCCACGGCGCCAAGTTCCACAACATCGACAAGCTGAAGACCGGCGATCCCGTCGTCTTCGAGACCAAGGACACCTGGTACGTCTACAAGGTGTTCGCCGAGCTGCCCGAGACCTCGAAGTACAACGTCGACGTGCTGCAGCCGGTCCCGAAGGAGTCGGGCGTCAAGAAGCCCGGCCAGTACATCACCCTGACGACCTGCACCCCGGTCTACACCTCGAAGTACCGCTACATCGTGTGGGGCGAGCTGGTGCGCACCGAGAAGGTCGACGCCAAGCGCACCCCGCCGGCCGAGCTGCGCTGACCGCACCGACCGCCCCCGCCGCCGTCCGCTCGGCACTGAGCCCCGGCACCCTGTACGGGTGCCGGGGCTCAGTGCCGAGCGGACGTGGCCCTCAGTGCCGAGGAGAGCCGTGATGGGTTAGCCCCACCAGCCGCCGATGCCTCCGTTGTCGTTGCCGCCGTTCCCGCCGTTCCCGCCGCTTCCACCGATGGTGGTCAGCGTGACCGGCTGGTTCGGGTCGGCCATGGTGCCGGGACCGGGCGTGACGCTGGTGACGCGCGCCTTCTCGTCGTTCGAGTTGCCCGCCGCGAACTGGATGTTGCTGAAGCCGGCCTCGTTCAGCGTCTGCGTGGCCTTCTTCACGGTCATCGTGATCAGGTTCGCCGGGATCTGCGCCTGACCGGGAGGCGTCGGGGTCGTCGCCGGGCCCTTGGAGACCTTCAGCACGATCGTGACGTCCTTGGCCTGGCTCGTGTTGCCGCTCGGGCTCATCGAAACGACCTGGTTCTGCGGGTCGTTGGAGTCGATGTCCTGGCGGGACACGTTCGTGAAGCCGATGCTGTTGAGCTGCGCGAGCGCGGAGTTGTAGTCCTTGCCCTTCACGTCCGGCAGGTTCGTGGTCTGCTTCTTGGCGATCGTGAGGGTGACCGTCGAGTTCTTCTCGGCCTGCGAACCGCCCGCCGGGTCCTGCTTGTCGACCGTGCCCGGAGTCGAGTCGGACTCGACCTCCTTGGTCTTCACCTGGAAGCCCTTGGTCGTGAGCAGCTGGGTGGCGCTGTCCTTGTCCTTCTGCGTGACGTCCGGGACCTCGATCTTGGGCGCGCCCGTGGAGACGGTGACCGAGACGGTCTCGCCCTTCTTCATCGAGCCGTTCGCCGGGGTCTGGGTGCAGATGTTGCCCTTGGGCTGGTCCGCGCACGGCTCGTTCTTGGACACGGACATCTTGACGCCGGCGTTGGTCGCCAGCTTCTCCGCGTCGCCCTGGCTGCTGCCCACGAGGTTCGGCACGCTCACCGAACTGCTGTCGGCGCTGTTGTTGAAGACGGACTTGCCGATCAGGATCGCGCCGACCAGCACCAGAACGCCCGCCAGGATCAGCAGGACCGTCGAGGTGTGCGACTTCTTCTGACGGCGCCGGTCGGGCCGGTCGTCATAGCCGTAGCCCCCGTCATCGGGGTTGACCGGCGGCAGCATCGAGGTCTGGCCCGCGCCCGAGTCGGCCTGGCGCAGCGCGGTCGTCGGCTGGTCGTTGCCGTAGCCGCTGTTGTAGCTGTCGTATCCGTTGCCGTAGCCGACCGCGCCCAGGGCGGCGGTCGCGGCGACGGGCTGGCCGTCGAGGTAGGCCTCGATGTCGGCGCGCATCTCGTCCGCCGACTGGTAGCGGTAGTCGGGGTCCTTGACCAGTGCCTTGAGGACGATGGCGTCCATCTCGGGCGTGATCTCGGCGTCGAAGTTCGACGGCGGCTGCGGCTCCTCGCGTACGTGCTGGTAGGCCACCGCGACCGGCGAGTCCCCGACGAAGGGGGGCCGGACGGTGAGCAGCTCGTACAGCAGGCAGCCCGTGGAGTAGAGGTCGCTTCGCGCGTCGACCTGCTCGCCCTTGGCCTGCTCCGGGGAGAGGTACTGGGCGGTGCCGATCACGGCCGCGGTCTGCGTCATCGTCATGCCGGAGTCGCCCATGGCGCGGGCGATGCCGAAGTCCATGACCTTGACCTGGCCGGTGCGCGTCAGCATGACGTTCGCCGGCTTGATGTCGCGGTGGACGATCCCGTTGCGGTGCGAGTACTCGAGGGCCTGGAGGATGCCGATGGTCATTTCCAGGGTGCGCTCGGGCAGCAGCTTGCGCCCGGAGTGCAGCAGCTCACGCAGGGTCGAACCGTCGACGTACTCCATCACGATGTACGGGATGGAGACGTTGTCGACGTAGTCCTCGCCGGTGTCGTAGACAGCGACGATCGCCGGGTGGTTGAGCGAGGCGGCCGACTGGGCCTCACGGCGGAACCGGGCCTGGAAGGACGGGTCGCGGGCGAGGTCGGCCCGCAGCGTCTTCACGGCGACGGTGCGGCCGAGCCGGGTGTCGTGCGCGAGGTAGACCTCGGCCATGCCACCACGGCCGAGCACCTGGCCCAGCTCGTACCGGCCGCCGAGGCGACGCGGCTCTTCCATAGCTAATCCAGCCCTCTCCGTCTGTCCCGACCGTACCCATGGGTGGTCCGGCGGTGTGCTGTTCGCGCATACGCTACCGGGCACCGCAAGCCGATCAGCTCGCGACCGCCACCTGATACCGGACCGGTACAGGGCACGTGTGATGTTTCACGTGAAACGGACGCTGTTTCACGTGAAACAGCCCGGATCACTTCTTGCTGTCGAGCACCGCCTTCATGACGTTCTTGGCGATGGGGGCAGCGAGCTTGCCACCCGCGATGTCGTCGCGGGTCGTGTCGGAGCCTTCGATCACCACGGCGACCGCGACGGGGGAGCCGTCGCCGGACTTCGCGTAGGAGATGAACCAGGCGTACGGGTTGTCCTTGTTGTCCACACCGTGCTGGGCGGTACCGGTCTTACCGCCGACCGTCACGCCGGGGATCTGGGCGCTGGTGCCGGTGCCGTCCGTCACCACGAACTCCATCATCTTCTGGAGCTTCTGGGCGTTGGCGGCCGACAGCGGCTGGCTCATCTGCTCCGGCTGCGTCTTGGAGAGGACGTCCACGTTCGGCGCCTGGAGCTGGTCGACCATGTACGGCTTCATCAGCTTGCCGTCATTGGCGACGGCGGAGGCGACCATGGCCATCTGGAGCGGGGTGGCGCGGTTGGAGGCCTGCCCGATGCCCGCCATGGCGTTCTGCGGACGGTTGTCCTTCGGGTAGACGCTGGCGTCCGTGCGGACCGGGTTGAAGATCTCCTTGTTGAAGCCGAACTTCTCGGCCTCGGCCTTCATCTTGTCGTTGCCCAGGTCGGCGCTGATCTTGCCGAAGACGGTGTTGCAGGAGTACTGGAGCGCCACCTTGAGCGTGGCGTTCTCACAGGGGATGTGGCCCTCGTTGTTCAGCGGCTGGTTGGCGGTGTCCGGCAGGATGTAGGGCACCGGTGACCGCGTCGGGTCGTCGATGCCGGAGTACAGCCCGTTCTCCAGGGCCGCGGCGGCGGTGACCACCTTGAAGGTGGAGCCGGGCGGGTAGGTCTGGCGCAGCGCCCGGTTCAGCATGGGCTCGTTCTTGTCGTCGAGCAGCGTCTTGTAGGCCTTGCTGTCCTTGTTGCTGCTGCCCGCGAACATGCCCGGGTCGTACGAGGGGGTCGAGGCCAGCGCGAGGATGGCCCCGGTCTGCGGGTTGATCGCGGCGACCGCGCCCTTCTTGTCGCCGAGGCCCTCGAAGGCGGCCTTCTGGGCGGCGCTGTTCAGGGTGGTGACGACGTTGCCGCCCTGCTTCTTCTCACCGGTGAACATCGACAGGGTGCGGTCGAAGAAGAGCCGGTTGTCGGTGCCGGACAGGATGCCGTCCTCGATCTTCTCCAGCTGGGTGGCGTCGAAGACCTGCGAGGCGTATCCGGTGACCGGCGACCACATGGGCCCGTCCTTCCAGACCCGCTTGTACTTGAAGTCGGTGCCGGACGTCTCGGTCGAGCCGGTGATCGTCTGGCCGTCGGCCGTGATGATGTTGCCGCGCTCATGGGCGAAACGCTCGATCTGGACGCGGCGGTTGTACTTGCTCGCGTTCAGCTCGTCGGCCCGGACGTACTGGAGCCAGTTGTCGCGGATCATCAGCGACAGGACGAGCAGACCGCAGAAGATCGCGATCCGGCGCAGGGGCTTGTTCACGGTCGGACCACCTGGGTCATCTCGGCGTCGGAGGACGGGGCAGGGGCCGGGGCGGGCCGGCGCGCGGTGTCGCTGATCCGGATCAGGATGCCGATCAGCGCCCAGTTGGCGATGACCGAGGAACCGCCCTGCGCGAGGAACGGCATCGTCATACCAGTCAGCGGGATGAGGCCCATCACGCCGCCGGCGACCACGAACACCTGGAGGGCGAAGGCGCCCGACAGGCCGATCGCGAGGAGCTTGCCGAACGGGTCGCGGGCGGCGAGCGCGGTGCGCACCCCGCGCTCCACGATCAGGCCGTACAGGAGCAGCAGCGCCATCATTCCGGCCAGGCCCAGCTCTTCGCCCACGGTGGAGAGGATGAAGTCGGCGTTGGCGGCGAAGCCGATCAGGTCGGAGTTGCCCTGGCCGAGCCCGGTGCCCAGCGTGCCGCCGGAGCCGAACGACATGATCGCGTCGCCGATCTGCTGGCAGGCGCCGGTCTTGTCGGTCTTGTAGCAGGCGAACGGGTCGAGCCAGGCGTTCACACGCGACTGGACGTGGGGCTCGAAGGAGGCCACCGCGACCGCGCCGACCGCGGACATCAACAGACCGAAGACGATCCAGCTGGTGCGCTCGGTGGCGACGTACAGCATGACGACGAACAGGCCGAAGAACAGCAGCGAGGTGCCGAGGTCGGTCTCGAAGACCAGGATCAGGATCGACAGCGCCCAGATGACCAGGATCGGTCCCAGGTCACGGCCGCGCGGCAGGTAAAGGCCCATGAAGCGCCGGCTGGCCAGCGCGAGCGCGTCCCGCTTCACCATCAGATAGCCGGAGAAGAAGATCGCGATGATGATCTTCGCGAACTCGCCGGGCTGGATGGTGCCGAGACCGGGGATCGAGATCCAGATCTTGGCGCCGTTGACGGCGGGGAAGAACATCGGCAGCACCAGCAGGAACAGCGCCACCGCCATCGAGATGTAGGTGTAGCGCTGGAGGATGCGGTGGTCCTTCAGGAGCAGCAGCACCCCGATGAACAGCGCGACACCGATCGCCGTGTACAGCAGCTGGTGCGGGGCGTCCGGGGAGAACTTGCCCCAGGCGCCCTTGGCGCGCTGGATCAGCCGCGGCGACTGGTCGAGGCGCCAGATCAGCACCAGGCCGAGCCCGTTCAGCAGCGTCGCGATCGGCAGCAGCAGCGGGTCGGCGTACTTGGCGAACTTGCGCACCACCAAGTGCGCCACACCCGCCATCAGGCCGAGACCCAGACCGTATCCGAGCATGCCGGAGGGAAGCTTGCCGGTCATGGCAAGCCCCACATTGGCGTACGCGAACACCGGGATGGCGACCGCGAAGATCAGCAGGGCCAGCTCGGTGTTGCGGCGGCTCGGTGCTTCGATCGCGCCGATGGTGGTCGTGTTGGTGACAACGCTCATGGTGTGGAAAGGCCCCCTACGGCTGCCTACTGCTTACCGCACTGCGAGACCAGCTTCTGCTCGTCCTCCGAGAGGCTGGGGCCGGGTGTGGGAGATGCGGTGGTCGCGGTCTTGTTGGACGGGGCGCCGGTGGCACCCGTGCTGGGCTTCGCGGGAGTGTTCCCCTCGGCGGCCCGGCGCTCCTCCTCCTTCTTGCAGGCGGACGCCTGCGTCGCGAACTCCTTGATCTTGGCCTGCGCCTTGTCGAGGCTGCTCGCGGCGATCGTCGAGTCGATCTGGTTGCGCTGGTACTGCGGGAGGTACTTGAGTTCGATCTCGGGATGATCGGTCTCCACCGTGGAGAGCTTCACCCACGCCAGGTCCTGGCTGATGCCGCGGTACAGGGCCACGTGCGGATTGCCGTCGTTGTTGGTGCCGACGAAGTACTGCGTCTGCGTCCACCGGTAACCGCCGTACAGGCCGCCGCCGACGACCGCCAGGGCCAGCACGATGTACAGCGACCTGCGGATCCAGCGGCCCTTGCCGCGCCGGCGCGGCTTGACGAAGTCCTCGTCCGTGTACGAGCCGAAGGCCCCCTCGGGCGGATTGCCGTAACCGCCGTCCTCACCGCTGCCGGGCGGGCCGAAGCCGCCCGTGGGCGAGGGCGCGGGACGGCCGAGCCCGGAGGCGCGGCCGGCCGGGGTCTGCATGGCGCCGCCGTCGTTCAGCTGCAGCTGGTTCTCCGCGACCGCGCCGACGATGACCGGGGTGTCGTTGAGCTGCCCCGCCAGGGTGTCCCCGGCGTCGACGTCCAGCACATCGGCGATGATCACCGTGATGTTGTCGGGACCACCGCCGCGCAGCGCGAGCTGGATCAGCTCCTGCACGGTCTCCTGCGGCCCCTGATAGCTGGCGAGGGTCTCCTCCATCGTCTGGTGGGAGACCACCCCCGACAGGCCGTCGGAACAGATCAAGTACCGGTCGCCGGCCCGCACTTCACGGATCGACAGATCGGGCTCGACATGGTCGCCGCTGCCCAGCGCGCGCATCAGGAGCGAGCGCTGCGGGTGGGTGGTGGCCTCTTCCTCGGTGATGCGGCCCTCGTCGACCAGACGCTGGACCCACGTGTGGTCCTGGGTGATCTGCGTGAGGACGCCGTCACGCAGCAGATAGGCGCGCGAGTCGCCGACGTGCACCAGGCCCAGGCGCTGACCCGTCCACAGCAGAGCGGTGAGCGTGGTGCCCATCCCCTCCAGCTGAGGGTCCTCCTCGACCATCATGCGCAGCTGGTCGTTGGCCCGCTGCACGGCGGTGCCGAGCGAAGTCAGGATGTCGGAGCCGGGCACGTCGTCGTCGAGCGTGACCAGGGTGGAGATCACCTCGGAGGAGGCGACCTCGCCGGCGGCCTGACCGCCCATGCCGTCGGCGATGGCGAGGAGACGGGGACCGGCGTAACCGGAGTCCTCGTTCCCCTCGCGGATCATGCCTTTGTGCGATCCGGCGGCGAAACGCAGGGAGAGACTCATGCGCACCTCGCCTGTCGGCTCGGGGTACGGCCGGTCATGTCGAGCCACACTGCCCACCCTCCGGTCGGGAGCCCGTCCCGGTCCCTGAAGACCGCCGCGGCTCGCTCGCTCCGCTCGCTCATTGTCGTACTACTTCCGCAGCTCGATGACGGTCTTGCCGATGCGGATCGGTGCGCCCAGCGGAATCGGGGTCGGGGTGGTGAGCCGGGTCCGGTCCAGATAGGTGCCGTTGGTGGACCCGAGATCCTCGACGATCCAATTGCCGTCCCGGTCCGGGTAGATCCTGGCATGGCGGCTCGACGCGTAGTCGTCGTCCAGGACGATCGTCGAATCGTGCGCCCGGCCCAGCGTGACGGTCTGCCCCTGGAGCGCGACCGTGGTCCCGGTCAGGGTGCCCTCGGAGACCACCAGCTTGGTCGGGGCGCCGCGGCGCTGCCGCCCGCCCCCGCCCTGCTGCTGGCCGCGCTGCGGCGGCGGCGCGGCGGCCGCCGCGGCCTGCCGCCCGGTCTGCTGCTGCCGGTTGGCGTCATTGCCCCGGCGCGAACCGCGCTGGGTGACGCGCGTTCCGAACAGATCACTGCGAATGACCTGAACGGCCACGATGACGAACAGCCACAGTACGGCGAGGAAACCCAACCGCATGACCGTGAGGGTCAGCTCTGACATTGCCCCCGCTTCACCCTTCGGCTTGCCGGTAAACGATGGTGGTGCTGCCCACGACGATCCGCGAGCCGTCGCGGAGCGTAGCGCGGGTGGTGTGCTGCCCGTCCACCACGATGCCGTTGGTGGACCCGAGATCCTGGATCGTCGGGGGCGTTCCGGTCCGGATCTCACAGTGCCGGCGCGAGACGCCGGGATCGTCGATCCTCACATCCGCATCGGTGCTGCGGCCAAGGACCAGAGTCGGGCGGGAGATCTGATGGCGGGTGCCATTGATCTCGATCCAGCGTCGCACCTGGCCGTGCCCGCCCGGCATCGGCCCCGGAGCCGCCGGACGGCGGTCGGGCGAAGCGGCGGGGCGGCCCGGAGGCGGCGCTGAGGGCATGGGCGGGGCGGACGCCGCGGCCGGCGGGTAGCCGTAGCCACCACGGCCGCCCTGCGGCGACGCGGGAGCGGGCCGCTGCGGGGCACCCGGGCCCGCGCCCTGAGGGCCCTGCTGGTCGGTGCTGGACGCGAGTGTGCGGCTGCGCACCCGGTACAGACCGGTGTCGAGGTCCTCGGCCTTCTCCAGGTGCACCTTGATCGGGCCCATGAAGGTGTAGCGCTGCTGCTTCGCGTAGTCGCGCACCAGGCCGGACAGCTCGTCGCCGAGCTGGCCCGAGTACGGGCTGAGCCGCTCGAAGTCCGGAGCGCTCAGCTCGACGATGAAGTCATTGGGGACGACCGTGCGGTCCCGGTTCCAGATCGACGCGTTGTTGTCGCACTCGCGCTGGAGCGCGCCGGCGATCTCGACGGGCTGGACCTCGGACTTGAAGACCTTCGCGAAGGTGCCGTTGACCAGGCCTTCGAGACGCTGCTCGAAACGCTTCATGACTCCCATGGGGCACCTCCTCCGTCGTTGTCGTCCTGGTCTTGCTGCCGGTTCTGCTGTGAGTAGCTCTCTTGGTACTGCTTACTGATCGTATCCACGCGTCGGGAAATCGGCTGGTTCCCCTTCTGTGCCCTGTGGACGAGTGTCACCTCTCACACGCACCTCTCGTACGGATCGTAGAGGTGGCTTCCCGACAGTGTCCCGCACCTGGGGTGCACTCAGGAGGAGCGGGTAACGATGCCGGGGGTTGCCTCTCATCTGATCTGCTCCTCCCCATCAGGGTGGCCGCAAACAACGGATGTGAATCCACCCTGTCCAGCGTGCTAATCTTCTCGACGTCGCCAGGCAATCGCACCGAAAAGTGAGAGAGCCCAGCACACCACTCTTGCGCGAGTGGCGGAACGGCAGACGCGCTGGCTTCAGGTGCCAGTGTCCTTCGGGACGTGGGGGTTCAAATCCCCCCTCGCGCACAAGTCGGAAGCCCCGCAGATCCCCGGATCTGCGGGGCTTCCGTCGTTCGTCCACCGTCGCGTGTCCACCCCGTGCCAGTACCCACTCTCCGCCCGCTGTGTCATTTGTCGCGCCGACCGGCCGGGACGACTTTTGTCGCGGCGAGGCGCGACGAAAGAGAGCCGCCCCCGCGCGGGCGCACTGCCTAGGGTGCGGGCGTGGATGTGTCATCGAGGGCCCGTACCGGATGGCGCCTGCTGAAAGGGCCCGAGCCCTGGCCGCGGCGCCGGATCGTCGGCGAGGCCGCACTCGCGCTCGCCCTGGCCCTCATGGCCGGCGCGGTCGGCCTGTTCGGCGGCGACCCCGTGCGGATCACCGCCGTGGCGCTCGGCGTCGCCGTCCTGTCGCTGCTGCGCCGCTCGCTGCCGGCCGGGGTGCTGCTCGCGGCCGCCGCCCTGTCCGTGGTGGCCTCCGAGGCCACCCCGCTCCTGCTCGTCGCGGCCTGGACGGCGGGCCGGCGCATCGTCGGCGCCGGAAGAGCACTCGCCGCCTTCACGGCCGCCTTCGTCATCTACGCGGCGCTCGGACTCATCACGCTGTGGCCCATCCCACAGCCCATCCTCGTCGCGGTCTTCAGCACCCTGTTCTTCCTTGCCGTCGCCGTCGTCCCCGGCATCACCAGCCGGTACTGGTCGCAGCGGCGCACCCTGCTGCGCGCCATGCAGGAACACAACGCCCAACTCCTGCGCGAACGCGCCATGGTCGCGGGCCAGGCCCGGCTGCGCGAACGCCAGCGCATCGCCCAGGACATGCACGACAGCCTCGGCCACCAGCTCGCCCTCATCTCCGTGCACACCGGCGCCCTGGAAGTGGACCCCCAGCTGACCGGCCGCCAGCGCGAAGCCGTCGGGGTGCTGCGCCAGGCGTCGGTCGCCGCCATGCACGAACTGCGCGAGGTCGTCGGCATCCTGCGGGACGGTATCGAAGCCCCCGCCGCACCGGACGCGGCCCGGCCCGCCCCCCGCGGCACCGCCGGCATCCAGGCGCTCGTGACGGCCGCGCGGGCCGCCGGGAACACCGTGGCACTACGCGGCAGCGGCGAGCCACGGCCGCTGGCCGCGGCCGCCGACCACGCGGCGTACAGAATCGTCCAAGAAGCCCTGACCAACGCCTACAAGCACGCCCCGGGCGCCCCCATCACGGTGGAACTGCGCTACGAACCGGACTCCCTCGTCGTCGAGGTCGTCAACGGCATCGTCGACCGCGAGGCCGCGGACCAGGCAGGCGAGGTCGTCAGCGGAGGACAGGGCCTGACCGGGCTGCACGAGCGGGCCCGGCTCGTCGGCGGCATGGTGCACACCGGCACCACGGACGACGGCGGCTTCCGCGTCGCGGGCGTACTGCCCTACGGGACGGCCGAAGCAGCGACGTTCGTCGACGCCCCCGACGACTTCCGCCAGCAGTCGCCCGCCCTGCCGCCGGGCGACGGTGGTCCGGTCGTGGACTGGAACATCGCGGAGAAGGAGCTGGGCATGAGCGGCAGGAAAAGGGGCGGCGTCGCGCTGGGGTGCGGAATCGCCGTGGGGGCGGTGGTGCTCCTCGCGGCCGCCGCCGGAGTCGGCCTGTTCTTCCTGGTCGGATCGGCCGAGAAGGGCATGATCGATCCGGCCGAGTACGACAGGATCAAGGTCGGCACGTCCGAAGCGGAGGTCCGCAAGGAACTGCCCAGCGGCGACACCGTCCTGATCTCCGGCCTCGCCGGAAAAGGCCCGGCAGAACCGGAAGGCGCCCAGTGCCTGGTCCTCATGTCGTCCGAGACCGGCGACAACCTCAACACCGAGCCGGTGTTCCGGTTCTGCTTCAAGGACGGCAAGCTGATCGAGAAGAAATCGTACGAAGTGGCGCGCTAGCAGCGACGCCGGACCGCCGAGAGGCGGCCTCGGCACGGGGTGGCGTACCGGACGGGATCAGAACGGGATGGGTGTGACGGGACCTCGCATCAGAGTCGTGATCGCCGACGACGAGCCCCTCATCCGGGCCGGGATCCGCATGATCCTCACGTCGGACACGGAGATCGAGGTCGTCGCGGAGGCCACCAACGGCCGTGAGGCCGTCGAACTCGCCCGCTCCCACGGCGTGGACGTGGTGCTGCTCGACATCCAGATGCCCGAGATGGACGGGCTGAGCGCGCTGGCCGAGCTGCGCCGGGCCGTACCGGAGGCGCGCGTGATCATCCTGACGACGTTCGGGGAACGGGAGAACGTGCTGCGCGCCCTGGAACACGGCGGCGCCGGATTCCTCCTCAAGGACACCGCACCCGCCGAGCTGATCCGCGCGGTACGGGCCGCCGCGGCCGGAGACGCCTACCTCTCGCCCGGCGCGACCCGGCACGTCGTCGACCAGCTCGCCACGGGCCGGGCCGCGGCCCGCGCCGAAGAGGCGAGACGCCGCGTCGACGTGCTGTCCGAGCGCGAACGGGAGGTGCTGGCCCTGCTGGGCGAGGGGCTCTCGAACGCGGACGCCGGCAAGCGGATCCACATGAGCGAGGCCACGGTGAAGACATACGTCAGCCGGATCCTCGCGAAGCTGGACTGCGAGAACCGGGTCCAAGCGGCGCTCCTCGCGCGCGACGCGGGGCTGTAGGACGGTCCCGTGGCACCCCGTCGTTTCACGTGAAACACCGGTCGCGCCATGGCGTCCGCAGAGTTATCCACAGGGGGAGACGGCCTTCGGCCAGCGGCTGTACCGTCAGGGGCAGTTGAGCTCTTGATGTTGGTCGAGGGCATTGCGCGAGACGGGGGAGGCGGCACGCCATGGGCGAAGTCGAGGCGGCGATTCCGGCACAGAGGGCCGGGGCGGACGACGGTCGGGGACGGATCCCTCATGTCCCCGGATTCGCCCACCGCCCGCACGCGGCGCGGGCCGGAGGCCGCCGGGCACAGCAGTCACCGAAGGCCGAGGGAAAGGCCCTGCGAGAGCGGTTTCCGCGCTCCTCGCACGACTCGCTGCTGCTGTCCGCCGACCGGCCGGACGCCATCCGCGCGGTCGAGGAATCCAACACGGGCCGGGTGCCCGAGCTCACGCCGATACGAGTGGGCCGCATGGCCGCCGGCCCCTTCGCGTTTCTGCGAGGCTCCGCCGGGCTGATGGCACACGACCTGGTGGGCACGCCTGTCACCGGCGTCGGCGCACAGATCTGCGGCGACGCCCACGCGGCCAACTTCGGCCTGTACGGAGACGCGCGCGGCAGCCTCGTCATCGACCTGAACGACTTCGACGAGACCGTGACGGGCCCCTGGGAATGGGACGTGAAGCGGCTCGCCGCATCCCTGGTGCTGGCCGGCCGAGAGGCCGGAGCGGATGAACACACCTGCCGGGCAGCCGCGTTCGACGCGGTGGGCGCCTATCGGCGCACCATGCGGCTGCTCGCGAAACTGCCCGTCCTCGACGCCTGGAACGCGATAGCCGACGAGGAACTCGTCTCCCACGCGGACGCCCACGACCTGCTCGGCACGCTGGAACGCGTCTCCGGGAAGGCCCGCAACAACACAAGCGCGCGCTTCGCGGCCAAGGCGACCGAGCAGGCCGAGGACGGCAGCCGACGGTTCGTCGACGCGCTTCCGGTGCTGCGCCGCGTGACCGACGCCGAAGCGGCAGCGGTCACCGCCTCGCTCGAGCAGTATCTGCACACCCTGTCCGAGGACCGGATACCGCTCCTCGCGCGGTACGCGATCCACGACGTGGCCTTCCGGGTGGTCGGCACCGGGAGCGTCGGAACACGGTCGTACGTCGTGCTGCTCCTCGACCACCGGGGCGAGCCGCTGGTGCTCCAGGTCAAGGAGGCACGGCCCTCGGCGCTGCTGCCGCACCTGGCGAAGGCCGGCTTCAAGACGCCCGAGCCGGGACACGAGGGGCGGCGTGTGGTGCTCGGTCAGAAGCGGATGCAGGTGGTCAGCGACATCCTCCTTGGCTGGACGACGTTGAACGAACTCCCTTACCAGGTGAGGCAGTTCAGGAATCGCAAGGGCAGCGTGGATCCCGCCGCCCTCGCCGCCGACCAGCTCGACGACTACGGCCGCATGACGGGCGCGCTGCTGGCCCGTGCCCACGCGCACAGCGTCGACCCGAGGCTCATAGCCGGCTACTGCGGCAAGAACGAGGAGCTGGACGAAGCGGTGGCCGACTTCGCGGTGACCTACGCGAACCGCACGGAGGCCGACCACGCCACCCTGACCACCGCGATCCGCGACGGCCGCGTCGCGGCGGAGCTGGGGGTCTGAGGGCGGGCCGTGCGGGGAGGGCGGGGAGGGCTGGGGTGGGTTCGGGCTGAGGTGGGTGGGGGGTGGGGAGGGGGAGGGGGGAGGGGCCCCCTCCCCCCTCGGCGCCCGTACGCTGGAGCCGTGACGGACGAAGGTGTTGGCGGTACGACTGCCCGGAACGATGCGGACTCGCAGGTCACCTCGCCGAGTGCGGGGGGTGAGCGGCCCGAGGCGCGGCTTGAGCGGGCGGTGCGGGCGGCCGAGCAGGCGTTGATCGAGTTCGAGATCGCGGTGGAGACCTTCCGGGTCGAGGTGGAGAACTTCTCCCGGCTGCACCACCAGAAGCTCGGCCCGATGTACGCCCGGCTGGATGAGCTGGACGCGCAGATCGCCGAGGCCAGAGCCGTACGGAGTGGTGATCCGGAGGATCTGCGCAGGGCGCAGGAGGCCCGGGCGGCGGTCATGCCCATGCCGGGGGTCGAGGAGCTCTTCCACGACTGGATGGACTCCGACGGGCTCTCCCCCGAGGCCGCCTCGATGCTCACCGACCAGCCGGTGCGCCCGCCGAAGCGGGTCCGGCCGAGCGAGGAGGTGCGCCGGCTGTACCGCGAGCTGGCGCGCAAGGCGCACCCGGATCTGGCGCAGGAGGAGAAGGAACGCGAGCGCCGGGACGAGTTCATCGCCCGGGTCAACGCCGCCTACGGGCGGGGCGACGAGGCGCTGCTGCGGGAGCTCGCCGAGGAGTGGGAGGCGGGTCCGGCGCCGGAGGAGGCGCTGCCCAGCGAGAGCGAGGAGCTGTACGCCCGCCTCGAGTGGCTGAGCCGGCGCAAGGAACTGCTCGCCCTGGTCGCGCGGGAGCTCGAGGACAGTGCCATCGGTTCGATGCTGCGGATGGCGCCGGACGACCCGGACCGGCTCCTTGAGGAGATCGCCGAGCAGTTGCTGACCGAGGTCGCCGGTCGTGAGGCTGAGCTCGCGAAGCTGGTGCAGTAGCGTTCGGGGGACCTGCCGGGTTCGTACGAGAGAAGGCATGACTCATGAATTTCGCCCAGCTGCCCTCGGTGGATGTCGCTGAGGTGCCGGCCGACGCCCTGGTGCTCGATGTCCGCGAGGACGACGAGTGGGCGGCGGGGCACGCCGAGGGTGCGCTCCATGTGCCGATGAGCGATTTCGTGGCCCGCTTCGGTGAGGTGACCGAGGCGGTGGCGGACGGGCGCCGGGCGTATGTGATGTGCCGGGTCGGCGGACGGTCGGCGCAGGTCACCCAGTACCTGGTCCAGCAGGGCATCGACGCGGTGAACGTCGACGGCGGTATGCAGGTGTGGGAGTCCTTGGGCCGCAAGGTCGTCGACGACCAGGGCGCGCCGGGCACCGTCGTCTGACCTGCGCTGCGACGACTCGGGCTACGACGACCTCCGTTCCGGCGGCCCGCCTTCCGACGACCCGCGCTCTGACGCCTGCGTTCCGACGCCCCGCGCTGTGACGGCCTGCGTTAAGACGACCCGCGTTCCGAAAGCCTGGGTTGCAACCGCCTGCCTCCGAGTGCGCCCTTCGACGGCCCGTCTCCGCGAGGGCCTACGCGGGCTGTCCGAGGGGGTGGGCGGCGAGGAGGTCGCCCAGGGCTTCCTCGTGGGCGGCTGCCGGGCCGAGTGAGAGCTCCAGCTGCTTGGCCCAGGCGTGGTAGCGGTGCAGTGCGTAGTCGGTGTCGGCGCCGAAGCCGCCGTGCAGGTGCTGGGCGGTCTGGACGACACGTCGCACCCCTTCGGATGCCCAGATCTTCGCGACCGCGACATCACCGGCGACGGGCAGCGCGCTCTGGGCGCCGGTGCTGATGCGCCAGGCCGCCTGCCACAGGGTCGCTTCCATGGCCCGCAGATCGATGTAGCGGTCCGCCGCCTGGACGGCGACGGCCTGGAACGTGGCGACCGGATGCCCGAACTGCTCGCGCTTTCCGGTGTATTGGCTGGTCATCGCGAGCACGGCCTCGCCGAGACCCAGGGCTAGGGCACAGGTTCCGGTGGCGAGCAGGTTGCGCAGCCATTCCCAGGCTCCGTCCGTGGTGATGACCGAGCCCGCCTCGACCCGGGTGCCTTCGAGGTGGAGTTCGGCGAAGCGTTCGCCACTGGTGGAGATCTGCTCGTCGAGGGTGATGCCCTGCTGAGTGCGGGGGACGAGGGCCAGCACGGTGTGGCCGTCGGCGGTGTGGGCGGGTACCGCGATGCGGTCGCAGGTCTGGGCCCAGGGCACGCCGGTCTGGCTGCCGTCGAGCACCCAGTGATCGCCGTCCCGGCGGGCGGTGACGGCGAGTTCGGCTCCGTCGTGGCCGGTGCGGCCGTTGGCGGCGACGGTCAGGGCGAGCTCGCCCCGGCCGATCGCGGGCAGCAGCTCCCGCGCCAACTCGGCCTGCCCGTAACGCTGTACGGCAAGGGCGACCGCACTGGTCTCCAGGAGCGGCAGCCGGGCGAGGACCTTGGCCGATTCGCGCAGCACCAGGCACAGGGCGATCGGGTCGAGGCCCGCCCCCGCGTACTCGGCGTCGAGGACGAGGCTCAGCAGGTCCGACGCGGCGAGCTTGGCCCACAGCGGGCGGTCGAAGTCCTCGGCGACGGCGCCGGCGGTGAGCGCGGGGCTGGGTACCGCGTCGGGTGCGACGCCGGAGAAGACCGCCTTGGCCGCCTCGACGGCAGCCTGCTGCTCCTCGGTGAAGGTGAAGTCCACGGCTTTGTCCTCCCGCACGCACCGGTTCCGTCCGGGCCGGGCGCGCACGATGCCATGAACTGTGCGCTCTCCGAACGGATCTGACGGTTCGTCAAGATAGAACAGGTTCTACGGGATGGGAATGGGCACGCTCCCGGGAGCGGACCTCACACCTCACCCACAACCGGGCTCCGCGTCCCCACGATTCGCCGCGACCACGGCCCCCTCGGGCTCGGCCGCCGCACCTCGTTCGGATCACCGGTCGAAGTCCAGCTCCACCTCCCCCGTGGCGGGGTGCGACTGGCAGGCAAGGACGTAGCCCGCCTCCGTCTCCTCCGGCTCCAGCGCGAAGTTGCGCTCCATCCGTACCTCGCCCTTGACCAGGAAGGCCCGGCACGTCCCGCACACCCCGCCCTTGCAGGCGTACGGGGCGTCCGCGCGGGCGCGCAGCACCGTTTCCAGGAGGGACTCGCCTTCCCGCACCGGCCAGTTGCCCGAGCGGCCGTCCAGGGTCGCGGTGAGTGTGGCGTGCGAGGGCGCGGCGGCGGGGGTCGCGGGCGCCGGGGCCGCGTCGACGTGGAAGATCTCCTGGTGGATGCGGCCGCGGTCGACACCGAGCCCGCGCAGGGCCCGCTCGGCGCCCTGCACCAGGCCGAAGGGCCCGCACAGGAACCAGCCGTCGATGTCCGCCACCGGAAGCAGCGCGGGCAGCAGCCCGTTCAGCCGCTCGTGGTCGAGCCGGCCCGAGGGCAGGCCGGACTGCTGGTCCTCCCGGGACAGCACCGTGACCAGCTGGAACCGCTCGGGGTAGCGGTCCTTCAGGTCGGCCGCCTCCTCCAGGAACATCGTCGACGCGGCGCTGCGGTCGCTGCGTATCAGGCAGAACCGCGCCTCCGGTTCGCGGGCGAGCAGGGTCGCCGCGATCGACAGGACCGGGGTGATGCCGCTGCCGCCGACGATCGCCGCGAAGTGCCCGGCGCGCGGGGGCAGTACGAAACGGCCCATCGGCTCCATGACGTCGACGGTGTCGCCGACGGCCAGCTCCTTGAAGGCGTACGTGGAGAAGGCGCCGCCCTCCACCAGGCGGATGCCGACCCGCAGCACCGGCTCGCCCGGCGCTTCGACGGCGGGCGCACAGATCGAGTACGTACGACGGATCTCCTCGCCCCGCACGCTGCGGCGCAGGGCGAGATGCTGGCCCGGGAGGTGCCGGTAGGCCTCGCGGAGCTCGGGCGGCACGGCGAAGGTGACGGCCACCGCGTCGTCGGTGAGCTGCTCGACCTCGCTGACCCGGAGCGGATGGAACATCTACAACTCCTTGAAGTGGTCGAACGGTTCACGGCACGAGGCGCAGCGGCGCAGCGCCTTGCACGCGGTCGAGGAGAAGCGGCTGAGCAGCTCGGTGTCGGTGGATCCGCAGTGCGGGCAGCGCACCGACAGGGTGAGCGCCACCGGGCCCTCGGCGGTGTGCGGACGCGGCGGGGCTATGCCGAACTCGGCGAGCTTGCGCCGTCCCTCCGCGCTGATGTCGTCGGTCGACCAGGCGGGGGACAGCACCCGTTGGACCGATACGTGCTCCATGCCGTGGTCGTGGAGCACGCGCTCGATGTCCGAGGACATGGCCTCGATGGCGGGGCAGCCGGTGTAGGTGGGGGTGAGCTCGACGCGCACCCGGCCCGGACCTTCGACGTGCACGGCACGCAGCACGCCCAGCTCTTCGAGGCTGAGCACCGGCAGCTCCGGGTCGGGGACCGCGCCGGCGATGCGCCGCAGCTCGGTCTCCAGCGGGGTGGGGGCGGTGTCGGTCACCATGACGCCCCTGGGTGGCTGCGGTGCAGGTGCTGCATTTCGGCGAGCATCCGCCCGAACGGCTCGGTGTGCAGCCCTTGCCGGCCGGCTCCGGCCGCCCAGGCGCCGGTGCGCGGGCCTTCGGGGACGGTCAGGGTGGCCCGGGCCAGGAGGGAGGTCACCGAGTCCGTCCAACGCGCCTCCAGCTCGGTCCAGTCGAGGTCGACGCCGGGCACGGGCTGGAACATCTCGCCGGTGAAGCGCCACAGAGCGTCGCAGGCCCGCTGCATCCGGCCGTGGCTCTCCTCGGTGCCGTCGCCGAGGCGCAGCGTCCACTGCTCGGCGTGGTCGCGGTGGTAGTCGACCTCTTTGACCGCCTTGGCCGCGATCGGGCTGAACTCGCCGTCGCCCGACGCCAGTTCGCCGTACAGAAGGTGCTGGTACGTCGAGAAGTACAGCTGGCGGGCGATGGTGTGGGCGAAGTCGCCGTTGGGCTGCTCGACGAGCTGGAGGTTGCGGAAGGCCCGCTCCTCGCGGAGGTAGGCCAGCTCGTCCTCGTCGCCGACCTGCGAGAGCAGCAGCCGGGCCTGGCCGAGGAGGTCGAGAGCGATGTTCGCCAGGGCGACCTCCTCTTCGAGGACGGGGGCGTGTCCGGCCCACTCCCCCAGCCGGTGCGACAGCACGAGGGCGTCGTCGCCGAGGGCGAGGGCGGCGTTGGCCGCGACGGTGGCGGTCACAGGTGCTTCACCCCTTCCGGGATCTCGTAGAACGTGGGGTGGCGGTAGGGCTTGTCGGCGGCCGGGTCGAAGAAGGAGTCCTTCTCGTCGGGCGAGGACGCGCTGATCGCGTTGGACGGCACGACCCAGATCGAGATGCCCTCCGACCTGCGGGTGTAGAGGTCCCGGGCGTTGCGCAGGGCCATCTCGGCGTCCGGCGCGTGCAGGCTTCCGGCGTGGGTGTGGGACAGTCCGCGGCGCGAGCGCACGAACACCTCCCAGAGCGGCCAGTCGTGCGTGCTCATGCCGTTGCCTCTCCGTTCGCGTGTGCCTGCTGTGCCTGCTGTGCCTGCTGTGCCTGCTGTGCCTGCTGTGCCTGCTGTGCGGAGTGCGCGGGGTGCGTTTCCTGCGCGTGCTGTGTCTCGTGCGCGTCCTCCGGCCGCGCCGGCCGCACCTGCCGCGTCTGCTGCTTCGTCGCGTAGGCGGCGGCCGCGTCACGTACCCAGGCGCCTTCCTCGTGGGCCCGGCGCCGCTGGGTGAGCCGCTGCTCGTTGCAGGGGCCGTTGCCCTTGAGGACCTCCCAGAACTCCGTCCAGTCGATCGCGCCGAAGTCGTGGTGGCCGCGCTCCTCGTTCCAGCGCAGATCGGGGTCGGGCAGGGTGAGGCCGAGGCCCTCGGCCTGGCCGACCGCTATGTCCACGAAGCGCTGGCGCAGCTCGTCGTTGGAGTGCCGCTTGATCTTCCAGGTCATCGACTGCGCCGAGTGGGCCGACTCGTCGTCGGGCGGGCCGAACATCATCAGGGAGGGCCACCACCAGCGGTCCACCGCGTCCTGCGCCATCGCGTGCTGCTCGGGCGTCCCCCGGGACAGGGCGAGCAGCAGCTCGTACCCCTGACGCTGGTGGAAGGACTCCTCCTTGCAGATGCGGACCATCGCCCGGGCGTAGGGACCGTAGGAGCAGCGGCACAGGGGGACCTGGTTGGTGATCGCCGCGCCGTCCACCAGCCAGCCGATCGCGCCGACGTCGGCCCAGGTCAGGGTGGGGTAGTTGAAGATCGACGAGTACTTCTGGCGGCCCGAGTGCAGCTTGTCGAGGAGCTCGTCGCGGCCGGTGCCGAGGGTTTCGGCCGCGCTGTAGAGGTAGAGGCCGTGGCCCGCCTCGTCCTGGACCTTGGCCATCAGGATCGCCTTGCGGCGCAGGGACGGGGCGCGGGTGATCCAGTTCGCCTCCGGCTGCATGCCGATGATCTCGGAATGGGCGTGCTGTGCCATCTGGCGGACCAGCGAGGAGCGGTACTCCTCGGGCATCCAGTCGCGCGGCTCGATCCGCTCGTCCGCGGCGACTGCCGCGTCGAACACCGCCTGGTACGACGCGTCCGTACCTGCGGCTGCCGTGGCTGTCGCGGTCACTCCGGTCATTCCGGCCCCCTGCCGAGCTGCTGTGCGGCTGTCCACCAACCGACCGATCGTTCGGTTCAATGACTTCAATGGTGAGTCGACGGCCCGTAGGGTGTCAACCCTGTGGATAACTCAGTGGGTGCCGATCGGGGCGGGATGGATTCGTACAGGGACGGGACCGAAGCCGGCGGCAAGGCCGACGGAGCGGAATCCGGGCAGGTCAAGGCCACTGCGGCCGGGTCCGCCGGCCCAGCGGGGAGCAGCGGCGGGGGTTCGGCCGAACGGGGTGGGGACACCGGAACGGGACCCGCGTCCGGCCCCGCCGACGGGGCCGTTTTCGATTCGCCGACGACTTCGGACCGGGAATCCGCCACGCGGGCGGCGCCCGATCGGGCCCCGAATCCCGCCGCCGGGCCCTCCGAGGACCAGCACCACCCCCTTGCCTCCGGGGACCAGCACCGCCCCTCCGCCAGCGCGCCCACCCCGCCCGCCGAGCCCGCGGCCCCCGGCCGGGGCCGCACCCCGTGGCCGCGGCTGGACGCGGGAGCGGACGCCGGCCCGCGATCGGCGTCGGCCGCCACCGCCGGGCCCGGCCCAGCCGCTCCCAATTCCGAGCCCGACCCGGCCGGCCCCACGGGCCCCGGAACGGGCTCCGACTCCGGAACGGGCTCCGGCTCCGGCACGGGCCCCGGCACCGGCCCCGGCGGAGACGTTTCCTCCCGGGGGATCGCCGGGCTGCCCTTCCGCTTCCAGGTGGTGGCCGCGCTCGCCCTCGCGGTCATCGGCGTGATCGCCTGCGTCCAGATAGGGATGGTCTTCCTGCACGTGGCGCCGCCGAACACGATCAGCAAGCAGTACGGCAAGGCCGTGGACGACTGGATCTACCCCGAGTTCGAGCAGAACTGGAAGCTCTTCGCGCCCAACCCGCTCCAGCAGAACATCGACGTCCAGGCGCGCGCCGAGATCAAGATGCCCGACGGCAGCGTCAGGACCACCGGCTGGATCGACTTCTCGGCGCAGGACGGCGCCGCGATCCAGCACAACCCGCTGCCCAGCCACACCGAGCAGAACGAACTGCGCCGCGGCTGGGACTTCTTCGTGGGTTCGCACACCGACGACAACAAGCCCAACGGCCTGCGCGGCGAGCTCTCCGAGCAGTACCTGCGCCGCATCGTGCTGCTCCGCCTCGGCACGCACCGCGACGGTGGCACCGTCGACCGCGTCCAGGTCAGGTCCATGACCACCTCGGTCAAGAGCCCCTCGTGGAGCGACGAGAAGAGCGACACGCGGCCGTCCTACCGGGAGGTGCCGTGGTGGACGGTGACCCCGGCCGACCTGCCCTCGGGCGCCGGTGACGCACGTACGGAGGCGAAGCGGTGAGTACGCACGACGCACGTACGGAGGCGAAGCGGTGAGTACGCACGACCACGACGGCCCGGCCGGGACCGCACCCGCCGCCACTTCGGTCGCCACCCCTCCCGCCCCCGGCGCGGACGGTGGCGAGACGCGGGCGGCGCGGGCCGTGCGGAGGGTGTCGGCCGCCGCCCTCGGCCCGTACCAGAGCGCGGTCGTGCGGATCGGCTTCTCGGCGACCTGGCTGTTCTTCCTGCTGCGCGAACTGCCCAACCGCCGTGAGCTGTACGGCCCCGACGGGCCCTGGAGCTTCGGCCTCGGCAGCCGCCTGGTGTCCGGCAACCACGCCTTCACCGCGCTGCTCTGGACCGACAGCACCGTCTGGTTCGAGCTCGTGTACGCGCTGGCCATCGTGTCCAGCGCGCTCCTGCTGCTCGGCTGGCGCACCCGCACGATGTCCGTCGTCTTCATGATCGGTGTGCTGTCGCTGCAGAATCGCTCCGTCTTCATGGGGGACGGCGGGGACAACGTCATCCATCTGATGGCGGTCTATCTGGTCTTCACGCGCTGCGCCCAGGTCTGGTCCCTCGACGCGCGGCGCGTGGCGCGCGGGCCGGGCCGTGACCGCGTCGGCCCGGTGCTGTGGGCGGTGTGCGGCCTCGGGCTGCTCGTCGCCACCTGGCGTACGTCCGGGTCCGGTGTCTTCGGCGGCGGCGAGTGGTGGCTGTGGGTCGTGTTCTGGGGCATGTGGGGTGCTCAGGGGCTGTGGTGGGCGGTGGGTCGCTACGCCGACGCCGACGCGCGGGCGCTGCTCGACGTCCTCGCCAACCTCGTCCACAACGCGGCCATGGTCGTGATCATGGCGGAGGTCTGCCTGGTCTACGCGACGGCCGGCTGGTACAAGATCCAGGGCAGCCGCTGGCAGGACGGCACCGCGCTGTTCTACCCGCTGAAGCTGGACTACTTCTCGCCGTGGCCCGAACTCTCCTCCCTGCTGGGCACGAGCGGGGTGATCGTGATGCTGCTCACCTATGGAACGGTCATGGTGCAGGTGGCGTTCCCGTTCACGCTGTTCAACCGCCGGGTCAAGAACGTGCTGCTCGTGGCGATGATGCTGGAGCACGCGGGGATCGCGGTCCTGCTCGGCCTGCCGTTCTTCTCGCTCGCGATGATCGCGGCCGACGCGGTGTTCCTGCCGACGTCCTTCCTGCGCAAGGTCGGCGCGTACGCGGGCCGGCTGCGGCCGGGCGCGCGCCTTCCCGAGCAGCGCCGGGAGCGGGCGGAGGAGCCCGAGCGGCCACGTACGCTCGTGGGGTGAGCAGCACCGAACAGCCGGCCCCGGCCGAGGACGCCCCGGCCGGCGACCCCATCCAGTACGACGAGGGCTTCGGCCCGGCCGAGGTCGGGGTGGGCCCGCACCCGGAGCCCTGGCCCGAGGGCGAGCGCTACGACCCCGAGCTGCTCGCGCACGGCGACCGGCGCAATGTCGTCGACGCCTACCGGTACTGGACGCGCGAGGCGATCGTCGCCGACCTCGACACCCGGCGGCACGACTTCCACGTGGCCGTGGAGAACTGGGGCCACGACTTCAACATCGGCTCCGTGGTGCGGACCGCGAACGCGTTCCTGGCCAAGGAGGTCCACATCGTGGGGCGGCGCCGCTGGAACCGGCGCGGCGCCATGGTCACGGACCGCTATCAGCACGTACGCCACCACCCGGACACCGAGTCGCTGACCGCGTGGGCGCTCGCGGAGGGCGTGCCGATCATCGGCATCGACAATCTGCCCGGCGCGGTGCCGCTGGAGCGGACCGAACTGCCGCGCCGATGTGTGCTGCTCTTCGGCCAGGAGGGCCCAGGCCTCACCGAGGAAGCCCGTAAGCATGCCCAACTGGTGTGCTCCATCGCCCAGTTCGGCTCCACGCGCTCCATCAACGCCGGGGCCGCGGCCGCCATCGCGATGCACGCCTGGGTGCAGAGGCACGCCGTCGTCCCCGGCTGACGTACCCCTGCCGCCCGTAGTCCTCGGCGGACGTACCCGTGCCGCCCGTCGTCCCCGGCGGACGTACCCCTGCCGCACGTCGGACCGGCCCGCTCCCCCGAACGGGCTCGGCCTGCCTGGTCCCAAGGGGCTCAGGCCTGCCTGCGTACCTCCACCACCCGGAACCGGTTGGCCACGAACGCCCCGTCGCACAGGGCCGCGTTGGCCGCCGGGTTGCCGCCCGAGCCGTGGAAGTCGGAGAAGGCGGCCGTCTGGTTGACGTACACCCCGCCCGTCAGGTTCAGCGACAGCTGGGCCGACTCGTCCAGGCAGACGTCCTCCACCGCGCGCTCCACCTCCTCGGACGTGGTGTACGCGCCGACCGTCATCGCGCCCTTGTCGCGGACCGTGCGGCGCAGCAGTTCGACCGCGTCCGCCGTGGAGTCGACGGCGACGGCGAAGGAGACCGGGCCGAAGCACTCCGACAGGTAGACGGACTCCGCGTCCGGCTTCGCGCCGTCCAGCTTGACGATGACCGGGGTGCGCACCACCGCGTCCGGGAACTCGGGGTTGGCCACCTCCCTTGAGGGCAGGGCGACTTCACCGAGGCCGGCGGCCGCCTCCAGGCGGGACTTCACGTCCGGGTTGACGAGCGCGCCGAGCAGCGCGTTGGCCCGTGCGTCGTCGCCGAGCAGGCCGCCGACCGCGCCGGCGAGGTCGCCGACCACCTCGTCGAAGGTCTTCTTTCCCGCGTCGGTGGTGATGCCGTCGCGGGGGATCAGCAGGTTCTGCGGGGTGGTGCACATCTGGCCGCTGTACAGGGACAGCGAGAAGGACAGGTTGGCGAGCATGCCCTTGTAGTCGTCGGTGGAGTCGATCACCACCGTGTTGACGCCGGCCTTCTCCGTGTAGACCTGCGCCTGGCGGGCGTTGGCCTCCAGCCAGTCGCCGAACGCGGAGGAGCCCGTGTAGTCGATGATCTTGATTTCGGGGCGGACCGCGAGGGTCTTGGCGATGCCCTCGCCGGGCCGCTCGGCCGCGAGCGCCACCAGGTTGGGGTCGAAGCCCGCCTCGGACAGGACCTCGCGCGCCACCTTCACGGTCATCGCGAGCGGCAGGACCGCGCGCGGGTGCGGCTTGACCAGGACCGGGTTGCCGGTGGCCAGCGAGGCGAACAGGCCCGGGTAGCCGTTCCACGTCGGGAAGGTGTTGCAGCCGATCAGCAGGGCGATGCCGCGCCCGGCCGGCGTGAACGTCTTGGTGAGCTCCAGGGGATCGCGCTTGCCCTGCGGCTTGGACCAGGCGGCGCTGCCGGAGGGGGTGCGGGTCTGCTCCTGGTAGGCGTACGCGACGGCCTCCAAGCCGCGGTCCTGGGCGTGCGGGCCGCCCGCCTGGAACGCCATCATGAAGGCCTGGCCGCTGGTGTGCATGACCGCGTGCGCGAACTCGTGCGTCCGGGCGCCGATGCGGGCCAGGATCTCGACGCAGACCAGCGCCCGCGTCTCGGGACCCGCGGCCCGCCAGGCGGCCATGCCGGCCCGCATCGCGGGCAGCAGCACGTCCAGGTCGGGGTGCGGGTACTGGACGCCCAACTCGATTCCGTAGGGCGAGACTTCGGCGCCCGTCCAGTCGTCGGTGCCCGGCTGGTCGAGGTCGAAGCGGCGGTTCAGGAGCGCGTCGAAGGCCGCCTTGCCGTCCTCGGCGCCCGTCTCCCCGTAGGCCTTGGGGTGCTCCGGATGCGGCGACCAGTACGCACGCGTGCGGATCGCCTCCAGGGCCCCGTCCAGGGTGGGCCTGTGCTTCTCGGTCAGCTGCATGGCGAGCAACTCCTCGTCGAGTCTTCGAGGTGGGCAGGGAGAGCCGGACACCGTTAGAGTAACCGAACGATCGGTCGGGACAAGAGGGTCCGGGGAAACCTGTGGACAACTGCCGGCCAAGCCCCCCGCAGGCCCTGTCGTGCGGCCCCGGGAGGGGGCCCGCCGGGCCCGTGGGCAAGCCGTAGGGGAGGATCGCGTCCATGACCGAAACCGCCAGCGCCTCAGCGATCGCGCCGAGCCGTACCGTCGCCGTCGTCGGCACCGGGACCATGGGGCAGGGCATCGCCCAGGTCGCCCTCGTCGCCGGGCACCCCGTACGGCTCTACGACGCCGTGCCGGGCCGCGCGCGCGAGGCCGCCGACGCCCTCGCCGGACGCCTGGGCCGACTGGTCGAGAAGGGCCGCCTGGACGCCGCCGGGCGCGACGCGGCGCTGGCCCGGCTGCACCCGGCCGACGGACTCGCCGAGCTCGCCGACGCCGCGCTCGTCGTCGAGGCCATCCTCGAACAACTCCCGGTCAAGCAGGAGCTGTTCGCCGCTCTCGAGGACGTGGTCGGCGAGGACTGCCTGCTCGCCACCAACACCTCATCGCTGTCGGTGACCGCGATCGCGGGCAAGCTGCGGCACCCGGGCCGCTTCGTCGGCCTGCACTTCTTCAACCCGGCGCCGCTGCTCCCGCTGGTGGAGGTCGTCAGCGGCTTCGCCACCGACGAGGCCGCGGCGGCCAGGGCATACGGGACGGCGAAGGCCTGGGGCAAGACGCCGGTGCGCTGCACCGACACCCCCGGCTTCATCGTCAACCGCATCGCCCGGCCCTTCTACGCCGAGGCCTTCGCGATCCACGAGGAGCGCGGCGCCGACCCGGCCACCATCGACGCGGTGCTGCGCGAGTGCGGCGGATTCCGCATGGGCCCCTTCGAGCTCACCGACCTCATCGGCCAGGACGTCAACGAGGCGGTGACGCGCTCGGTCTGGGACTCCTTCTTCCAGAGCCCCAAGTTCACGCCGTCCCTGGCCCAGCGCCGCCTGGTCGAGTCCGGGCTGCACGGGCGCAAGAGCGGCCGCGGCTGGTACGCCTACGAGGCGCCCGGCGCGTCCTCTCAGGAGGCGGTGCGCCCCGCGCCGCACACCGCGCCGCCCGCGCGGGCGCCCGAGGCCGTCACCGTGGTCGGTGACCTGGGCCCGGCCCGCGACCTGGTGGCGATGATGGGCGAGGCCGGCATCGCGGTGAAGACCGTCAACGAGGGCGGCCCCTACATCGAGCTTCCGGGGGATGGACAGCTCGTGCCCGCCGACGGCAAGACGTCCGTCGAGTTCGCCGACGTCGTCTACTTCGACCTCGCCCTCGACTACCGGGGCGCGACCCGCATCGCGCTCTCCGCGAGCGAGGACACCTCCGAGAGGGCCGTCAGCGAGGCCGTCGGCCTGTTCCAGAAGCTCGGCAAGGAGGTCAGCGTCATCGGTGACGTGCCGGGCATGATCGTCGCCCGTACCGTCGCGATGCTCGTCGACTTCGCCGCCGACGCCGTCGCCAAGGGCGTCGCCTCGCCGGAGGACATCGACACCGCGATGCGGCTCGGCGTCAACTACCCGCTGGGGCCCGTCGAATGGAACCGGCGCCTGGGCCAGGACTGGGCGTACGACCTGCTCTCGGCGCTGCACGAGCGCTGCCCCACCGGCCGCTACGCCCCCTCGCTCGCGCTCTACCGGCAGGCGTACGCGGGCGATGAGGAGACGGGCTCATGACCACCCCCAAGCGTGACACCTACACGCCCGAGACGCTGCTCACGGTCGCGGTGCGGATCTTCAACGAGCGTGGCTACGACGGCACTTCGATGGAGCACCTGTCCAAGGCGGCGGGGATCTCCAAGTCGTCGATCTACCACCACGTCGCCGGCAAGGAGGAGCTCCTCCACCGGGCCGTGAGCCGCGCCATCGACGGCCTCTTCGGCGTCCTGGACGAGCCGGGCGCCGGGCGCGGCCGGTCGATCGAGCGGGTCGAGTACGTCACTCGACGTACGGTCGAAGTCCTGACGGCGGAACTTCCCTACGTCACTCTGCTGTTGCGCGTCCGCGGTAACACCAAGACGGAACGCTGGGCGATGGAGCGCCGCCGGGAGTTCGACCAGCGTGTCTCCGATCTGCTCAAGGCGGCAGTGGCGGACGGGGATCTCCGCGCCGACCTGGACATTCGCCTGGCGACCCGGCTGCTCTTCGGCATGGTCAACTCGCTGGTGGAGTGGTACCGGCCGCAGCGCGAGGGGGAGGCGGACGGGGACCAGGTGGCCGATACCGTGGTGCGGATGGCCTTCGAGGGGTTGCGGACCGGCCACTGAGTCCCGGTGCCGTTGACTGAGACACCGAAGCGGATCAACATCCACGGTCATGGCTGCCTTGCGAACTCCTGCGTCCCTTGTGTCCGGCTGTGCCACGGTGCTGCTCGTGGGCCTGACGCTGGCCGGATGCGGCGGCGGGAGCGGCAAGGACGACGCGGCGGGCCGGTCGCAGGACACGCGGGCCGCCGTCAAGAAGGCCGGAGTGCCGTCCGCCGCGCCGGCCCCGGTCAAGGGTGACGACTTCGGCTGTCTGACGCCCGCGCAGGCCATGGCGGGCTCCGTCGTCTTCAAGAGCGCGACCGGGGCGCCCACGGGCGGCTTTCTGACCGGCAGCGGCAACACCGGGATCGTCCTCGCCCACCAGGCCGACGGAAACGTCTGCCAGTGGAAGGACAAGGCCGTCGAACTCGGCAAGGCCGGCTTCCGGGTCCTCGCCGTCAACAGCACCACGGACGACGAGGCCGCCGAGATCGAGGGCGCGGCCGCCACCCTGCGCGCCGAGGGCGCCTGGAAACTGCTGCTCATGGGCGCCTCCAAGGGCGGCACCGCCACTCTCCAGGCGGCCACCCGCATGCCCCTGAAACCGGACGCGGTGGTCGCCCTTTCCGCCCCCGAGAGGTACGGCTCGATGGACGCGCGCGAAGCCGTCGAGAACCTCACCGTGCCGGTCCTCTACATGGCCGGCGACCAGGACGGCACCTTCACCACGGCCGCCCGCGAGCTGAGCGGGGCCAGCGCCAAGGCCCCGGAGAACCGGCTCGTCCAGGTCAAGGGCACCGCGGCACACGGCGTGGCCCTGCTGGCCACCCCGGCCAACTGGGACACCGTGCTCGCCTTCCTGAAGAAGTACTGCACCTGAGCGGCGGGGCCGCGGGTGCCGAGCCGTAGCTCGTCAGCAGTAAGCACTCGGGTCGGCAGTAAGTACTCGGGTCAGCAGTAAGTACTGCGGACGGCAGCCGCGGCCACGGCCCTACGCCGGGTCCAGGTCGGTCTCCTCGAACACCAGCAGCGTGCGCGTCGACAGCACCTCGGGGATGGACTGGATCCGCGTCAGGACCAGCTCGCGCAGCGCCCTGTTGTCCGGCGTGTGCACCAGGAGCAGCACGTCGAAGTCCCCGCTCACCAGGGCGATGTGGGCGGCCCCCGGCAGCTCCTTGAGCTGTTCGCGGACGGTGCGCCAGGAGTTCTGCACGATCTTGAGCGTGATGTACGCGGCCGCGCCCTGGCCCGCCCGCTCGTGGTCCACGCGCGCGGTGAAGCCGCGGATCACGCTGTCCTCGACGAGCCGGTTGATGCGCGCGTAGGCGTTGGCGCGCGAGACGTGCACCCGCTCGGCCACGGAGCGTATCGAGGCCCGGCCGTCGGTCTGCAGGATGCGCAGGATGTCGTGATCGATCTGGTCCAGCGGGCGTGGCGGCACCGGCCGGTTCTCGCCGGTGGCCATTTGTTCAGCTGCCATGTCCCCCCGCCTTCCTGTTGTGGACGACCTGTTCCCATCCCAGGCTGTGGAGAACCGTTTGTCCACAGGCTGAAGGTGCCTGTAGCCAAAATGCGTCCACGACCGAACAATCGGTAGGTGAGGGGCGTCACAGTCGCGCCTCGCCCTGGATGTCCGCTCCGACAAGGAGGTGCATTGGCATGACGGTCCAAGAGCTCCCCGGTGCCGCCGCATACCGGCCGACCCCTCCCCCCGCCTGGAGGCCCCGCACCGACCCCGCGCCGCTCCTCCCGGACGCCGAGCCGTTCCGGGTCCTCGGCACCGGAGCCGAGCTCGACCGCGCGCTGATGCTGAAGCTGTACGCCGAGCTGGTCCGCGGCCGCCGCTTCAACGCGCAGGCGACCGCCCTCACCAAGCAGGGCCGCCTCGCCGTGTACCCCTCGTCGACCGGCCAGGAGGCCTGCGAGGTCGCCGCCGCGCTGGCCCTGGAGGAGCGCGACTGGCTGTTCCCGAGCTACCGCGACACCCTCGCCGCCGTCGCCCGCGGCCTGGATCCCGTGCAGGCCCTGACGCTGCTGCGCGGCGACTGGCACACCGGCTACGACCCCCGCGAGCACCGCATCGCGCCCCTGTGCACCCCGCTCGCCACCCAGCTGCCGCACGCCGTGGGCCTGGCCCACGCGGCCCGCCTCAAGGGCGACGACGTGGTGGCGCTCGCCCTGGTCGGCGACGGAGGCACCAGCGAGGGCGACTTCCACGAGGCGCTGAACTTCGCGGCCGTCTGGCAGGCCCCGGTGGTCTTCCTGGTCCAGAACAACGGCTTCGCGATCTCCGTGCCGCTCGCCAAGCAGACCGCCGCGCCCTCCCTCGCCCACAAGGCCGTCGGCTACGGAATGCCGGGCCGCCTGGTGGACGGCAACGACGCGCCGGCCGTGCACCAGGTGCTCTCCGAGGCCGTCGGCCGGGCCCGGCGCGGCGGCGGCCCCACCCTCATCGAGGCCGTCACGTACCGCATGGAGGCGCACACCAACGCCGACGACGCGACGCGCTACCGGGGCTCCGCCGAGGTCGACGCCTGGCGCGACCACGACCCGATCCGCCTCCTGGAGGGCGAGCTGACCGCCCGCGGCCTGATCGACGAGGACGGCATACGTGCCGCCGCCGAGGCCGCCGAGACCATGGCCGCGGCCCTGCGCGAGCAGATGAACGCCGAGCCGTCCCTGAACCCCATGGACCTGTTCGCCGAGGTCTACACCGCACAGAGCGGTCAACTGCGCGAGCAGGCGGCCCAGTTGCGCGCCGAGCTGGAAGCCGAGGCCCGGTGATGACCACCGCCACCGACAGAAAACCCGCCACCATGGCGCAGGCCCTGCAGCGCGCGATGCGTGACGCCATGGCCGAGGACCCGACCGTCCACGTCCTCGGGGAGGACGTCGGCACCCTGGGCGGCGTCTTCCGGGTCACCGACGGGCTCGCCAAGGAGTTCGGCGAGGACCGCTGCACCGACACCCCGCTCGCCGAGGCCGGCATCCTGGGCACGGCCGTCGGCATGGCGATGTACGGGCTGCGGCCCGTCGTCGAGATGCAGTTCGACGCCTTCGCCTACCCGGCGTTCGAGCAGCTCATCAGCCACGTCGCCAAGATGCGCAACCGCACCCGGGGCGCCATGGCGATGCCCATCGTGGTGCGCGTGCCCTACGGCGGCGGCATCGGCGGCGTCGAGCACCACAGCGACTCCAGCGAGGCCTACTACATGGCCACGCCCGGCCTGAAGGTCGTCACGCCCGCCACCGTGGAGGACGCGTACGGCCTGCTCAGGGAAGCCATCGCCTGCGACGACCCGGTCGTCTTCCTCGAGCCCAAGCGGCTGTACTGGTCGAAGTCCGACTGGTCGCCGCAGGACCCCGCGCCCGTCGAACCCATCGGCAAGGCGGTCGTGCGGCGCGCCGGGCGCAGCGCCACGCTCCTCACCTACGGGCCGTCCGTGCCGGTGTGCCTGGAGGCCGCCGAGGCGGCCCGCGAGGAGGGCTGGGACCTCGAAGTCGTCGATCTGCGCTCCCTGGTGCCGTTCGACGACGAGACGGTGTGCGCTTCGGTGCGGCGCACCGGGCGGGCCGTGGTCGTCCACGAGTCGGCCGGCTTCGCCGGCCCCGGCGCCGAGATCGCCGCGCGCGTCACCGAGCGCTGCTTCCACCACCTGGAGGCACCCGTGCTGCGGGTCGCGGGCTTCGACATCCCCTACCCGCCGCCGATGCTGGAGAAGCACCATCTGCCCGGCGTGGACCGGGTGTTGGACGCGGTGGCGCGGCTGCAGTGGGAGGCGGAGCACTGATGCCGAAGGTGCTCGAGTTCAAGCTGCCCGACCTCGGAGAGGGGCTCACCGAGGCGGAGATCGTGCGCTGGCTCGTCGAGGTCGGCGAGGTGGTGGCCGTGGACCAGCCGGTGGTCGAGGTGGAGACGGCCAAGGCGATGGTCGAGGTGCCCTGCCCCTACGGCGGTGTCGTCACCGCCCGCTTCGGCGAGGAGGGCACCGAACTGCCGGTCGGCGCTCCCCTGTTGACGGTCGCGGTCGGTCCGCCGCAGGAGCGGTCGGAGGCCGAGGACGCCGAGTCCTCCGAGTACTCGGGCAACGTCCTGGTCGGCTACGGGACGGCCGCGGCCACCACCCGGCGCCGCTCCCGCGTGCGGCCCGCGACAGCGCCCGCGCCCGCTGTGGCGGTCGTGGTGGACAGCGCCCCCGCGCAGGCGCCGGGGCCCGTGCCGGTCATCTCGCCCTTGGTGCGCAAACTGGCCCGTGAACACGGCCTGGATCTGCGGGAGTTGCGCGGGACCGGCCCCCAGGGCCTGATCCTGCGCGTGGACGTCGAATCCGCCGTGCGGGCCCCGGCTCCCGAGCCCGCCGCGTCCGTCGCCACGCCTGCCGCAGCCGCGGCGCCCGCCGCGGCTCCCGCCGGTGAGCGCATCGCCCTGAAGGGCATTCGCGGCGCGGTCGCCGAAAAGCTCAGCCGCAGCCGCACCGAAATCCCCGACGCCACCTGCTGGGTGGACGCCGATGCCACGGAGCTGATGGCGGCCCGCGCCGCGATGAACCACGCGGGCGGCCCCAAGGTGTCCGTCCTCGCGCTGCTCGCCCGGATCTGCACGGCGGCCCTCGCCCGGTACCCCGAGCTCAACTCGACGGTGGACACGGCGGCCCGCGAGATCGTGCGGATCCCCGAGGTGCACCTGGGCTTCGCGGCCCAGACCGAGCGCGGCCTGGTCGTCCCGGTCGTCCGCGACGCCCACGGCCGCAACGTCGACTCGGTCGGCGCCGAGCTGGCCCGGCTCACCGAGGCGGCCCGCACCGGCACACTGACCCCGGCCGAGCTGACCGGAGGCACCTTCACCCTGAACAACTACGGGGTGTTCGGCGTCGACGGTTCCACGCCGATCATCAACCACCCCGAGGCGGCGATGCTGGGCGTGGGCCGCATCATCCCCAAGCCCTGGGTGTACGAGGGCGAGCTCGCCGTGCGCCAAGTGGTCCAGCTCTCCCTCACCTTCGATCACCGGGTGTGCGACGGCGGCACCGCGGGCGGCTTCCTGCGCTACGTCGCGGACTGCGTGGAACACCCGGCGGTCCTGCTGCGCACGCTGTGACGAACGTCCCCGCGAACTCGGGACGTTCGCGGGGGTGGTCGTGATCGTCCGGCAGCACATACTCGGGGGATGACCGCGTATGACGCCGCAGCACCCGCGTATGACGCCGTAGTACTCGCCGGAGGCGCCGCCAAGCGGCTGGGCGGCGCCGACAAACCAGGGCTCAGCGTGGGCGGCCGGGCGCTGCTCGACCGGGTGCTGACCGCCTGCGCCGGTGCCGCCACCACCGTGGTGGTCGGCGGCCGGCGGCCCACCGCGCGGCCCGTGGTGTGGACGCGCGAGGAGCCGGCCGGCGGCGGGCCGCTGGCCGCCCTGGACGCCGGGGTGCGCCGCACATCGGCCGGGAACGTCCTCGTGCTCTCGGCCGATCTGCCGTTCCTGGCCGCTCCGACGGTCGACGCCCTCCTCGGCGAACTGCGGCGCGTCGGCGGCGACGGCGCGCTCTGCACCGACGCCGACGGCCGCGACCAGCCGCTGGTCGCCGTCTATCGCGCCGAACCACTGCGCCGCGGACTCGCGCGGATCGCCGGCGAGCACGGCTCGCTGGCCGGGCTCCCGTTACGGCTGCTCACCCGTGAACTCGAACTCGCCCGCGTCGAGGCGGACCCGCTCGCCTCGTTCGACTGCGACACCTGGGAGGACCTCGCCGCCGCTCGGGCCCGGATCAGGGACCATGGGGACGTGCTGGACGAATGGATCACCGCAGTCAAGGACGAACTCGGCATCGAGCTGGACGTCGACACCCGTGTCCTGCTCGACCTGGCCAGGGACGCCGCCCACGGCGTCGCCCGGCCCGCCGCCCCCCTCACCACCTTCCTGGTGGGTTACGCGGCCGCGCAGGCGGGCGGCTCGGGCAAGGACGTGGCGGAGTCGGCCCACAAGGCGGCCGCGCTCGCCCTGCGCTGGGCGGCCGAGACCGAGGCCGCCGACGGCCCGACGAACGACGCCGGATGACCGCCCGGAGCGCGGGGGCCGACGACGGATCCGACGAAGCCCTCGCCCTGCTGCGCGAAGCCCCGCCCGCGCCCCCCGAACACGAGACCCCGCCCGCCGGCGGAGGCTCCGCCGAGCCCGGGCCGCCGTCCGACCGCACGGCTCCCCGCCGCCCGGCAGCGGTCTGGGACGACGCCCGTGCGGTGGCGGCCCGGGCCGGCCGCGCCGCTCCGGGCCACTCCCACCGGGTGCCGCTGGAGTCGGCCCTGGGCGAGGTCCTCACCCAGCCGCTCACCGCGCTGACCGACCTGCCCTCCTTCGACACCTCCGCCATGGACGGCTGGGCCGTCGCGGGACCCGGCCCCTGGGCGGTGCGGGACGGCGGCGTCCTCGCCGGACACTCCGCACCCGGCACCCTCGCCGACGGCGAGGCGGTACGCATCGCCACCGGGGCCCGCATCCCCGCCGGCGCCACGGCGGTGATCCGCAGCGAACACGCCCGCAGCGACCAGGCGCGCACCCAGCTCCAGGCCGACCGCGTGGTGCTGCACGGCCAGGACATCCGTCCGCGCGGCCAGGAGTGCCGCTCGGGCGACGTACTGCTGCCCGCCACCGCGCTGGTCACCCCGGCCGTGCTCGGCCTCGCCGCGGCCGCCGGATACGACGAGCTGAGCACGGTGCCGCGGCCCCGGGTCGAGATCCTGGTCCTCGGCGACGAGCTGCTCACCCAGGGGCTTCCGCACGACGGGCTGATCCGCGACGCGCTCGGACCGATGCTCGGGTTCTGGCTGCGGGCGCTGGGCGCCGACGTCATCGGAACCCGCCGCCTGAAGGACGACGCGGGGGCGCTGCTCGCCGCCGTCACCAGCTCCTCGGCCGACCTGGTGATCACGACGGGCGGCACGGCGGCCGGCCCCGTCGATCACGTCCACCCCGTGCTGCGCAAGGCGGGAGCCGAGCTCCTCGTCGACGGCGTCGCGGTGCGGCCGGGCCACCCCATGCTGCTCGCCCAGATCGGGGTGGGCAAGCATCTGGTGGGGCTGCCCGGCAACCCGCTCGCCGCGGTCTCCGGGCTCCTCACCCTGGCCGAACCGCTCCTGCGGGAACTCGCCGGGCGGCCCAAGCCGGTGACGTACACCGCGCCGCTGCGCAACGAGGTGCAGGGGCATCCGCACGACACCCGGCTCGTCCCGGTGGTGCACCGCGCGGAACGGGTGGTGCCGCTGCACTACAACGGCCCGGCGATGCTGCGCGGCATCGCGGCCGCCGACGGGCTCGCGGTCGTGGCCCCCGGCGGGGCGCGGGCCGGTGAGGAGGTCGAGATCCTCGACCTTCCGTGGTCTCAGGCGGGCTCGGGCGGTGGGTGTTTCACGTGAAACGCGGGGCCGCCTTCGCGAACCACCCCTCCGCCAACTCCCGCCACCACAAAGGCTGTTTCACGTGAAACACCACATCCTGACCCTCAACTCGCCGCCTGCTGAAGGGCGTTTCACGTGAAACTGCCCGGCCATGACGTCATGGCCCGCCAAGCGGGCGAGCACCTGATCACCCGGCGGGTGGCACTGCCCCGCCGGGTCGTCGACCGGCCGCTGCGCCAGGTCGCCAAGCGGATCCTGATGGCGCTCGCCGTGCTGATGCTGACGACGCTCATCGTCTGGATCGACCGAGACGGCTATCACGACAACGCCAACGGCAAGGTCGACTTCCTCGACGCCGTCTACTACGCCACCGTCACGCTCTCCACGACGGGCTACGGCGACATCGTCCCCTACAGCGACAGCGCCCGGCTCACCAACATCCTGCTGGTCACACCGCTGCGCGTGCTGTTCCTGATCATCCTCGTCGGAACCACTCTCGAGGTCCTCACCGAACGGACCCGCGAAGAGTGGCGGCTCAACCGCTGGAAGGCTCAATTGCGACAGCACACCGTCGTCGTCGGCTTCGGGACGAAGGGCCGCTCGGCGATCCAGACCCTGTGCGCGAGGGGCCTGAAGAAGGACCAGGTCGTCATCGTCGACCCGAGCGCCAAGGTGATCGAGACCGCCAATGCGGAAGGCTTCGTCGGCGTCATCGGCGACGCCACCCGCAGCGACGTACTCCTGCGGGCCGAGGTGCAGAAGGCCGGCCGGGTCATCATCGCCACTCAGCGCGACGACACCGCCGTCCTGGTCACGCTGACGGCCCGCCAGCTGAATCGGGGCGCGAAGATCGTCGCCGCCGTGCGGGAGGAGGAGAACGCGCCGCTGCTGCGCCAGTCCGGCGCGGACGCCGTCATCACCAGCGCCAGCGCCGCCGGCCGGCTGCTCGGCCTCTCCGTGCTCAGCCCGAGCGCCGGCGCCGTGATGGAGGACCTGATCCAGCAGGGCAGCGGGCTCGACATGGTGGAGCGGCCCGTGAAGAAGAGCGAGGTCGGACGCGGAGTGCGGGACACCGACGACCTGGTGGTGAGCGTGCTGCGCGGCCACCGGCTGCTGGCGTACGACGACGTCAAGGCGAGCCCGCTCCAGCTGACCGACCGGCTCATCACGATCGTACGAGCCGGCGGTACGGCGGCGGAGGACGGTCCGGAGTAGCGTCGGCCGCATGTATGCGATCACGATTCCTGAGCCGGGCGGTCCCGAGGCACTGGTCTGGGCCGAGGTGCCCGATCCCGTACCGGGCGAGGGCGAGGTCCTCGTCGAGGTGGCCGCCGCCGCAGTCAACCGTGCCGATGTGCTCCAGCGACAGGGCTTCTACAACCCGCCGGCCGGCGCCTCCCCCTACCCGGGTCTGGAGTGCTCGGGGCGGATCGCCGCGCTCGGCCCCGGAGTGTCCGGGTGGAGCGTCGGCGACGAGGTGTGCGCCCTGCTGAGCGGCGGCGGCTACGCCCAGAAGGTGGCCGTGCCGGCCGGGCAGCTGCTGCCCGTCCCCGAGGGCGTGGACCTGGCCTCGGCGGCGGCCCTGCCCGAGGTCGTCTGCACCGTCTGGTCCAACGTGTTCATGGTGTCCCACCTGCGGCCCGGCGAGACACTCCTGGTGCACGGCGGGGCCAGCGGGATCGGCACCATGGCGATCCAGCTCGGCAAGGCGGTCGGCGCCAAGGTCGCGGTCACCGCGGGCGGCCCCGACAAACTGGCGCGCTGCGCCGAGCTCGGCGCGGACATCCTGATCGACTACCGCGAACAGGACTTCGTGGACGAGGTGTTGAAGGCCACGGACGGCGTCGGCGCCGATGTCATCCTCGACATCATGGGCGCGAAGTACCTGGAGCGGAACGTGCGGGCCCTCGCGGTCAACGGGCGCCTCGCCATCATCGGCCTGCAGGGCGGCGCCAAGGCCGAGCTGAACCTGGGCGCGCTGCTCACCAAGCGGGCCGCGGTCACCGCGACCTCGCTGCGCGGCCGCCCCGCGGCGGAGAAGGCGGCCATCGTGGCGGCCGTGCGCGAGCACGTGTGGCCGCTGATCTCGGGAGGCCGGGTGCGTCCCGTCGTGGACCGGACGCTGCCGCTCGCGGACGCGGCCGAGGGGCACCGGGTGCTCGAAGCCTCCAGCCACGTCGGCAAGGTGCTGCTCACGGCCTGACGGGCCGTGCGAACGCGGAGAGGGGGCGCCGGAATGGCGCCCCCTCTCCCATGCCGTGTCCGGCGGGCCTGCTTACAGGTACGGGCCCGATCGGGCGCCCGCATGCGGGCCGTCCTCCTCGTCGTCCTCGTGCGACGACCCGGGCGGCAGCGCGCGCCTCATCTGCTCCAACTGGGCGCGGGCCGCCATCTGCTGGGCGAACAGAGCCGTCTGGATCCCGTGGAAGAGACCTTCGAGCCAGCCCACCAACTGGGCCTGAGCGATGCGCAGTTCGGCCTCGGAGGGGATCGCCTCCTCCGTGAACGGCAGGGAGAGCCGCTCCAGCTCCTCGACCAGCTCCGGCGCCAGGCCGTCTTCCAGCTCCTTCACCGAAGAGGCGTGGATGTCCTTCAGGCGAACGCGGCTCGCCTCGTCGAGAGGAGCCGCGCGGACTTCCTCCAGGAGCTGCTTGATCATGCTGCCGATACGCATGACCTTCGCGGGCTGTTCGACCATTTCCGTCACCGGGACCTCGCGGGACTCGTCGTCTCCACCGCCGATGGCCATACCGTCCTGGCCTACGACCAGGATGTGGGGGCTGTCCGGCGACTTATCGTTCCTCGGCATCTCCATGCCGCCCATTCTCTCGCACACGTGCCTCACATCACGTTGTGCCCCCGGGAAGGCCTGATCCACCGCTTCACGGGCGACCATTCCCACCGGGCAGACGATGTTTCACGTGAAACGGCAACCACCCGGTGGGAATGGTCGCCCGGTTCACGGCCTGCGCAGCCGCAGTGCCAGAAACCCGAGCCCAAGCCCGGTCAGGGTGAGCCCCGCCCCCAGCGAGAGGACGTGGGCCCGCAGGTCGGAATTGCTGGGAAGCGCCTGCGGCTGGTGATGGTGGCGGGGCGTGGGCAGCACCCCGTCGGCGGTGGGGGTGGCCATCGGCGCTGGGGATGGTGGTGGAGGTTCGGCGGGCCGGACCTGTGCGGGGGGCGGCGGGTTGCCCGGCTCCTGGGCCGGGGCCGTACCTTCGGAGGCCGCCTCGTCGGGGGCCAGCACGTCGGAAGCGTCCGGGTACAGGTTCTGCTGCGGCTCCAGGCGGCCCGGCCGGGTCCGGCCCTCGCCCGCCCGGCTGCCCGCGAGGTGCTGCTCCTCGGAGACGGCCTGCGGTGAGGAAGCGGCGCGCAGCGAGGGGTCCGCGCGCGGCGATGGGTCGGTGCGCGGCGACGGGCGTGCCGTGCCGGAGGGAACCGCACTGGAGGGCGGGCCGGGCGAGGGGACGCCTGTGGCGACCGCGTACGGCAGGGGCGTCAGGAGCAGCGCTCCCGTCAGCGAAACGGCCGCCGTGAGCGACCGGACCCCTGGAGCCATGCGAGGGCCCCCTCCCGTACGGACGTGTAACGCCTGGGTGACCGAATCAGCGTCACACGGGGGGAGTTGCCCGGCATCCCGGGAGCCGTCGGGCCTGCGCCGAACGGGCCGGGCCGTCACCCGCCACCTACGCGCGAAGGCCCGGCACCAGGGTGCCGGGCCTTCGTCGGACGAGCCGTGCGCGTCTACTGCGCGGGCGCGTTGCCCGAGGAGATCTGGAGTGTGAACTGGGCGTTCTTCTTGTCCACGTCCACACCGGCCGCCGGGAACTGGGTGATGACCACGTCCTGGCCCCACTGGCCGTTGTCGACCGTCTCGGTGTTGACCTTCCAGCCAGCGGCCTGGATGCAGGACTTCACCGACAGGATGTCCTTGTAGGAGAAGTCGGGCGCCTGGACCTTGCCCGGGTCGAGCGTGGAGGTCTGCGGCGAGGTGCACTTGTCGGAGTCCATCGTGCGCTCGCGCTCCGGCCCCTTGTGGCCGGCCGCCGCGGAACTGCTGGCCTTGGCGTCACCGCCGCCGCCCCCGGTGTCGTCCTTGTTGTTCAGCGTCAGCGCCGTGATCAGACCGCCGACCGCGAGCAGAGCCACCGCGACCGCGCCCACGATCACCGGGGTGTTCCGCTTCGAACCGCCCGATCCCGTCGCGGACGGCTGCGCCGGGGACATCGAGTACGGCGGCGGTGTCTGGGCGGCCATCGGGGCGGGCTGCTGCGGATAGCCGTACGAGGGCTGCGGCTGCGGGGTCGGCGCGGGGGTGGGCGGGCCGTAGGGGCCCGACGGGTACGGCGTCTGCACACGACCCTGGAGCCCGGGCGCGGCCTGCGAGTCGAGCGGCGGGAAGACCGTCGCGCCGACCCCCGTGCCGCTGACCGGCGGGGCGCCGCCGGTGATGACCGGCGCGGCGCCCGTCTGGCCCGCCGAGGCGATCCGGTGGATCTCGTCGTGCATGGCCTGGGCGCTCGGGAAGCGCTCGTTCGGGTTCTTCTTCAGGGCGCGGGCGACCAGCGCGTCCACCGCCGGGGTGATCGACCGGTTGAGGGAGGACGGCGCGACCGGCTCCTCCTGGACGTGCGCGTACGCGATCGCCAGCGGCGAGTCGGCGTCGAAGGGGATCCGCCCGGTCAGGAGCTGGAAGAGCATGATGCCGACCGAGTACAGGTCGGAGCGGGCGTCCACGCCGCGGCCGAGGGCCTGCTCGGGCGACAGGTACTGGGGAGTGCCGACGACCATGCCGGTCTGCGTCATGGAGGTGACGCCGGACTGCATCGCACGGGCGATGCCGAAGTCCATCACCTTGACGATGCCGCGCTTGGTCATCATCACGTTGCCCGGCTTGATGTCCCGGTGGACCAGGCCCATCTCGTGGCTGGCCTCCAGGGCGGCCAGCACGTCGGCGGTCACCTTGAGGGCCTTGTCGGCGGGCATCGCGCCGTACTGCTGGATGTCGCGGTGCAGCGTCGAGCCGAGCGGCTCGCCCTCCACGTACTCCATGACGATGTACGGCATCACCCCGCCGTCCTCGGCGGAGCCGCTGAACGTCACCGTGTCCTCGCCGGTGTCGAAGACGGAGACGATGTTGGTGTGCTGCAGCTTGGCGACGGCCTGGGCCTCGCGGCGGAACCGCTCGCGGAACGACTGTTCCCGGCCGAGTTCGGTGTGCAGCGTCTTGATGGCGACATGGCGGTCGAGAGCGGAGTCGTACGCGAGGTACACCGACGCCATGCCGCCCTCGCCGAGGAGGTCGCGCAGCTGGTAGCGCCCGCCCGCGATGGAACCGCCCGCATAGCGGCCGTGTGCGCCGTCCTGGCTCATGACTGTGCTTCCCCCTTGGCGCGGTGGCCAGTGCCGATCCTCGATTTTTCAGGCCAAGTCTGCCCGAGGGGTCGGTCACGTCAAGCCGCGTGCCCGTTCCGTGACCGTACGCGCTGGAAGAGTCTCGCAAGCGTTACAGGACCAGCATCGAAAACGTACGGGATTTGCATGGGTACACGCGGAACCGATTGGATGGCCGGTCCATCCCGGACCGGCGCCCCTTGCGAACGCTGTAGCGTGCACTACTGCACAACCAGGTGATGAGCACGACGGAAGACCGTAAAGAAGACCGCGGACGCGGCCAGATACGACGGCGAGGACTGATGGCACCCGAACCCGACGGAAACGGCGCCGGGATGGCCGATGCGCAGGACCACGAGTCGTGGGTCGGCGGACTCGTCGGCGACGGCCGTTACCGCCTCACGCACCGCCTCGGCCGAGGCGGCATGGCGGAGGTGTTCGCCGCCGAGGACGTGCGTCTGGGCCGCACCGTCGCCGTGAAGCTGCTGCGCGCCGACCTGGCCGAGGACCCGGTGTCCAAGGCGCGCTTCACGCGTGAGGCACAGTCGGTGGCCGGGCTCAACCACCACGCGGTGGTCGCCGTGTACGACTCCGGTGAGGACTTCGTGGGCGGCCAGACCGTCCCGTACATCGTGATGGAGCTGGTCGAGGGCCGCACCATCCGCGACCTCCTGGTCGACGCGGACGCCCCGCCGCCGGAGCAGGCGCTGATCATCGTCTCCGGTGTCCTGGAGGCGCTCGCCTACTCGCACCAGCACGGCATCGTGCACCGGGACATCAAGCCCGCCAACGTGATCATCACGGACACGGGCGCGGTCAAGGTGATGGACTTCGGCATCGCGCGGGCGCTGCACGGCGCCCAGTCGACGATGACCCAGACCGGCATGGTCATGGGCACCCCGCAGTACCTCTCGCCGGAGCAGGCGCTCGGCAAGGCCGTCGACCACCGCTCCGACCTGTACGCCACGGGCTGCCTGCTGTACGAACTCCTCGCGCTGCGGCCCCCGTTCATCGGTGAGACGCCGCTGAGCGTGGTCTACCAGCACGTCCAGGACATGCCGGTGCCGCCGTCGCAGGTGGCCCATGTGGCGCCGCCCGAACTCGACGGCCTCGTCATGCGTTCTCTCGCCAAGGACCCGGACGACCGTTTCCAGTCCGCCGAGGAGATGCGCGGCCTGGTCCAGTACGGCCTGCAGATGCTCCAGGCGCAGGGCGGCCACACCGGTACCTGGAACACCGGCCCGGTCGAGCTGATGCACGAGGGCGCCCACACCCCCGCGATGGGCAGCCCCGGCGCGACGGCGGCCATGGGCCACCCGATGCACGGGGAGACCTCGCAGTTCGGCGGCCCGATCCTGCCGCCGATGAACCCGAACGACGGCGGTTACGACGGCTACGACCACGGCGGCCGCAAGCAGGGCGGCGGCGGCCGGGGCGGCAAGATGGTGCTGTTCGTGGTGCTCGCGATCGTCGCGATCGCCGCGGGCGTGGCCTTCGCCCTGAACGCCACGCAGAACACGGGCGGAAGCTCCGGTGGCGGCGGGGGCACGACCTCGAACTCCCCGAAGACCTCGCCGTCGGTCTCCGCCTCCGACACCCCCTCGACGCCGGACACCCCGGGCACCAGCCAGGGCCAGACCTACGGCAACAGCTCGAACGGCAACGGCGAGTCGCCCTCGCGTCACCGGTCGCGCTCCGCCTCACCGACGCCGAGCAAGTCGCAGTCCTCGCACTCGCCGGGCACCGACCAGGGAACGTCGTCGGGGACGAGCGAGGGCACGGATCAGGGCACGACGTCCGGTACGAGTGCGGGCACCGACCAGGGCACTTCGTCCGGTGCGGACCAGGGCACGAGCAAGGGCACCTCGTCCGGTGCGGACCAGGGCACGAGCAAGGGCACCTCGTCCGGTGCGGACCAGGGCACGAGCAAGGGCACCTCGTCCGGCTCCGGCGGCACGCCGCCGGCTAACCCCTGACCTGAGCGGGACCCCTCACCCCGCGAAGGCCTCGCACACCGCCTCGTACTCGCGGGTCCACCAGACCGCAAGGGCCGACGCCGCAGGAAACTGCGGGTCGGCCCTTCGGTCGTGCAGCTGGTAGCGCCAGCGCAGGATCCAGAAGTCGTTGAGGCGCTCCCACCACACCCGGTGCACGGCGGCCGCCAGTTCCTCGGCGTCGGCGCCGGCGGCCCGGCGATAGGCGCGGGCGTAGGCGCGTACCTTCGCCAGTTCCAGCTCGCCCGAGGGGCGGACGAAGAAGATCGCGGCGGCCCGGACCGCCTCCTCGGCGCGGGGCTGGACGCCGAGCCGGTCCCAGTCGACGATCGCGGCGGGTTCGGCCGAGCGGCCCTCGCCCCGGTACAGCAGGTTCAGCGGGTGGAAGTCGCCGTGCACCCAGGCGCCGGTCGCGGGGGCCGCCGGGCGGCGGTGGGCGTGCAGCCCGAGCAGTAAGCGGCGCTCCAGGAGGCGGTGCTCGGCGAGCTCGTCGAAGGCGTCACGGGGCTGGTGCCTGCGGGCCCGCGCCACCAGGTCGTCGATGAGGGCGAGGGTGTCGGCGGGGTCGGCGCTGAGGTGCTCCGCCGGGGACACGTCGGGCTCCATGACCTGGGCCAGGCAGGTGTGCACGAGCCCGAGCAGCGCGCCGAGCCTGCGGGACTCCACGGTGCAGAGCTGGGCACCGTCGCGGTGGCGGCCGTGCACCCAGGGGTGCAGCGCGTAGCAGTGGCCGCCGATCACCGCGACGGTGTCGCCGTCGGCGTCCGGGACGGGCGGGGCGACGGGCACGCCGAGGGCCTGGAGGCGTTCGGTGGCGCGGTGCTGGCGGGCGATGGCCTCGTGGTCGCCGTCCAGGTGGTGCTTGAGGAAGTAGTCGCCGCGGGTGGTGGCGAGCCGGTAGCCGCGGTTCAGCAGGCCCTGGGCGACCCGTTCGCAGGAGAGCGGCTCACCGGGGGCCTCGTAGCGGCGCAGGAGCTCGCCCACGGGTGGAGTTGCAGATGAGCGCGGCACTCGTCAGATGTTAGATCACGCAACGTGTTTGAGTCGGCGCTCTGTGGAGTAGTCCAGCGAATGGACGGTCACGAACTGGGGTTCGATCCGCATGTACACGGCGTCGAAGGGCTCCCCGTCGACCTCGCGCGGGTCCGTGCCGAACAGCTCCAGCTGCGCGGCGGTGGGCTCGAAGGGCTCCGCGGTGCCGGTGAACTGCACCGACCAGACGTCCTGCTCGCCGGTGCTGAGGTTGTCGGCGCCGTAGGCGACCACGCTGCCCAGGCAGGCGTGGTGGTAGCCGAGCCCCGCGTGCAGCCGCAGCAGCACGCAGCCGTCGACCACGATGTGGCGGGCCGGGGCCACGAACGGCAGGGCTCGCATGCTGGTTGCCACGCGGCCGTACGGGACACGGCCGAGCAGCTCGATGGCGCGGGCTTCCTCGGAGGACATGCCCCCACCCTCGCGCCCGGCACCGGCCCGCTGGAAGAGCCCGGCGCCCCACGCGTCCGGGCCGTAGGTCCCGAATGGCGGGGTTCCGCACGCGGGGCGCCGCACGGGCCGGACGCCGTCAGGAAGGGCGCTCAGGGGGTCAGTGGTTCTTCTCCGCCTGGATGCGGGCCACATACGCGGCGGCCTGGGAGCGGCGTTCCATGCCGAGCTTGGAGAGCAGCGAGGAGACGTAGTTCTTGATCGTCTTCTCCGCGAGGTGCAGGCGCTCGCCGATCACGCGGTTGGTCAGACCCTCGCCGATGAGGTCGAGGATCTTGCGCTCCTGCTCGGTGAGGTTGGCCAGGCGGTCGTCGCCCTTGCTCTTGCCGCCGTCGCGCAGCCGCTCCAGGACCCGGGCGGTGGCCACCGGGTCGAGCAGCGACTTGCCCGCCGCCACGTCACGCACGGCCGTGAGGAGTTCGCTGCCCCGGATCGCCTTGAGGACGTACCCCGAGGCGCCGGCCATGATCGCGTCGAAGAGGGCCTCGTCGTCCGCGAACGAGGTGAGCATCAGGCACTTGATGTCCTCGTTCTGCGAACGGATCTCGCGGCAGACCTCGACTCCGCTGCCGTCCGGGAGCCGTACGTCGAGCACGGCGACGTCGGGACGGGTGGCGGGGATCCTGACCAGGGCGTCCGCCGCGGTGCCGGCCTCGCCGACCACTTCGATGTCGTCCTCTACGGAGAGCATTTCGTGGACGCCGCGACGGACCACCTCGTGGTCGTCGAGCAGGAATACGGTGATTTTGCCTGTTTCGCGCACGGAATCAGTCTCACACATTCATCCGAAGGACGCCGGAAGGTGCCATAAGAGACCCCTTCCCGAACCTGCGCGGCCGGGATAACGTGCCGTTGTTCCGGCGGCCTGCAAGGCTGTGACCAGCGACTGTTCCCTACTTTCTCGATTTACTTGGAAATCCAAGCAAAATCGCAGGTCAAGTGGGGTTTCGCAGTAATGCGCAGCACTGGGTAACGTGCTTTTTGTCAGGGCGCTCGCCGGGGCACCTGTCACGCCTGATCCCCGGCCGAGCGCGCACACCCCGTGCACTTGAGACGGACAGGCGAGCCTCCCCCAAGCTCTGGTCGAGCCGGGGGGACCCCCAGGCTCACCGGCGAACCCGGGAGCCGGACAGACGGAGGAGCACGCACGTGACCGTGGAGAGCACTGCCGCGCGCAAACCGCGACGCAGCAGCAAGCGCACCGCCGGGGCCGGCGCAAGGAAGACGGCCGCCGAGCCCGAGCTCGTACAGCTGCTGACGCCCGAGGGCGAGCGGGTCGAGCACCCTGACTACGACGTCGACCTGAGCCCCGAAGAACTGCGCGGTCTCTACCGCGACATGGTTCTGACCCGGCGCTTCGACGCCGAGGCCACCGCCCTGCAGCGGCAGGGCGAACTGGGCCTGTGGGCCTCGCTGCTCGGTCAGGAGGCCGCACAGATCGGCTCCGGGCGTGCGCTGCGGGACGACGACTACGTCTTCCCGACCTACCGCGAGCACGGCGTCGCCTGGTGCCGTGGCGTCGACCCGACGAACCTGCTCGGCATGTTCCGTGGCGTCAACCACGGTGGCTGGGACCCCAACAGCAACAACTTCCACCTGTACACGATCGTCATCGGCTCCCAGACGCTGCACGCGACCGGGTACGCGATGGGCATCGCCAAGGACGGCGCGGACAGCGCGGTCGTCGCCTACTTCGGCGACGGCGCCTCCAGCCAGGGCGACGTGGCGGAGGCCTTCACCTTCTCCGCCGTCTACAACGCCCCCGTCGTGTTCTTCTGTCAGAACAACCAGTGGGCCATCTCCGAGCCCACCGAGAAGCAGATGCGCGTGCCGCTCTACCAGCGCGCGCAGGGCTTCGGCTTCCCCGGCGTGCGGGTCGACGGCAACGACGTGCTGGCCTGCCTGGCCGTGACGCGGTCCGCCCTCGAGCGGGCCCGCCGGGGCGAAGGACCCACCCTGGTCGAGGCGTTCACCTACCGGATGGGCGCGCACACCACCTCCGACGACCCGACGAAGTACCGGGCCGACGAGGAGCGCGAGGCCTGGGAGGCCAAGGACCCGATCCTGCGCCTGCGCAGCTACCTGGAGAAGGCCGGCCACGCGGACGCCGCCTTCTTCGAGGAGCTGGAGACCGAGTCGGAGACGCTGGGCAAGCGGGTGCGCGAGGCCGTGCGCGCCATGCCCGACCCCGAGCCGATGGCGATCTTCGAGAACATCTACGCCGACGGCCACGCGCTGGTCGACGAGGAGCGCGCCCAGTTCGCCGCCTACCAGGCGTCGTTCTCGGACGGGGAGGGCAACTAGCCATGGCCGTACAGAAGTTGCCGATCGCCAAGGCGATCAACGAGTCGCTGCGCAAGGCGATGGAGACCGACTCCAAGGTCCTGATCATGGGCGAGGACGTCGGCAAGCTCGGCGGTGTCTTCCGGGTCACCGACGGCCTGTTCAAGGACTTCGGCGAGGACCGGGTCATCGACACCCCGCTCGCCGAGTCCGGCATCGTCGGCACCGCGATCGGTCTGGCCCTGCGCGGCTACCGGCCCGTCGTGGAGATCCAGTTCGACGGTTTCGTCTTCCCGGCCTACGACCAGATCGTCACCCAGCTCGCGAAGATGCACGCCCGCGCGCTCGGCAAGATCAAGCTGCCGGTCGTCGTGCGCATCCCGTACGGCGGCGGCATCGGCGCGGTCGAGCACCACAGCGAGTCGCCCGAGGCGCTGTTCGCGCACGTGGCCGGCCTCAAGGTGGTCAGCCCGTCGAACGCGTCGGACGCGTACTGGATGATGCAGCAGGCCATCCAGTCCGACGACCCCATCATTTTCTTCGAGCCCAAGCGCCGCTACTGGGACAAGGGCGAGGTCGACACAGAGGCCATCCCCGGCCCGCTGCACAAGGCCCGCACGGTGCGCGACGGTTCGGACCTGACCCTGGTGGCCTACGGGCCGATGGTGAAGGTGTGCCTCGAAGCCGCGGCCGCCGCGCAGGAGGAGGGCAAGTCGATCGAGGTCGTGGACCTGCGCTCGATGTCGCCCATCGACTTCGACGCCGTCCAGGCCTCGGTCGAGCGCACCCGGCGCCTGGTCGTCGTGCACGAGGCGCCGGTCTTCTACGGCGCCGGCGCGGAGATCGCCGCCCGGATCACCGAGCGCTGCTTCTACCACCTGGAGGCCCCGGTGCTCAGGGTCGGCGGCTATCACGCCCCGTACCCGCCGGCCCGCCTGGAGGAGGAGTACCTGCCGGGCCTCGACCGGGTGCTCGACGCCGTCGACCGCTCGCTGGCGTACTGAGGGAATGGTCGTGACGACAATGACTGAGAACGCAGCCCGCTACCGCGAGTTCAAGATGCCGGACGTCGGCGAGGGGCTCACCGAGGCGGAGATCCTCAAGTGGTACGTCCAGCCCGGTGACACCGTCACCGACGGCCAGGTGGTGTGTGAGGTCGAGACCGCCAAGGCGGCCGTCGAACTGCCCATCCCCTACGACGGCGTGGTGCAGAAGCTGAACTTCGACGAGGGCGTGACGGTGGACGTGGGCACGTCCATCATCACCATCGACGTGGCCCCCGGCAGCGGGGACGACGCCCCGCTCGCCGAAGCCGCGCAGGCGACCGCGCCCGCTGCCGCCACGGCGCCCGCCGAGCCCGCCGAGGACGAGGCGCCCAAGGGCCGCCAGCCCGTGCTCGTCGGATACGGCGTCTCCGAGGCCTCGACCAAGCGCCGCCCGCGCAAGGGCGCCCAAGTTCCCGAGCAGGCTCCGGCCGAGGCCCTGCGTGCCGTGCAGACCGAGCTGAACGGTCAGGTGCCCGCTCCGGCCCGCCCGCTCGCCAAGCCTCCGGTCCGCAAGCTCGCCAAGGACCTCGGCATCGACCTCGCCACCGTGGTGCCGACCGGCCCCGACGGCATCGTCACCCGCGAGGACGTCCACGCGGCGCTGGCTCCGGTCGCCGAGGACGCCCCTGTTTCACGTGAAACAACTCCCGCTCCGGCGGCGCCCGTTCAGGGTGACGCCCGCGAGACGCGCATTCCCGTCAAGGGCGTGCGCAAGGCGACCGCGCAGGCCATGATCGGCTCGGCGTTCACGGCACCGCACGTCACGGAGTTCGTGACGGTCGATGTGACGCGGACGATGAAGCTGGTCGAGGAGCTCAAGTCCGACAAGGACATGGCGGGCCTGCGGGTCAACCCGCTGCTCCTGATCGCCAAGGCGCTGCTCGTGGCGATCAAGCGCAACCCGGACGTCAACGCCTCGTGGGACGAGGCGAACCAGGAGATCGTGCTCAAGCACTACGTGAACCTGGGCATCGCGGCGGCGACCCCGCGCGGTCTGATCGTCCCGAACATCAAGGACGCCCACGACCAGACCCTGCCCCAACTTGCTCAGTCCCTGGGCGAGTTGGTGTCGACCGCACGCGAGGGCAAGACGTCGCCCGCAGCGATGTCGGGCGGCACGGTGACCATCACCAACGTCGGCGTGTTCGGCGTGGACACCGGCACCCCGATCCTGAACCCGGGCGAGTCCGCGATCCTCGCGGTCGGCGCGATCAAGCTCCAGCCCTGGGTCCACAAGGGCAAGGTCAAGCCCCGCCAGGTCACCACGCTCGCGCTGTCCTTCGACCACCGGCTGGTCGACGGCGAGCTCGGCTCGAAGGTCCTCGCCGATGTGGCGGCGGTCCTGGAACAGCCGAAGCGGCTCATCACCTGGGCCTGACCGGCCCCTCCCTCGGCCCCCGGCGCGCATCCCCGCGCACCGGGGGCCGAGGCGTACCCGCGCTCTCGCCCCGGCCGGGGTGGAGGAGCCACCGGCGCCCGGTCCCGGTGGACAGGGCCCCGGGCCGGGCCGAAAGTGAAGGCAGGGGGCAGCCCGGACCCGAGGGAGGCAGCGCATGCGGACGTACGCCCGCGCCTCGCTCGGCGCCGCGCTCGCCGGGGCCGCCCTGGCCGGAGCCCTGCTCGACCCGGCCGCAGCCCGCCCGGCCGTGCCTCCCACGGTCTCCGTGCTGCCGCCCGCGCCCTCCACGTCTTCCGCGAAGGCCTGCACCGCTTCCCTCGAAGCGTCCATCGGCGCCGGGGTCACCGCGCTCCTGACGCTGAGTCCGTCCGGGCCGGCCGTCACCTTCGAGGACGGCCCCGGCACCCCGATCCCGGGCCTCGGCAGGCTCGACCGCAAGCACCCCGCGCTGCCCGCGTCGGCCGGCATCCGCGCCGAGATCCTCACGCCGTACGGGCCCGCCCCCCGGCTGCGGACCAAGGTCGAGGGTGGCGCCGAGGCCCCGTACCAGGTCCAGGACTTCCCCCGGCTGCCCGGGAACTGCCGGCTCCACGGAGCCGGGACCTAGGCCCGTTCCGCGATCCGGACGGCGCTTTCTGATGCACCCCTGTTGTATCTATCCTGTGCGCATGCCTTCCGCCCCCGCCCCCGCCACCAAGCAGCCGCCCGCCGCCGACCGCGTCTACATGCACGTCAAGCAGGCGGTGCTCGACCGTCATTACGAGGGTGGCACGCTGCTCACCGAGGGAGAGCTCGCCGAGGCGGTCGGGGTGTCGCGGACGCCGGTGCGCGAGGCGCTCCTGAAGCTCGAAGTCGAGGGGCTCATCAAGCTCTACCCGAAGAAGGGCGCGCTCGTGCTCGCCGTCTCCGCGCAGGAGACCGCCGATGTCGTCGAAACCCGGCTGCTCGTCGAGGAGTTCGCGGTGCGCAGAGCCGTCCCCGCCCCCGAGCGTCTGATCGGGCGCCTTCAGGAACTCCTGGCCGAGCAGAAGGCCCACGCCGCCGCCGGGGACCTGGCCGCCGTCGCCGTCAGCGACCGCTGTTTCCACGCCGAGATCGTGCGCAACGCCGGCAACGAGATCCTGGCCCGGCTCTACGACCAGATGCGGGACCGCCAGCTGCGCATGGGGGTCGCCGTCATGCACGCCCAGCCGGACCGCGTCGCCAAGAACATCGCCGAGCACGAGGAGATGCTGGAGGCGATCAGGGCCGGTGACGGCGAGCGCGCCGCGCAGTGTGTGCGCCAGCACCTCAGCTGGGTCAAGGTCCTGGTCAGGGGGGACGACCGATGAGTTCAGCCGCACTGCCCGCACCACAGCCGCTGGGCGGGCGCCGGGCCGTGTTCGTGTGGGGCATAGGCGTCGGCGTCTACTTCGTCGCCGTCATCTTCCGCACCTCGCTCGGCGTCGCGGGCCTGGACGCCGCCGAGCGCTTCCACGTCAACGCCTCGGCGCTGTCCACCTTCTCCATACTCCAGCTGCTGGTGTACGCGGGGATGCAGATACCCGTCGGCCTCATGGTCGACCGGCTCGGCACCAAGAAGGTCCTCGTCCTCGGGACCGTCCTGTTCACCGTCGGACAGCTCGGCTTCGCCCTCTCGCCCTCGTACGCCACCGCGCTCGGCTCCCGGGCGCTGCTCGGCTGCGGTGACGCGATGACGTTCATCAGCGTGCTGCGGCTCGGCTCGCGCTGGTTCCCCGCCAAGCACGGGCCGATGATCGGGCAGGTCGCCGCGCTGTTCGGGATGGCCGGCAACCTGGTGTCGACCATCGTCATCGCCCGCGCGCTGCACGGGATCGGCTGGACCCAGACCTTCGCGGGCAGCTCGCTCGCCGGAGTGGTGGTCCTGGTCCTGCTGCTGCTCTTCCTGCGCGACCACCCCGAGGGCCACGAGCCGCCGCCCGCGCACCACGCGGGAGCCGCCTTCGTGCGCCGGCAGATCGCCCAGTCGTGGCGCGAGCCCGGCACCCGGCTCGGGATGTGGGTGCACTTCACGACCCAGTTCCCCGCGATGGTGTTCCTGCTGCTGTGGGGGATGCCGTTCCTCGTCGAGGCGCAGGGCCTCGACCGGGGGACGGCCGGGGAGCTGCTCACCCTGGTGGTGCTCTCCAACATGGTCGTGGGCCTGGTGTATGGCCAGGTCATCGCCCGCCACCACGCGGCCCGGCTCCCGCTGGCGCTCGGCACCGTAGGAGCTACCGCGCTCATGTGGGCCGCCACCATTGCCTATCCGGGCGCGCACGCGCCGATGTGGCTGCTCGTCACACTCTGCGTGGTCCTCGGGGCATGTGGACCGGCCTCGATGATCGGCTTCGACTTCTCCCGCCCGGCCAACCCGCCGGAGCGCCAGGGCACCGCGTCCGGCATCACCAACATGGGCGGCTTCATCGCCTCCATGACGACGCTGCTCGCGGTGGGCGTGCTGCTCGACGCGACCGGGGACGACTACCGGATCGCGTTCTCGTCGGTGTTCTTCCTTGAGGCCCTCGGCCTCGTCCAGATCCTGCGGCTGCGGGCGCGGGCCCAGCGCCGCGAGCGGGAGCACCTGGTGGCGAGCAGGGTGGAAGCGGTGCACGTACCCGTGTAGCGGGGTCACGTACCCGTGTCGCGCGGGTCACGTACCCGTGTAGCGCGGGCAGCCGCGGCCCATCGGCGCTACGGGGTGACCGCGAACTCCCGCAGGATCGCGTCGGCCAGTGCCTGGTCGCCCTCGGCCTTCACACGGTCGGCGACCGCGTGCGGGCGGACCCGGCCGCAGGCGAGCCGCACGAAGGTCTCCCAGTCCATGACGAGGGTGACCAGCGGGCCGAGCGAGGGCGCGCCGTCCACCGTGCCGTGGCCGTCCGCGTCGACCCGTACCGTCCGCAGGAACTCCACCGGGCCGTGGATGTCGAAGACGACGGCGGAGCTCGGCGGCGCGCCCGCGTCCTTCGCGACGATCTTGGGCAGGGCCTGCAGCAGGACGTCCCGGGTCACGTACGCGCCCGGCGAGTCCAGGTTGCCCGGCTTGTTGAGGGCCCAGCGCAGGTCCTGCTCGTGCACCCACACGTCGAACGCCCGCATCCGCAGCGCGAGTTCCAGGGTCTGCTCGGCGCCGAGGGGAGCGCGCACCTTGGTCTCGGGGTCCCGGTTCTCGTTGCGCAGCTGACGCGCCCGCCGGATGATCGTGTACTCCAGCTCGGAGGTCATTTCCGGCGCCGTATGGTGGCGGCGCACATCGACCTGCATCTCCATGTAGCGAGCGAACTCGGTCTGCACATGGAAGATGTCCCGTGGGAGCGTGTGGATCGGCCGCGGGTCGCCCAGCTGCTCGCTCTCCATGCCGATGATGTGCGACACGATGTCCCGCACCGACCAGTTGGGGCACGGCGTCGCCCGGTTCCACTCGCCTTCGACGAGCGGCATCACCAGCTCGGATATCGCCTCGATGGAATGGGTCCAGGCATCGGCGTAGGTCTGAAGGCTGGGATGGACGGTCACGGGACCCCTCGGCGGTTCTTTTGTACGCGGGCTGGACTGCGGGACTGCGTGGGAGGCTTGGTCGCTAAGTTACGCTGCCGGGCAGCACCCCGGCAGTGCTTTGGTGTGACGATCGTAGGCTGTTTCCCATAGTGCTGACGGCTCGAAGGACAGGACGGTGGTACTGTGCGCGCCTCGCTGATTCAGATCGACGTAAACCCGGACGAGTCCATCAATTCCCGCCGCCGACGCGTGGGTTCGCTGATCCGTGAGCAGCGCGGCAGCGATCTGGTCGTGCTCCCCGAGCTGTGGACTGTGGGGGCGTTCGCGTACGAACGCTTCGCGGACGAGGCCGAGTCGCTGGCCGGGGCGCCCGCGGGGACGCCCGTCGGGGCCACGGTGCGGGAGATGTCCGACGCGGCCCGGGAGACCGGGGTCTGGCTGCACGCGGGGTCCGTGCCGGAGCGGGGTGCGGACGGGACGCTCTACAACACCTCCCTCGTCTTCTCGCCCGACGGCGAACTGGTGCGCAGCTACCGGAAGATCCACCGCTTCGGCTTCGACAAGGGCGAGGCGGTGCTGATGGGGGCGGGTTCACAGCTCGTCACCGTCCCGCTGCCCGAGCTCACGCTCGGCCTCGCGACCTGCTACGACCTGCGCTTTCCCGAGCTGTTCCGGGGCCTTGTCGACGCGGGCGCCCACGCCTTCGTCGTCCCGGCCGGCTGGCCCGAGCGGCGGCGCGCGCACTGGACGCTGCTCGCCCGGGCGCGGGCGGTCGAGAACCAGGCGTACGTGCTGGCCTGCGGTACGGCGGGGACGCATGCGGGGGTGGAGCAGGCGGGCCACAGCATCGTCGTCGACCCCTGGGGCGAGGTCCTCGCGGAGGCGGGGGCGGGTGAGGAGGTCCTGACGGTGTCGCTGGACCCGGCGCGGGTCGCCGAGACCCGGGAGGTCTTCCCGGCCCTGAAGGACAGGGTGCTCTGACGCTCCGCCGGGGGTTCGGGTGGGTGCGGGCCGGTACCGGTACCGGTCGGTTCGCGCAGTTCCCCGCGCCCCTTGGGGTGGTGCGGTCTGTCCGTGGGTGCGGGTCGGCTGTGGCTGAGTGCGCAGTTCCCCGCGCCCCTTAACCCCCTCTTCGGCTGCGGGCCGTGCGTGGCCGTTCGCGTGGGTCCTCGCGCCCCTGGCAGGGCTGGTGCTGGCCGGCATCAGGCAACCTCAGGCCGTCATGGGGGTCCCCCCTGGCCCTTGAGGTGCGAACGGGGTCCGGGGCGGAGCCCCAGGGGCCCGGGCCGGAAGGACGGCTTCGTGGGGGCGGGAGGGCAGATCCGCCGGGGCCAAACGGGGCAAGACGCTCGGGGCCGGAGGGCGGGGGCGGCCCGCCGCTAGGGTGGCGGCATGAGCACACCGCCCCGCTTCGACCGCGGCCACACCGACGACCTGATGACCTTCCTCGCGGCAAGCCCGTCGCAGTACCACGCCGTGGCCAACGCGGCCGCTCGCCTGGAGAAGGCCGGGTTCCGGCAGGTCCAGGAGACGGACGCCTGGGACGGCACGTACGGCGGGAAGTACGTGCTGCGCGGCGGCGCCATCGTGGCCTGGTTCGTGCCCGAGGGCGCCCAGCCCCACACCCCGTACCGGATCGTCGGCGCCCACACCGACTCCCCGAACCTGCGCGTGAAGCCGCAGCCGGACTCGGGGGCGTACGGCTGGCGCCAGGTCGCCGTCGAGGTCTACGGCGGGACGCTGCTCAACACCTGGCTCGACCGGGACCTCGGCATCTCGGGCCGGCTCACCCTCAAGGACGGCAGCCACCGCCTGGTCAACGTGGACCGTCCGCTCCTGCGCGTACCGCAGCTCGCCGTGCACCTGGACCGCTCGGTGAACACCGACGGGCTCAAGCTCGACCGCCAGCGTCACCTCCAGCCCATCTGGGGCCTCGGCGACGACGTGCGGGAAGGCGACCTGATCCGTTTCCTTGAGCAGGAGGCCGAGCTCGACGAGGGCGACGTGGCCGGCTGGGACCTGATGCTGCACTCCGTCGAGGCGCCCGCCTACCTGGGCCGCGACCGGGAGCTGGTGGCCGGCCCGCGCATGGACAACCTGCTCTCCGTGCACGCCGGGGTCGCGGCCCTCGCCGCCGTGTCCGGCGCCGACGACCTCCCCTTCATCCCGGTGTTCGCCGCCTTCGACCACGAGGAGGACGGCTCGCAGGCCGACACCGGCGCCGACGGCCCGTTGCTCGGCAACGTCATGGAGCGCTCGGTGTTCGCCCGTGGCGGCAGCTACGAGGACCGCGCCCGCGCCTTCGCCGGCACCGTCTGCCTGTCTTCCGACACCGGCCACGCCGTCCACCCCAACTACGCCGAGCGGCACGACCCCACGCACCACCCGCGCGCCAACGGCGGCCCCATCCTCAAGGTCAACGTGAACGCCCGGTACGCCACCGACGGCGCGGGGCGCGCCGTGTTCGCGGCGGCCTGCGAGCGCGCCGACGTGCCGTGGCAGACCTTCGTCTCCAACAACGCGATGCCCTGCGGCACCACCATCGGCCCGATCACGGCGGCCCGGCACGGCATCCAGACCGTCGACATCGGTGTGGCGATCCTGTCGATGCACAGCGCGCGCGAACTGTGCGGCGCGGACGACCCGTACCTGCTCGCCAACGCCCTGACCGCGTTCCTCGCCGCCTGAAACATCCAGAATGAACCAATAGCCCGAACTCGCTTGCGGTGCATGGGGGTTGGCCGTCCGGGGCCCGGGTACTCGGACGGTCCACCACCTTTCACGGAGGCGAGAACCATGGGCTTGGGCGGCTGCATCATCCTCATCGCGGTGGGGGCCATCCTCACCTTCGCGACGGACTGGCACACCAGCGGCGTGAACGTCCACGTCGTCGGCCTGATACTCATGGCCGTCGGCATCATCGGTGTCGCCGTCTTCACCAGCGTGCTGCGCAGGCGGCGCATGGTGCCCGGGGCCACCATCGTCGAGGAGGACCGCGACCACCTCATGTGATCCCCGGTCCCCCGCACCGCGACCACCTCATGTGACCCCTGCTTCCACCCCGCGTATCCTCGACTGTCCGGGCCCTGACCAGGTCCGGGTGGGAACGGGGAGCAAGGGGGTGCCGCCACCGTGGAGTTCCGCGTCCTGGGAACGGTGGCCGTGGCGACGGAGGACGGCGCGTTCCTCCCGCTCGGCCCCGCCAAGCGCCGCAGCCTGCTGGCCATGCTGCTGCTCCAGCCCAACACCGCCGTCCCGGTGGAGCGCCTCACCGAGGCCCTGTGGGACGAAGAGCCGCCGCTGCACTCCCGTACCGTCCTCCAGGGCCATGTCTCGCGGCTGCGCGCCCTGCTCGCCGAGCACGGCGCCGAGGCGTACGGCATCGAACTGGCCACCCAGGGACCGGCGTACGTCCTGCGGCTTCCCGACACCCTCATCGACGCCCACCGCTTCGAGGAACTCGTCTCGCTCGCCAGGGGCCAGCGGGGCCCCGGTGACGCGGTCCTGATGCTGCGCGAGGCGCTCGCCCTGTGGCAGGGCCCCGCCCTCACCGGCACCGTCACGAGCCCGCCGCTGCAGGCCGCCGCCCACACCCTCGAAGAGCTGAGGATCGCCTCCGTGGAGGCGCTCGCCGAGGCGTACGGGGAGCTGGGCGAGCACGGCCGGGCCGCCGCCGTACTGCGCACCGAAGCCGTCGCCCACCCCCTGCGCGAGCCCCTCTCGGCCGCGCTGATGCTGGCCCTGAGCCGCTCGGGGCGCCAGTCCGACGCCCTCGAATGGTTCCACCGCACCCGCCGCCTGCTCGCCGACGAGCTGGGCGTCGACCCGGGCCCCGCGCTCTCCGACGCGTACGCCACGATCCTGCGCGCCGGAACCCCCGCCACCCCCGTGGAGCCGGTCGCCGACGAGCCCGAACCGGCCTTCTGCGTACCGGAGTTGATGCCGCGCAGGCCGCGTGGCTTCACCGGCCGGCAGGCCGAGCTCGACGCGCTCGGGGCGGCCGCCACCGGAGAGTACGGCGCGGTCGCGGTGGTCACCGGAGGTGCCGGCGTCGGCAAGACCGCGCTCGCCGTGCACTGGGCGCACGAGCGCCGGGGCGACTTCCCCGACGGCCGCCTCTTCGTCGACCTCTGCGGATACAGCGACACCCCGGCCCGCCAAGTCACCGTCGTGCTGCGGGAGTTCCTGCTCGCCCTGGGTGTGCCCGTCCAGCGCATACCCGAGACCGAGGCCGGCATGGGTGCGCTGTACCGCTCGCTGACCGCCGACCACCGGATGCTGGTCGTGCTCGACAACGCCCGCGACTCCGAGCAGGTCCGCCCGCTGCTGCCGGGCGGCGACCACTGCGTCACCCTGGTCACCAGCCGCGACCGGCTCGGCGGTCTCGTCGCCTCCGACGCCGCACGGCCGGTCCGTCTCGACGAACTGCCCGCCGCCGACTGCGCCGCCCTGCTCGGCGCGGTGCTCGGCGAGGACCGGGTCGCCGCCGAACCCGAGGCCGCCGCCCGCCTCGCCGAGCTCTGCGACGGCCTCCCGCTGGCCCTGCGCGTCACCGCCGCCCGCCTGGCCGCCCGCCCCCAGTGGACGCTGGCCGCCCTCGCCGGTGAACTCGCCGACGAGCAGCGGCGGTTGGGGCTGCTGCGCGTCGAGGACACCGGCGTCGCCGCCGCCCTGCGCCTGACCGTGCAGCAACTGCCCGAGCAGGCGCGCCGGATGTTCCGCGCGCTCGGCCTGCACACCGGCTCCGAACTCGACCGGTACACGGCCGCCGCCCTGGCCGGCTGCACCCCCGACCAGGCCGCCGCCGCCCTCGAACGCCTCGCCGCCGCCCACCTCGTGGTCGAGTCGGGCCCGCACGGCCCCGACCCGCGCACCCCGGACTCGTACGCCCTGCACGACCTCGTACGCCTCTACGCCCGGGCGCTCGCCCCCGAGGCCGACCCGGACGGCCTCGCCCGTCTCCTGGACCACTATCTGCACACCGGCCTGGTCGCGACCGCCACGGCCGAGCCCGGCAGCCAGCCCTGTTTCGTGCCGCCGCCCGCGTCCCGGCGCCCGGCGGCGGTGCGCGAGTTCGAGGACCGCCAGGCCGCGCTCGCCTGGTACGAGGCCGAGCGGGCCACCCTGCGCGGCGCGGTCGCCGCGGCCGTCGCGGCCGGAATGCACGACCGGGCCTGGCGGCTCGTGCTGCTCCAGTGGCCGCTCATCCTGTGGCGGGTCCGCGACGGCTGGGTGCCGTTGCTCGAACAGGCCCTGGAATCGGCCGAGTTGGAACAGGAGCTGGACGCGCAGTCCCGCACCCGCGCACTGCTCGGCTGGGTGCTGCACGAGGAGGGGCGTTACGACGAGGCGCTCGCCCAGCTGGAGAAGGCGCCCGACCTGGCCCGCCGGGCCGGCTCCGTCACCAGCGAGGCCATCGCCCGGATCAACCTCGCCCTGATCCTCGCCCAGTACGGCGAGGCCGAGCGGGCCGGCGAGCTCCTCACCCACGCCCTCGCGCTGGCCGGCCGGGCCCGCGACCGGTCCACCGAGATGCTCGCCCACCAGCACCTGGCCCGTCACTTCCTCGACGCGGGCGACCACGACCGGGCCCTCGGCCACTCCCGTGACGGCCTCGACCTCGGACCCTCGCCCGAGGCCATTCCGCGCCGGGTCCTGCTTCGCACCAGCTACGGCGAGGCGCTGGCCGGCCTCGGCCGCACCGAGGAGGCCCGCCGCCAGCTTGCGACCGCGGCCCGCGAGGCCGACGACCACGGCTACGAGGAGGGCGCGGCCGCCGCCCGCGCCGAACTGGCCAAGCTGGCACCCACGTAAGCGCCGGCGCGTTAGCCGGGCGATAGCGGCGGCCGCGAGGCTGGTGCGGCACATACGTACGGCACGTCAGGCAGCTACAAATGCGGATACAAATACAGCTGCAAGTACAGCTGCAAGTACGGCTATTCATAAGGCCATTCAGCAGGAGCGGGGGACGCGATGCGCAGGGGCAGGGGGAGTGCGGCCGTCGTCGGCCTGGTCGCCGCCGCCGTGCTGCTCGGCGCCCTGACCGCCTGCACGGACCGCGTCCCGGCCGCCGCACCCGGCACCGCCGTGCGGTCGGTGGCGCACAGCTCGTCGGCGCCGGCGTCCGCCACTCCCCGCGAGCGGCCGGTTCCGTCCGCCGCCGCGTCGGGGCCGGGCACGCCAGGGCCGGGCCCGTCGCCCGGCGCCGGTTCCGTGACCCCGTCCGGCTCGCCCTCGGCGAGCGCGACGCCGGGAACGCCAGGCAGCGCGGATCCGCACACCGGCCCGGTCGACGACGGCGGGGAGGACGCCCGCGTCTTCTGCTCGCCCACCGCGCTGTCCTTCACCTTCCGCGTCGTCGACCCGCCCGGCCAGGGCGGCCCGCGCCACGGCGCAGAGGTGCGGTCGGGCGGGGACGCGGTCCTGGTGGCCCGCAACACCTCCGGGCACACCTGTGTGCTGCACGGCACCCCCACGCTGACCGTCCTGGACGCCGGCGGCCGGGGCACCCCGCTCTCCGCCACGCCGGCCCAGCCGTCCGCGAAGCCGTTCGCGCTGCACCCCGGCGCGAACGGGGTGGCCCGGGTGCACTACTTCGCGCGCCGCGGCTGCCCGGCGGTGGGCTCGGCGGTACGGGTGGCGCTGCCCGGCTCCGACGCCGCGATCACGGTCGCGGTCCTGGACGAGCACGGCCACCCGGCCGCTCTGGCGCTGTGCGGGCCCGCCCCGAGGACGGGCCCGTTCAAGCCGGGCTTCGCCTAGGCCCCGGGGCGCGACGGCCCCGGGCCCGGTCGGCTAGGAGGCCTCGGCCGGGTCCATCCCGGCCAGCACCAGCGGCAGCCTGCTCGCGGCGCCCTCGACGAGGCGTACGGGCACGCCCCAGTCCTGCTGGTGCATGTGGCAGGCGGGGTACTCGTTCTCGGGGTCGTCGTCGCAGGAGGCGGCCATCGCCGACACGTGCAGCACGCCCTCGCCGACCGCCGGGTCGAGGCTGAGCTCGCGCGCGAGGTCGGTGCCGGTGCCCTCGCCGGCGAGCAGCAGCTCGGGCGGGGTCGAGGAGACGAGCAGCCGCGTGGACGGGCCGTAGCGGGTGTCCAGCTTCTGGCCGGCCGGTGCCTGGAACACCACGTCCAACTGGAGCCTGCCCGGGGCGACTTCGGTCGCCGCGCGTTGGGTGCGGTGCGCCACCGACTCGACCCGTACCGCCTCGTCGGGCAGCCGGAGCCGGGTGAGGCGGTGCCGCGCCGACTCGACGACGACGATGTCGTCCCCGACCAGCACCGCGTCGCTGGGCTCCCTCAAGTCCGTTGCCAGGGTGGTCACTTGACCGCTCGCCGGGTCGTAGCGGCGCAGCGCGTGGTTGTACGTGTCGGACACGGCGACCGAGCCGTCCGGCAGCGCGGTGACGCCGAGCGGGTGCTGGAGCAGTGCCTGGGCGGCGTCCCCGTCGCGGTGCCCGAAGTCGAAGAGGCCGGTGCCGACGGCGGTGTGCACCGCGCCCCCGGTGTCGACGTAGCGCAGCGCCGAGGTCTCCGAGTCGGCGACCCAGAGCCGGTCCTCGGTGGCCGCGAGCCCGGACGGCTGCGCGAACCAGGCCTCGTGGCCCGGCCCGTCCACGAGCCCCTCGTTCGTGGTCCCGGCCGCGACCTCGACGGTCCTCGTCTCGGGGTCGTACGTCCACAGCTGGTGCACCCCGGCCATGGCGATCCACACCTTGCCCCGCCACCAGGCCACGTCCCAGGGCGAGGAGAGGTCGACCTCAAGGGCGGGCCCGGAGGTGGGCTGTCCCTGCCACCACTGCCTGCCGGTGCCGGCGAGCAGCTCGATCTCCCCGCTGACCGGGTCGAACGTGCGCAGCGCGTGGTGGACGGTGTCGGCGACGACGACCTTCCCGTCCGGGAGCAGCGCGAGGCCCTGCGGCTCCTTGAACTGCCCGTCCCCGGCGATCCGGCGCACGACGCCCTCGCCGTCCGGGCCGAGCTCGACCAGCTGGTGGCGGGTCGTGTCGGACACCAGGAGGTTCCCGCCGGGCAGCGCGAGCGCCTTGCCGGGGAAGCGCAGGTCGGTGGCGACGGGCTCCGGCGGCACGTAGGGGCCGTCGCCGCGCCGCAGCGTCCCCTTCGCGCCGTGCTCGGCCTCCAGCTCCTCGACGAGCCGCTCAATGGCGTGAGCGTGCCCCTCGCCGGCGTGCTGGGCGACGACGTACCCCTCGGGGTCGATCACCACGAGCGTGGGCCAGGCGCGTACCGCGTACTGCTTCCAGGTCGCGAGCTCGGGGTCGTCGAGCACCGGGTGCTCCACCCCGTAGCGCTCCACGGCGTCGACCACGGCCTGGTGCTCGGCCTCGTGCACGAACTTCGGCGAGTGCACGCCGACGATCACGACGGTGTCCCGGTGCTTCTCCTCCAGCTCGCGCAGCTCGTCGAGCACGTGGAGGCAGTTGATGCAGCAGAACGTCCAGAAGTCGAGGATCACGATGCGCCCGCGCAGCTCGGCGAGGCTCAGCTCCTTCCCTCCGGTGTTCAGCCAGCCGCCCTTGCCGATCAGCTCGGGGGCACGGACTCGGGCACGGCGGGGGGCGGGCGCGGGGGTGGGCGCCGGGGCTGCGTCGTTCATGGTTCAAGCTTGCCATCCCGGTATGAACACCCTGTGTCGCCGTTCGGCGGGCCTTCGGGGCGGGCAGATGTGTAGCCATGAAATACCTCGTGCGCGACAAGATCTTCGCCATCGGCGACGACTACTGGATCGAGACCGAGGACGGCCGCCAGGCGTTCCTCGCCGACGGCAAGGCGCTGCGGCTGCGCGACACCCTGGAGCTGAAGGACCCCGCGGGGCGGGTCCTGATCACGCTGCGGGAGAAGATGTTCAGCCTGCGGGACGCGATGACCATCGAGCGGGACGACCAGACCCTCGCGACGGTCCGCCGCAAGCGCCTCTCGCTGCTGCGCAACCACTACCGCGTCCGCCTGGTCGAGGGCACCGAGCTCGACGTCACCGGCCGGATCCTGGACCGCGAGTTCACCATCGAGTACGACGGCGAACTCCTTGCCCACGTCTCGCGCAAGTGGTTCCGGGTCCGCGAGACGTACGCGGTGAACGTGGTGCGGGAGGATGCGGATGCGGCGCTGATGATCGCGGTGGTGATCTGCGTGATCCGCATGGACGAAAAGGACCGCGACGACGACTGACGGGTGTGCCCGGGCGGTTCGGCCGCGCGCGGTGCGGGCGTGAAAAGGGGCCCGGGGTCCGACCACCCCGAGCCCCTTCCTCGACGGAGACCTAGAAGGCCGCCTCGTCCAGGTCCATCAGCGAGCCGTCCACCGACTCGGCCAGCGAGCGAGCCGTACCGACACCGGGCAGCACGTTCGCCGCGAAGAACTTCGCGGCCGCGATCTTGCCGGTGTAGAACGGGACGTCCTTCGCCGAGGCCGAGGACAGCTTCTCGGCGGCGACCGCCGCACCCTTGAGGAGCAGGTAGCCGACCACGACGTCGCCCGAGGCCATCAGCAGACGGGTCGTGTTGAGACCCACCTTGTAGATGTTCTTGACGTCCTCACCCGTCGCCGTGAGGTCCGTGATCATCGTGCCGACGATCGCCTCCAGGTCGACGGCCGCCTTGGCGAGCGAGTCGAGCGCGCCGCCCAGCTCCGCGTTGCCGTTCTGCTCGGCGAGGAACTTCTTGATCTCCTCGGAGAGGGTGTTCAGGGCCGCGCCCTGGTCCCGGACGATCTTCCGGAAGAAGAAGTCCTGGCCCTGGATCGCCGTCGTGCCCTCGTACAGCGTGTCGATCTTGGCGTCACGGATGTACTGCTCGATCGGGTACTCCTGGAGGTACCCGGAGCCGCCGAAGGTCTGGAGCGACTCGGACGACAGCTTCTCGTACGACTTCTCCGAGCCGTAGCCCTTCACGATCGGCAGCAGCAGGTCGTTCAGGCCGACGAGCGCCTTGGCGTCCTCGCCCGCCGCCTCCTTCACCTGGATCGCGTCCTGGATGGAGGCGGTGTAGAGGACGAGCGAGCGCATGCCCTCCGCGTACGCCTTCTGCGTCATCAACGAGCGCCGCACGTCCGGGTGGTGAGTGATCGTCACCTTCGGCGCGGTCTTGTCCATGAACTGCGAGAGGTCGCTGCCCTGGACGCGCTCCTTGGCGTACTCGAGAGCGTTGAGGTAACCCGTCGACAGCGTCGCGATCGCCTTCGTGCCGACCATCATGCGGGCGAACTCGATGATCATGAACATCTGGCGGATGCCGTCGTGCTTGTCACCGATCAGCCAGCCCTTGGCGGGGTGCTGGTCGCCGAACGTCATCTCGCACGTGTTGGACGCCTTCAGGCCCATCTTGTGCTCGACGTTCGTCGCGTACACACCGTTGCGCTCGCCCAGCTCGCCGGTCTCCCAGTCGAAGTGGAACTTCGGCACGAGGAAGAGGGACAGGCCCTTGGTGCCCGGGCCGTGGCCCTCGGGGCGGGCGAGGACGTAGTGGAGGATGTTCTCCTCCATGTCGTGCTCACCGGACGTGATGAAGCGCTTCACGCCCTCGATGTGCCACGAGCCGTCGTCCTGCTGCACGGCCTTGGTGCGGCCGGCGCCGACGTCCGAACCGGCGTCCGGCTCGGTCAGGACCATCGTCGAGCCCCAGCGCTTGTCGACCGCGATCTCCGCGACCTTCTTCTGCGCCTCGTTGCCCTCGGCGAAGAGGATGCCGGCGAAGGCCGGGCCGGAGGAGTACATCCAGATCGCGGGGTTCGAACCGAGCAGCAGCTCGGCGTACGCCCAGATCAGGGAGCGCGGCGAGACGGTGCCGCCGATCTCCTCGGGCAGGCCGAGCCGCCAGTACTCGGAGTCCATGAACGCCTTGTAGGAGCTCTTGAAGGACGCCGGGACCGGAGCGGTGTTCGTGGCCGGGTCGAAGACCGGCGGGTTGCGGTCCGCGTCCGCGAAGGAGTCGGCCAGCTCGTTCTCGGCGAGACGGGCGATCTCCTCCAGGATCGACTTGGCGGTGTCGACGTCCATCTCCCCGAACGGGCCGGTGCCGTACAGCTTGTCGCGTCCGAGCACCTCGAAGAGGTTGAACTCGATGTCGCGGAGATTCGACTTGTAGTGCCCCATGGCGACGGCTCCGTAAGCAGGGTGTCGGTTACATCTACCAGCAAGTAGGTCAGTACCTCCGATGATGCTACCCACCGGTAATAACGCGCAACCTCTGGCCGGGAACTGTGACGTGTCAGGCACCCGCCCGTGTCCCGGGCGCCCGCCCCAGCGCCCCGGCGAGCGCCCGCGCGGTGGCGGTGTTGCAGTTCCCGAGGATGACGAGCGCGGGCGTCCCGAAGTCCCGCCCGAGGGAGGGCAGCGTGATGCCGTGTTCTGCGAGCGCGGCTCGCAGCTCCATGACGACGGCGTAGGTGTCGTCCCGGCGGGGCGGAAGGGGGGTCTTGCCCATGGGGTGCCTCCTGTGAGTGCGGTGTGTGACGAATCCCTCACAGAGTGGTGCCGCTTCCCGTACGTTCGGAAGAGGTTCGGGGTCCACGGCCCGGGTGGTGGAAGGCGGCAACCATGGCTGTGCGCAAGGAGATTGACGGCTCGGCGAGCGTTCCGGAGTTCTACGGCAAGGAGTTGCGCTGGAAGCGCGAGCGGGCCGGGCTCACGCTTGAGCAGTTGGTTGAGGGCAGCTTCTATGGAGTGAGCTACCTCAGCGAGATCGAGCGCGGGCAGCGCCGGATGCCGCCCGATCTGGCCCGACATGTCGATCAAGCACTCAAGACGGACGGGTTCTTCCAGCGCCGCTGCGGGGATGTGCGGAAGGCTCGGCAGGGCGCCCACGCTGCGTATTTCGCGCCCGTCGCCGAGAGCGAGACCCGGGCACTGGTCATCGAGGAATGGGCCAACGCCCTCATCCCCGGGCTGCTTCAGACGGAGGCGTATGCGCGAGCCGTCATTCACGCGACGCACCCCCTGGCGCTGCCCGAGGAGGTCGACGCGAAGGCGCACGCCCGACTGCAACGAGCCCGCATCTTCGATGACCCCAAGCGCCCCGAGTACTGGGTCGTCCTGCATGAGTCGCTGCTGGGGAGCCCGATGCTGCCGCCTGCCGAAATGGCCGAACAGCTGGACCACATTGCCTCGTTGGCGCACAGCCGGCGCATCGTTCCGCAGATCCTTCCGTGGAATGACGTCACCCGGCACTTCATGCTGTCGTCACTCACGCTCATGGAGTTCGATCACGAGCCGCCGATCGTCTATACGGAGGGCATCTATCACGGACAGCTCATCGACGATCCGGCCCTCGTGAGGCGGTACCACAAGGCATACGATCGGCTGAGGGCCGCCGCGTTGCCGCTTGAGGCGTCCCTTGCCCTGCTCGACCAGGCGGCCGAGGAGTACCGAAATGGTGGGCGCAGCACCGGACTTGAGCGCGACTCGCTGGCGTAAGAGCTCGTACAGCAATGGGGACGGCGGGGACTGCGTCGAGGTGGCTGAAGAGTTTGTCGGTGCGGCCCGCTGGCGTAAGAGCTCATACAGCAACGGCGACGGCGGCAACTGCGTCGAGGTGGCCGACAACCTCCCCGGGGTCGTCCCCGTACGGGACTCCAAGACCCCGAACGGCCCCGCACTGATCATCGCGGCCAGCGCCTGGGCACCCTTCGTCGAGGCCGTGAAGGGCACGGGCCTCCGCCGCTGAGACCCGCTGTCCGCCAGGACCCCGCGTCGGTAGTCTTGGGCGCATGTACGGCTACGACCAGAACCCGGGCGCGCAGCAGCAGTACGCCCCGCCGCAGCAGCAGATGCAGGGCGGTTACGGGGAGCAGCCGCTGTACCCGGAGCCGTCGCCGCCCTCGCTCGCCGACGCGGTGCGGGCCTTCACCACGGGCTCGCTCTCGGCCGAGGACTTCCAGCAGATCTTCGCGGGGGCCCGGGTGTACTGCCCGCGCGGTGACAACCCCGGGTTCCTGGCGCTGCACAACACGCAGCAGCCGGTGATCCCGATGTTCACCTCGCTCAAGGAGCTGCGCCGGTACGCCGGCAAGGAGTCCAAGTACTTCGTCATCACCGGCGCCGAGGTGATCGACCTCCTGCCGACCGGGTACGGCTTCGTGCTCGACATGGAGGGCGACCACCGGATGGTGTTCGACGCGAAGGCCGTGGAGCAGATGGTCGACTTCGCGATGCGGCGGATGTACGGATAGCCGGCCGGACCGGCTGAGCGCTCGTTCTTCGGGCCCGTACCCCTCGGGGGTGCGGGCCCGCAGTGCGTTTGGGGCGGGGCCGGAAGGGGGGCGGGAATGGGCACGCCTTGCAAGCTGTTCACCATTCAACTACTTTGAACGTAGAGCATCCCCGCAAGGAGGGCCGTCCCATGCCTGCTGTGACCGTCGAAAACCCGTTGACCCTGCCGCGCGTAGCCGCGCCGGAGGGGGCCGCGGCCCGTCCCGTCCTTGCCGTGACCACTGCTCCGCAGGGGTTCGAGGGCGAGGGGTTCCCGGTGCGCCGCGCGTTCGCCGGGATCAACTACAAGTACCTCGACCCGTTCATCATGATGGACCAGATGGGCGAGGTGGAGTACGCGCCGGGCGAGCCGAAGGGCACCCCGTGGCACCCGCACCGCGGCTTCGAGACCGTCACGTACATCATCGACGGGATCTTCGACCACCAGGACTCCAACGGTGGTGGCGGCACGATCACCAACGGTGACACCCAGTGGATGACGGCCGGCGCCGGTCTGCTGCACATCGAGGCGCCGCCGGAGCAGCTCGTCATGTCGGGCGGGCTCTTCCACGGGCTCCAGCTGTGGGTGAACCTGCCGGCCCGGGACAAGATGATGGCCCCGCGCTACCAGGACATCCGCAGCGGTTCCGTCCAGCTGCTCACGTCCCCGGACGGTGGCGCGCTGATGCGGGTCATCGCGGGTTCGCTCGACGGGCACGACGGGCCGGGGATCACGCACACCCCGATCACGATGGTGCACGCCACGCTGCGGCCGGGTGCGTCCGTCACGCTGCCGTGGCGCGAGGACTTCAACGGCCTCGCGTACGTGCTGGCCGGGCGCGGCTCGGTCGGCGCGGAGCGGCGGCCGGTGCACATGGGGCAGACGGCGGTGTTCGGCGAGGGCGGTTCGCTGACCGTCCGCGCGGACGAGAAGCAGGACTCCAACGCGCCTGACCTGGAGGTCGTGCTGCTTGGTGGGCAGCCGATCCGTGAGCCGATGGCGCACTACGGGCCGTTCGTCATGAACACGCGGGCGGAGCTTGAGCAGGCCTTCGAGGACTTCCAGAAGGGCCGCCTCGGCTCGATCCCGGCCGTCCACGGCATGTAACCCCGGATCCCCTGGGGCTCCGCCCCAGACCCCCCTGAGGGGCTGCGCCCCTCGAACCCCCGCAAGGGGCTCCGCCCCCTGCACCCCCGTTCGCGCCTAAAGGGCGCTCGTCCTCAAACGCCGGACAGGCTGTAGGTGCCCGGTGCTGGCCCGCACCGGGCATTCAGGGGCGCGGGGAACTGCGCGACCAGCCACGCACGGTGTGAGGACGAGAGGGGGTTGGGGGCGCGGGGAACTGCGCGAACGGCCCCTACGGTCCGCAGCCGTTGAGCTCTCCCCCTGAGGCCACGCGGCGCAGCCATGGAACTGACGGGCCGTCACTCATCCAGACCCGTACCTGAGGCGCAGCCCCCCGCGCCATGATCGGCTGGCGGAATGGAGACGCCCCGGCCGCAGCTGCTGCCCGAAACCGCCCGGCGCACAGCCGCATGGTGCGTCGTCGTGCTGCTCGTCGCCGGCGTCGTCGCCGTCGCCGTATGGCTCTGCATCATCTTCAAGACCGCCGTCACCCCCGTCCTGCTCGCCCTGCTCGGCACCGCCCTGCTCGGCCCCGTACACCGGTGGCTGATCCGGATCGGGGTGAAGCGGTCCATCGCCGCCGCGCTGACCTGCGTCGCGCTCGTCGCGGTGGTCGGCGGTGCCGGATACGTCGTCGTCACCGCGCTCCTCGACACCGGGGACCAGATCGTCGCCTCGCTCAAACAGGCCGGGCAGTGGGTCGCCGACCATTTCGGGGTGGCGGGCGGGGACGGCGTCACGAACCTCGCCGACAACGCCAAGCAGCTCCTGGCCAAGTTCGGCGCGGGCGCCGCGAGCGGGGTGCTCGAAGGGCTCAGCCTGCTCGGCTCGCTGCTCGCCACCAGCGTGCTCGCGCTCCTGCTGACGTTCTTCTTCCTCAAGGACTCCGACCGGGCCGTGGGCCTCGCCCACACCCTCGCCCCGCGCGGCGCGGGCGACGTCGTCGAGGCCATGGCGCGCCGGGCGTTCGAGGCGGTCGAGGGGTTCATGCGGGGGACCACGTTCATCGCGTTCATCGACGCCGTCTGCATCACCGTCGGCCTGCTGATCCTGCGCGTCCCCGGCGCCCTCGGGCTCGGCGCGCTCGTCTTCATCGGGGCGTACATCCCCTACCTGGGCGCCTTCGTGTCCGGCGCCGTCGCCGTGCTGGTCGCGCTCGCCGACCGCGGGTTCGGCACCGCGCTGTGGACCCTCGGGATCGTCCTCGCCGTGCAGCAGCTCGAAGGGCACATCCTCCAGCCGGTCATCCAGAGCCGTACCGTCCAGATGCACCCCGCGATGATCATGATCGCGCTGACGGCGGGCGCGAGCGTGGCGGGGCTCGTCGGGATGCTCCTGTCGGTCCCGGTCGCGGCGGCCGGGTTCGCGGTGGTGGGGGAGCTGCGCGACCGCTACTCGGCCGGCCCCGGAGGCTCGGCCGACGCCGGCCTCGCGTCGGGCGAACCCTCCGGGCCCGTCTCGTAGAGCTCGAACCAGATCGACTTGCCGTCGCCCCTCGGGTCCACGCCCCACGCGTCCGCCAGCATCTCCATCAGGATCAGGCCGCGCCCGCTGGAGGCCATCTCGCCGGGGCGGCGCCGGTGCGGGAGCTCGTCGCTGGCATCGGCCACCTCGACGCGCAGGCGGCGGGTGCCGAGGGGGCCCCTGGCCTCCGCCACCAGCAGGGCGTCGCCGTCGGTGTGGACCAGGACGTTGGTGATCATCTCGGAGATCATCAGAACCGCCGAGTCGACCTGCTCCTCGTCCGCCCAGTCGTGCAGGAGCTCGCGCAGCTGCCTGCGGGCGCCCGCGATCTGCTCCGGTTCGGCCTGCGCGACCGTCAGGGCGGTGCGGCGGACCACGGCGGGCCGGACGGGCCCGGTCCGGCCGACGACGGCGTTGCGGCGCAGGAGCAGCAGGGCGATGTCGTCCTCGCGGCGGTCCACCAGCGGGCCGATGGTGTGGTGCGACGAGGGGCCGTGCACGGCCTGGACCAGCTCGTCGGCGAGCTGTTCGAGGCTGTCCCCGGTGTGCTTCTCCAGGACCGGGCGCAGCCGCGTCCAGCCGCTGGCCATGTCGTGGCCGCCGGTCTCGATCAGACCGTCCGTGCAGATCATGATCGTCTCGCCCGGGTCGAGGACGAGCCGGGTCGTCGGGTAGTCGGAGTCCGCCTCGATGCCGAGCGGGAGCCCGCCCGCCGTGGAGCGGATCAGGGCGGTGCCGTCGGCGGTGCGGACCACCGGGTCGGGGTGGCCGGCCCGCGCGATGTCGAGGGTGCCGGTCGCCGGGTCGACCTCGATGTACAGGCAGGTCGCGAAGCGCGGCGCGTAGTCCTCGTAGCCGTCGCCGTACGGGTCGGGCACCCCGTAGGACTCGGCGATCCCGTACAGGAAGCGGGAGGCGCGCGAGAGGACCGCGTCGGGCCTGTGCCCCTCGCTCGCGTACGCCCGCAGCGCGATCCGCAGCTGGCCCATGAGACCGGCCGCCCGTACGTCGTGGCCCTGTACGTCGCCGATGACCAGGGCGAACCTGCCGCCGTCGCCGTCCGTGCGGGAGCCGCCGCCGGGCAGCGGGATCATGTCGTACCAGTCGCCGCCGACCTGGAGGCCGCCGCCGGTCGGTACGTAACGGGCGGAGACCGTCATGCCGGGGATCTCGGGGCCGAGCGTCGGCATCATCGCGCGCTGCAGGCCCAGCGACAGCTCGCGCTCGCTCTCCGCCTCGCCCGCCCTGGCCAGGGCCTGCGCCAGCATGCGGGCCACCGTGGTGAGCACCGAGCGCTCGTCGGGCGTGAACGCGACGGGGTGCTTGAACGCGGCCATCCAGGCGCCGATCGTGCGCCCGGCGACGATCAGCGGGACGAACGCCCACGAGTGGCGGTCGAAGCGCTGGGCCAGCGGCCAGGTGGCGGGGAAGCGGCGCCGGTACTCCTGCGGGGTCGGCAGGTAGATCGCCCGCCCGTTGCGCACGACGTCGGCTGCTGGGTAGTCCATGTCGAGCGCCATGTCCGCGAACGGGCCGTCGTCCCCGGGGTTGTGCCCGTGGTGCCCGATGATCGTCAGCCGCTCGCCGGCCACCCCGAACACCGCGAGGCCGTCCGGCGAGAACCCCGGCATGGACAGGGACGCGGCGACCCGGAGCACCTCGGAGGTGGAGCGGGCCTCGGCGAGCGCGCGGCCCGCGTCGAGCAGGAAGGCCTCGCGCGAGCGCCGCCAGTCGCCGGTGATCGAGGGGTGGGCCGCGGTGGTGCCCGGCTGGGGCTCGGCCACCTCCTGGATGGTGCCGATGAGCAGGTAGTCCTTGCCGCTGAGCACGGGCTTGGAGCGGCTGCGTACGGTGCGCAGGACCCGGCCGTTCTCGTCCATGATCCGCAGCCGGACCTCGGCGAGGGTGTTCTCGGCGACGGCGAGGTTCACGATGCCGTCGACCTCGTTCCAGTCGACGGGGTGGAACCGGGACCGTACGGCGGACTCCGTCAGGGTGGCCGGTTTCGCGGGCAGCCCGAGGAGCCGGGCGGCCTCTGCGTCGAGGGTGACCGTCCCGGATCCGTTGTCCCAGCGCCACAGGCCAGTCGCGATCGCGGCCAGGACGTCCTCTGTGCGCATTGCCCCTATTTAAGAAGATCCGCGGACTCATCGCCACCGAGGCCCGGTACGGATCGTCACCGGGGGCCGGTACGGATCGTCACCGGGGGCGGGGCCACGGGACCGCGAGTCGGCCGCGCACCGGGCGGTAACCTGGACTGGTTGATTCCCGCCTGTCTCGCGAAGAATCTCGCGAAGAGTCGCGCCGTCGCGCGAAGAATTGGATGAATGATGCACCGGTACCGGTCCCACACCTGCGGCGAGCTCCGCGCCTCCGACGTCGGCAGCGACGTCCGGCTGAGCGGCTGGCTGCACAATCGCCGAGACCTGGGCGGCATTCTCTTCATCGACCTGCGGGACCACTACGGCATCACGCAGCTGGTCGCCCGGCCCGGCACGGCCGGCGCCGAGGCCCTGGACAAGCTGTCCAAGGAGACCGTCGTCCGCGTCGACGGCAAGGTCGTCTCGCGCGGCACCGAGAACGTGAACGGCGAGCTGGCGACCGGCGAGATCGAGATCGAGGTCGGCGAGGTCGAGGTGCTCGGCACCGCGAACCCGCTGCCGTTCACGATCAACGCCGAGGACGGCGTCAACGAGGAGCGGCGCCTTGAGTACCGCTTCCTCGACCTGCGCCGCGAGCGCATGCACCGCAACATCATGCTGCGCAGCGCCGTGATCGCCTCCATCCGCTCGAAGATGGTCGCGCTCGGCTTCAACGAGATGGCCACCCCGATCCTGACGGCGACCTCGCCCGAGGGCGCGCGTGACTTCGTGGTGCCGTCCCGCCTGAACCCGGGCAAGTTCTACGCCCTGCCGCAGGCCCCGCAGCAGTTCAAGCAGCTGCTCATGATCTCCGGCTTCGACCGGTACTTCCAGATCGCGCCCTGCTTCCGCGACGAGGACGCCCGCGCGGACCGCTCGCCGGGCGAGTTCTACCAGCTCGACGTCGAGATGAGCTTCGTCGAGCAGGAGGACGTCTTCCAGCCGATCGAGAAGCTCATGACGGAGCTCTTCGAGGAGTTCGGCGGCGGCCGCCACGTGACGTCGCCCTTCCCGCGGATCCCGTTCCGCGAGTCGATGCTGAAGTACGGCAACGACAAGCCGGACCTGCGCGCCAAGCTCGAACTCGCCGACATCACCGACGTGTTCGAGGGCTCGGAGTTCAAGGCGTTCGCCGGCAAGCACGTGCGCGCCCTGCCGGTGCCGGACGTGGCCGGTCAGTCCCGCAAGTTCTTCGACGGGCTCGGCGAGTACGCCGTCTCGCTCGGCGCGCAGGGCCTGGCCTGGGTGCGGGTCGGCGAGGACGGTTCGCTGTCCGGGCCGATCGCGAAGTTCCTCACGGACGAGAACGTCAAGGTGCTCACCGAGCGCCTCGGCCTGGTCCCCGGGCACGCGGTGTTCTTCGGCGCGGGCGAGTTCGACGAGGTCTCCAAGATCATGTCGGGCGTGCGCGTCGAGGCCGCGAAGCGGGCCGGGCACTTCGAGGAGGGCGTGTTCCGGTTCTGCTGGATCGTCGACTTCCCGATGTACGAGAAGGACGAGGAGACCGGCAAGATCGACTTCTCGCACAACCCGTTCTCCATGCCGCAGGGCGGCCTCGCCGACCTGGAGGAGAAGGACCCGCTCGACATCCTGGCCTGGCAGTACGACATCGTCTGCAACGGCATCGAGCTGTCCTCCGGCGCGATCCGCAACCACGAGCCCGAGCTGATGCTCAAGGCGTTCGAGATCGCGGGCTACGACCGCGAGACGGTCGAGGCCGAGTTCGCGGGCATGCTCCGCGCCTTCCGCCTCGGCGCCCCGCCGCACGGCGGCATCGCCCCCGGCGTCGACCGCATCGTGATGCTCCTCGCGGACGAGCCGAACATCCGGGAGACCATCGCGTTCCCCCTGAACGGCAACGCGCAGGACCTGATGATGGGCGCTCCGACGGAGCTGGACGAGTCGCGCCTGCGCGAACTGAACATCGCCCTGCGCAAGCCGGTGGCCGACAAGTAGGCAGTCTCACAGGGGCAGTTGTCCCCCTTTCGCAACCCCCTGGGCTTCGGCCCGGGGGGTTGTTCTGTAGCGGCCCGGCCGAGCGGGGGCTGTTTTCCCGCGCCCCGGCCGACGGCTCGCCGGGCACGCGAAAGCCCCCTCCCCCCGGCGGGGAAGGGGGCGCAACAGACCTGCGCCGAGGGCTAGTTGTTGGTTTTCGAGCGGGCGAAGAATTCCAGTTCGGCTATCGCCACCTGCTTGTCCTTCGCCGCGCCGAAGGCGGAGCGGAGGGTCAGGCGGACCGAGGCGGCGTCGCGTACGCGGACGTTGATCTGCTGGACTCCGCCGTCGTTGATCGAGCGGTGCGAGAGGTGCTGCTTGCCGCTCGTGTCGGTGACGATCAGGTCGAACTCCTGGGGGCGGGCCTGTTCCGACTGCTGGCCCGTGCGCTTGGAGGTGCCCGGGGTGATCAGGAGGGCCAGCAGGTCGGTCGGCTGGCCGAACGTCGCCTCCAGGTAGGTGCCCTCCGCGTCGCCCGCGTAGCCCGTGCCCCACCAGGTGTTGGAGTAGCTGTCGCCGGCCAGTTCCGGGCCGTGCTTGGAGTCCGAGTGGGACGCCTTCCACTCCGTGGGGTGGACGGCCACGCGCTTGGCGAAGTGGTCCTGTACCGCCCGCGCCGCCGGGGGGCCGCCGACGATGCCGCCCACCACGACACCCACGACGGCAGCAGCGATCAGGACCCTTGCTATCCAGCGCTTGCGGTTGCGGTGCAGCGCGGGGCGCTGGCCGGCGTACGGGCCGGTCGCGTGGTCCTGGCGGCGCGGCGTGAGCGGGGTCGCGCAGCTGCGGCAGAAGTTGCGGTGCTGGTGGTTGGGGGTGCCGCAGGCCGGGCACGGCTCGCCGGTCTCCTCGACCGGACCGGCCGAGCGCACCCGGGGGCGGGCCGCCTCGGGGCGGCCGGGCAGCACGGTGCCGGGGGTCTCGGGCGTCGGGGCGGGCGCGGAGGCCTCGGCCACGGGTACGAGCAGGGCCCGGGCGGCGTCGGACGCCGAGGCGGCACGGGTCTCGGGGACCGGGGCGGTGTCCTGTGCGTCACGGGCGTTCCGCGCGGCCTGGGCGTCCCGCGCGGCCTGTGCGGCCTGGGCGTCACGGGCGGCCTGGGAGTTCTGCGCGGCCTGCGCGGCCTGGGTGTTGCGCGGCTCGCTCGGCACCGCCGGGGTCGGGACGGTCATCGCGTCCGGCCGGGTGGGCGGGGTCGTGGGCACGGGCGGAGTCGCGGCCCCGGGGACGAAGACCGGAGTGCCGGCCGGCGGCGTCGGGGCGTCCGGGGCGATGCTCCGCCGGGCGGGATCCGGGGCGGCCGCGGGCGGGGCGGCGTCCGCGGCCGGCGGTGCCGTCGGCGCGGTCCAGCGCAGGAACGCGCCGCAGGAGTCGCAGAACGACTGCCCGGTGGCGCGGGCCGGGGTGCCGCAGTCGGGGCAGGGGACCATGGCCGGGGTGGACATGAGAGGTCAGTTCCCTTCGTGGGTGAGGGTCTTGCGAGCGGATACCTCGGCCGTGAAAGGGAGGTGCGCGGGACGGGCCGCCGCCACCACCGCCTCAAGGCGGTGGGAGTCGACGGTGGACGGGTCGGACACCTTGAGGGTCACCCGGAGGGACGGCTTCGCGTCGCCGGGGAACGGGCCGAGCGGCCGGGCCGACCAGGCCGCACCGCCGCTCTCGCTGATCTCGGGGCGTACCCCGAAGGCGAGTTCGACCGCGCGCGACAAACCCTCGGCGGTGCCCCGGACGCGGTGCAGGGAGACCGCCGTCGCCACCGCGTGACGGCGGATCTCCAGCGGCTCGGTGCCGTCGAGCTCCGTGCCGACCCAGCCCGTCAGCCAGTCCACGAAGTCCTCCGGCGCGATCGCCGGGTCGAAGTACGCCTCCAGGCAGTCCAGGACGTTGAACAGCGGGGCCAGCACCACGTCCAGGCCCTCGACGAAACGCTGGGCGAAGTCGTCGTCCGCGTACACCGCGGGCAGCTGGCCGCCCAGCGGGTGCGAGGAGGCGAGCCCGTCGACGGATCCGCGCGCGCTCATCGGGCCTCGATGACGCGGACGCGGTGGTCGAAGGGGAACAGCAGGGCGGACGGCGACAGCTCGATGCGGTCGGTCGCGTCGCCGCGGCGGCCGGTCAGCGGGTCGGCCGGGTGTAGCAGCACCTCGTCGACCAGCTCCACGCCCGGCACCCGCTGGAGCGCCGCGAAGATCTCGCCAGCCCGCAGCGGACGCCCGAAGGGCCAGCCCGTGCCGTGGGCGCCGCCGGTCAGCGGGTCCAAGTAGGAGTAGAGCGCGTTCAGGGCCTCGTCGCGCACGTGGTCGGCCTTCGCCGCGCGGAACGAGTGCAGGGTCGCCACCACCGTGACGCCCTGGTAGAACGGCGGGCCCACCGCGAGGCGGGTGCCGAGCGGGCGGCGGTCGTCCAGGAACGAGGTGACGCGGCCCAACAGCTCGTCGCCGGGCACCAGTTGCTCGAAGCGCAGCCGGCCGCCCCGGTCGGGCACGGCCTGCGGGACGACCAGGACGCGGACCGCGTTCTCGCCCGAGTCGTCCGCGTCCGCCGCGAGGCAGGCGATGCGGGCGGTCTCGGGGGCGGCCCGGCGGGCCAGCTCCTCGTAGTCGCGGGCGGTCACCGCGCGCTCCTGGGCGCGCAGCGCGATCGGAGCCCGCGTCTTGGCCTCCTCGACGGTCTCGCCGTCGACCCCGCCGCGAGCCGCCTCCCGGTTCTCCACCCGGGAGATGTACGGGATGGAGCTGCGAAGCACCTGGATCGCGCCCCGGGCGACATTGCCGGAGCGGCCGCCGCCGGTGCCGTACTGGGAGGCGCGGATGGCCGCGCCCTTGATCGGTACGGCTCCGAACTGCCGTACCGAGCCGTCCGGTTGACGCACCGAGGGGCCGAAGGCGAGCTCGCCGGTGGCCGCGTCCAGGGTGAAGTGGCGGTCGAAGGGGGACGAGGACGCGAAGTCGCCCACCATCTCCCACTCCTCCCAGCCCTCGCCCGCCGAGATCTCCAGGCGTACGCCGCCGACGACGGGCGCGTGCGCCAGCATCAGGCGCTGGCCCGGGACGCCCTCGGAGTCGCCGAGCGACTCGTCGCGCACCGACTCGGAGTGCGAGACGCGGGTGGTGCCGCCGATGGTGAAGGCGGAGGCGCCGCGCACGGTCGGCGAGACGCTGTAGAACGGCTGGCCGGGGGCGGCCTCCACGACGCGGCAGCGCAGCCAGCCCGCGTCCAGGCCGCCCATGCGGGACACGATGTGCGCGGGCGGCATGTGCAGGATGACCTCGCCGGGGCGGTTGAGACCGCCGGTGCTGTCCTCGGCGACCTCGCACTCGGCCCAGCCGTCGGCCGTCCACGCCTCCCACACCAGGGGCGGCTGGCGCGGGTCGACGCCGACACCGTCGACGCGGCTCTCCAGGCGCAGCGCCGCCGTGCAGTTCGGCAGGGCCGCCGACAGGCCGAAGAGCAGGACGTCGCCGGGGAGCGGGCCGGAGCTGAACACCGAGACGTCGTTGCCGCCGAGCACGTCCTGCGAGCAGTTCTCGGGCGCGGAGCCGGCCGGCTGGCGCAGCACCTGGTCGAGCCGGCAGGGCACGATCGTCAGATCGTCGTCGGTCGCGAAGACCACCGCCTCCTCGGTCTCGGTGCGGCCGGTGGTGACCTCGGTGCCCCGGGGCAGCACGACCGGCTCCGACTGCGGAGCCGACAGCCAGAACGTCACCGAGGCCTTGGCCGCCGACGGCGGGAACAGGGTCACGCCGAGCAGGTCCAGGAAGGCGAGCTGGTTCTTCTCGGGGACCCGGTTGAGCCGGTACACCAGCTGGTCCGCCATGTGCGCGACGGCCTCGATCAGGGTGACACCCGGGTCGGAGACGTTGTGGTCGCTCCACTCGGGGCAGCGCTGCTGGACGTAGCGCTTGGCGTCGTCCACGAACTGCTGGAAACGGCGGTCGTCGAGGTGGGGTGCGGGCAGGGCCATCAGTTTCGTTCGCTTTCGCCGGGCGTCGGGCCTGGCTGGTCGCCGCCCTCGGAGGGAATGACGTAGAAGGGGAAGACGAGGCTGCGCGGGTTGTTGGTGCCCCGCACCGAGTAGCGCACGTCGATGTGGAGCACGGTCGGCTCGTCGGGGGCGGGGGTCACCGTGACGTCCTCGACCTCGATCCTGGGCTCCCAGCGGTCGAGCGAGGTGCGCACCTCGTAGCGGATGCGCCCGGCGGTGGCGTCGTTGACGGGCGCGAACACCAAGTCGTGGACCGCGCAGCCGAATTCGGGACGCATGGGACGTTCGCCCGGCGCGGTGGCGAGCACCAGGCGCATGGACTCCTCGATCTCACGGTCGCGCCGGGCCAGGGCGATGCCGCCGCCCGGCTCGGTGCGCATCGGGAAGGCCCAGCCGGCCCCGACGAAGTGTTCGCTCATCTCAACTCTCCTAGATGATCGGCGCGCCGTTGACCAGCGGGGCCGCCGACTGGATCGAGAAGGCGGGCGCGTTGACGAGGACGGTCGCCGAGTCGATGGTGAGGTTGGCGATCGCGTTGATGGTCGTCGCGCCGACCGAGTTCAGCGCCATCAGGCCGCCCGCGCCGATGGAGGCCTCGCCGCCCGCCTTCATGTCCAGGGCGAGGCCCGCCTTCACGTTGATGGCCATGCCCGCGTCGATCTCGATGGCCCCGCCCGCCTTCAGGCTCAGGTTGCCGCCGGCCTTCAGGGACAGGTTGCCGCCCGCCTCGATGTCGACGGTGCGCATGCCCTTGATCTCGACGCTGCCGTCGCTGTTGATCGTCAGGGAGGTGCGGGCCTCGTTCAGCTGGATGTGCAGCCTGCCCTTGCCGGTGCGCAGCCGGATGCCGCTGGCCATGCGCGCCGCCCCGCCGCTTTCGAGCAGCTCGACGGTGTGCCCGCTGCGGGCCGTCAGGGAGCGCCAGTTGATCTGCCCGCTGGTCGGGTCGACGGCCGGGTAGTTGTCGGGCTCGCGGGTGGGCTTGTCGATGCCGTTGTAGAGGCCGGCGATGACGTACGGGTGCTCAAGGGAGCCCCGGTCGAAGGCGCAGAGCACCTCGTCGTTGACCTCGGGAAGCAGCAGCCCGCCGCCGTCCCGGCCGCCGAACTGGGCGACCCGGCACCAGTCGCTCTCGTACGTCGCGGACAGCCACGGGAAGCGCAGCCGGACTCGGCCCATCCGACGCGGGTCCTTGGTGTTGGTGACCAGGGCGACCGCGACGCCCGGCATCTGCGGGGCCTGCTCGGAGCCGCCCGAGGCGAGCCCGTACAGCGAACGGAACTGGCGGCCCGAGACGTTCAGCCAGGTCGTGTACTTCTCGCCGGACGCGAAGACGTGGCGTACGCCGGTCGCGGTGTACTTGCCCTCGAACGGGAAGCCCGCGCCCTTCACGGCGATGGGGGTGCCCGGCTTGAGCTGCGGGTTGCCGGTGACGGCGACCTCCAGCTCGGCGAACGCGCCCGTCACGTCGTCGGCGAGGGCGCGCGAGGCGTGCGTGACCTCCGACAGGGTGGTGTGCGGCACCTGGGTGGCGGTGAGCTCGGCGGGGCCGAAGGGCAGCGTCACCTGGCCCGGGGTCATGTCGGCGACGATGTCCTTGCTGGTGACCGCCGGGGAGGGCGCGTTGAGCTGCTGCCGGGTCCGCATGTCCCAGCCGCGCACGTTGACCTTGCGGACCTGCCCGGCCGCCGTCATCGAGGCCCGGCTGTGCAGGGTGTTCGCCCCGAAGTCGAGGACGTACGGGCTCTGCGCGGCCGCCGTCGTGTCGGAGGGGGCGCCGGACGCGGGGGCAAGACCCGCGAAGTTGAACTTGCCCTTGTTGTCGAAGGACAGGCGGACGTCGTTCTCGGCGGCCAGGCGGGACAGGAAGTCCCAGTCGGTGATGTTGGGCTGGGTCGCCAGGTCGTACACCGTCGACGTCGACTCGATCTTGCCGATGGACAGGCTGTTCATGCCGGCGACGCGGCGCGCGATGTCGGAGGCCGTCATGTTCGGGTAGCCCTCGACACGGCGGTTGCGCAGCAGCCGGTGGCCGGGGTCGTAGCCGCGCACGACCAGGGTGCGGCCGGCGCCGGGCTCGGCGTCGACCTCCATCGCGGTCACCTCGCCGGTCAGCATCGGGTCGCCGCGCCTGCCGTCGGTGAACGGGCTCAGGATCGCCTTCGCCCCGATCTTCAGCATCGGGAACTTGGTGGTGAGCTGGCTGTCCTTGTCGCTGAAGGTCAGCTGGAAGGCGGCCGGCACGTTGACCGAGGAGTCCACCCAGCCCTCGATGAGGCGCAGGGCCAGCGCGTCGGGCAGCACGGTGCCGTTCAGCTGGACGTGCAGGACGGTGGTGAAGGTCTTCTCGGTCACGCGATGTCCTCGGAGGAAGCGGGCAGCAGCAGCTCGGTGCCGGGCCTCAGTCGCATCGGGTCGTCGATCTCATTGGCCTCGGCGATGACGCGCCACTGGGTGGCGTCGCCGTACTCGCGCCAGGCGAGCGAGGCCAGGGTGTCCCCGGACACCGTGCGGTGCACCCGGCGCGCGGAGAGGGCGCCCGAGGTGGGGTTCTGGCGCTTGGTCTCGCTGGACACCTCGGTCAGCGCCAGCGAGCAAGTGGCGCGCAGCGGCATGCCGTTGGGGCTGAACAGGGTGTAGTTGGCGTTGACGCTGGTGACGTACGCGACGAACTGGACCGTCGAGAACGAACCCCAGCTGAACTCCACCCACGGCGGCGACGGCGCCTTCGCGCTGATGCTCTGCGAGGTCACCTCGCAGCAGGAGAGCAGCAACTCCACCTGGTTCTGGACGGTGTTGGAGCTGGGCGTGCCCGAGGCGTCGAGGAACACCTCCAGCTGGAGCGAGGCCGGCATCGCGCCGGTGAACTTCGGCGGCGCGCCCCGGCTGTAGGAGACGGCGGGCGTGGTGATCCAGTTGGCGGACCGGCCCAGCTGCACCTGCGACGGGTTGAACTGGAACTTCACCTCGCCGATGCGCCCGCCCATCGAGCCGCCCAGATCGGTGGGCGGCTGGTGGATGGCGAGGGTGGCGCGGGACAGGCCCGCCGACTTTCCTCCGGTGGGAGCGGCCATGCTCACGCACCTCCCGCGTCGGTGAATCCGTGGTGGGCGATCTCCAGGGTCTCGGTGGCCACGCTCGGGCTCGCCGGGTCGAGGCTCGGCCCCGTCCAGCGCACCGGCAGGACCTCGACGAGACCCCACTGCGCGACGATCGAACCGTCCGCGCGCAGCGCCGCGATCTGCGCGGTGGGCCGGGTGATGCCGGTGGCGAGCGAGGAGATCCAGGACGCCACCTTGGAGGTGTCGGCGGTCAGCGGCCGGGTCAGCCGGATCGTGGAGAACGTGACCCGGGTGGGCAGCTGCCACACGAACCCGTTGTTGCCGCCCTCCTGGCGCTGCTCCACCTCGACCTCCGACGCGAGCCCGTCGCACCCGTTGAACAGTCCGAGGTTCTGGCCGTCGATGGTCAGCTTGAAGAAGACGGTGGAGCCGGGGTCAAGGGTGGAGGGCATGGGGTGGTCTTCCGTCGGTGGGAGTGGTTACGGGCAGGTGGTGGCGGTCAGCGGTCGCGCAGCCGCCCGATCCGTTCGCGGTCCCCGCGCAGCTCGGCGCGGAGCAGCCGCGAGAGCGGGGCGACGAGTCTGCGGGCCAGGGCGTCGATGTCGTGCGCCGGCGGCTCGGCGTCCCCTGCGGGCGGGGCGCTCGTGGTGGCGTGACCGGCCGGTTCCGTCCGCTGCACGACGGCCGGACCCGCCTGCCGCTGTACGGGGGCGGAGTGCGCGGGCTTCGGCGCGGGGGCCGGGGCCGGCGGGGCGGGCGGAGCGCTCCGGCGTACGGGGACGACGGGCGCCGGGGCCGGCTCGGCGACGGCCCGCTGCACGGTGGGCTGCGCCAGGCCGGGCCTGGGGGCGGGACCGCGCAGCGGCACGACGGGCCGGCTGTCGCCGGTGGCCGGGGCGCGCTTGAGCGGGGCGGGCAGCGGGGACGAACTCGGGCCCGGTCCCGGGGTGTTGGGCACGCCGGGAAGGCTCGGCGCGCTCTGGTGCCGGGTGGTGAGCGGACGGGCGGAGGCGAGCGGAGGCCCGTCGACCGCCGCACGCTGCAAGGGGGTTGGCCCGGGCAGGCGGACCTTGCGGAGCGGCTCGGCGGGCGCGACCGGGGTGACCGGGGCCACCGGTTCGGGTGCGCTCGCACGCTGGACGGCGGGGACGTCAGCCGGTGCCGGTGCCGGTGTGGCGAAGGGCGAGGGGGCCGGGGCCCGCACGGGGGCAGGGGCGGGGGCCGGGGTGATCGGCGCCCCGATGAGCGGCCGCCGCCGCCCCGTGTCCGGACCCGCCGGACTCTGCATCCGGCTGACCCGGCGCACCATGGGCTTGCGCTGCACCGGGGGCGCGGCTTCGGCCGGCGCAGGGGCGGGAGCGGGGGCGGGAGCCGTGGCGGGGGTGGGCGCGGGTGCGGGCTCGGCGGGCGCGACGGGACGGCGCACCACGCCGACCGGGTCGAGCTGGTAGGACGGCACCACCGATCGCGGAGCAGAGGTGAGCGAACGCCCGCCGGACGCGGCCGCGCGCTGAACGGGCATGGGCAGCACGGGAGTTGACCCGCCCGACGTGGTGCGGCGTACGGGCACCGCGGCCTGCGGCGAGTTCCGAGCGGCGCGCTGCGGGGAGGCCGAGGGCGCGGCGGGACCGGCGTGACCCGACGACTGTGCGGCCGGGCTCGGCGTGGGCGCGGCCGGACCGGCGTGGCCCGACGACTGTGCGGCCGGACCGGCGTGGCTCGACGGCCCCGTGGCAGCACGCTGTACCGAAGGAGCCGCCCCGGACCCACCGAGGGGCGCCGCCGTCGAGCGGGGACCCGCCGGGCCCGACCCGGGCCCGGCAGCCCCCTGAGCGACCCCGGGCGACCCCTGCCCGGAACCGCCCGACGGGCTGCCCTGGCTGCCGGTCGATGGAGCAACCGGCATGTGAATGGGCGGAGTTGACCCCACGGTCGGCCGCGTCACGGGAGCACGCGGCGGCTCCACCGTCCCGGCCGAATGCGTCCCTGCCGAATGCGTAGCGCCCGCATTCGTAGCGCCCGAACGCGTACCGCCCGAATTCGCGGCGCCCGAATTCGCGGCGCCCGCATTCGTCCCGCCCGCATTCGTACCGGCCCGCTGAACGACGGCGGGCGCGTCGGCAGCCCGGGGAGCCGGTGCCGGGGCGGCCTGGCCTGAGGGAGTGGTGCCGGGGCGCGGGGCGGGGCGGGAACCGGCGGGGTTGCCGCCTGCGGGGTTGGCGGCCGTGCCGGGCGGCACCATGGCGGACCGCTGGATGGGGGGCCCGATGGGGCTCGCCGGAACGGGCTTGTCCGCACGGGTGGGCCGGACCGGCGGCGCGGGCGGCGTGGCCTGCGATGCCGGGGCGGACGCGGCCCGCTGGACCGGCGAAGCCGGAGTCGGGGCCTGGGCCGGGCCGGGGCCGGGCTTGGACGCCTCACCGCGTACGGGCATGGGCTCGGGCGCGGCGAGGCTCGGCGGCACGGGGCGCTGTACGGCGGGGGCGGGGGCGGCCGGGGTCGCGGGCGCGGCCGGAGCGGACGCCGGGGCCGCCTGAGCCGAAGGGGCGGGCGCCTTGCCGGGGCCGTCGGTCGAGGGCTTGGCGGAAGGCGCGGCCGTCCGCTGCACGGCGGGAATGCCGGTCGGGCCCGGGGAGCGGGTCTCGTCGCGCCCGCTCTTGCGCACGGGGAGGTCCATGTCGCCCTGCGGGGCGTCGGGTCGCGCGGGGGACACGGGAGGCGCCGGCGTCTTGGCTCGCTGAACGGCGGGTGACGGCGGCGTCGGGGGCGTCGAGGGTGTCGAGGGCGCCGGACCGGTCGGCCGCGCAGGCTTGGCGGCGGGTTCGACTCGCCGCTGCACGGCGTCCGTCGGGCCCGAAGAGGGATTGCCGGCCGAGGCGCGCCCGGCTGCGTCGGGGCGCGGGGCGGCGGGGGCCGGGCTCGGCGTGGCGGGGGTGTTCGTGGACCCTCGTGACGGCTGAACGGGGTTCTGCGCAGGCGTAGTTGAGCGGGGCGCGGCCGCCGGCGGTGTCGTGGAGGGACCGTTCGCCGAAGCGCTCGGCGGGGTGGCCGCCCGCTGGACGGTCGGGGCCGTCGGCGCGGGGGTGTTGGCGGCGCCGGGCGAAGACTTGACCGGCATGGGCTGGGCCGACGAGGACCGGTCGGACGAAGGCTGAGCGGCTCGCTGCACGGCGGGCCCCGGACCAGGGGCGGCCGGGGTGGCCGGAGCCGAGGGCCCGAAGTTGCTCGCGGGGCGGGATGCGGGCCCAACGGGCGTCTGTGCGGCGCCGGTTGAGGGTGCCGGAGCCGGGGGAGCGGGCTGCATGGAGGAATCCGGCGTCGTACCGGCGCTCCCCCGCGTGGCGCGCGGAGGCGTCGCCGCGCGCTGTACGGCGGGAGCCGGGCCGGCCGCAGGGGTGGCCGAGGACGCGGCGGACCGCCGCACAGCCGGAGCCGCTGCCGAACCGCCGGAGGCGGGCGCCGAAGAGCCGGGCGCGGCGGCCGAACGGCCAGGGGCCGGGGCGGAGCCACCAGTGGTGGGACGCGTCCCACCACTGGCCGGAGCGGAAGGAGCGAGCCCCCGGGCCGAAGGCCCAGAGGCGGGGGCCGCACCACCCGAGGCCGGAGCCGAAGCGCCGGGCACGGAGGCGGAGCCACCGGACGTCGTGGCTGAACTACGCCCAGGCGAACGGGAGTTGTCGCTCGAAGCCGCACCCCGAGTCGAAGGAGTGGCCGGAGCCGAGGACGTGGCCGACCGCTGGACGGCGGGCCCACCGAACGGCGCGGAAACGGACTCACCGGCACCGGCACCCGGACCGGCACTCGCCGTGTCCCGTACCGCCACCGGCAGCCGGAGCACCGGCAGGGGGAGGGGCGACGGGCTGCCGACGACCGGGGTCAGGGCGTTGTGGAGAACGCCGTGCGGGGCCGTCGGGGAGACCGCGTGCGTCAGCGGACGTACGACCGAGAGGTCCTGGTGCGCGGCCAGCGTCGAGCCGAAGCCCGACTCGGCCGTGAGGCGGGGGGCCGCCAGGGCGCGCTGCATCACGGGCGCGGCGGCCCAGCCGCCGTCCCCCTGGGCGGGGGACGGCGACGGGACGACCGGGGTCACGGCGTCCGTGGCCGCCTGGGCCGTCGTGGCCGCCCCGGCCTCGGACGGCCGGTTACGCCGGCGCTTGAACAGGGCCATCCCCCGTCACCGCTCCCCTTCGCCTTGTTCCACCAGTGCCGCCACCCGCCGTACGTACGCCCGCCGGTCCGCATGCTCCAGGTCGAGGATGGAGTCCATGTCCCAGTGGAAGTGGTAGGCGAGGTACGCGGTCTCCTCCTCGATCCGGTCGGCCGCGTACGTCACGATTCCCCCAGGCGGCTCCCGGCCAGCTCGACCTCGAAGGACTGCTCGCAGTGCGGGCAGGCCACCGCGGCGCGGGTGTGGCCCTCGGCGTTGATCTGCCGGTAGAAGTCCTGGAGGAAGGCCAGGTCGGAGGCGAACATGCTCTCCACCGTGCCGTCGTGGACGTCCCCGAGCGTGCCGAGCCGGGTGATGACCCGGCCGAGCAGGACCACCGAGAGGTACGCCGGGTTCTCGCGGACCCGTACGTCCCGCAGCGGGACCAGCTCGTCGCGGGCCGTGGCGAGCCGCATCGCGCCGCGCCGGTGCACGGTGCCCGACTCGTCGACGTACCCGCGCGGCAGCTCGAACTCGAACTCGGTGCGCAGGGTCTCCCGCGCGCCGGACGCGGCCGGGGTGGTGGTGTCCACCCCGGGCGCGCCGGCCATTCCAGGACCTTCGCGGCGCATTACTCGATGACCAGCTCTTCGAAGGTGATGGTGACCTGCTCGGTCATGGCCGAGGCGTCGCCCGCCTTGACCGCGCTGACCTCGACCTTGGTGCACCAGGCGTTGCGCAGGTTGTAGCGCTTCACCGGGCTGTCCTGGTAGTCCATCATGATGATCGAGGCGTTCTTGCGGGCCGAGCCCATGTTCCCGTCGATGGACTGCTTGATCCACTCGGAGAACGTGGCGGACTGCGTGGCACCGCGGGTCACCGTGCACTCGCCGGCCTTCTTGACGCCGGGGAGCTTCTTGATGATCGGCTTGCCGTCGGCCGAGACCTGCTGGTACTCGATGACGTCCTGCTCCATCGAGAGGCTGCTGACCTCCTGCAGGTACTCGACCATGACACCGTCGATCTGCAGGCCGAAGTTGTGGGTAGTGAGCGCATCACCAGGCTGAAGCGACATGCTGGTTTACTCCTGTTCGTGCGAAAAAGGCTGTGGGACAGGCGAGTTGGGGCGCGGTCTACTCCTCCAGCTCGCCGCCGCCGCCCGAGAACTGGGCGAGTCGGAACACGACGAACTCGGCGGGCTTGACCGGCGCGATGCCGATCTCGCAGACCACGCGGCCGAGGTCGACCGACTCCGGCGGGTTGGTCTCCTGGTCGCACTTCACGTAGAAGGCGTCCTCGGGGCGCTGGCCGAACAGGGCGCCGTTGCGCCACTCGTTGACCAGGAACGCGGAGATGTTGCGGCGGATGCGGGCCCACAGCGCCTGGTCGTTCGGCTCGAACACCACCCACTGGGTGCCGATGAGGATCGACTCTTCGAGGTAGTTGAAGTAGCGGCGCACGTTCAGGTAGCGCCAGGCCGGGTCGGAGGCGAGCGTACGGGCGCCCCAGACGCGGATGCCGCGGCCCGGGAAGGCGCGGATGCAGTTCACGCCGACCGGGTTCAGGAGGTCCTGCTCGCCGCGGGTGATCTGGAGTTCCAGGTCGACGGCGCCGCGCACGATCTCGTTCGCGGGGGCCTTGTGCACACCGCGCTCGGAGTCGTTGCGGGCCCAGATGCCGGACATGTGACCGGACGGCGGGACGACCTTGGTCTGGCCGCTCGACGGGTCGAAGACCTTGATCCAGGGGTAGTACAGGGCGGCGTAGCGCGAGTCGTAACCGGCCACGTCCATGCGCCACTTGCGGATGTCGCGCGCGTTGAGCCCGGGCGGCGGGTCGAGGACGGCCATGCGGTCGCCCATCAGCTCGCAGTGCGCGACCAGGCCGAGCTGGACGGCCTTGACCTGCTCCAGGTCGATCAGGCCCTGCTGGTAGGCGGACATGAGGTCCGGCACCGAGACCATGTTGATCTCGTCGTAGGCCTCCAGGCCACCGAAGCCGGTGCGGTCGGCGGAGTCGCCGATGAACTGGCCGGACTCGATCCGGGCGACCGTGCCGCTGCTCGTCGGGGCGGGCGCCGCGGCGGGGGCCGGCGGGGCCAGGGTGACGGCCTGCGCGTCCGGCTTGGCCAGCTGGCCACCGGCCACGGCCTCCTCGACGGTGATCGTCTTGGAGCGCTGCTTGACCTGCGTGACGACGTAGTTGCGGGCCGACTTCTTGGCGCTGACGTCGAAGTTCTCGACGACGGTCTCGCCGTCCTTGACGACCAGCTTGAAGCGGTCGCCGTTGCCCTCGCCCTCGGCGTCCTGCACCTCGACGGTCAGCGCGCCGTTGTTGGCGGTGCCGGCCGTGATGGCGGAGACCTTGAACGTGCCGAGCGCCACGGCCTCGCCGGCGGTGATCGCCTGCGGGGCGGAGGTGGCCGAGGACTGCGGGGCGGCGGCCTTGCCGGCGCCGTCCTCGGAGCCGCCGACGCGGACCACGTAGGCGGCGGTACCGCCGTTGTTGAAGAAGCCGTAGACGGAGTGCGCCAGGTAGTACCCGTCCGTGAACTCGCCGAACTCGGCGACGTACTGCGACCAGTTGGTCACCAGCGTCGGCTCGTTGAGCGGCCCCACGGGTGCGAGCCCGACGAAGGCGGCCACCGAGGTGCCGACCCCTTCGATGGGGCGGGATCCGCTGGCGACTTCCTCGACGTAGACGCCGGGGGACAGGTAGTTGGGCACGGGAAGCTGCTCCTTGATGCTGGGTGTACGGAGGGTGGGCTAGCGCCCAGAAGCTGAGGGGCCTAGCTGAGCGCGGGGCGGAAGGCTCACTCCGAATCCGAGCTGCATGCGGTTGTCCCGCCCCCCGAAACGCTGCCACCGGCCAATTACCGGTCCAGCCTCGCGTAGCGCGGGCGGCGCGGGGAGGGAAGAAGGTGCGTGGACGAGGGCAGCACAAGCTGCCCTTCCGGTCATCGGCGCGGGTTCGCCCGGCCGGATCGGGTACGGCTCATGCCGGATCCGGACCGGTCCCTCCGTGGTGAATACCCCGGAAGGGGCCGGTCAGCCCTCGTCCTCGTCGTCGTCCGGCAGCGCCGGGCCCGACGGGGAGCAGAGCCGTCCGGTGCTCAGCCGGTTCGCCTCGCGGACCTTCTCCAACAGCTCCTCCCTCCGTCGCCGGTCCTCCGCCGCCTGCTGTTCCGCACTGCTGTCACTCATGGCGCGTACCCCCTAGGCACGTATGCCGGCTCCGTCCACGCCGCCCCAGTCCGTGATCGTGCAGTAGCTGTCCGTACGTAGCGTGCTCCCCCGGGGCCCCCTCTGGCCAGGGGCCGGCCGCCTCCCCCCAAGGCCTTATGGGCCAGGGGGGACCCCCATGACGGGCTGAAATGCCTTGGTGCGGGCCCGCACCAAGGCATTTAGGGGCGCGGGGAACTGCGCGACCAGCCACGCACGGTGGACGGACGAAACCGGGTTCAGGGGCGCGGGGCTGTGACATTTGCGGCCCCGCCGCGTGGGCGCGAACGGCCCCACGGCCCGCAGCCGAAAGCGGGTTTTCAGGGGCGCGGGGCTGTGACATTTGCGGCCCCGCCGCGTGGGCGCGAACGCCCCGCACGGCCCGCAGCCGAACAACCACTCCCGGAACCCCGCGCAGCGAACCCGCGTCCTCGCTCAAGGGGGTTCGGAGCGCGCCCCCTGAGCCTTCCGCGACGACTCGCGACTATTTACCTGGCCCATACGGAACGTAAGAGGCGCCCGGCCCGTCTTGGGGGCAGGAGCCGTGCCCTTTTGGCCCGTTACCCGGGGGCAACAGGGGGCAGTTCAAGCCAACCCCCGGTGCGACAGGTGTGCGGATGCGGGCCTCGGAGGCCTCCTGGCGTAGCGTTTCGGTGACCGGACGAACAGGATCCGGGGGGCCGGAAGGGCAAACGTCGGGGGACGAATCGGCCGGGGTGGAGTGACAGGAAGAGGCGGCGGCGCGTGACGGAATCCGGCGGAGCGGGCGTAAGTGGCATAACCGGCGGCGGAGCCGACCGGCTGCGGTTCCGGATGCTCGGACCCGTGGAGGGCGACTTCGACGGCCGGCCCCTGCGGCTCGGTCCGCCCCAGCAACGGGCCCTGCTCGCCGTCCTGTTGCTGCGCGGCGGCCGGCCGGTGTCCATGCCGGAGCTCCTCGACGCGATCTGGGGCGAACGGCTGCCCCCGCGCGGAGTGGGCACCCTGCGCACCTACGTCTCGCGGCTGCGCACCCTGCTCGAACCGGGCCGCCCCGCCCGCACCCCGGCCCGGCTCCTGGTGTCGGCCGACGACGGCTACGCGCTGCGGGTGCCGTCGGCCGCGCTCGACACCACCGTCTTCGAGGCCCGGCTCGCCGAGGCCGCCCGGCTGCGGGGCGTGGGCGACGTCGCGGCCTCCCACCAAGAGCTGTCCGGCGCGCTCGATCTGTGGGGCGGCAGCCCGCTCGCCGGCCTTCCGGGTCCGCACGCCGAGCGCCAGCGCGACCGGCTCACCGAACTGTGGCTCTCCGCCCGCGAGGACCACTTCCACGGCGCCCTCGCGCTCGACCGCCACGTCTCCACGATCGCTTCTCTACGCGCGTTCGCCGCCGAACACCCCCTGCGCGAACGGACCCAGGCCCTCCTGATGCTGGCCCTTCACCGGGCCGGCCGCCAGGCGGACGCGTTCGCGGTCTACGAGTCCACCCGCCGCACCCTCGCCGAGGACCTCGGCGTCCCCCCGGGCCCGGAACTGACCGCCCTGCACACCCGGTTGCTGAACCGCCCCCGGCAGGACTCCGCCACCCCTCCCCGCCCCCGGCAGGAGTCCGCCACCCCGCCCGCCACGTCTTCCCGCCCCCCGGTCCGGGCCCGCCTCACCCCGCCCGCGGCGGCCCCGGTCTCCGCCCCCGGCCCCGCGCTCCCGGTGCCGGCCGCCGCCCGCCCGCAACGGGTCACGGCGCCCGCGCGCCCCGCACCCGCGAGCCCGCCGGCCCGCTCCCGTCCCACCCAACTGCCGCCCCCGATAAGGGACTTCACCGGTCGCGAAGGCCCGCTCGGCGAGCTGACCACCCTCCTCCAGGAGGCCTCGCAGGCCCGGGCCGTGGGCGTGGCCGTGCTCACCGGCCTCGGCGGTGTGGGCAAGAGCGCGCTCGCCGCCGCCGCCGCGCACCGGATGCGCAGGTCCTTCCCCGACGGGCAGCTGTACGCGGACCTGCGCGGCGCGGACGCCGAGCCCGCCGACAGCGCGGACGTCCTGACCCACCTGCTGCGCTCCCTCGGCGTGGCCGAGGGCGCCGTGCCCGACGACGCGGGCCAGCGGGGCGCCCTGTTCCGCTCCCTCCTCGCGGGCCGGCGCGTACTGATCCTGCTCGACAACGCCCGTGACACCGCCCAGCTACGCCCGCTGCTCCCCGGCACCCCCGGCAGCGCCGTCCTCGTCACCAGCCGCACCCGGATCGTCGGGCTTCCCGGCGCCCGGCTCCTGGACGTCGAGGCGATGGCCGAGCGGGACGCGCTCGCCATGCTGGAGACGATCGTGGGCGACGGGCGCGTGGCCGCCGACCCGGAAGCGGCCCGCCAACTCGTCGCCGCCTGCGGGTACTTGCCGCTCGCCGTACGCATCGCGGCGGCCCGCCTCACCGCCCGCCCCGACTGGGCGGTCGCCGACCTGGCGGCCCGGCTCGGCGACGAGTGCCACCGCCTGGACGAGCTGGAGGCGGACGGCCTCGGCGTGGACGCCGCCTTCCGGCTCAGCTACGAAGGCCTCGACGCGGACGCCGCCCGCGCCTTCCGGCTCACGTCCGCCGCCGCCGTACCGCTCTTCGGGCGGGCCACCGCGGCCGCCCTGCTCGACATCGGCGAGGACGCGGCCGAGGACGCCCTGGAGGCCCTCGTCGACGCCGGGCTCCTGGAGGCGTCCGGGGTCGACCGCTACCGCTTCCACGATCTCGTACGGATCTTCGCCCGGCGCGTGCTCGCCGACTCCCCGGACGCCGCCGAGCGGCCCGCCGCCCAGCGCAGGCTGCTCCACCACGTCCTGGCCACCGTCACCCACGTCGTGCGCTGCCTGCGCCCGCTCAGCGGCGTACCCGATCTGCTGTACGCGGCGCAGGCGCCCGGCTACCGGCCCGTCGACGCCGAGGCCGCCCGGGCCTGGCTCCAGGACTCGCACCAGCTGATCCGGGCCACCGCCGAGCAGGCGCTCGGCAAGGGGCCCTGGGCCGACCTCGGCGAGGAGGCGCTGGCGCCCGCCGTGGACCTCCTGACCGGCTGGGCACACCTCGTCCTCGGCACCGCCCGGCGCCGCGAACTCCAGGGCCCCGCGCGGCGCGCGCTGGCCGCCGCGCACTGCCACGGCGACTCCCGCTCGGCGGGCCGGGCGCTGCGCCTGATCGCCGCCGTGCCGCAGCCGGGCGCCGACACCTACCGGGGCATCGAACGCACCCTGCGCCAGGCCCTGCGGTTCGCGGCGCTCGCGGCGGACCCGCTGACCGAGTCCGAGGCCTCGTACGAACTCGCCATGATCCTGGCCGCGATGGGCCGCACCGACGAGGCGCTGCCCCTGTTCGAGCAGGCCTACGCCCGCTTCGTGGAAGTGGGCAGCCAGGGCGACGCGGTGCGCGTCCTCGCCCATGTCGTACGCGCCCACATGGTCCTCGGCCACCGCGAGCGCGCCGAGACCGCCGCGGACGAAGTACTGCGCTCCGCACGGGAGTTGGGGGACCGGGGTACGCTCGGTCATGTGCTGTACCAGATCGGCTGCGCGCTGCTCGCGGGCGGCCGGCCGGTACGGGCGGCGGCGCACCTGCGCGAGTCGCGTCAGCACCACCAGTGGGTCGGCGACCTGCGCTGGGAAGCGCTGGCCTGGGCCCGGCTCGCGCACTGCGCGCTGGCCAGGGAACGGCCCGGGGAGGCGGCGGCCTGTGCGACGCAGGCGCTGTCCATCGAGGGCGACCTCGGTGACCCGTTCTGTCGCGGCCTCGCGCTCGCGGCGCGCGGCCGGGCGCTGCTCGCGCTCGGCGAGACACCGGCGCTCTCGGCGCTGGCCTCGCTGCGCACCGCGCACCGGCTGCTGAGCGCACGGGGCGCGGCGGAGGCCGACGAGCTGACCTCGCTGCTGTGGACCGCTCCCACGGTCCCGAGACAGCCGGGCGCCCCGCCGGGCTGTTCGGCCGCCGGGGCCGCGAGTGCAGCCAGGGCTGCCCTCTGACAGAGCCTTTTGGGCAGGGGGCCGTCCGGCGTGCCCCCTAGCCTTCCCCCATGACCATGTGGACGTCTCTGGACCCGGCCGCTGTCGCCGTCGATCCCGGTGGGCGGGCCACCGCGCGGCTGCGCGTGCGCAACACCGGGGACACGGTCGAGGAGTACCGGCTCTCGATCGTCGGCGACCCCGCGGGCTGGGCCCGGGTGGAGCCCGACACCCTGCGTCTGTACCCCGGCAGCGAGGGCACCGCCGAGATCTCCTTCGCGCCGCCCCGCACCCCCGACGCCCTGGCGGGACCGTCCTCGTACGGCATCCGCGTGGCGGCGCGCGAGCGGTCCGAGGTGCGGGACGTCCTCGAAGGCCAGGTCACGGTCGCGCCCTTCGCCGAGGTGCGTGCCGAACTGCTGCCGCCGAGCCTGGTGGGCCGGTTCCGCGGGCGGGCCTCGGTCGCCGTCGACAACCTGGGCAACACCATGCTCACGGCGTCGCTGATCATCCGCGACGAAACCAACCGGCTCACCTACGAGCTGACGCCGAACTCGGTGCAGGCGGCGCCCGGCCGGGCCGCGTTCGCCAAGCTCGACATCCGCCCCCAGCAGGTGCGTTGGACCGGCTCGGCCGAACACCACCGCATGACCCTGTCGGTGCGCCGCTCCGGCGACGACACCCCGCTCCAGGTCGTCGGCGCCTTTGAACAGCGCGCCGTGCTGCCGCGCTGGCTGCTCATGGTGGGCAGCGGTCTCGTCACCGCCTCAATCGCGGCCGTGGCACTGTGGCTGGCCTTCCAGCCGAAGGTGAACACGGCGACGGCCGAGATGCAGGCGGGCGCCGCCGCGCAGCCGGTGCCGCAGGGCGCCGAGTCCCCGCTGCCCTCCGCCCCTCCGTCCGCGCCCCCGGTCCAGACCGGCGCGTCCGCCCCGGCCGGCGACGGCTCGGGCGGCGCAGGCGGTGGCGGCGGTGGCGGGGATGCCGCTTCCGAGCTCGGCGGCGGGCCGCCGGTCGTGCCGCCGCCCCCGAAGAAGGCGGCCGCCGCGCCGAACGCGCCGGTGGGCCCGGTGTGGGACGTGGGGTACAAGCCGGACGACATCGTCACGTTCGCCCAGTACCGCCTGGCCACGCTCGGCAACGAGTGCACGCTGAAGTCCGGCTGGACCGCGGGCATCATCGATCAGGCCACCCAGGCCTCGCTGACCTGCTACCAGCAGCACGTCATGCGGGACAAGAAGAGCAGCATGCAGCTGACGGCCACCGACAAGAAGCTCGGCACCCTGGGCCGGGCCACCCTCACCTCGATGTGGGCGCAGGGCATCCGGGCCGACGACGTGAAGAGCGGCGCGAACAACTACCAGGTCACGCAGCTCGCCGCGGCCCTGTGGTGGGCCAATCAGGCGCAGATCTCGGACGTCGACCTCAACCGCGACCGCGACTACGCCAACAAGGGCATCGACTACTTCAAGGCAGGCCAGAAGAACGGTCACCCGATGAAGTCGGACGGGAACCTCGCCAAGGCGGTCAAGGACTACCAGTCGGCCGTCGGTCTCCCGGCGACCGGGGTCGCCGACACGAAGACCCTCAACTGGCTCGTCGGCGGCGACGTGAAGGGCCGTGGAAACCCGGGCCGTTAGCGCCGGCGTTAGCGGGCGTTAGTCCCTGCTGACCGAGGCCTGAGAGGCTGCTCGCCTCTTCAGACTCCCGGGCGGTCGTTCCCCCGCGACCGCCCGGGTCCAGCTCCGTCCGGTGGCCCCCGCAGAGCCACCGGACCAGCGGGGATGGCCGGTCGGGCAGCGAGTCCTGCCCCCGGAACTGCCCCTTCCGGCCCTGTACTTCAACCCCTGCCCCACTTGACTCGTGGCGTGAGTATGTGGACTGCCCTGGAGCCCCCCGCCACCACCGTCGCCCCCGGTGACAGCGCCGTCGTCAGGCTGCGGGTGCGCAATACGGGGGACACCGTCGAGGAGTACCGGCTTACGCCGGTCGGTGAGGCGGCCGGGTGGGCGCGGGTCGAGCCGGCCGCGTTGCGGCTGTATCCCGGGGCGGAGGGCACTGCCGACATCACGTTCGCGCCGCCGCGTACCTCGGACGCCGTCGCCGGGCCGAGTGTGTTCGGCATCCGGGTGGAGCCGCGTGAGCGTCCGTACGAGGCGGATGTCGTCGAGGGCCGTCTCACGATCGGTCCGTTCGCCGAGATGCGGGCGGAACTGGTTCCGCGTTCGGTGCGGGGCCGGCGTCGCGCGCGTGGGCGCCTGGCCGTCGACAACCTGGGCAATCAGCCGCTGACGGCGTCGTTCTCCACCCGTGACAACGGGGACGCGGCCAATGTCGAGGCCAACCCGACCGCGGTGCGGGTCGATCCCGGCCGGGCCGGATTCGCCGAGGTGGCGCTCACGGCCGTGAACGTGACCTGGTTCGGCGGGACGCGTCAACACCCGTTCACCGTCTCGGTGTTGAGGTCGGGCGACGCGGCCCCGCAGGAGCTGCGCGGCACCTATCTCCAGCCGTCCGTGTTCCCGCGCTGGGTCCTGGCGGTGGGTTCGATCCTGCTGGCGCTGCTCGTCGCGTTCGTGATGATCTGGCTCCGGCACGACACCGGCGTCAAGAGCCAGGCGGCGGAGCAGGCACCGGCCAAGCAGGTGCCGCTGCCGCAGGGTTCGCAGACCCCGCTGCCGTCCGCGCCGCCCTCCCCGTCGACGCAGCCGTCCCCGCCGCCGTCGGCCCCCGCGCCGCCCGCGCCCAAGCCGAAGCCGGAGAGCGGCGGTTCCGGAGGGGGCGGTGGTGGCGGTGGTGGCGCTCCGAAGAAGCCCACGTACGACCCGACCAAGCTGGTCCGGATCCAGTCCGGGCTCGGGATGTACCTGACGACGGCGACGGACCAGAAGCCGGAGGGGCGGTACGTCTACGCCGCGCACGAGATCCGGGACAACCCCACGTGGGACCAGTACTGGTACGTCCGGCCGCTGCCGAAGGACGAGTTCGCCTTCACCTCCTCCTCCGAGCCGTGGGCCGTCGCCGACAACACGCGCGAGGGGAACCAGGTGCAGATGTGGGGGGCCTCTGGTGGTGAGCCCAGTCTCACGAACGGGCAGATGACCAGCAACCAGAAGTGGTCGATCCAGCCGATCGAGGGGGCGGACGGGTTCGTCCGCCTGGTCAGCAAGGACGGGGCTTGGTGCATGTCCGACCTGACCCCGAACGACACGAAGCACCTCCAGGTGATCGAGGTCCGCCCCTGCGGAGCCCTCCCCGCCGACCAACAACGCTGGCGCATAGTCCCGTAGCCCCCTGGGGCTCCGCCCCAGACCCCGTTCGCGCCTGAACGGCGCTCGTCCTCAAACTCCCCCAAGGCCTCAAGGGCCAGGGGGGACCCCCATGACGGGCGGGGCTGTGACATTTGCGGCTCCACCGCGTGGCCACGCCCAGCCACGCACGGTGGACGGACGAAATCGGGGTCGGGGGCGCGAGGAACTGCGCGAACGGCCACGCACGGTGGACGGACGAAAACGGGATTGGGGGCGCGGGGAACTGCGCGAACGGCCACGCACGGTCCGCAGGCAAAGGCGGGGTTAGGGGCGCGGGGAACTGCGCGAACGGCCACGCACGGTCCGCAGGCAAAAGCGGGGTTGGGGGTGCGGGCACCTGCGCGAGCGGGCCGCACGCGCAGGTGCCCGGCGTTCAGGGGCGAGCCCCGGGCAACCTAGGGGGCCCAGGCCGTGCCCAGGCCAGGGACGAGGCGGCCGGACTTCACGTACTCGCGCCGCGCGCCCGCGCGGACGTCCGCGATGGACACCGCGGAGCCCCGGCCCGCCGCGAGATACCCCGCCGTCACCGCCGCGGAGCGAATCGCCCCGCCCGCCAGCTCGAACTCCTTCGCGCACGCGTCGAGTTCCGCGTCCAGGCCCGCCTCCTGCGGCACCCCTGCCAGACAGCTCCGCCACAGCACGGCGCGCAGCGCCACGTCCGGGAACGGGAAGTCCACCACCAGGTCGAGCCGCCGAGTGAACGCCTCGTCGATGTTGGCCCGCAGGTTCGTGGTCAGGACCGCGATCCCGTCGAACGCCTCAAGCCGCTGGAGCAGGTACGCGCTCTCCAGGTTCGCGTACCGGTCGTGCGAGCTCTTCACCTCGGACCGCTTGCCGAACACCGCGTCCGCCTCGTCGAAGAGCAGCACCGAGTCCGTCCGGTCCGCCTCGACGAAGATCTTCTCCAGGTTCTTCTCGGTCTCGCCGACGTACTTGTCGACCACGGACGACAGGTCGACGACGTACATGTCCAGGCCCAGCTCACCCGCGACGACCTCCGCCGCGAGCGTCTTGCCCGTGCCGGAGTCGCCCGCGAACAGCGCGACCACCCCGCGCCCGCGTCCGCCGCCCGTGCGCAGCCGCCACTCGCCGAGCACCCGGTCCCGGTGCCTGGCCCGACCCGCCAGCTCGTGCAGCATGGCGAGCGGCTCCTCGGGCAGGACGAGGTCACCGAAGCCGACGGCCGGCCGCACCCGGCGGGCGTGCCGGTCGAGCAGCGGTGCCGAGAGCAGGCGCGCGCTCCGCTGGACGTGCGCAAGGCCCACCGGCGCCCCCTCGAACCCGGCGAGCGCCACCGCGCCCCGCGCGGCCCGCCGCACCTGACCGGCGCCGAGCCGGTAAGGCCCGACGGCCTCCGCCAAGTCGCCTTCGTAGGAGGGGAGTTCCTCGGTCCAGGCGGTCAGCGGGTCGGTCTCGACGGTCGTGTCCTCCAGTGCGAGCAACGCCGCACCGGGGGCCCACGTGGGGTCGTACGGGTCGGTCCCGGCGAACACCACGGTCACGTCCGGCGCCGCAAGCTCCCGCACCAGCGGCCCGGGCTGCTCGTCCGGCAGCTCGACGACCACGGCGGTCCTCTCCCCGCGCAGCCGGGCCTCGCGCAGCAGGGCGCGGGCCGCGGCCGGATCGGCCCGCTCGGGGCGGTGGCGAAGGACGGCCCGCCCGGCGCCGCGCAGGGCGGAGGTCACCGCGTCCGCGCCGCTCCCGGCCCGCCGCTCGCGCAGATGGACGGCGACCGGATCGGCCGCGAGGGCGATCCGCGCCGCGAGGCCCTCGGTGGGCGCGGTCCCGCCGGGTGGCAGCAACTCGACCCGGGCGTCGGCCAGTTGGCCGTCGGGGGTGTCGTCGCCCAGGAGGTGGGCCACCACCCGCTCGGGGACCCGCAGCGCGCGGCCCGGCAGCGGTCGCTCCTCGTCCTCCAGGGTCACGAGCCCGCCGGTGATCAGCGGCGCCGCCGCGTGCAGCCGGGCGCGCGCGACCGGGTCGTACGGTCCGGTCCCCGCGAGTTCAAGGGCGAGCGCGACCGAGGCGCGGCGGCGGCCCACGTCGTCGTTGAGGTAGCCGTACAGCGGCTCGAAGCGCCGGTCCACGTCGGGCGCGAGCGCCGCCACGAGGAGCAGCGTGTCCAGCTCGCCGAGCCCGAAGTTCCGGGCCAGTGCCGCGAGCCGGTCGCCCGGGGCGGGTGTGAACGACCCGTCCAAGGGCGGGAGTTGGGGGTCAGGGGTGGGGGTGGGGGCGTTGGCCAGGCGGGAGGCGGTCTCCGCCGAGACGTACAGGCCCCGCAGCGGGTCCTGGGCCGTCGGGTCGTCGGCGGAACGGGCCTCGACCAGGGCCGCCACCGTCGTACGCAGATGGTCGAGCCGGAGCAGCAGGGCGCGGGCGGCCTCGTTCATCGGGCGCCACCGTCCTGCGAGTCGGCGTTCCTGGCGCCACCGGAGGCGGCCCCGCCGTCCGGTGCGGGCACGGCGATGTCCTTCCCGCCACCGGTCCGCGAACCCCGCATCAGCCGGGGCTTCGCGTCGGCGGGGACGCCGTCGCGGCCCCGTACCGTGATGACGCCCTCGGTGACCGGCGGTGCGACCGGGTACACCGGAGTGACCGGGAACGGTGTCGTGATCACCACGTCGAGCGAGGGCTTCAGCTCGCCGCCGAGGGCCGACCAGATGTCGGCGAGCGAGCGCGACTCGGCCGGCGGCACCGCGACGGTCAGCGGTATGGACACGTTGTAGGCGTCGAGCGCGTGCGGCACGAACTCCTGCGGCAGCATCTCGTGCGGCAGCAGGCACGCCAACGCGCCCGAAAGCAGGCGGTGTTCGTCCTCGGGGCGGCTGGTCCACGCGGTGAGGAGGTAGGAGAGCCGGTACCAGCGCGGCGGCTGCCGCCTGCGCAGCACCACGCCGTTGGCGTCCCGCTCCGCGTACGAGCCGCGCTCGCGGCGGGCCACGTCCTCGCGGATGTCGTACAGATAGGCGTTGAGGGTCGGGGTGTTGCGGCGGGCCGCCCAGTCACGGGTGGGGGCCTCGAAGACGACCTCCCCCGTTCCCTCGGGCAGCGCTCCGCCGCGCAGGATGCGCCGCAGCGCCTCGTCTATTTCGTGGATCATGGAGCCAGTTTCCCGAGTTCCCGGACACGGCCGCACCGCAGGGGTGCGGCGGTGAGTGAGCGGTGCGGGCCCGCGGCGGCCGGCCCGGCCGGGACCGCGGGCCGCGGCGGCTAGATGTAGCCCTCGCGCAGCGCGTAGGCCACGGCGTGCGCGCGGTTGGTGAGCTGGAGGCGGGTCATGAGCGCGTGCAGGATGTTCTTGACGGTCCGCTCCGAGTAGGCGAGCTTCTCCGAGATCTGCCGGGTGTCGAGCCCCTCGGCGACCAGCCGCAGCACGTCGACCTCGCGCGGCGCCATCCCGAACAGCGGCGCGGCCGAGGACGATCCGGCGGAGGCGGAGGTGGTCTCCGAGCGGCGCAGCCGTCCGACCTGGACGAGCAGCCGGCTGATCAGGTCCGGCGGCAGCTCCCCCTCGCCGCGCGCCGCACTGTGCACGGCCTTCAACAGGCGCTGCTCGGTGGCCTGGTGGCGCCACAGGATGGCCCGCACCCCGTACTCGACCACCGTCAGGAGATCGGGTTCGCGCAGCTCGCGGGCTATGAGCACCACGCGCTGCTCGCCCCCGCGCACCACCCGGCGCAGCTCGGCCGACGCGGCGTCGTCGACCTGGTCGACGAGCATGACGGCGACCGTGGGGTCGGCGGGACGGCCGTCGGTCTCACGGGCCTCGCGGCTGTCCCGCAGGACTTCCACGGTCGGCTGGTGCTGGAGGTGGCTGATGACCCCGGCCCGGCTCAGCGGATCGGAGGCGTGAACGGTCACCGTGACACGATTCGCGAGCAATGGCATTCCCTGTCCTTTCCTTCCCCGTGCTAACCGACCGACACAGACTGGTCGGCCCCGATCAACAGCGAATCAACAACCGTTGAATGGGCCACGGAAACTGCCAAGAACAGTCGAAGTCGGCAGTAAAAGTGGTGCGGGGCCCGGGATCCGTACCGATCCCGGGCCCCGCACCGATCGAGTCACCGCCCTACGCGGGCTTCTCCTCCAGGCGGGGGAAGAGCACCGCGCCCTTGGTGACCTTCGCGCCCGGCGTCAACACGCCCCACGCGCCCGCGTCCTGGACCCGCTGGTCGGCGAGCGCGCCGAGCGGGGCCTCGGCGCCGAGCGAGTCCCACAGCTTCTGCGAGGTCTCCGGCATCACCGGGTTGAGCAGCACCGCGACACCGCGCAGCGCCTCGGCGGCGGTGTACAGGATCGTCGCGAGCCGGGCCCGGCCCTCGGCCGATTCGTCCTTGGCGACCTTCCACGGCTCCTGCTCGGTGAGGTAGCCGTTGACCTGCTTCACGAAGTCGAAGACGGCCAGGATGCCGCCCTGGAAGTCGAGTTCGTCGCCGATGCGCCGGTCCGCCTCGGCGACCGCCTTGGCGAGCCCCTCCCGTACGGCCTTCTCGGCGTCCCCGTCGGCGGCCGAAGCGGGCAGCTCGCCGCCGAAGTACTTGCCGACCATCGCGGCGACCCGGGACGCCAAGTTGCCGTAGTCGTTGGCGAGTTCGGAGGTGTAGCGGGCGGTGAAGTCCTCCCAGGAGAACGAGCCGTCCTGGCCGAAGGCGATGGCCCGCAGGAAGTACCAGCGGTAGGCGTCCACGCCGAAGTGCGAGGTCAGGTCCTGCGGCTTGATGCCGGTCAGGTTGGACTTCGACATCTTCTCGCCGCCGACCATCAGCCAGCCGTTGGCCGCGACCCGGCCCGGCACCGGAAGCCCGTTGGCCATCAGCATCGCGGGCCAGATGATCGCGTGGAAGCGCAGGATGTCCTTGCCGACGAGGTGCACGTCGGCCGGGAAGATCTCCTCGAAGCGGGCCTGGTCGGCGCCGTACCCGACCGCCGTCGCGTAGTTGAGCAGCGCGTCCACCCACACGTAGATGACGTGCTTGGTGTCCCACGGCACCGGCACGCCCCAGTCGAACGTCGACCGGGAGATCGACAGGTCCTGGAGGCCCTGCTTCACGAAGTTGAGCACCTCGTTGCGGGCCGACTCGGGCTGGATGAAGCCGGGGTTCGACTCGTAGAACTCCAGGAGCTTCGGGCCGTACTCGCTCAGCTTGAAGAAGTAGTTCTCCTCCTTGAGGAGCTCCACCGGCTTCTTGTGGATGGCACACAGCTCGGTGCCGTCCTCCGCCTTGATCAGGTCGCCGGGGAGCTTGTACTCCTCGCAGCCCACGCAGTACGGGCCCTCGTAGCCGCCCTTGTAGATCTCGCCCTTGTCGTACAGGTCCTGCACGAACTCCTGCACCCGGTCGGTGTGCCGCTTCTGGGTGGTGCGGATGAAGTCGTCGTTGGCGATGTTGAGGTGCTCCCAGAGCGGCTGCCACGCCTCGCCGACGAGCTTGTCGCACCACTCCTGCGGGGTGACGCCGTTCGCCTCGGCGGTCCGCATGATCTTCTGGCCGTGCTCGTCCGTGCCCGTCAGGTACCAGACCTTCTCGCCGCGCTGGCGGTGCCAGCGGGTGAGCACGTCACCGGCGACGGTGGTGTAGGCGTGGCCCAGGTGCGGGGCATCGTTGACGTAGTAGATGGGCGTAGAAACGTAGTACGTCGGCGAAGGCATGCGCTAAATCCTATCCGGCACGGTTGCCACGCCCGCCCGGGATGTCCGGATGCCGGACGGCTGCCGGACGACCGGGTCGACGGCCGCGACCTCGGCGCGGACGACCACCTGCGGAACGGCCACGGCGGAACCCGCCGCCGAGGGCGGGCTCACCGTGACCGTCTCGCGCCCGAAGGCGACCCCGGCCGCGTGCTACGGGCGGTAGGAGCTGAGCAGCCCCCGGTAGACCTCGGCGTCGCTCAGCTCGCGGGGCGCGGGCCCGGCGTGGAAGAACCCGACGTGGTCGTGCTCGCCCTCGGCGCCGCGCAGGAAGTCGAACGCCTTGGAGTCGTCCTCGCCGAACGCCACGAACTGCCAGTACAGCGGCCGGTCGGAGACGTCGGTGAGGGCCTGGCGGGCGGGCAGCTTGGCGTCCGGGGCGCCGTCGGTCTGGAACACGACGAGCACCGGCCCCTCGTGCCCCGACTTCTCGACGTGCTCGACGACCTCCTCGACGGCCCGGTGGTAGCTGGTCCGGCCGAGCCGGCCGAGACCGGCGTGCGTCTCGTCGACGACGCCCTCGTACGCGTCGAGGGTCACGTCCACCGACCCGTCGATGTCGGTCGAGAAGAACACGGTGTGCACCGTGGCCTCCTCGTCGAGGTGCGCGGCGAGCGCGAGCACCTGCTCGGCGAGCCCCTGGGCGCTGCCGTCCTTGTAGTACGGCCGCATCGACCCGGACCGGTCGAGCACGAGGTACACCTTGATCCGGGCCCCCGTGAGCCCCGCCTTCTTGAGCGCGGCCCCGGCGGCCTTGTACGCCCCGGCGAGCCCCGGAGCCCGCGACCTGACCCGGGCGGCGGAAACGGCGGGCTTGGCGACGACGGGCTCGGCCTGAACGGCCTCGGTCTCCGGCCCGGAGACGGGCTCGACGACGGCCTCGGGCGCGGCTTCCGTCTGAACGGGAGCGGCCTCCGGCTCGGGTACGGCGACGGGCTCGGGCTCGGGCTCGGCGACGGCCTCGGCCTTGGCGGCCTCCGGCTCGGGCTCGGCGATGGGCTCCGCCTTGGCGGGCTCCGGCTCCGGGGCGGGCTCGGGCTCGGCGATGGGCGCGACCTCGGCCTTCACCTCTGCGGCCTCGGCCGCGGCCGCGGGCGCGGGCTCCGGCTTGGCCTCCGCCTCAGTGCGGGGCTGGGGCACCTCGGCGACGGCCGGTGAGCCGTCGGAAGGGGAGGCGTCACCCGGGGTCCCGGCGGGCGGCCGGGGTCCGTCGAACGCGGCGGCGACGAGTTTCTCCGCCGGGGACAGATCGCGCCGCCCCGGCGCCGGGACGGAGGGCGAAGCCGCGTCGGCCGGCGCGGCGGCGGCCTCGGCGGTGCGTTCCGTCTGGGGCGGTACGGAAGCCGCCGTCGGCTCGGCACGCTCCGTGCCTTCGCGTCCGAACACCTTGCGCAGCAAGCTCCGAATGCCCATGGGCGAGGCCTTTCGCATGAGTTGGGTGCGATACGTACCGCACTGCGCCACAGATCCGGGAGGAGACCCCTGGCCAGCGCAGACACGTAAGGTTAGCGACCCGGTGGGCTAACTCGGCGGAGCGCCCCCGCGCCAGCGCGCGATCTGGCGGGCGGGATCGCCCGTGTAGACCCAGGGCACGAGCGCGATCCGCTCTCCGAGCAGCCCGACCAGAGCCGCCCCCTCACGCGTGAGACCCGCACAACAGGCCGCGTGCGCAAGGTAGTTGAGCTCGCCGGCCTCCTCCGCCCGGATGGGCCCCGGGGCGCGCCCGCCGAGCCAGCGGTCGTAGGTGCGAAGCAGCTCTGTCACGGCGAGCTCGTGGTTCCAGTGCTGTCCGAACCCGCGCACGGGCCGCCCCTTCGCGGCATCGGAGACATACCGGTACTCCTCGACGCGGGCGATCTGGACGAGCACGGGCAGCGGGGAGCCGGCCGGGGCCGCGCCCGCCGCGTCCCGCGCGAAGTCGTACATCGTGCCGTGCGTCCCGTGCCAGCGCGCCGAGAAGTAGCGCAGCATCTGGACGTGCCCCTCCAGGTGGTACGGGTCGCGCCGCCGCAACTCCTCCCACCAGGACCGCAGTTCGCTGCGCGCGACCCCGCCCTCGTACAGGCGCACCACGCTGAGCAGCGAGGCCCAGGGTGTCGGGTCGGCGGGGCGGGCGTCGGCCGCGCCGAGGCAGGCCATGACGGCGACGTCGACGCGGTCGCGGTCGGTTCCGGCGCCGCGTCCGGCCGCGATGGCGCCGTTGAACACGCGGGTCACCTCGGTCGCGGCCCGAAGGACCGCCGCGTCCGGGCTGTCCGGTTCGGCGGCCCGCCAGGCCTCGACGACGGACGATCCGGCGGCGGCGTTCGCGAGCGCCCGGATCCGGTGGGTGCGCAGCGGCCAGTGGTCGCCGGTGGCCCGCAGCAGATCGCGTACGCCCTGCCAGCGGCCGATGACGATGTCGTGCCGGGCCGTGGTGAGCGCGCGGTCGCCGAGGTCGGCGTCGAAACGCAGGTCCGCCCTCCGGTCGGGGCGGCGGCGCAGTGCTGCCATCCGCGTACGCCTCTCAGAAATCGGTGGGATGCCCGGCGTTGACGTAACTGGGCCCTCGCGTAGGGGAGTTGGGGTGCCCGGCGCCGGCCTCGAAGGAGCGGGCCGCGTCCAGGCGGGCGGGCCGGTAGTAGGCGCTGCCCCGGCGCCAGTACCAGAACATGGGGATGAGCCCGGCGAGCAGGCTGCCGATGCCGATCGTGACGGCGGCGGCGCTGAGCCGGGTGAGCGAGGCGCCGAAGACGCAGAACATGAAGACCGAGCCGAGCAGCGGCCAGAGGCCGCCGAGCAGGAAGGAGCCGAGGGACTCGGTGAGCGTCCTGCGGTAGGCGACGACGGCGGCGAGCCCGGCGAGGCCGTAGTAGAGGGTGGTCTGGAGGCCGATCGCGGCGAGCGCGTCGGCCATGATGTCCCGCGCCGAGCCGAGCGCGTTGGAGGCGACGAACAGGAGCAGCGCGACCGCCCCGACGACGAGGATCGCTACCCACGGAGTGTTCCAGCGGCGGTGCACGGCGCCGAGCGCGCCCGGCATCGTGCGGTCGCGGCCCATCGCGAACAGGGAGCGGGTGACCTGGATGAGGGTGGTCTCCAGGGTGGCGATGGTGGAGAGGACCACGGCGAGCACCATGAGCTTGCCGCCGACGCCGGGCCAGATCCGCTCGCCGAGCAGGGCGAGGACGTTGGTCTGCCCGGCCTCGATCTCGCCGCTGGTGAGCAGGGCGTTCACGGCGACGGTGCAGGCGACGAACAGGGCGAAGACGACGGCGACGCCGACCAGGGCGGCGAGTCCGGCGGTGCGGCGGCTGTCGCGGGTCTCCTCGCTGAGGTTGCTGGTGACGTCCCAGCCCCAGTAGTAGAACGCGGCGATGAGGGTGCCCGCCGCGAATCCGGAGACCCCGTCGAAGTGCCCGAAGCCGAGCCATCCCCAGTCGAACGCGACGACCCCGCCGCCCTCCCCGATGTGTACGAGCGCGCCGACGCAGAAGCCGCCGAGAATCGCCAACTCAACGCCGGATACGACGAGTTGAGCGCGGGCAGAGAGGCGGGCGCCGCCCAGGACGACGGCGAGCATCAGCAGGAACCACCCGGCGCCGGTGGCGGTGGCGAGCGCGGTGTGGTGGGCGAGGGCGGGGTCGAAGAGCCCGAGGGTCATCTGTCCGGCGGGCAGCGAGCCGGCCACCATGAACAGGGTCGCGGCGACGACGAGCGCCCAGCCGCTGATGAAGCCGAGGAAGGGGTGCAGGGTGCGGCCCACCCAGGAGTAGGCGGCCCCCGCGTTGACGTCGATGCGGCCGAGCCGCCCGAAGGCGAGCACGATGCCGAGCATGGGTATCGCGCAGTAGAGCAGCGCCGCCGGGCTGGCGAGCCCGACCGCCGCCACGAGTACGGAGGTGGTGGCGGCGAGCGAATAGGCGGGCGCGCTGCCCGCGACCGCCATGACAACGGTGTCGAACGTGGACAGTACGTTGGGTTGCAGACCTCTGCCACCGGTGCTGTTGCTCATGGCCCGAACATCCTTTGACGGCGCGACATATGGCGGTATGTCAGAAACTCCGGGTCTTGAGACGCTTTGCGGTACCACGACAACCCGAAGTCGACGGCATCGTAGTCGCCGCGCCCTGCCCCCAGTGGTCTGGACCGGACGGCTCGGGCGGCTACGGCAGGCCGCGCTCCCTCAGCCAGACGCGGTACGGCGGCGAGTGCGCGGCGGCCTCCCAGTACGCCGACGCCAAGTCCGCCCCGACCCCGGCCAGTTCACCCCCGTACGCCCCACTGCGCACCGCGAGGAAGAGCCGCACGCCCAGGGGGTCGCCGCGCAGCGGGCGTACGACCATGTCGGGACGGGGCCGGGAGGTGGGCTGGCACAGGGTGACCACCTCGCCGGTGGCGACCAGGCCCGCCGCCGTCAGGTAATCGCCGTGCAGGACGCGGGGGTTGAGCCCGGCGGCGTTGAGGACCCGGCGCAGCCCCTCCCACTCGCCGTCGACACTCGGGTCGATCATCCACTGGTCGGCGGCCAGGTCGGCCAGGTCCACGATCGCCCGGTGGGCGGCCGGGTGGTCCACGGCCAGGCACACGAACTGGGGCTCGCGCTCCACGAGCGTACGGATGTCGAGGCCCGGCGGCAGCCGCAGCGGGCAGCCCTCCACCTCGTGGACGAAGGCCATGTCCAGCTCGCCCTCCGCGACCCGGCGCAGCAGCGCGGTGGCCGAAACCGCCACCTGGAGTTCGGTCTCCGTGCCCGGCAGGCGCTCGCGCAGCCGGCGCAGCCAGCCGGGGATCGCGCGGCTCGCGGTGGACCCGATGCGCAGGCGCGGACCGCCGCCGGCGCGGGCGGCCGTGGCCCGCGTCTCGGTGACGAGCGCGCTCAGCGAGGCGAGCAGCGGCCGGGCCCGGCCGACCACGCCCTGCCCAAGTGCCGTGGGCACACAGCCCGTTCGCTCGCGTGTGAAGAGCCGGCCGCCCAGGGTGTTCTCGATGCGCCGCAGCTGGGTCGTCAGGGCGGGCTGGCTCGTGCCGAGCGCCCGCGCGGCGCCGTGCAGACTGCCGGCGTCGGCGATCGCGCAGAGCAGCCTCAGATGTCTCACCTCCAGCTCCATGCGGCAGAGGTTAAGCGGAGCCAAGTCTTCGCACCAGATGACCAAAACCGATCTGATACACGGGAGTTATCGCAGATCGGCATCATTCCCGTACGCCGCTGTGGCCTCCACAATCACCGGGAACACCCCCACCCGTGGCCGGCCCACCCAGCCGGACGCGGATCCCCCGACGATTGGTAACCCCCCATGAGACACCCGCGTGCCTTCGCCGTGACCGCTGCCCTCGGCCTCGCCCTCGCCGGGTTCGGCGCGATCCCCGCCACCGCCGCCACCCCCACCTCGGCGGCTCCCCAGGCCGCCGCGCACTACACCGCCGCCGGCAAGCACTCCGCCGCCAACGACCGGGCGTTCTACGACGCCGTCATGAAGTCGGTGGCCAAGAAGCGGGCCGCCAACCCGCTGGCCGCCGCGGTGACCGTGTACTACAGCACCTCGAACGCGCCGAGCTTCCGCTCCCAGATATCGCAGGCCGCGCAGATCTGGAACGGCTCGGTGCAGAACGTCCGCCTCGCCGAGAGCAGCTCCGGCGCGGACTTCGACTACTACGAGGGCAACGACCCGCAGAACGGTTCGTACGCCTCGACCGACGGGCACGGCAACGGCTACATCTTCCTGGACTACGGCCAGAACCAGCAGTACTACTCGGTGCGGGTCGTCGCGCACGAGACCGGCCACGTGCTGGGTCTGCCCGACCACTACTCCGGGCCGTGCAGTGAGCTCATGTCCGGCGGTGGGCCCGGCACGTCGTGCCGCAACGCGTACCCGAACAGCACGGAGAAGTCCCGCGTGAACAGCCTGTGGCGCAACGGGCTCGCCTCGGCGTTCAAGCCGGCCGCGTAGGCCTCTGGCAGCATGGGGGGATGACGTCCGTTTCCCCCCGCCGATCTTGCCCGTCCTGCGGTCGTTCCGTCGCCGTGGTGGCGGGCAAGTTCGTGCGCCACGATCCGCGTACGCGCGAGGGTGCGGAGCTGAAGCTCTGCCCCGGCTCGAAGCGCCGGGCCCCCTTGGACGCCACCCAACGAACCCTGGCGGCCTTCGAACTGGCCCCGACCCCGGGCCAACTCCCCCTGTTCTAGCCACCCCCTGGGGCTCCGCCCCAGACCCCGTTCGCGCCTTAAGGGCGCTCGTCCTCAATCGCCGGACGGGCTGGGTTTGCCTGTATCCGGGGCATTTAGGGGCGCGGGGAACTGCGCGAACGGCCCCTACGGTCCGCAGCCGAAGAAGAGGGGGCCCGGGGCGCAGCCCCCGGAAGCCCAACCATCCCCATTCCACCCCCGGCGGGTTTAGGGAAGGGGCGGGGAGGGGCGAAAACCCAGGGCCCGGGGCAGAGCCCCAGAGCACCCCGGCAAGCGGGAGCAGGCACCCCCCGCAGGGGGCTACCCGCCCGGGGAGGCGATCGCGCGGGCCGCGCGGACCTCCTGGCGGAGGGGGTCGAGAACGCTCTCCTCGGGGCCGGGCAGAGCGACCCGAACGCCCACGAGCCGCGAGCTGCGCCGCAGCCCGTCCGCCAACTCGCGCAGCTGGACCGCGACTTCCGCCGCCTCCCCGGCAGCGGGCCACACCGCCCCGTGATTCACCCGCACCCGCGCCGCCGTCGTCGCGTCCACGATCCGCTCGACGGCGACGACCAACGGCCACCACGCCGCCGCCCGCGCCCCCATCGGCGGCGGCTCCGTCAGCGCCCGCTGGAATTCGCTGCGCACCGTCGACAGGTCCCGGTAGAGCCGGCGCCGGCGCCGGACCCGCTCGGCCCGGTCGTCCTCCGCGCCGAACGCGTACTCCACGTACTCCGCCGTCGCCGACACCGCGTCCGCGAGCTGCGCCCCGATCCGGGTGTGCCAGCTCTCGGGCCACAGCAGGTACCCCGCGACCAGCGCGATCGCACAGCCGATGAGGCTGTCCCACAGGCGCGGCATGACCAGGTTGAAGCCCTGGTGGTTGAGGACGTCGGAGAGCAGCAGGATCACCGGCGTGATGGCCGCGGTCTGGAAGGCGTACCCCTTCGCGGAGAACGCCGGGATCAGCGCCGCGAGCAGCAGTATCACCGGCACGTCCCACCATCCGCGCGGCACCTCCGCGAGGACGGCCGCCGCGATGACGAGTCCGAGCGCGGTGCCGATCGCCCGCGTCAGGGCGCGGGCGAAGACCGACCCGAAGTCGGGCTTGAGGACGAAGACGATGGTCAGGGCGACCCAGTACGACCGTTCCACCGGCACCACCGAGACCAGCACCTGCGCGAGCCCGATGCACAGGGCCAGGCGCAGCCCGTAGCGCCAGGAGGCCCCGGAGAGCAGGACGTTGCGGGCGGCGCGGCGGAAGCGGATGCGCAGGGCCGCCGGACGGCCGAGGCGGTCGTCGATGTTGGTGTGGTCGGGGTCGGGGTGGTGCACCACGTCGAAGGCGTACCGCAGCGCCGAGTCCAGGGCGCGTTCGGCCGGGGTCGTGGGCTCGGGGAGCTCCGGTTCGACGGTGCCGGTGCGGCCCTCGTCGACCGCGTCCGCCAACTGCCGTACGGCGGCCGGGATCGCGGGGTCCACGCCCCACCCGCGCAGGTGCACGGCGGGGGCCGCTTCCACGATCGGGATCAGCACGTTGAGCTGGGCGGACAGCCGCACCAGCTCGCGGCGGCGGCCGTGTTCGCGGGTGCGGCGGCCGAGGATGAGGTCGTAGGCGGTGTTGAGGGAGTGCGTGACGGCCTGGCGTCTGGTGTCGTACGCGTCGGTCGCCGCGGCCTCGATCGCCTCGGCGACCGCGCGGTAGGTCCCGGCGACGGCGTCGCGTTCGGGTTCGGTGCGCCGCAGCGGCCAGGCGAGCAGGCTGAGCAGGAGGACCAACAGGCCGCCCAGGCTGAGCAGGAGCGGCGCCTTCCACCAGGGGCCCGGCATCGGCAGACCCGCTCCGACCACGGCGTTGAGCAGGAGCAGCAGGCCCGAGACGGAGGCCACCGCGCCGATCGAGGAGATCATCCCGGACACCAGGGCCACCAGCGTCAGCGCGCCGACCGCGAGCCAGCCGTGCCCGAACACCAGGCTGCCGACGGTCACGCCGATCGCGCCGTACAGCTGCGGCACCGCGATGTTGAAGATCCGCATCCGGTACGCGTCGGCGGTGTCGCCGATGACCCCGCTGAGCGCGCCCATGGAGGCGAGCGCGCCGTACGCGCTCTGCCCGGTCGCCATGCCCACGGCAAGGGGCGCCGCCATCGCGACCGCGGCGCGCGCGACCGCGGGCCAGGGGATCGGCGTGGGGGCCGGCCGCAGCCCCCCGATCAGCCATTCCGGCGGCGCGAGCCGCCCCTGCCGCCCGCGCTCGTCCGCCCGCTTCCGATCAGCCATGAGCACACGACACCGTAAAAAGATCACTTGGTGCAAACGGGACGCCCAACAAAACCGTAAAAGTTGTCCACAGCCTGTGGATAGTTTTTACGAATTTGATCGCGAAGCCGCATCACCGCTCCCGGATCATCCCCGAGACCCCCGCCCCGCACGGCGAAACCGGGCCCGCCCCGCGCGCCGCCCGCCCCACCGCCTGTGGATATCGGGGACCTAGCCGCCGTAGAGGCTCAGGCCGACGAGCAGCGCGCGGTGGTCCGTGCCGCGCAGTTTCAGGAAGCGGGCGGACGTCGCCTTGAAGTCGCCGCTCACCAGGACGTGGTCGATCTGGGTGCGAAACGGCGTGCTGCGGTCGGCCGGCCAGGACCAGGCACCGGCCTGGCCCGCGAGGCGGGCGCTGTCGTGCAGGGCGCCGCCTTCGAGCACCGAACGGAACAGCGCGTGGTCCTGGGTGGCGTTGAAATCGCCGGCGACGAGGACCGGGCCGCCCTTCGCCGACTTCGCGAACTCCCTTACCCTGCCCAGCTCTTGATGCCATTTGGCGTCGTCGCCGGGCAGCGGAGGCGACGGGTGCGCGAGCTGGATCCGTACGTCCCGGCCGCCGATGGTGACCACCGCACCCGGCATGGCCATCACCGACTCGATGGGCTCGACCGCCCTGAGCGGGAAGCGGCTGAGGATCGCGGAGCCCGCCGAGCCGTCCTCACGCACGACGTCCCGGTACGGGTAGTCGGCCTTCGGCACGTCGGCGGCGAGCGCGTCGGCACAGCGGAAGCTGCACTCCTGGACGAACACGAGGTCGGGCCGCTCACGCTTGACCGTGGCGATCAGATCGTCCGTCGCCCACCCGAACTCGGTGTTGGACGTGAGGACTTGGAACTCGGCGAGGATCGCACCCTTCGGCCGCGTCGAGTCCGCGCCGTAGGGCTGGGTGTACCAGCCGGTGACCGCGAGGACCGCGACCCCCCACACCATGCCGGTGCGCCACCGCCCGAGCACGGCGAGCGCGAGCCCGGCGCCGCCCGGCACGAGCAGCCACGGCAGGAAGGCGAGGGCCTGCGGGACCGGGGTGACCCCGTCAGAATCGGCGGCCCGGCAGCCGACCACCACACTGACCCCGGCCAGGAGCAGGGCCCCGGCCAGTGCGGACACCACTCGCCAGGGGTGCCGGCGCCGGACGCCCACCACCCGGTCCCGGTACTGCATGGTTCCGGTACCCATGGTGTCCACGGCGGCCCGCCTCCCGCTAGCTGGTCACAGAGCTCGCATCCTCCCTCAAGGACGGGCCCCCGCCCGGCACGGTTGCTCAAGCCTTTGCCCGTGCCGCCGCCCGGGAAAGCGGGCCGCGCAGGGCCCGGTCAGGAGCGGACCGGCTACTCCGCCGGTGCCGGTCCTGGACGCGGCCCTTCGGCGGCCGGCCGCCCTCGCCGCCACGGCCGGCCGGTGAGCCAGGCCCCGAGCGCGAGCGCGAGCCCGAACGCGAGGACGGCCCACGCCGCGGTGCTGAGGAAGTCGGTCAGCGCGTCGTAGACCGCCCCCGCCGCCGACGGGTCCGAGTCCGCGGGCAGCCCGCCGAGCGTGCGCGACCTGCCGACGGCGACGAGCGCCCGCAGCACCGCCGCGCCGACCGCGAGCCCGATCCCCACCCCGATGAGCGCGCGCCGACGGCGTACCGCCACGAGCACCGCGCCGGCCGCCGCCACCAGAGCGCCGACCGCACCCCAGATCCCGATGCGTTGGAGCCATCGGAAGACGGTGCGGACCGGGCCCAGTTTCGTCGACTCGACGACGGTCAGGTCGGTGTGTTCCACGGGAATCCTGTTCGCGAACGGCACGCCCTGTGCCACCAGTTGCCGCTTGATCTGCTCGATCGCGGGGGCCAGGTCGATGCGTACGTCATTGCCGCCGCCGTTCTTCGTGAGGGCGGCCACGACGCTCGCGTGCGCGGCCCGGTTGGCGGTGTTCCACACGCCCTGGAAGGCGGGGGTGGTGGTGAAGGACCGCACCGCCCCGCCGATCAGCGCGGCCACGGAGTCCTGGAGCGGGCCCACGTCGATGTTCTTCATGATCGCGTCGGTGGCCTTGGCGGTCACCTCGCCGCGCACGGCCTGGTCGCGCGCGAGCGGGGCCATGGCGGCGACGTACCGGCCGCTGTCGCCGATCTCCGTCTTCGCCCAGGCGGCGATCGCGCCGAGCGGGACGAGCACGGCCGCGAGCACGGTCAGCACCACCGACAGGAAGCTGCGCACCCGTCCACGTAATCCCGGGTTGCCGGTCGGCGCGCGCGGGTGTGGGCTGTATGGGGGAGGCACACAGGGTGCCCGGACGGGCCCCGGTACGGCTCCCGGCAGGTGTCCCGGTACGTGTTCCGGCATGTGCCCCGGTACGTGTTCCGGGCAAGCGGAAGGAGTGCCGCCATGGCCGCACACGCTTCACACGCTTCGGCACCCGTGAGGAGCCGGCCCACGGCTCACCACCCGAGCAGGGCCGCCGTCGCGGTCCCCGTCGTCCTGGGAGTGGCGTACGGAATCTGGGCCGCCGGCATCCAGCGCAACGGCGGCAACGGCGTGATCACCTGGGGGCAGGTGATCCTGGGCGTCGTCGCGGGCGGTCTCCTGATCGCCCTGGGCCTCGGCCTCCTGCGCATCCAGTCCGCCCTGCCCCGCGAGATCCGGGCGGCGGCGTACGGGGCGCTGTTCGGCTGCGCGATGGGGTTCCTGTACAGCCTGTCCGACCACAGCGTGCTGCGGTCGGCCGGGATCGGGGCGGCGTTCGGGGCGGGGATGTTGCTGACGGCGTTCTATGTGTTCTACACACACGAGAACTGACCGGTGGGCCGTTGGGCCCTGGGCTCCGGCCCCATGGCCGGGCTACAGTGAACCCATGTCGTCCGCATCGCAGCACCGCTCTCACCTCTGCTGGTGGCGCTCCTCCTAGGAGCGGCCACGACACACACGCGCGACATCGTCACCGGGCCGTTCATCACTGGACGGCCCTTTTCGTTGCCCTCGCCGGGATCCCGCAGTGGCCACCGCCGTCCAGGCCCGCCCGCCACCCACTGCCTGGCAAGGAGCCACGATGACCACGACGAGCATGACCACGACGAGCATGACCACGACTACGACGAGCGCCACGGCCACGACTACGACGGGCGTGGCCACGGTCAAGGACCGAGTCCTGACCGGTGACCGGCCCACCGGCCCGCTGCACCTCGGCCACTACTTCGGCACGCTCCAGAACCGGGTCCGCCTCCAGAACGAGGGCACGGACCTGTTCCTGGTCATCCCGGACTACCAGGTGCTGACCGACCGGGACGTGGCGGAACGGCTCTCCGAACACGTGGAGGGCCTGGTCCTGGACTACCTGGCGGCGGGCGTCGACCCGGACCGGGCGACGATCTTCACGCACAGTGCCGTCCCGGCGCTCAACCAGCTCCTCCTGCCCTTCCTGAGCCTGGTCTCGGTCGCCGAGCTCGGCCGCAACCCCACGGTGAAGGACGAGATCGCCCACTCCCGGCAGGCCGCCGTCTCGGGCCTGATGTTCACCTACCCCGCCCACCAGGCCGCCGACATCCTGTTCTGCAAGGCGAACCTGGTGCCGGTCGGCAAGGACCAGGAGCCACACCTGGAGCTGACCCGTACGATCGCGCGCCGCTTCAACGAGCGGTACGGTCCGGTCTTCCCGGAGCCGCGCACGCTGCTGTCCGAGGCGCCGCTGCTGCTCGGTACGGACGGCACGAAGATGAGCAAGAGCCGGGGCAACTCCATTGCGCTGCGGGCGAGTTCGGACGAGACGGCCCGGCTGATCCGGGGGGCGAGGACGGACGCGGTCCGGCGGATCTCGTACGACCCCGAGGGCCGGCCGGAGGTGAGCAACCTGGTGCTGCTCACCGCGCTGTGCCAGGGGCGGTCTCCCCACGAGGTGGCGGAGTCGGTGGGGGACGGTGGGGCGGCGGGGCTGAAGGCGGCGGCGACGGAGGCGGTCAACGCGCACTTCGCGCCGATGCGGGCTCGGCGTGCGGAGTATGCGGGGGACATGTCCTACGTACGGGGGCTGCTCCGCGAGGGGATCGCTCGCGCGAACGCGGTAGCCGACCAAACCCTGGCGGAGGTCCGCCGGGCCATGGGCATGACCCCCTGACCCCGCCCCCCGCAAGGGGCTCCGCCCCCTGCACCCCCGGTCGCGCCTTAAGGGCGCTCGTCCTCAAACTCCCCCAAGGCCTTAAGGGCCAGGGGGGACCCCCATGACGGGCTGTAGGTGCCCCAGCACCGGTACTGACAGGGGCGCGGGGAACCGCGCGAAACGGCCTGCGGGACTCGGATGGCGGTCCGGGACTCCAAGGACCCGGAGGGGGCCCACCTCACCGCCGCCCCCGCCGCGTTCGCGGCCTTCGTGGCGGCGGCCGAGCAAGGCGTGTTTAGCTGACCGCATGGTGAAGGCTGAGCGGAGGCGTGGCGGGCGGGCCCGGTGGCTGGTGCTGCCGGTGGTCGCGCTGGCCGCGTGGGGATGCGTACGCGGCGGATCGGACACGGGGAGCCCGGCGCGTACGCCCGCACCTTCAGCCTCGTCCTCCGCCGAGCCGTCGGCCGGTCCGTCGACGCCGAGCGGCACGTACGATCCGGCCGCCTACGCGCCCCAGGTGCGCAAGTACGCCCAACGGGCGGGTGTCAGCGCCCAGTTGGTGATGGCGATCCTCTACAACGAGGACTACAAGCCGCACGACCCGGCCTTCGAGCGGAGCTGGCAGAAGTACAAGCCGGACGCCGCGTTCGGCATCGCGAACATGCACCGGGCCGCGTTCGACCAGACCAAGCGGGGCCGGGACTTCTCGGCGCGCAAGTGGGAGGAGCTGCCCGACGACCGCGCGCTCGCGGTCGAGGCGGCGGCCTGGTACCTGCACGACATGTCCGCGCAGCTCCCCTCGCACGTGACCGGTTCGCTCTCGCGCGACGAGCTGATGGCGCTCGGATACAACGCGGGCGGCGGCAACATGGCGGCGTTCGCGCGGGGCGTGAAGCCGGGGAGCCAGGCGTCGGACTACCTGACGCGGCTGCGGGACAACTGGAAGAAGGCCGGGACGGCCGTCGCGGGCTAGCCCGGCGGCACGCCGCCCGTGCACAGCATCTTGTGGTTGACCTCCGCGCACGCCTCGGCCTGACGGGGGTCGGAGGCCACCAGCATCGGGCTCTCGGTGCGGGCGCCGGTCGAGCTGTTGCGCACCTCCGACCAGATGGTGTCGCAGGACGGGCTGAACCGGAGCTTCACCGCGTACGAGGCCGTCTTCAGGGCGCTCTGGGTGCGGGCGTCGGTGCGGCAGGAGGTGCGGGCCGGGTCGTCGCCCTGGCAGCTCGCGCCCTGGCAGGCGGACGGCGCGGGCGCGGCCGGGGCCGTCTCGCGCAGGTGCGGGATCGCGGCCCAGGCGGCGCCGCCCACGAGGGCGAGCGCTGCGGCGACGGTCACCGTCCGGTGGTGCGTACGGCGGGGCCGCGGGGCCGCGGCCGGAGCGGGGGCGGCCTCGGGGCGGGGTGGCGGCGGGGCCGGGGGCCGGGTCGCGCGGTCCCAGAGTTCCAGGAGACGGGCGTGGTGCTCGGCGCCGCCCAGGGTGCCGAAGGCGTCGACCGCGTCGCGCGGCGGGAGGTTGTCCCCGTTGAGATAGCGGTGCCAGGCCGATTTGCTGTACGCCGTGCGGGCGGCGAGCCCGGCCAGGCTCAGGCCCGAGGTCTGTTTGAGGTGCCTCAACTCCTCGATCAGGAGCCGGAGTTCGGGCCGGGTCGAGTCGGGCAGTGGTCGCCACTGGGCCACGCGGTCCCTCCCAAAAGTCCACAAAGTCCCGTTCAGGGGCCATCTGTACCCCAGTGGGGCCGGAGCCAAGCTCCGGCCCCCGGGGCGAACGGGCGAAGTTGTGGATTCAGTGACCGGTGTCGGTCCCGGTCCCTCCCCTGCCTACGGTCAGCACCACGGGACGGAGGACCCGGCCGCGACCCGTACATAGTGCGCGGACACATAGCGGCCGTGGTGTCCGGCCAGGCGGTACCAGACCCGGTTGCCGTGCACCGAGGTCCCGTTCCTCTTGCAGACCAGCGACACCTGTCGGCCCGAGCGCAGGGTCCCGGTGGTCCGGTATGTGGTGCCGGCACCGGTACGGACGTGCAGGGCGCGCCCGTTCCCGGTGACCACCACACCCTGCGCGTGAATCTTGTGGTGGTAGGCGGTGGCGACGGTCGTCTGTGCCGGTGCGGCAGTGGGGGTCGCGGCCATCGCGGCGGCCGGGAACAGGGCGAGCAGGGCGGTGGCGGCGACGACGGCGTTGCGCACGGTGCTTCGGTTCATGTGTGTCTTCTCCAAGGTGCGGGGTCCCCGAGTAAGTGACCCTGTGTCAGCAATCGTGTCCGGAGCGCGACGCGGACATTCGTCCCAGCCGTGCCTGGGACGAATGGGGACGGGCCCCTGGGGCCCGGGCCGCCACTGGAGCCGCGCGGTGCCGCTCGCGTCCGCGCCCGTTCACTCGCGTGGCGGAAGACCTGGGCCTCACTTAGCGTGAGTGAGGGGCGATCACGGGAGGCGCGGTCACCCGGGGGAACCGGGGGATCGGGTCACCAACGGGAGATCACCGAGGAGACCGGCACATGGGCCGTCACACCAAGGACTCTGTCGAGGTCGGACGCGCCGAGCGGATAGCGAGCGCGTCCGAGCGGCTGTCGGCCGCTTCCGCCGCCGAGCACGCCGAGCACGCCGAGCACGCCGAGCACGCCGAGCACACGGGATCCGGCGCACACCCGTCGACGGCCGGCGCCCCGCCGCCAGGCGTCGCGTACGCGGGCGACGGCGTGCCGCCGCCCCAGGCCCCGCACACCGGGGCCAGGCACGAACACCGCTGGCTCGTGCTCGGCGTGATCGCGCTCGCCCAGCTGATGGTCGTCCTGGACGCGACCATCGTGAACATCGCGCTGCCCTCCGCCCAGCAGGACCTCGGCTTCTCCGACGGCAACCGCCAGTGGATCGTCACGGCGTACGCCCTCGCCTTCGGCTCGCTGCTGCTGCTCGGCGGCCGCATCGCCGACCTCGTCGGGCGCAAGGTCGTCTTCCTCGTCGGACTCGTCGGCTTCGCGCTCGCCTCGGCGATCGGCGGTGCCGCGCCCAACTTCGAGGTGCTCGTCACCGCCCGCGCGCTCCAGGGCGTGTTCGGCGCGCTGCTCGCGCCGGCCGCGCTGTCCCTGCTGACCACGACGTTCACGGACCCGAAGGAACGCGCCAAGGCGTTCGGCATCTACGGCGCGGTCGCCGGAACGGGCGGCGCGGTGGGACTGCTGCTCGGCGGCGTCCTCACCGAGTACCTGGACTGGCGCTGGTGCCTGTACGTCAACCTGCTCTTCGCCGCCCTCGCCTTCCTCGGCGCGCTGCGGCTGCTGCACCCGGGCGCCCCGCTGGACCGCCCCAAGCTCGACATCCCGGGCACGGTGCTGGTCTCGGCCGGACTGTTCTGCATCGTGTACGGGTTCTCCAACGCCGAGACGCACGCGTGGGGCTCGGTGCAGACGTGGGGCTTCCTCGCGGTCGGCGGTGTACTGCTTGCCGCCTTCGCCTGGTGGCAGACGCGGGCGAAGCACCCCCTGCTCCCCCTGCGCGTCGTCCTGGACCGGGACCGGGCCGCGTCCTACCTGGCCATGTTCATCTCGGGCGCGGGCATGTTCGGCGTGTTCCTGTTCCTGACGTACTACCTCCAGCAGATCCTCGGCTACACCCCGGTCAAGACCGGGCTGGCCTTCCTGCCGATGGTGTTCGCGATGATCGTGAGCTCGGTCGTCGCCCAGAACAAGCTCGTCCCCAGACTGGGCGCGAAGCCGATCGTGCCGCTGGGCATGGGCCTCGGCGCGGCCGGGCTCGCCTGGATGACCGCCCTGGACGCGACCAGCGGCTACGCGGGGCACGTCCTGCCCCCGCTGCTGGTGATGGGCGTAGGCATGGGCCTGATCTTCGCTCCCGCGATGAGCATGGCCACGGCGGGCGTGGCCGCCCACGACGCGGGCGTCGCCTCGGCGATGGTCAACACCAGCCAGCAGGTGGGCGGTTCGATCGGCACGGCCCTCCTGAACACCCTCGCGACGAGCGCCGCCACGAGCTACCTGGTCGGCCGTCAGCCCACCCCGGCGGCAAGGGTCCAGGCCCAGCTCCACAGCTACTCGACGGCGTACTGGTGGTCGGCGGCCTTCTTCGCCCTCGGCCTGCTGGTGTCCGTGGTGCTCTACCGCAAGGGTCCGCCGAGGCCGGCGGTGGGCACGGCGGAAGGGCCCGTCCACATGTGACCCGCCCGCCCGAACGGCCCGGCGGTGTAGTGAGTCGTCGTCCTCGGTTTCCTCAACTGTCCGCGTGCGCAAGGCACTTGTCGACCAGGGAGCCGAGGTAGGCGTCGTCTGTGCCCGGGATGCGGAAGAGGGTGCGCAGATAGATGGGCGCGAGGATCCCGTCCAGGACGTCGAAGAGGCGCAGCCGGGGTTCGCCGCGGGAGGCCGCCCGGTCGAGCATGTCCAGGAGGTCCCGGCCGCGTTCGGCGAGGGGGTGTGTGGCGGGGATGTTCCCCGCGTCGACGTAGGCGGCCACGCTCTCGGCATCGGCCCCCGCATCGGCCCCGGTCCCCGCCTCCTCGGCGGCCCCGGCGATGAGCGCGCGCAGGAGCACGGCCCCGTCCGGCTCCGCCATCGAGGCGGCCGCCCGCCGCGCGTAGGCGAGGAGGTCCCCGCGCAGACTGCCGGTGTCGGGAACGGCCCACAGGGAGGTCAGCCGCTCCTGCGAGAGGTCGAGCACGATGGCGTTGGTGGTGCGCCAGCGCCGGTAGATGGACGTCTGGTGGACGCCGGAGCGTTCGGCGATCTCGGCGATGGGGATGCGCTCGTGGCCCTGCTCGGCGATGAGTTCCGCCGTCGCCTTGAGGACGGCCTCCCGCACACGCGCGCTCCGGCCGCCGGTGCGCCGGCGCGGCCCGCTCTCCGGCTCCGCCCGGTTTCCCCGGCCCGGCTCGTGGTCGTCGGTGGTGTCGCGTTGTTCTTCGGTCACATCGAAAGGCTAACGCAAGTGCACTTGCGTTAGTGCTCTCGGTCGCGCTACGTTCTTAACGCAAGGAAAAACTGCGTTAAGGGAGACGGTCATGAAGCCGATGCTGTTCGAGGACGACCCGCAGTTCTGGTACGAGACCCTGCGCGCGCTGGGCCACGCCGCGTACGGCGGCGCCGACTTCGGCGAGGTCGTCGCGACCGCCGAGAAGATCACCGCAGGGGACTACGACGGCTGGTACGAGCAGTGGATGGCCACCGCCGAGCGCACCGAGGCCGAAGCGCGGGCCGCGCTCGCCGGGGGTCACGACGTCTCGGCGCGGGACGGGTTCCTGCGGGCGAACAACTACTTCCGCTCGGCCGAGTTCTTCCTCCACGGCAACCCCGACGACCCGCGCATCGCCGCCTCCTACGAGCGCGCCGTCGCCGCCTTCCACGCCGCCGCCCGCCTCTTCGAGCCCCGGATCGAGCCGGTGGAGATCCCGTTCGAGGGCACGGTGCTGCGGGGCTACTTCTACCGCGCCCCGGTCGAGGGGCCCGCGCCGACGATCGTCATGCACAACGGATTCGACGGCACGGCCGAGGAGATGCACTTCTTCGGCGGCGCGGCCGGTGTGGAGCGCGGCTACCACGTCCTGACCTTCGACGGCCCCGGCCAGCCCGCCGCCCGCTTCCGCGACGGGCTCCCCTTCCGCCCCAACTGGGAGAGCGTGATCACCCCGGTCCTCGACTGGCTGATCGACACCCGCCCCGAGGTCGACCCCGAGCGCATCAGCCTGCTCGGCCTGAGCATGGGCGGCCTGCTCGCCCCCCGCGCCGCCGCCTTCGAGCACCGCCTCGCCGCCGTCATCGCGGTCGACGGCGTCTACGACCTCGGCGATCTCGCCACCCGGAACATGCCGATGCCGCGCCCCGAGGCCGAGGCGCTGCTGCGGGCCGAGCACGCCCCCGAGATCGATGCCTCGATCGAGGCCCTGATGAAGACGAACTCGACGATGCGCTGGGCGATCACGCACGGCTCGTACGTCATGGACGTCTCGACCCCGCGCCAGTTCCTGGCCTCCTACCTCGACTACAGCCTCGCCGACGGCGTGGCCGAGAAGATCACCTGTCCGACGCTGGTCTGCGAGGCCGAGGACGACCTGTTCTTCGACGGCCAGCCGCAGCAGCTCTACGACCACCTGACCTGCCCCAGGACCCTCATGCGCTTCACCGTCGCGGAAGGTGCCGGCGCCCACTGCCACACCGGCGCCGAGCGCCTGGCCATGGCCCGCATCCTCAACTGGCTCGACGACACGCTCAAGAGCTGACATACCGTCAGGTGTGTGCAGGTGTACGTCAACGCCCTGTCCCCAGGCCGCAGTTGGCCTGTGGGCGGGGCGCTTTCAGTTGGCGGCGGGGAGCCGGTTCACCAGCAGCTCCACCCGCTGCTCGGTGTGCTCCGGGGGGAGCCGCCCGGCCCGGGTCAGGGTCGCCAGGCCGTGCAGGGACGCCCAGAACGTCTCGGTGAAAAGGCCCGGCTCGACTCCGTCCCCGGCGACCTCGCCGAGCGTTTCGAGCAGCGCGGCGAAGGCGTCCTTGAGTGGTTCGGGGGTGTCCTCCCGGGCGTAGGGGAGGCCGCCGTCGAGCTGGAAGACGGCGTCGTAGACCGCCGGATTGCGCGTGGCGAAGTCGAGGTAGGCCCGGGCGAGGGCGGCGACCCGGGCGCGCGGACCCTCGGCGCCGGCGGTCGCCGCCCGCACCGCCGCCGCCAGCTCGCTCGCGCCCTGGAGGGCGACGGCGCCGATGATCTCGCGCTTGCCGCGGAAGTGGCTGTAGAGGACGGGCTGGCTGTACTCGATGCGCTCGGCAAGGCGGCGGGTGGTCACCGCGTCCCAGCCTTGGTGCTCGGCGAGTTCGCGGGCCGTCGCCACGATGAGGCGCTCGCGGTCCGCCCGTTCGCGTTCCTTGCGTTCCTGTACCGACATGATTCGATCCTAGCACCGCTAGACAATCGAGCGGCAGTAGGTCTAGCGTTGCCTCATCGCCTAGCAGCGCTAGAAACCCGGGAGGGTCATCATGCTCGCCGCACTTGAGGTCATCACCACCGTGCTCGTCGGCCTGATGGTGGGGGTGGAGTTCTCCGTCGCCTTCGTCATGAACCCGATCTTCAACGGCCTCCCCGACGACAGCAATCAGCGTGCCCGCTCCCACGGCGGCCGGATGCTCGGGGCCGTGATGCCCTTCTGGTACATCGGCTCACTCGTCCTCGCCGCGATATGGGCCGTCGCCGGATGGCACCACGACGGAGTCGTCCTCGTCGTCATCGCCGCCGCACTGCTGATCTCCAGCGTGATCATGTCGCTGCTGCTGCTCGTCCCGATCAACAACCGGGGCAAGACGTGGACCGCCGAGAACCGGCCCGCCGACTGGAAGGACCAGATGAAGCGCTGGGACCGCTACCACTACGTCCGCGTCGCCGTCATCGTCGCCGCCTTCGCCCTCCTCGTCACCGCCCTCGTCTGAACGCACGGCTCGCACGCCGCGATCCGCCCAGGACATTTGTCCTGCGGGAGTCGGGATTCTTCACTCTGCCGCCGCCCCTGCCCCGGGCGGGAGTATCAGTGATGTCGGCAAGGGGCCGGCGGGCACGGGGAAAAGGTGAGGGGAACGCCATGAGCGCCACGGTCGCGATGGAGATGCCGGTCCAGGTCAACGCGGAGGTCAACGGCGTTGCGGGTGACGGGGGTTCGGTCCTGAAGGGTCTGCCGAACTGGTACTTCCCGCTCGTCGGCCTCTTCGCGGGGATCTTCGACATCGCCCGGGCCTACCCGGTCCTGTACGCGCTGATCCCGGTCGTGGCGATCGTCCAGATCGTGCTCGCCTTCACGGTCCTGAAGGCCCGCATCCGGTACATGAAGTCGCTGTGGAAGAACAAGCGCACCCGCCTCCTCGCGCTCGGCCTGCTCGTGGTCCGCTTCGCCATCCGCTACGGCCTCGGCGTCGCCGGCCTCGCGCTCGGGGCCGCGGCCGGCCAGCTGACCCTCGGCATCGTCATGGCGGTCATCGGCACCGCGATGGCCTGGGGCGACCAGTGGCTCATCCTCCGCACCCTCCGCCACGCCCAGGCGGCGCAGGCCAAGACCGTCTGACCCCGGCACCGAGAGCGAACGACGACAGGGCCCCAGCCGCACCCGCGGCACGGGGCCCCTCGCATGTGCGCCGCCCGGCTCAGGACGCCTTGACGGCCCCCACGAACCGCGCCCACGCCCCGGCCCCCACGACGAGAACCGGCCCGGCCGCCACCTTGCTGTCCCGCACGGGCACGACGTCCCCGAAACCGTCCGCCACCTCGACGCAGTCCCCGCCCTCTTCGTTGCTGTACGAGGACTTGCGCCATGCGCCTTCGGCTACCTCGACGCAGTCGCCGCCCTCCGCATTGCTGTAGGACGACTTCCGCCAGCGGGCAGTGGCCAAAGAGCTCGGTATGTTCATGCTGCGAAGTCCTCCATCGCCGCCTGGATCATGGCCAGGGACGCGTCTGGCGACAATGCCACGGCCCTGGCGAGATCGTAGGCTTTGATGTAGCTGCCGACCAGGGCCGGTGTGTCCAACAGCTGGCCAGAATGGGCCGCTTCGAGGTAGACGACCGGCGGCGCATCGGTGAACGTCATCACCTTGACCGACGCGTGCATGAGTGGCAGCGGCCCCGCGCAGAACGGCAGGACCTGAACTGCCACGGCGCCTGCTCCTGCCAACTCGCAGATGTGGCCCAACTGTTCGTGCATGACGTCGGCGCCGCCCACGGGAATCCGCAGTGCAGACTCGTGCAGGATGCACCACAACTCCGGCGCCGCATCGCCTTCGAGCAGCTTGGCCCGTTCCCTTCGGGTCGAGACGTTCCGCTCGACGTCCTCCTCGGAGGCGAACGGTCGGCCCGCACGGGTCAGGGCGCGGGTGTACGCGGGAGTCTGAAGGAGGCCCGGCACCACCATGGGCGTCCAGTGGTAGATCGCGGAGGCCATGGACTCCAGCTCGGCCGCGAGCTGGAAATACTCCGCATGCTGCGAAGCCTGATCCATCGCCTCGCACATCCGGGTCAGGATCCCGTCCGTATGCAGCGCGGCGTCCAGCAGCTTGGCCATTTCCTTCGGGGGGCGGCGGGTCGCGTTCTCCATCTGGCCGATGTACGCGCCCGAGCAGAAGACGAGCGCGCCCAGCTCGTCCTGGGAGAGCCCGGCGGCCTCCCGCTTGCCGCGCAGTTCGGCGCCGTAGAACGCGCGGGGTGAGTCCCAGGGGTTGAGGTCTTTGGGTCGCACGGGCAGCAACTCCCTTGTACGTCAACGTCGTTGCGGGGGTACACGCGGCCCCCGCACGAGCGTAGCTGCGTAACGTGACGTCGCGCATACGGAACGTTAAATCACCCGGATGGCGTCAGCCGGTGCGGCAAACCATTAGATATGCGGCATTACGGCTACTTTCCTGGGTTATGGGAGTTTCGAGTTCCGCCAAACGGATGCTGGTCGGGCGGCCGCTGGACACCAGCCGCCTGGGTGAGACGCTGCTGCCCAAGCGGCTCGCGCTGCCGATCTTCTGCAGCGACCCGCTCTCGTCCGTCGCGTACGCCACCGAGGAGATCCTGCTGATCCTCGCGCTCGGCGGGGCGAGCCTGCTGCACCTCACCTGGTACGCGGCCGCGGCCATCGTCTTCCTGCTCGTGGTCGTGATCGCCTCCTACCGGCAGACCTGCCACGCCTACCCGGGGGGCGGCGGCGCCTACGTCGTCAGTGCCGAGAACCTCGGGCCGACCGCCGCGCTCACCGCGGCCAGCGCGCTGCTCGTCGACTACGTACTGACCGTCGCCGTGTCCGTCGTGTCGGGCGTGGCCGCCATCACCTCGGCGGTCCCGTCGCTCGCGACGCACGAAGTCGCCCTGTCCGTGAGCTTCGTGGTGATCCTGACCCTGATGAATCTGCGCGGGGTCCGCGAGTCCGGGCGGATCTTCGCGATCCCGACGTACGGCTTCGTGTGCGTCATCTATCTGATGTTCGCGTTCGCCGCCGTGCGGCTCGCCACCGGCGCCACCATCCGTGCCGAGTCCGCCGACCTGCCCATTCACGCGGCCGGGAACTACGCCGGGATCGCCGTCGTGCTGCTCGCGCTGCGGGCCTTCGCCTCCGGCTGTACGGCCCTGACGGGCGTGGAGGCGATCAGCAACGGCGTGCCCGCCTTCCAGAAGCCGAAGGCCCGCAACGCCGCCAACACCCTGGCAGCGATGGGCCTGTTGTCGGTCACGATGTTCGCCGGGATCACCACCCTCGCCATGGTCTACAAGGTCCATGTGGCGGCCGATCCAACGGAGTTGGGGCTCCCCTCCGGTACCGCCACCGCCACCGCGCTCGCCCAGATCGCCCGGGCCTCCTTCGGCGACTTCGACCTGCTCTTCTACCTGGTGCAGGCGTTCACGGCGGGCGTGCTGATCCTCGCCGCCAACACCGCGTTCAACGGCTTCCCGATGCTCGCCTCGATCCTGGCCCGGGACCGGTACGCGCCGCGCCAGCTCTACAACCGGGGCGACCGGCTCGTCTACTCCAACGGCGTCGTCCTGCTCGCGCTCGCCGCGATCGCGCTGATCGTGGCGTTCGACGCGCAGCTGACGCGGCTGATCCAGCTGTACATCATCGGCGTCTTCGTCTCGTTCACGCTCTCGCAGGCCGGCATGGTCAAGCACTGGCGCAAGGTGCTGGCGACGGACGAGGGCCGCGCGAACCGGCGGCACATCCACCGCGCGCTCGCCATCAACACGGTGGGCGCGACCCTGACCGGGCTCGTCCTCGTCATCGTCCTGATCACCAAGTTCACGCACGGCGCGTGGCTCGTCATCATCGCGATGCCGATCCTGTTCTTCGGGATGAAGGGCGTGCGGCGCCACTACGAGCAGGTGGCCCGGGAGGTCGCCGTCGAGCCGGACGCCAAGCCGCGCAGGCCCTCGCGCCATCACGCGTTCGTCCTGGTCTCCAATGTGCACGCGCCGACCCTGAAGGCGATCGGTTTCGCGCAGGCGCTGCGGCCCGACACCCTGACCGCGCTGACGGTGGCCGCCGACGAGGAGGCGGTCCGGCTGCGCGAGCAGTGGGCCTCGTACGACCTGGGCGTACCGCTGACGATCATCAACTCGCCGTACCGGGAGGTCGTCGGGCCGGTCCTCGCCCATGTGAAGGAGACGGCGGACGCGGATCCGAGCGCGATGGTGTCGGTGGTGATCCCCGAGTACATCGTGGGCCACTGGTGGGAGCAGCCGCTGCACAACCAGAACGCGTTCCGCCTGAAGGCGCGGCTGCTCTTCATGCCCGGCGTGACCGTGATCGACGTGCCGTACCGGCTGGAGTCGGCGAGAGGGAAGGACGAACGGAAGCAGCCGGCCAAGCGCTGAGCCCCGGCCGGTCCCGTAGTACTTGAGAGCCACCCCTACCCCCGGGGAGCCACCCGCCAAGTGAGCTCCCCGGCGCGACGCCGACGAGGGACCTCGCTTCATAACTTCCTTACCGACAGCACCGCTTCACCCCGGTCACTTCGGTACGGAAGGCCTCCTCATGGCGTCGCGCCGCCCGCACGAACAGCAGGATCCCGACGGCAGAACCCCGCGCCCCGCACGCCCGCGCTCCGGTCGGCTGCGGCGCACCCTGACCGCCGGCCTCGTCGCCGCCTCGGTCGCGGTGCCGCTGTCGGGCGCGGCCCGCCCGGAGGCGGTGCCCGCGCCCGCCCCGGCGGTGCTCGCCCCGCTCTCCCTCGCCGGGCTCGACGCCCGGTACGCGGCCAACCGGGGCAACATCCTGGACGCCGAGAAGATGGCCGAGGACCACGGAAACCGGCGCAGGGCACGGGCGTTGGAGGCGATGGCCGCATCGGACCGGCACTTCCTCTCCTTCGACGGGCGCGACGGCGGCCGTACCGCCGAGGTCTTCGGCGACCTGGCGCACGCCGAGCGGATCGCGGTGCTCGTCCCCGGCTCGGACACCAGCCTCGACCTGTACGGGCGCCTGCGCGACGGGGCCCGGGCCCTCGCGGACCAGCTCGGCCCGCGCGCGGCCGTCATCGCCTGGATGGGGTACGAGACCCCGGCCACGATCAGCCCCGAGGTCCTCACCTCGGGCCGCGCTGCCGCCGGAGCCGCCCAACTCACCTCATTCGTAGCGTCGTTGAGGTCCGCCGCACCGGCCGCCCGCATCTCCCTCCTCTGCCACTCCTACGGCTCGGTGGTGTGCGCGCGGGCGGCGTCCGGGGCCGAGGTGTCCGACATCGTCCTCTTCGGCAGCCCCGGTACGGGCTTCGACACCGCCGCCGCGCTGCACACCGGCGCCACCGTCTGGGCGGGCCGGGGCGGCGACGACTGGGTGGCCGACGTTCCGCACATCAGCATCGAACTCCCCTTCCGCACCGTCGGGTTCGGCACCGATCCGGTATCGCGGCACTTCGGGGCGCACCTCTTCGACGCGGGCCCCGGCGGCCACAGCGACTACCTGCGGCCCGGGTCCGTACCACTGCGCAACCTCGCCCGGATCGTGAACGGCCGGCCGCCACAGCAGACGGGGGAGGCCCGCCATGCGTGAAACCGGCATGTGTGAAACCGGCAGACGTACGACGGGTGTGCGTGAACTCGTCCGGCGCATCGAGGCGGCGACCCCGCCCGACCGGGACCGTGCCGTGGACGCGCTGCGCGCCCTCGCGATCCTCGGGGTGGTGCTCGGCCACTGGCTGGTCACCGCACTCGTCGTCGACAGCGGCACGGTCCACGGAGCGAGCCCGCTCCAGTACCAGCCCCAACTGGCGCCCATATCCTGGGCGTTCCAGACCCTGGCCGTGTTCTTCCTGGTGGGCGGGCAGGTCGCCACGAAGAGCTACGCCGGCGCCCGCGCCCGGGGCGAGACGTACGGGCAGTGGCTGCGGGCCCGGCTCGGCAGGCTGTTCCGGCCGGTGGCGGCGGTGCTCGTGGTGTGGCTGGTGGCGGCGGCGGGTCTGCTCGTCTCGGGTGTCGGCCTCGACACCCTGCACACCCTGATCAAACTGGTCCTGTCCCCGCTGTGGTTCCTGCTGGTCTTCGCGGCCCTGACGGCGGCGACCCCGCTCGTCTCGCGGATGCACCCGCTGTGGCCGCTCGCGGTCGTCCTGTACGTGGACGTGTACCGCTTCGGTCAGGACGGCGCCGCCCTGACCGGCTGGCTGAACCTGCCGGCGGGCTGGCTGGTGCCGTACTGCCTGGGCGCGCTGTGGGCCAGGCGCGGTGCGGGCGCCTCGCCGCGCACGACGGGGTGGGTGCTGCTGGTGGGCGGCGCCGGGGCCACGGCCCTGCTCGTACGGTTCGCGGGCTATCCCGCGTCGATGGTCGGGGTGCCGGGTGCGGCGATCTCCAACCTGAACCCGCCGACGCTGGCCGCCGTCACCTTCGGGCTCGCCCAGTGCGGCGCGGCTCTGCTGCTGCTCGGGCCGCTGCGCCGGGTGCTGCGCAGGCCCGCGCTGTGGGCGGCGGTGGCCCTGGTGAACCTGTCCGCGATGACGATCTTCCTGTGGCACCAGACCTCGATGATCGCGGTCACCTGCCTCGGGCTGCTCGCGGGAGGCGCGTTGCCCGGACTGCACACCGTGCCCGACGGCAGCGGCTGGGTGCCGGCACGGCTGTGCTGGCTGCCGGTGTTCGCGCTGATGCTGACGCTGTGTTGGCGCGCGTTCCGCACGTACGAACAGCCGGGCCGCCGGACCTCGCGCGTGGTGCGGCAGGGGCGTCCGATCGGGACGCGGGAGACGAGGGAGATGGGGCGTGCCTAGGGTGAGCGTCGTGAAGACGGGGGATGGCGAAAGCGGGCGCGGGGTGCAGGAGTTGGCGGGGGACCGGCTGCGGGCGGTGGCACGCGCCCTGCGGCAGGATCTGCTGACCGTGCCGGAGCCGGTGACGGAGCGGGGGCGGGCGGCGGAGGGCTGGCTCGCGTGGCGCCCGGCACTCGTCGTGCCGCTGGTGATCGGCGCCGTGATCGTGATGGTGGGCGGCACCGACGAGTACGCCCACCGGTTCCACCTGGGGGTGCAGGCGGGGGTGGCGCTCGCCGGGGTGCAGTCGGGGGCGCTGGTCGCGGCCCTGTACCGGCCGCTGGCGGCGTGGTGGGTGACGACGGCGGCCACGCTCGTCGCCGGGGTGTGGGCGGGGGGCCGGGCCGATCCGGCCGTGCTCTATCCGTGGAGCGGCGTCGGGGTCGGGATCTCCGCCCTGATCCTCTTCTTCGTCGCGATCACGCACCGGCCGAGGGTCGCGATCGAGACATTCGTGATCGGCTACGGCGCGGGCATGCTGTGCGTGGCCCTCGCGGGGGAGCGGCACAACTCGCCGAGCGGCGGCCTCGCGCTCGTGCTGTTCGCGATCGCCGTCGTGGTGGGCGCCGCGCTGCGCGGACGGCGGGTGGCCCGCAAGCAGCTCGTCGCACAGGAGGAGATCACCGCCGAGGAACGCGCCCGGCGCACCCTCCTTGAGGAGCGCAGCCGCATCGCACGAGAACTGCACGATGTGGTGGCCCACCACATGTCGGTGATCTCCATACAGGCGCAGGTCGCCCCGCACCTGGTGGAGAACCCCTCCGACGAGCTGCGCGAGAACCTGGCGGGCATCCGGCAGAACGCGGTCGAGGCGCTGACCGAGCTGCGCCGCGTGCTGGGCGTGCTGCGCTCGGAGGACCCGTCGGCGGAGGCCGTGCGGCACGCCCCGCAGCCCTCGCTCGACCGGCTCGACGAGCTGGTCGCCAACGTCCGGGGCGCGGGTCTCTCCGTCACCACGGACGTCCTCGGCACCCGGCGCGCGCTCTCGCCCGGGGTGGAGCTGTCCGCCTTCCGCATCGTGCAGGAGGCGCTGAGCAACGCGATGCGGCACGCGCCGGGCGCGGCGGTGCGGATACTGATCGCCTACCACCGGGCCGGGCTCGTGGTGCGGGTCACCAACACCGCGCCGGGCCGCCCGGTCGCCCCGTCGCCCGGGGCCGGGCACGGGCTGCTCGGGATGCGGGAGCGTACTGCGATGCTGGGCGGCGAGCTGGCCGCGGGCGCCACGCCGGACGGGGGGTACGAAGTGAGTGCGACGCTGCCACTGGAGCCGGAGGACGGGCCGTGACGATCCGGGTGCTGATAGCCGACGACCAGATGATGGTCCGTCAGGGATTCACGGTGCTGCTCAACGCGGAGCCGGACATCGAGGTGACCGGGCAGGCCGTCAACGGCCTCGAAGCAGTGGCCCGGGCGGCCGAACTCGCCCCCGACGTCGTCCTGATGGACATCCGCATGCCGGAGCTCGGCGGCATCGAGGCGACGCGACGTATCACCGAGGTGGCCGGGTCGGCCGTCAAGGTCCTGGTGCTGACCACCTTCGACCTCGACGAGTACGTGTACGAGGCGCTGCGCGCGGGGGCGTCCGGCTTCCTCCTGAAGGACGCCTCCGCCGATGAACTCGCCCATGCGGTAAGGGTGGTGGCGGCCGGCGAGGCGCTGCTCGCCCCGAACGTCACCAAGCGCCTGATCGCCGAGTTCTCCCGGCTGAGCCAGGCGCCGAAGGCCCCGCTGAAGGAGCGGGTGGGAGCGCTGACCGAGCGCGAGACGGAGGTCCTCGCGCTGATCGCGCAGGGACTGTCGAACGCGGAGATAGCCGGCGCGCTGGTGCTCGCCGAGCAGACGGTGAAGACTCATGTCGGCCGGATCCTGGTGAAGTTGGGGGTGCGCGACCGTACGCAGGCGGCGGTGTACGCGTACGAGTCCCGTCTGGTGACTCCGTCCTGACCCCGCTGTCCTCCGCCCGTCCGCCCGGCGCTCCGGCACCGGCGGACGGGGGGATCCGCCAGGTCGATCTCGGCCGTTCGGGCGATCGGGATGGGCCGTCCCCCTATCTGGGTAGCCACCCATGTGGTACGCCATGCGGACCATCGAGAGGAAGACCGATGCAGTGCACGAACTGCGGACAGCTGATGACGACGACACAGGACGGCTGGTGGATCTGCTACCCCTGCGGGACTTCCCAGCCTGCGTAGACGCGGTTGACCCGGCCTGCCCCCGGTGTGCGGCTGACCTCACCAGGGCCCGCGGCGATTGGCGCGCGTGCCCGGAATGTGAGTACGAGATGGACGCCGACGCCGTCCGCCTCTATCAGCTCCTGTCAGCCGCGTTCGAAGCGCAACCGAACGAGTTCTTCGACTGGGTCGAACGCCGGAGGGACAGGCTCCGGGACGAGGAACCGGTCTGGCAGCGCCGGCCGTAGCGCGGCGGCGTGCGAACGGCCCCGGCCGCCCGCCGTACGGGGCGGGTGGCCGGGGCCGTTCGTGACGCGCGCCTACAGCCAGGTGTTGTACCGGCGGATGTACCAGCCCTTCACCAGCTGCGTCAGCGTGCAGTACGCCAGCAGGACGCCGACCAGCCAGGGGAAGTAGCCCATCGGCACCGGCACGAAGCCGATCGTCGCGGCGAGCGGCGAGAAGGGCAGGAACAGGCCGGTCGCCACCGCGAGCACCGTCATCACCATGACCGGCCAGGTCGCCCGGGACTGGATGAACGGGATCTTGCGGGTGCGGATCATGTGGACGATCAGGGTCTGCGACAGCAGGCCCTCGATGAACCAACCCGACTGGAACAGCGCCTGGTTGGACTCGGAGTTCGCCCCGAAGACGTGCCACATGATGACGAACATCGCGATGTCGAAGATCGAGCTGATGGGCCCGATCATCACCATGAACCGGCCGATCCCCTTGGCGTCCCAGTTGCGCGGCTTGCGCAGGTAGTCCTCGTCCATGCGGTCCCACGGCGTGGCCAGCTGGGCGATGTCGTACACCAGGTTCTGCACGAGCAGCATGATCGCCAGCATCGGCTGGAAGGGGATGAAGGCCGAGGCGACCAGGACCGAGAAGACGTTGCCGAAGTTCGACGACGCCGTCATCTTGATGTACTTGATCGTGTTGCCGAAGGTGGTGCGGCCCTGGACCACGCCCTGCTCCAGGACGGTCAGGTCCTTCTCCAGCAGGATGATGTCCGCGGACTCCTTCGCGATGTCGACCGCCGTGTCGACGGAGATGCCGACGTCCGCGTCGCGCAGCGCCGCCGCGTCGTTGATGCCGTCACCGAGGAAGCCCACCGTGTGCCCGTCGGCCTGGAGCGCGCGGACGATCCGGGCCTTCTGTACGGGGTTGACCTTGGCGAACACCGTTGTGGTGGACGCCAGTTGACGCAGCGCCGCGTCGTCGAGCGCGTCGACCCGCGGGCCGGTGACGACGGTGCCGACCTCGATGCCGACGTCCGCGCAGACCCGGGCCGCGACCAGCTCGTTGTCGCCGGTGACGACCTTCACGGCGATGCCCTTGTCCGCGAGGCCGCGCAGTGCGTCCGCCGCGTCCGCCTTGGGCGGGTCGAGGAAGGCGAGGAAGCCGACCAGGGTGAGCCCGGACTCGTCCGCGACCGTGTACGTGTCGCGCGCGGTCGGCATCGTCCGGGTGGCGACGGCGAGGACCCGGAGCCCCTGGCGGTTGTTGTCCTCGGCGGTGCGCGTGACGTGCCACCGCAGCTGGTCGGTGAGCTCCACGCGCTCGCCGCGGTCCCTCATGTGCGTGCACAGGGCGAGGACTTCCTCCACCGCGCCCTTGGTGATCAGGACGTGCTCGGGGCGGCCCGCGCCGCCGAGCAGGCCGTTGCGGTTGAGGACGACGGACATCCGGCGCCGTGCGAAGTCGAAGGGGATCTCGTCGACCATCGTGAACCGTGCGTCGACGACAACCTCCTCGGCCTCGTTGACGCGGTCGATGACCGCCTGGTCCATGAGGTTGCGCAGGCCGGTCTGGAAGTGGGCGTTCAAGTACCCGTATTCCAGCACCTCGTTGTCCTCCGCGCCGTGCACGTCGAGGTAGCGGTCGAGGACGATGCGGTCCTCGGTGAGGGTGCCCGTCTTGTCGGTGCACAGGACGTCCATCGCGCCCAGGTTCTGGATCGCGTTCAGCCGCTTGACGACGACCTTCTTCTTCGCCATCGCCACGGCGCCGCGCGCCAGGTTCGCCGAGACGACCATCGGCAGCATCTCGGGGGTGAGCCCGACGGCCACGGCGATGGCGAACAGGAACGCCTCGTTCCAGTCGCCCTTGGTGAACCCGTTGATCGCGAAGACGACCGGGACCATCACCAGCATGAAGCGGATGAGCAGGAAGCTGACCTTGCGCACCCCGTTGTCGAAGTTCGTCTGCGGCCGCTCCCCGACGAGCGAGCCCGCCATCGAGCCGAAGTAGGTGTCGGCGCCGGTGGCGACCACGACTCCCGTCGCCGTGCCGGAAGTCACGGACGTGCCCATGAGGCAGAGGTTGCCCGCCTCGACGGGGTCGCCGACGGACGCGGCGCTGCGGTTGTCCTCGCCGGCCCGTACGTCGGTCTTGGCGACCGGCAACGACTCGCCGGACAGCGCGGCCTGACTGACCATCAGGTCCTTGGCGGTGATCAGGCGCAGGTCCGCCGGGATCAGGTCGCCCGCGCCCAGCTTGACCACGTCGCCCGGGACCACCTGGTCCATCGGCACCTCGACGGTGGTGCCGACCGCGCCGCGTCCGGCCCGGCGCTGTACGGCGGTGGTCGTGGTGACCAGCTGCTTCAGGGCGTCGGCGGCCCGCCCGGAGCGGAACTCCTGCCAGAAGCGCAGCAGTCCGCTGATGGCGACCATGACGGACAGGATGACGACGCCCGGGTCCGCCGGGTCCTGCCAGTACATGACGGCCGCGAGGAAGACGAGCACGCCGATGAAGGGGTTCGCGTACGCCTTCGCCAGCTGGACGTACCAGCGCGGGGCGCGCTCCTGGGCGACCGTGTTCAGGCCGTGCCGCTCCTGCCGGTCGAGTACTTCGGCCTGGCAGAGGCCGTCCCGGTCGACGCCGTACTCCTTGAGCACGTGCGCGGTGGGCTGCCCGGCGATCGTGCCGAGCCGCTCGGCGACGGTGCGGGTGCGGGCCTCCAGCTCGGCGGCCCGCCGCTCACGGCGCCGGCCCGGCGGGGCGAGCTTCTGGGGCGTGGGGGTGGGGGTGAGTGTGGTCATGACGAGACCTCCCTGGGGTCGTCAGGGGTGTGTGGGTATGGCTTCGGCTTTGCGTGTGGGGGCGCCTCGGGGCATGGGGGTGCCTCGGGGCACGGGGGTGCGCATCGCGTGCCGCGCGGCGGTGTCCGGGGTGCGTCCGGGTGCGTCCATGTGCGTACGGGGTGCGGACGCGGGTGGTGCGGGTGGGCGCGGCGGAAGGGGAGGGCCGGTCGGACTGCTGGTCAGCCGACGGGCAGGGCGCGGCGGGGACTTCGGTCGGGACTCATCCCGAACACCTCCTCGCCACGGGTGCGGCGCGAGACGGCGGCCGCACGGTTATTTGCGTCGATACGAAAGTAGCATACTTGCGCGGACGTGAAAGTAGGGCCGAAGGTCCCGGTCGCGGGCGGGATCGCGGCGGGGTGAGGGCCGGGCCGGCAGGGGTGCTGGGCTCGTGCTTTCGGCCGGGTGGGCCGTGGCCCTACGGCCGATCCGCGGGGCCGGTGGCGCCCGGCACCATCGGGGGATGGACCTCACCCGTCGTATCGCGGTGACCGCGGTGCTCGCGGGAGCCGTCGTCCTTCCGGCCGCGCCCGCCGCCCCGGCGCAGGCTGCCCCGGCGAAGCATGTGGGCGCAGCACATACGGCGCCGTGGCATGTGGGCCCGGGCCGGACGACCGAGCCCGAGCCCGAGCCCGCGTCCCGCGCGGCCGACCGTGGTGATCCGATGCTCGACGTCGTCGCCGTATCGGCTGCCGCCCTCGCCTCCGCCGGCGGGCTGCTGCTCGCGCGCCGCAAGCGCTGAACAGTCGCTGAGCAAGCGCTGAGCGAACGCTGAGCGAACGATGAGGCGCGGCACCGGCCGCCTGCTTCCTGCCCGTAAGTCCCTTCCTGCTCCGGCCCGTTGCGGGCCACCGCATTTTCTCGCGTCACCCGGGGGTGCCCTCATGCTGCACGTGCTCTACCTGATCGGCGTCGCCGCGTTCGCGGCCAGCGGTGTGCTGGCCGCGCACCGGGCGAACATGGACCCCTTCGGCGGTCTCGTGCTCGCGTTCGCCGCGTCCGTGTCCGGCGGGACCCTGCGCGATCTGATCCTCGGCCGGCACCCGCTGTACTGGACCCACGACTGGCTCCTGCTGACCGTCATCGCCTGCGCCGCCATCGGCACGATGCTGTATCTGCGCAGGGGGGAGCTGCCGCAGCGGTCGCTCATGGTGGTGGACGCGGTGGGCCTCGCGGTGGTCACCGTGATGGGCGCCCGCGCCGCCGTGGACGCCCATGTCACCCCGGCCGCCGTGGTGATCCTCGCCGTGCTGACCGGCGTCACGGGTGAGGTCGTACGCGACGTACTGTGCGGGCAGTTCCCGCCGCTGCTGCTCCGCGAGGAGGTCTACGCGACCGCCGCGCTGGCCGGTGCGATCTGCTACCAGCTGCTGCACTGGCTCCAGGCGGGCCCGGCCCTGACGACGGTCGTCGCCGCCGGGGTGGTCCTGTCCCTGCGCCTCACCGCGATCTTCCGCGATCTGCATCTGCCGCGGTTGCGGAGCGTGCGGTGAACTCCAGCCAACTCGCTTGATCGGCAGGGCAGTTCGGCTACCGCGCGGTGCTGCGGACGGCGGGCGGGAGCCGGGCGGGACGCGGACGGGAACGGGAGGCTTCAGGGTGCTGGAGTAGTTCTCTCCAAGAGGAGTCTCCAATGAAGCATCCCCCGGACCGGATCGATGTCGCCGCGGGGCTACGCCGCATCCTTCAGGACCTGTCGGCCGTGGAGCGGTGGACCGAGGGCGGGGCCGCGCCACCCGTGCCGTACGCGGACGAAGAGTCCTGGGACGGGCCCGAGTTCAGCGTCGAGACGGTCAGCGACAGCAGCATGCACACGGTCGTGGACATCGTCCCGCGGCGCTGTTCCGGCTCGGTGCGGGCCGGGCGGGACGGACCGAGCGACGACGACGTGGCGGCACTGCGCTCGACCGTCCGGGCGCTGCTGGATCTGGCGGACGTCGGTTCCGGACGCGCCTGGACGACCGTGGTGCTGACCGCGCGTGGTCCGCGCGTGGTCAGTTGCCAACTGGGCGCGGGCGAGCCGGTGTTCACCCGGGAGCCGGTGCCGGGGCGGGACTGAGCCTCGGCACTCGTGAGGGGAGGGGAGGGGAGGGGAGGGGAGGGGAGGAGAGGCGAGGGGAGGGGAGAGGAGAGGGAGAAGGGGAGAGGAGAGAAGGGCGGGGAGCGGGGAGCGGATACCGGGTTGCGGGGGTCGGATTTCGGACGGCGGTCCCGCGGGCCCCGTCCCGGGCCGTCCGCAACCCCGGAACGGGCCGCCCCGAGCACGGCTCCGAGCGGCCGTGAAACCCCCTCCCACCTGCGGATACCGTCTGCCTTCCCGCCTCGGCGCGGGAGGCGGTATCGGTGTGGGAACGGTCCGGGAACGGGTCTCGGGAGAGTTCGTGGTGTCGGGAAGAGGAACCGGGCCAAACCGGGGATACCACGTAAAGGGGATACGTCATGGGGCGCAAGTCGGCAGGTCTCGTCGGAATCGTCGCCGCTGTCCTCGCCTTCGGCCTGGGGGCGACGATCGAGGCGGGGCACCCGCAGGTCCGGCCGGCCGGCGTGCAGGTCGTCGCCGACGACCGCGGCCCCACCGTGATCACTCCGCACGGCTCGTCCACCGTCACGCTCGCCGACGACCGCGGTCCCACCGTGATCGCCCCGTACGGAACCCCCACCCCCACCCCCAAGCCCGCCGACGACCGCGGCCCGACCGGCGCCGCCGCCTGAGGCACCCCGGCCACCACCGCGCCCCGCCACCCGCTCCCTCCGGAGCGAGTGGCGGGGCGCGGCCGTACGGGGGTGGCGGCGGGGCCGGTTCAGCGGCGCCGGTCCGCGGGCACCCCCATCGCGGTGAACAGCTCCTCCGCGGCCCGCTCGTGCCGGGCCGCCTCCTCGGTCCGGCCGAGTGCCGCCTGCGCGCGGGAGATGCCGGAGTGGGCGTAGGCCATCTCGATCCGGAAGTCGAGCGAGCCCGCCAGCTCGTACGCACGCTCGTGCAGGGACAGGGCGGCCACGGCGTCGCCCCGACGGCACAGATAGCGGCCGACGGTGTTCTCGATCTTGGCGCGGCGCAGTGGAGAAACGTTTGAGCTGACGGTGCTCAGCGCGTGGTCCCCGAACTCGACGGCCTGCTCGGTACGGCCGAGCCGGTGGCAGACCTCCGCCGACAGGGCGAAGGCCAGCGCCACCTGGCCGGGGTCGCGGTTCTCCTCGCACAGGGCGCGCGCCTGCTTCAGGCTCACCTCGGCCGCCTCGTCGTCCCCGATGCAGGCCTGCGCGAACGCCAGGTCGGTGAGCGCGACCAACTTGTTCTCGTGCCGCCCGAGTTCGTCGCACAGCGCGATCGCCCGGCGGGCCGCCGCCGCGGCCTCCTCGTGCCGGCCCCACTGCTCGTACAGCGTGCTGAGCAGTGTGAGGCTCTCCGCCTCCGCACGGCTCGTGCCCAGCTCCCGCTCGTGGCCGATCGACTTCTCCAGATGCGAAAGCGCCTGGGGGAAGTGCCCGAGCAGACTGTTCAGCTGCCCCAGTGTGCTCTCGCTGTGGGCCAGGGTCTGGAGATCGCCGAGCTGCTCGGCGACGTTCCGGCCCTCGGTCGCGATCTCGACGGCCTCGGTGAACCGCCCCAACTTCCAGCAGGCCACACCCAGGTTGGACAGGCTGACACCGAGCAGCGACAGCTCGCCGAGCCGTCGCGCGGCGGACACCGCCTCCAGGCCCATCGAGCGGAACTCCTCCAACTGGCCGCGCGCGCTGAGCTGGAAGGCCAGGTTGCGGGTCAGGAGCACGGTGTGCCGGTCGCATCCGAGCCGCCGGGCCACACCCACCATCCCGAGCAGCGCGCCCTGTTCCCGTGCGAACCAGTGCTCCGCCTGCCCGCGCCCGGCGAACCGCGGCGCCGCCACGGACGTTTCCTCGGGGCCGGCGGGTATCCGGCGGCGTCCCGGGAACATGACCTGGCACGCCGAATCCGTCGCCGCCAGGTAGTAGTCGAGCAGCCGGTGCACCGACGCGTCGTCGTCCCCCTCCGTCGCCCCGGACCGCAGGCTGTGCGCGAAGCTGCGCACCAGGTCGTGGAAGGTGTAGAGGCCGATCTCCGGCTGCTGCAGGAGGTGGACGTCGAGGAGGAGTTCGAGGATGTCCTCGGCGTCGCGCGGGTCCGTGCCGAGCAGCGCGGCGGCGGAGTGCACGTCGATGTCGCCGCGCGGATGCAGGGCCAGGATGCGGAACGCGGTCCGGCACTCCTGGTCCAGGGCCTGGTACGACAGGCGCAAGGTGGCGGCGACGCTGCGCTGGCCCGAACTCAGCTCGTCCAGGCGGCGCGCCTCGTCGCGCAGCCGGTCGGCCAGATAACGCAGCGTCCAGCGGGGCCGGTTGCGCAGCCGGGCCGTGGCGATGCGCAGCGCCAGCGGCAGATGGCCGCAGAGCCGGGCCAGTTCCGCGGCGGCCTCCGGCTCGGCAGCGTACCGCTGCTCACCGAGGGTCTCCGCGACCAGCTTCGCGCACTCCTGCGGCGACATCACGTCGACCGAGATCCACTGCGCCGAGTCCAGTTCCACCAGACGGGCCCGGCTGGTGACGAGCACCAGACAGCCCGGCCCGGTCGGCATCAACGGGCGCACGTCGGCGGCGTCGGCGGCGTTGTCGAGCAGGAGCAGCAGCCGTCGGCCCGTGATCGTCGCCCGCCACAGCGCCGTGCGGCCCGCGAGGTCCTCCGGGATGCGCTCGCCCGGTACGCCGAGCGCGCGCAGCAGGCTGTCCAGCGCCCCGCCCGGCGTGACGGGCTCCTCGCCGGGGGTGTAACCGTGCAGGTCGATGTAGAGCTGCCCGTCGGGGAACTCGCCGGCCAGACTGTGGGCCGCGTGGACGGCGAGCGAGGTCTTGCCGCTGCCGCCCATGCCGTCCAGGGCCACGATCCGCGAATGACGCGCGTAGTCCCGCCCGGCGCAGTCGAGGAGCTCTGCCAGTTCCCGCTCCCGGCCGGTGAAGTCCGCCAGGTCGTAGGGCAGGGTGCAGGGGGCGTCGGCGGGTGCGGCCGGTGCCGGGGCGGCGGGGGCCACCGGGGCCGGCGCGGGGGCGGGCACGGGCGCGGCCAGCTCCGGGCTCTCGCGCAGAATGCCCTCGTACACCCTGGTCAGACCGGGGCCCGGGTCGACGCCCAGTTCCTCCACCAGGAGCTCGCGGACCCGGCCGTACTCCTCCAGGGCCTCCGCCTGGCGGCCCGCCCGGTACAGGGCCAGCATCAATTGGGCGCGCAGTGTCTCGCGCAGCGGATGGCTCTGCGCGAAGTCCCTTATGTCACCGACGAGTTCGGTGCTCTCGCCGAAGCCGAGCCGCAGCTCGAAGAGGTACTCGGCGGCGGCGAGCCGGCGTTCCTCGAACGCGGTGGCCGCCGCCTCGATCACCGGACCGCCGGCCCCCGACAGGATCGGGCCGCGCCACAGGGCGAGCGCCTGCCGCAGCGCCTCGGCCGCCTCGCCCGGCCGGCCCCCGCCCGCCGCGTCCCTGGCCGACTGCGCCAGCAGCGCGAACTCGGTGAGGTCCAACTGCTCGTGGCCCAGCTCCACGCGGTAACCGGGGCCGTCGGTGACGATGACCTCGCCGCCGTCCGGTATGCGCCGCCGCAGATCGGCCACGGCCTTGCGCACCTGGTGCGAGGCCGTGGCGGGCGGGTTCTCCGCCCACGCGGACTCCACGAGGCGGCCGATCGGCAGTACCCGGCCGGCCTCCAGCAGGAGGGTTCCCAGCACACGTTCCTGGATGAGTCCGCCCAGCCGCAGCCGGGACCCGCCCGCCCAGCCCTCCAGCGGACCCAGCACGTTGAAGCGCAACGAACCCGCCTCGGCATCGCTCATGCCGTGAGCCCTCCCCCAGGTCACGAATCCCCGCCCCGGCCGGATCATAGCCCGTTCCCTGCCCTCGGTAACGGGGCGGTACGCGTTCGGTAAGCACCACCGTCACCTTGAGGTCCAACAGGCGGAATTGAGACAGGCCCTCGTCGACGGGCCCACACGCAAGTCGAGGAGAGTGGCCATGACGGAGCAGGCAGCTACGGACGGACTCGCCAGACAGCTGAGAGCGGCACGCCGGTGGGCGGGAATCACCCAGGAACAGCTCGCCGGCCTGTCCACCGTCAGTGTTCGAGCCATCCGCGACCTGGAGCAGGGGCGGGTACGGCACCCGCGCCGCGAGACGCTCCGGCTGCTCGCCGACGCCATGCGGCTGGGCGACGCCCGGCGCGCGGCGCTCGAACTCGCCGTCGAGGGCGCACCCGCCGACACCGTGATGCGCGAGGCGTTCGGGGCCGAACTGGCGCCGCCGCCCGAGCCGTTGCGCCGCCTGGTCGGCCGGACCGAGGAGCTGCGGGCCCTGACCGGGCTGCTCGCCACCGAGCACGAGCGGCTGCTGACCGTGGTCGGCATCGCGGGCGTCGGCAAGACCCGGCTCGCCCAGGAGGCCGCGCTGCTGCTGCACACCCGCGACCGGATGCCCGTCCTCTGGGTCGACATGGGCACGGCAGCACCGGCGGCCGGATCCGCCCGCAGTCCCCGCGCCGCGCTGACCGCCTGGGCGCGTTCCCTGGCCGACGGCGGGCCGGGCCTCGACGAACTGGCCTCGGTCGTCCGCGACCGCGCCGCCCTCCTGGTCCTCGACGGCCACGACGCCACAACGCGTCCGGCCCCCCAACTCCTGGAGCTGCTGCACAGCTGCGAGCGCCTCAAGGTGCTGATCACCGCGCGGGAACCGCACCGCACCCCCGGCAACCGGCTGCTGCCGCTCGCCCCGCTGCCGCTGCCCGCCCCGGAGCCGTCCGCCGACGCCGCCCCGCCGCTGCCCGGGGCGTCCCTCACCGCCGGGGAGCCGGCCGTGGAACTGATGCTGTCCTACGTCGGCCACATGCGTCCCGACCTGCTGCCCACGGACTCCGTCGTGCGCACGGTGGCCCGGATCTGCCGCGCCCTGGACGGGGTGCCGAGGGCGATGGAGTCCGCCGCGTCCTGGCTGCTGCTGCACTCGCTGGAGGAGCTGCTGAGGATAGCCAGGACCAGCCCGCTGGACCTCGTGGACGACGCAACCCTGTCCGACGTCAACGAAGAGGGGCTCGGCGCGGTGCTCGCCGCGGCCGTGGGCCGGATGGACACCGCGCAGGCCACGCTCCTCGGCGACCTGGGTGCGCTGGCCGACGGCTGGACCGCCGAGCAGGCCGCCGCCGTCCTGGCCGTCCCCGCCACGACCGTGGCCCGCGAGGTGCACGCGCTGATGCTGCGGGGGCTGATCCGCCGGCTGCCGGCGGCGGAGGGTGCCAGCCGCTTCGGGGTCCTCAACCTGGTCCGGGGGCTCGCGGCGGATCGCGCGGGGGCGGCGGCCCGGCGGTCCGCGGCGCTGGTGCACTGAAGCGCGCCGATGACCCCGCGGTACGAGGTGCCCATGCGCCCCGGCACTCCGCGGTGCCGGTGCACCGGGGCTGGCCGAAGCCCAGGATCCGTCCGCAACTCGGCCTCTCCACAACCCACTTGACCTACGCGAACCGATTTCCCGCCGACTCCTCCTTCCCTTGCCTCCCCCTTGCCTCCCCCTTGTCCTCTCCCTGTTGCCCGCTGTCTCTTCCCGCTCTCCCGACATCCGTCCGTCACCGAAAGGGTCTTCCCGCCATGCGCAACCTGATCTCGCTCGCCGACCTCCGGCCCGAGCAGCTCACCCGTATCGTCGCCCGCGCCGTCGAGTTCGGCCGAGGGGACGTCGAGGACCGTCCACTGGCCGGCCGCCAGGTGGGCATCTTCTTCCGCAAGTCCTCCACCAGGACGCGCACGTCGTTCTGGAGCGGGGCCACCCGCCTGGGTGCCGACGTCATCACCTTCGGGCCGGACGAACTCCAACTCTCCACCGGCGAGACCGTGGAGGACACCAGCCGCGTCCTCGGCCAGTACCTGGACGCCCTCGTCGTGCGCACCAACGGCGACGTCGAGGAGATGCGCCGGCTCGGCACCAGCCCGGACCTCGCCGTCGTCAACGCGCTCAGCCTGGACGAGCACCCCACCCAGGCCGTCGCCGACCTGGCCACGCTCACCGAGCACTTCGGGTCCCTCGCCGGCCGCCATCTGCTGGTCGTCGGCGAGGGCAACAGCTCCGGAGCCGCCCTCGCGCTGGCCGGGGCGCTCGTCCCCGAGCTGCGCGTCACCCTGCTGTGCCCCGAGGGCTACGAGGTGCCCAAGACCATTCTGGACGCGGTCGACGAGCTGAGCGGCGGCCACCACCAGGTCGTTCAGATCACCGACCCGGACGCGGTCGACGGCCCGGCGGACGCGATCTACACCAGCCGCTGGCAGACCATGGGCGTGCCCAAGGCCGACCCGAACTGGCGCGCCGCCTTCGAGGGGTTCCGCATCGACCGCGACTTCTTCGACCGGCACAGCGGCCCGCACACCGTGTTCCTGCACGACCTGCCCGCCGTGCGCGGCCAGGAGGTCACCGACGAGATCCTGGACGGCGAGCGCAGCCTCGCCTGGCGGCAGGCGCACCACAAGATGACGGCCGCGATGGCAGTCCTGGAGTGGTGCGTGGTGGGCCTGGACGACTGAGGCAGCCGGGGCCCACGCACACCGGGGCGGGGGGGGGGGGGGGGGGGGGGGGGCGGGGCCCCCCCCCCCCCCCGGGGGGGGGGGGCGGGGCGGGGCCCCCCCCCCCCCCCCCCCCAAACGGGGGGCGGGGCCGCCCCGAT
>NZ_JBIATV010000007.1:402601-420036 GCF_042892175.1 Streptomyces sp. NPDC001828
CGGCTGCTTGTTGGGGGGGTTGTGGGCCGGGGATGTTGGCGCCGGGGGGGCCCCCCCCCGGGGGGGGGGGGGGGGGACGGGCGCTTACCGGGGGCCACCCCCCCCCGCCCCGGTGTGGGCCGGACGGTTCAGGCTCCCATCGCGGCCACCACCGAACGCGGGCGCAGGTCCGTCCAGTTGGCCTCGATGTACTCGGTGCACTCCTGCTTGCTGCCCTCCTCGTGTGCCTGCTGCCAGCCGTCGGGACGACGGATGCGGGCGGGCCACAGCGAGTGCTGGCCCTCGTCGTTGACCAGGACGACGAATCGGCCGTCGGCGTCGTCGAACGGGTTGGTTGCCATGGAAGTCACCTCTGTCGGTCCGTGGATCAGGTCGGTACAGGGCATCGCCTCCGCACCGCTGCCTCGACGCTAGGCATCTCCGCCCGCGAAATCGGGCAGCACGGGCGGCAGTTGGGCGGCATGACGTCGGCGCCGCCGACCCCGCGGTCAGGCCGGCACGGCCGTGACCTCGCGGGCGCGCGTGACGGCGACCCCGGCGGCGACCGCCGCGGCCCGCACCGCGCCGAGCGCCTCGCGCAGCAGTTCCGTGCGCAGCTCGGGCCGGTCGGCGAGCTCGGGCCGGTCGGCGTCGAGCAGTTGCACCGCCGCCTCCAGGACCGCGAACTTCGCCTCGCCCACGGCTTCACGGCGATCGGCCTGGGACATGGCCTCGCGCAGCGCCGCGGTCAGTGATTCGTCGGGGGCGGCGACAGGGGCGATCTGGGACATGGGTCCACTCCTTCGCAAGGTACGGCAAGGCAGGGTCGGGGCCGGTAACTCGCTTGTGCGTAGCAGTTGTTGCTCTTGTCCGTTCGGTCCGGACTGTTCGGTCCGGGGCGTTCGGTCTCGGTCGTTCGGTCTCGCGACGTTCGGTCTCGGGACGTTGATCCCGCGCGAGTGCACCGGCTGTGCGGGCGGGTACCGAAAGGGCGACGCGACCGCGTTCCGTCGCGTCCTTCACAGCGGTCCGGCGCCGGAAAACGACTGTACGTCGGGCCGTGAATCCCGTATCGACCGGCAGCGGCAACTGCCGCCCGGCTGCCGCCTCGGGCGCCGGTGAGCCGCGTAACGCGTTCCTACGATCGATGGCGTAAGGAAGTTCCGAGCCATCCAGGACCTCCTTCTCCCATTGACATCCCATGATGCGGACGAAGTGATGAAGCAGCCTGCGGAATTGGCGCCCCGAGATTCGTCCGGGCCGCTGGACGTCGTGGTCACCGGACTGCCGTCCGATGCCCACACCTGGAATCTCGTGTTCATGCAATTGCTGCTCGAAGACCTCGGACACCGAGTCGTCAATCTGGGGCCGTGCATCGCCCAGGACGAGATCGTCGAGTCGTGCTGCAAATACCAGCCCGACCTGCTCGTGGTGAGCAGTGTGAACGGCCACGGATTCCACGACGCCGAATACCTCGTGCGGGCGCTCCGGGCACGCTGGGAGCTGGCCGGACTGCCGGCCGTCGTCGGCGGCAAGCTCGGTGTCCGGGGCGCCGAGGGACAGGACGGGCAGCGCCGGCAGCTGCTGACGGCGGGCTTCGACGCGGTGTTCCACGACGAGGAGGGCCTCGCGCCCTTCGAGGCGTTCGTCGCCGCGCTGGCGGCCGACCGCACCCAGCCCGTGCCGGACCGCACCGAGGTGGTGCCGGGCCACACCCAGCTCGGGCCGGACCACACCCAGCCGGCGCCGGGCCACCGCCCGCTCGTACCGGTCGGCGCTCGGGAAGGAGCGGCTCGATGACGTCCTTCGGACGGTTCGTGGCCGCCGCCCGCGCCCGGGGCACCCTCGTGGTGCAGCCCCGCATGGGCTTCTCGGAGCCCGCCCGGATGAGGGCCGGACTGCTCGCCACCAAGGGCGCGGCGGAAGCGGTCGCCGGCACCCTGACCATCGACAGCTACACCCGCGTCTGCGACGAACCGGCTGCCGTACGCGCCCTCAACGCGGACGTCTCCCTCAACGGCTACCCCATCACCTCCTACAGCCCGCACACCTCCCACTGGGTCCTGGACGGCATCCCCGGCCCGGGCTTCCCCGTCCAGGTCCGGCACGGCTCGGCGAGCCCGCAGCGGATCGTCGCCTCGCTCTCCCGGCTCGGCCTGACCGCCACCGAGGGCGGCCCGGTCTCCTACTGCCTGCCCTACGGCCGCACCCCGCTGGTCGACTCGATGCGCAACTGGCAGGAAGCCTGCGAGCAGTTGGCCGCCCTGCGTGACGAGGGTGGCGAGCCGCACCTGGAGAGCTTCGGCGGCTGCATGCTCGGCCAACTCTGCCCGCCCGGACTGCTGGTGGCGATCAGCGCCCTCGAAGGGCTCTTCTTCCACCGGGCCGGACTGCGCTCCATCTCCCTCAGCTACACCCAGCAGACCAGCCCCGAGCAGGACCGGCAGGCCGTGCGCGCACTGCGCCGCCTCGCGGCCGAGCTCCTGCCCGACACCGACTGGCACGTCGTCGTCTACACCTACATGGGGGTCTACCCCCGCTCCCCGCACGGCGCCCGCGCCCTCCTTGAGCGCTCCGCCGAAATCGCCGTCCGGGCCGGCGCGGACCGGCTCATCGTGAAGACCGCCGCCGAGGCGCACCGCATCCCGACCGTCGCCGAGAACGTGGAGGCCCTGCGCGTCGCCGCCCGGGCCGCCGCCCGCACCACGACGCCGGCCGACGCCGACTCCGACGCCCTCGACACCGCCGACAACCCCGTCTACGCCGAGGCCCGCGCCCTCGTGGACGCCGTACTCGACCTGGACGGCGACCTCGGCAGCGCGCTGCTCAAGGCGTTCGAGCGCGGCTACCTCGACGTCCCCTTCTGCCTGCACCCCGACAACGCCGGCCGCACCCGCAGCCACATCGACGCGGAGGGCCGGCTCACCTGGTCCGACATCGGGGCGCTGCCCATCGGCCGGGTCACCGGACAGCGCGGCGCCCGGCTCACCGCCGTCGGCCTGTACGACGCCCTGACCTATGTGCAGCGCCGCTACGACGAGGCGCCCGACCCCCGACCCGCTCCCGGCCCGCAGCGTGCTGCCGCCGACGGGCACGCCCACGAACTGCTGGAGGTATGACCATGACCGTGACCGCCCCCGAGGCCGTGGACGAGGCACCGGTGCCGTTCCCGTCCTCGCCCGACGCCCACCTCACCGACCCCCGCACCCGGGCCACCCTGCGCGTGCAGAGCCGTATGCTCGCCGCCACCCGCGCCTTCCTGACCGGGCAGGGCTTCCAGGAACTGCTGCCGCCGCTCATCGGACCGGTCACCGACCCCGGCATCCGGGGCTCCAAGCAGGTGGACGTCGACTTCTACGGCCACAAGTACAAGCTGATGACGAGCGCGATCCTCTACAAGCAGGCCTCGCTGCTCGCCTTCGACAAGATCTTCTACATCGCGCCCAACATCCGCCTGGAGCCGGTCGAGACGGCCGTCACCCACCGCCACCTCGTCGAGTTCCACCAGATCGACGTGGAGATGCGCGACGCCCGCCGCGAGGACGCGATGCACCTCGCCGAGCAGCTCGTCACCCACGTCGTCACCGACGTGGTCGCCTCGATGCCCGCCGAACTCGACGTGCTCGGCCGCGACACCGACGCCCTGCGCCGGGCCGTCACCGAGGCCTTCGGCCGCGTCGGCCACGCGCAGGCCACCGCCGGTCTGATCGACGCCGGGCACCCGCAGGACCCGGCCGCCGAGATCGACTGGCAGGGCGAGGAGATCGTCTCCGCGGGCGCGGACCGCCCCTTCTTCATCACCGACTATCCCAAGGGCTCGCGCGGCTTCTACGACAAGGAGAACCCCGAACAGCCCGGCGTACTGCGCAACTTCGACCTCATCGCCCCCGAGGGCTACGGCGAACTCGCCAGCGGCAGCGAGCGCGAGCACGACTACGCCACCCTCGTCACCAGGATGCGCGAGACCGGCGAGAACCCCGCCAAGTACGGCTGGTACCTGGACCTGGCCCGCCGCGGCATCCCCGGCAGCTCCGGCTTCGGCATCGGCCTGGAGCGCTTCACCCGGTACGTCACCGGACGGCAGGCCGCCTGGCAGGCCAGCGCCTACCCGAAGCTCCCCGGGGTGGTGTCGGCGTGAGCACCGCACTCGTCGCCCACGGCTTCCCCGAGGAACAGGTCCGCGCCCGGGCCCGGCTCGGTGCCGCCGCCGCCTTCCCGGCCGAGTCCGGCTACGGCAGCGGACTGCTCGGCGCCGGCCCGGCACCCTACGCGCCGGACCCGGACGACGACCTGGAGCGCATCCGGATCGTCCCCCCGGTCTTCATGCCCGAGCGCCTCAAGAAGCTCATCGACCTCGGCCGCGAACCCCTCTACAGCGACGTCGACCTCGAAACCGTCATCGGCGGATTCACCAGCCGACTGCCGCTGTACGTCTCCGCGTTCGGCTCGACACAGGTGGCCAGCCACGACCTCGGGGAGGCCGCGGGACGGCAGGCGGCCCAGCTCGGCGTCCCGCTGGTCATCGGCGAGAACGTGGTTCCCGTCAACGGCTACCGCAGTGCCGGCGACGCCGGTGTCAGCCCGCTGCTCGGCCGGATCGCCGCCTATGCCGAGGCCGCCGACGAGATGTTCGGCGGTGTCGCGGTCCAGCAGTCCACCGAGGACGCCGACGCCGAGGTGTGGAACCTCGTCTACAGCGACCCCGTCAGCGAACCCCTGCTCGCCACCGGCCGGCTCGCCTTCGAGCTGAAGGTCGGCCAGGGCGCCAAGCCCGGCCTCGGCGGTCTCACCGTCCTCGGCCGGGACACCGCGAGCCGCGTCGCCGAGCAGTACGCCACCGACGAGGTGTTCGGCGCCGACAGCGACCGGGTGCTGCGGGTCAGCAGCCCCGGCACCTTCACCGAGGAGATCCTGCGCCAGCAGGTCCGGCTCATGCGCAACAACTTCCCCCGTGTGAAGGTGTGGGTGAAGCTGCACCCGGGCCGGGACGTCGCCCTCGCCGCGGCCACGGCCTGGGCGGCAGGCGCCGACGCCGTCACCGTCGACGGCGCCGAGGGCGGCACCGCCTGGGCCCCCACCGGCTTCCTCTCCCACGTCGGGCTGCCGCTCGCCGACTGCCTGCGCCACCTGGGCCGCACGGACCGCTGCCTCCTGGCCAGCGGCCGCATGTGGGAGGGCACCCGAGCCGTGAAGGCGCTCGCCCTCGGGGCCCGCGCCGTCGGTCTCGGCCGGGCCGCGCTCCTCGCCGTGGACGAGGACCGCGAGGCCGGTCTGCGCCGCCTCGTCGAGGCCTTCGCCCTGGAGACGCGGATGCTGACCAGCGCGGTCGGCAAGTACCACGTGGGCGCCCTCGACCTCGGTGACCTGCTCCTCCCGGCCGCCTGGCGCACGCCACCGGCCGCGCCCGGCGCCGCCTGACCCGGCACCGCGCCCCGCGCCTTTTCCGCACCGCACACGCGATTCCTCAGTCGTGGCCGCACCGGTTTCCGGCACGCCGCGAGACCCGTGCAGACCCCGAACTTTCGAGAATGGTGTCGAGAAGATGTCTCACCAGTACCCCGCCACCCCCGTCGACCTCGACGCCTACAACAACACCGCCGTACGGCTGCCGGAAGGCGCGCTGCACGAGCTGTTCGCCGCGCAGGCCGCCCGCACCCCGGACGTGACGGCGCTGGTGTGCGAAGGCCACGAACTGACCTACCGGGCACTGGACCGGGCCGCCGACGCCCTCGCCCACCGGCTGAGGACCCGCGGCGTGCGCCCGGGGGACGCCGTCGGCCTCTTCCAGGACCGCTCCCTCGGCTACGTCGTCGCCGTCCTCGCCGTCCTCAAGGCGGGCGGCGCCTACGTCCCCCTCGATCCCCGGCAGCCGGCGGAACGGCGCGCGTTCATCCTCGCCGACACCGGCGCGGTCCTCCTCCTGACCGACCGCGACGAGCAGGCCACCGCCTTCGCCGGCACCGTGCCCGTCCTCCGCCTCACCGACGATGTCACCGAACCCGCCGAACATGCCCCACCCCTCGAACTCGCCGTGCATCCGGACCAGTTGGCGTATGTGATGTACACGTCGGGGTCGAGTGGGACGCCGAAGGGTGTGGCGAACACGCATCGCAATGTGGTGGAGCTGGCGTTGGACCCGTGGTGGGGTGCGGGGGAGCGGCACCGGCGGGTGCTGGCGTACTCGCCGCTTGCCTTCGACTCCTCGACGTACGAATTGTGGGTTCCGCTGCTCAGCGGCGGCACCGCGATCGTGCTGCCCGCCCCGAAGCTGGACATCGCCGAGCTGGCCGCGGCGCTCGTCGAACACCGGGCCACCGCGGTGTATTTCACGACGGCGTTGTTCGATGCGATGGCGTCGGAGGCGGTGGGGGCGTTGGCGGGTGTGGAGGAGATCTGGACGGGTGGTGATGTGCTGTCGGCGCCGGCGTTGGGGCGGGTGTTGGAGGAGTGCCCGGGGACGACGGTGGTGCATGCGTATGGGCCGACGGAGTCGACGGTGTTCTGCAGTTATCAGGTGTTCGGTCCGGGTGAGCGGGTGGTGGAGCGGCTGCATCTGGGTGTGCCGATGGCGAATACGCGGATGTATGTGCTGGATGAGGGGCTGCGTCCGGTGGTGCCGGGTGTGGTGGGTGAGTTGTATGTGGCGGGGAGTCATCTGGCGTGGGGTTATGTGGGTCGTGCGGGGTTGTCGGCGGAGCGGTTCGTGGCGGATCCGTTCGGTCCGTCGGGTGAGCGGATGTATCGGACGGGTGATCTGGCTCGGTGGAACGAGTTCGGTGAGGTCGTTTTCGAGGGTCGTGCCGATCAGCAGGTGAAGTTGCGTGGGTTCCGGATCGAGCTGGGTGAGATCGAGACGGCGTTGGTGTCGCACGAGTCGGTGTCGCAGGCTGCGGTGGTCGTGCGTGAGGACCGTCCCGGCGACAAGCGCCTCGTCGCCTACGTCGTGTCGGAGGCCGACGCCGACACCCTGCACGGGCACTGCGCCGAACGCCTCGCCGAGTACCTGGTGCCCTCCGCCTTCGTCGCACTCGCCGAACTGCCGCTGACCGCCAACGGCAAGCTCGACCGGGGCGCCCTGCCCGCACCGCAGGCAGGCGGCGCCACGGGACGGGCCCCGCGCACACCCGCCGAAGAGGTGCTGTGCGGACTGTTCGCCGACATACTCGGCGTGCCCGCGGTCTCCGTCGACGACGACTTCTTCCGCCTCGGCGGGCACTCCCTGCTCGCCACCCGCCTCGTCGGCCGCGTGCGCAGCGCCCTCGCGACGGAACTGACCCTGCGGGACTTCTTCCAGTACCCGACCGTCGCCCGGCTCGCCGAGCACATCGCCGGCGGCGCCGGGACCGCCCCGCGCCCCCAGCTCACCGTCCTCCCGCGCTCGGACGAGCACCTGCCGCTGTCGGCGGCCCAGCGGCGGCTGTGGTTCCTGGACCAGATGGAAGGCCCCTCCAGCACCTACAACATCCCGCTCACCGTCACCCTCACCGGCGCCGTCGACCCCGAGCTGCTGCGGCAGGCGATCGGTGACGTGCTCGCCCGGCACGAGGTGCTGCGCACCAGCTACCCGGTGCACGACGGCGAGCCCCGGCAGCACATCGCCCACCCCGACGAGGTGACCGTCCCGCTGGCCGTCGCCGACGTCACCGAGGACGAGCTGGCCGACCGGATCGCCGGGGAGGCCGCGCACCTCTTCGACCTCGCGGCCGAACTGCCGCTGCACGCGGCCCTGTTGAGGACCGGTTCGGACCGGAGCGTGCTGGTTCTGGTCGTCCACCACATCGCCTCCGACGGCTGGTCCAACACCCCGCTGATGCGGGACCTCGGCACCGCCTACACGGCCCGCGCCGAGGGCACGGCCCCGGGCTGGGAGCCGCTGCCGGTCCAGTACGCCGACTACGCGCTGTGGCAGCGGGACCTGCTCGCCGAGCACGAGGAGACGCAGCTCGACCACTGGCGCACGGCACTCGCCGCACTGCCCGCCGAGTCGACCCTGCCCGCCGACCGGCCCCGCCCCGCCGTCGCCTCCTACCGGGGCAGCACCCACACCGTGCACTGCCCGGGCGAGACCCACCGGGCGCTCACCGCGCTCGCCAGGGAGTCCGGCGCCACGCTCTTCATGGTGGCGCAGGCCGCCACGGTCGCCCTGCTCTCCCGCTCCGGGGCCGGGACCGACATCCCGGTCGGCTCCCTGGTCGCGGGCCGCACCGACGGGGCCCTGGAGGACCTGGTCGGGTTCTTCGTCAACACGCTCGTCCTGCGCACCGACGCGGGCGGCGACCCCACCTTCCGCGACCTCCTCGACCGGGTGCGGGAGACCGACCTGGGCGCCTGGGCGCATCAGGACCTGCCCTTCGACCGGCTGGTGGAGGCCCTCAACCCGGAGCGGTCCGCCGCCCGGCACCCGCTCTTCCAGGTCATGCTCACCCTGGCCGAGGCCGCCGAGGCCGCCCCCGCGCTGCCCGGGGTGCGCGCCAGGACCGGCCAGCCCGACATGGGCACCGCCAAGTTCGACCTCACCGTCAACTTCTACGAGCACCGCGACCGGACGGGCGGCCCGAACGGGCTCGACATCGTCCTGGAGTACGCCACCGACCTGTACGACCCCGCGACGATCGAGACCGCCGCCGACCGGCTGACCCGGGTCCTGGACGCCGTGATCGCCGACCCCGACGTCCGGGTGGCCGACATCGAGCTGCTCACCCACGACCAGCGCCGCGCCCTGCTCACCGACTACAACGACACCGCCGCCACCCTGCCCACCGGCACCCTGCACGAACTGTTCGCCGCGCAGGCCGCCCGCACCCCCGACGCAGCCGCGCTGGTGTGCGGCGAGAGCGAGCTGTCGTACCGCGCACTCGACCGCGCGTCCGACGCCTTCGCCCGCCGCCTGGCCGGCCTCGGCGTCGTCCCCGGAACCGCCGTGGGACTCTTCCTCGACCGGTCACCGGAGTACGTGGTCGCCGCCCTCGGCGTCCTCAAGGCGGGCGGGGTGTACGTACCGCTGGACGCCCGTCAGCCCCGGGAGCGCCTGGCGTTCATCCTCGCCGACACCGGCGCCACCCTCCTCGTCACCGACCGGGACGCCCCGGCCGACGGCCTGACCCCGCTGTCCCCGCCGGACGTCCCGGCCCTGCTGGCCGAGGCCGACGCCGACGCCCTTCAAGTCCCGGTGCATCCGGACCAGTTGGCGTATGTGATGTACACGTCGGGGTCGAGTGGGACGCCGAAGGGTGTGGCGAACACGCATCGCAATGTGGTGGAGCTGGCGTTGGACCCGTGGTGGGGTGCGGGGGAGCGGCACCGGCGGGTGCTGGCGTACTCGCCGCTGGCCTTCGACTCCTCGACGTACGAGCTGTGGGTTCCGCTGCTCAGCGGCGGCACCGCGGTGATCCTTCCGGTCTCCAAGGTCGACGTGGCCGAACTCGGCGACGCTCTCGTGCGCCACGGCATCACCGCGGTGTATTTCACGACGGCGTTGTTCGATGCGATGGCGTCGGAGGCGGTGGGGGCGTTGGCGGGTGTGGAGGAGATCTGGACGGGTGGTGATGTGCTGTCGGCGCCGGCGTTGGGGCGGGTGTTGGAGGAGTGCCCGGGGACGACGGTGGTGCATGCGTATGGGCCGACGGAGTCGACGGTGTTCTGCAGTTATCAGGTGTTCGGTCCGGGTGAGCGGGTGGTGGAGCGGCTGCATCTGGGTGTGCCGATGGCGAATACGCGGATGTATGTGCTGGATGAGGGGCTGCGTCCGGTGGTGCCGGGTGTGGTGGGTGAGTTGTATGTGGCGGGGAGTCATCTGGCGTGGGGGTATGTGGGTCGTGCGGGGTTGTCGGCGGAGCGGTTCGTGGCGGATCCGTTCGGTCCGTCGGGTGAGCGGATGTACCGGACGGGTGATCTGGCTCGGTGGAACGAGTTCGGTGAGGTCGTTTTCGAGGGTCGTGCCGATCAGCAGGTGAAGTTGCGTGGGTTCCGGATCGAGTTGGGTGAGATCGAGACGGCGTTGGTGTCGCACGAGTCGGTGTCGCAGGCGGCGGTGGTCGTGCGTGAGGACCGTCCCGGTGACAAGCGCCTCGTCGCCTACGTCGTGGCCGACGGTGACACCCGCCTCGACACCGACGCGCTGCGCCGGTACGCCGGTACGGCATTGCCCGAGTACATGGTCCCGGCCGCCTTCGTGGAGCTCGACCTGCTGCCGCTGACCGCCAACGGCAAGCTCGACCGCCGTGCGCTGCCCGAGCCCAGGCTCGGCACCGGGCCCGGTGGCCGACAGGGCCGTACGCCCGTCGAAGAGGTGCTGTGCGGGCTGTTCGCGGACGCGCTGGGGCTGCCCGCCGTCTCCATCGACGACGACTTCTTCCGCCTCGGCGGGCACTCCCTGCTCGCCACCCGCCTCGTCAGCCGCGTCCGGCGCACCCTGGGCGTCCGGCTGTCGGTACGCGACCTGTTCCGGTGGCCCACCGTGGCCCGGATCGCGGAGTTCATCGCCGACGGCACGGACACGGACCGCCGGCCGGCGCTGGTGGCGGGCGAGCGGCCCGAGCGGGTGCCCCTGTCGGCGGCCCAGCGGCGCCTGTGGTTCCTGGACCAGATGGAGGGCCCCTCCGCCACCTACAACATCCCGCTCGCCGTCCGGCTCGTCGGCAACCTCGACGCCGACGCGCTGCACCTCGCCCTCGGCGACGTCGTGGCCCGGCACGAGGCGCTGCGGACCGTCTTCCCGGCCGACCAGGGCACCCCGTACCAGCAGGTCCTGTCCGCCGACGAGGCCCGGCCCGCGGCGGCGCTGATCCCGGCGACCCGCGAGGCGCTGCCGGAGCTGCTGCGCGACCTGTCCGCCACCACCTTCGACCTGGCCCGCGAACTGCCGCTGCGCGCCGACCTGTTGCGGGTCGAGGACGACGAACACGTACTGCTCCTCGTCATTCACCACATCGCCTCCGACGGCTGGTCCACCACCCCCCTCGTGCGGGACCTGGCCGCCGCCTACACGGCCCGCGCCGAGGGCACGGCCCCGGGCTGGGAGCCGCTGCCGGTCCAGTACGCCGACTACGCGCTGTGGCAGCAGGCGCTGCTCGCGGCGGACGAGGAGCGCCAGCTCGACCACTGGCGCCGGGTGCTCGACGGGCTGCCGGAGGAAGCGACGCTGCCCGCCGACCGGGCCCGGCCCGCCACCGCCTCGTACCGGGGCGCCTCGCTGACCGTGCGCTGCCCCGCCGGTCTGCACGCCTCGCTCACCCGACTCGCCCGCGAGAGCGGCACCACCCTGTTCATGGTCGCGCAGGCGGCCACCTCGGCCCTGCTGGCACGCTCCGGCGCCGGCAGCGACATCCCCATCGGTTCCCCGGTCGCGGGCCGGAGCGAGGAGGCGCTGGAGGAGCTGGTCGGGTTCTTCGTCAACACGCTCGTCCTGCGCACCGACGTCAGCGGCAACCCGACCTTCCGGGAACTCCTCGACCGGGTGCGGACGACCGACCTCGCGGCCTGGGCACACCAGGACGTGCCGTTCGACCGGCTGGTGGAGGCCCTCAACCCGGAGCGGTCCGCCGCCCGGCACCCCCTCTTCCAGGTCATGCTGTCGGTCACCGACGCCGACACCCCGGTGCCCCAACTGCCGGGCCTGCAAGCCGAGTCGGAGTTCACCGCGCTCGGCATCGCCAAGTTCGACCTCACCTTCACCTTCCACGAGCACCGCGCCCCCGACGGCGGCCCGGCCGGTCTCGGCATCACCGTCGAGTACGCCACCGACCTGTACGACCCGGCGACCGTCTCGGCCGTCGCCGCACGGCTGGTACGGCTGCTCCAGGCCGCCGCCGACACCCCGGACGCACCGATCGGAGCCCTCGATGTCCTGGCCGACGACGAGCGGGCGCGGCTGCTCGACACCTGGCACGGCACCCGGCAGGTCCGCCCGGCCGCCGCGCTGCCGGAGCTGTTCGCCGGGCAGGCCGCCCGCACCCCCGAAGCCGTCGCCCTCTCGCACGGCGAACAGCGCCTGACCTACGCCGAGTTGGACCGCAGGGCCAACCGGCTCGCCCACCGGTTGATCGCCGAGGGGGTGCGGCCCGGCTCCCGGGTGGCGCTCTTCCAGGAGCGCTCACCGGAGGCGGTCGTCGCGATCCTCGCCGTCGTCAAGGCCGGCGCGGTGTACGTGCCCCTCGACACCCGCTACCCGAAGGACCGCGTCGACCTCATCGTGCGCGTGTCGGGCGCGGAGGTGTTCCTCACCGACCGCGACCTGACGGGCTTCGCACTCCCGGACGGCGCACGCGTCCTGTCGGTCACCGGCCCGGCCGGCTCGTACGCCGACACGGCCCCCGAGGTCACCGTCCACCCGGACCAGCTCGCCTACGTCATGTTCACCTCGGGCTCGACGGGCGTGCCGAAGGGCGTCGCCGTCACCCACCGCAACATCACCGAGCTGGCCGCCGACGACCGCTTCACCGGCGCCGCACACCGCCGGGTCCTGCTGCACTCGCCGCTCGCCTTCGACGCGACCACCTACGAACTGTGGGTGCCGCTGCTGTCCGGCGGCACCCTGGTCGTCGCCCCGCCCGGCCTGCTGGACACCGCCGCGCTGACTCGGATACTCGCCGATGAGTCGATCACCGGGCTGTGGCTGACGGCGGGTCTGTTCCGGCTGGTGGCCGAGGAGGACCCGGCCGCGTTCGCCGGGCTGCGCGAGGTGTGGACCGGCGGTGACGTGGTGCCGCCGGAGGCGGTGCGGCGGGTGATGGACGCCTGCCCGGACCTCCAGGTCGTCAACGGCTACGGTCCCACCGAGACCACGACCTTCGCCAGCGCCCACCCGCTGCACCGCCCGTTCGACTACGGGGGCGCCCTGCCCATCGGCCGTCCCCTCGACAACACCCGGCTCTACGTCCTCGACGAGCACCTGGAGCTGGTCGCCCCCGGCGTCCCCGGCGAGCTGTACATCGCCGGCACCGGACTCGCCCAGGGCTATCTGGACCGGCCGGGCCTCACCGCCGAACGCTTCGTCGCCGACCCGTACGGACCGCCGGGTGTGCGCATGTACCGCACCGGTGACCTGGTGCGGTGGTCGCGGGACGGTGAGGTCGAGTATCTGGGCCGGGCCGACCAGCAGGTCAAGCTGCGGGGCTTCCGGATCGAGCCGGGCGAGATCGAGTCGGCGCTGGTGGCCCACCCGTCGGTCGCCCAGGCCGCGGTGGTCGTCCGCGAGGACCGGCCCGGCGACAAGCGCCTGGTGGCCTACGTCGTCGGCGAGGACGTCGATCTCGACGCCCTGCGAACCGACGCGAGCGAGGCACTGCCCGACTACATGGTCCCGGCGGTCTTCATGGCCCTGGACGCCCTGCCGCTGACCGCCAACGGCAAACTCGACAAGCGTGCGCTGCCGCGGCCCCCGGTCCTGGCCGGCAGTAGTGGCCGGGCGCCCCGCAACCCCCGCGAGGAAGTCCTGTGCGGCCTGTTCGCCGAAGTCCTCGGCGTGCCGTCCGTCTCCGTGGACGACGACTTCTTCCGCCTCGGCGGGCACTCCCTGCTCGCCACCCGGCTCATCAGCCGGATTCGCACCGTCCTCGGGGCCGAACTCCCGGTCCCCGCCCTCTTCGAGAACCCGAACGTGGCCAGGCTTGCCGAGCGGCTCGACCGCGCGGAGAGCGCACGCCCCAAGCTGCGGCCGATGCGCCGGATGGGAGCCTCCCAGTGATCCCCTTGTCGTACGCCCAGCAGCGCCTGTGGTTCCTCGCCCAACTGGAGGGCCCCTCGGCGACCTACAACATCCCGCTCGCCCTGCGGCTGTCCGGCGACCTCGACGCGGAGGCGCTCACCCTGGCCCTCGGGGACGTCGTCGCCCGGCACGAGAGCCTGCGCACCGTCTACCCCGAGCACGAGGGCACCCCGTACCAGCACATCCTGCCCGCCGAGGACGCCCGGCCCGAGCTGCCCGTCCTGGCGGCCGGCGAGGACACCCTCGCGGACGTCCTCGCCGCCGAGTCCGCGCACGTCTTCGGGCTCGCCGCCGACCTGCCCGTCCAGGCCAGGCTGATCCGGCTCGGCGACCAGGAGCACGTCCTGCTGGTCGTCATGCACCACATCGCCTCCGACGGCTGGTCCATCGCCCCCCTGCTGCGCGACCTGGCCCACGCCTACGCGGCCCGCAGGTCGGGGCACGCCCCCGAGCAGGAACCGCTGGAGATCCAGTACGCCGACTACACCCTCTGGCAACAGGAGGTGCTCGGCGAGCCGGACGCCGACGACAGTCTCATGAACCGCCAACTCGCCTACTGGCAGGACACGTTGGCCGGACTTCCCGAAGAGGCCACGCTGCCCGCCGACCGGCCGCGCCCGGCCGTCGCCTCCTACCGCGGCGACACCGTCACCGTGCACTGCCCGCCCGGAACGCACACCGCGCTGGCCGACCTGGCCCGCGAGAGCGGCGCCACCCTCTTCATGGCCGCACAGGCCGCACTCGCCACCGTGCTCGCCGTCTCCGGCGCGGGCCCCGACGTCCCGATCGGTTCCCCGGTCGCCGGCCGCACCGACGAAGCCCTCGACGACCTCGTCGGGTTCTTCGTCAACACGCTCGTCCTGCGCACCGACGTCGCCGGTGACCCGTCCTTCCGGGAGCTCCTCGGGCGGGTGCGGGAGACCGACCTGGGCGCCTGGGCCCACCAGGACCTGCCCTTCGACCGGCTGGTGGAGGCCCTCAACCCCGAGCGCAGCGGCGCCCGGCACCCCCTCTTCCAGGTCATGCTCACCCTGGTGCAGGCCGGCTCCACCGACCCCGGCACCGACTTCCCGGGCCTGCGGACCCGCGCCGAATACTCGGCCACCCGCACCGCCAAGTTCGACCTCACCGTCGGCTTCGACGAGCACCTGACCCCCGACGGCCTGCCCGCCGGCCTCGACATCACCGCCGAGTACGCCACCGACCTGTACGACCCCGAGACCGTCGAGGCCCTGCTCGGCCGGCTGCTGCGGCTGCTCGGCGAGGCGGCCGCGCACCCCGACACCCCGCTGTCCGGCCTCGACCTCCTCGACCCGGCCGAACGCACCCTGCTGCTCGACACCTGGACCGGCCGTGCCACCCCGGTGCCGGACGCCTCCCTCGCCGCCCTCTTCACCGCGCAGGCCGCCCGTACCCCCGACGCCGTCGCCCTCACGCACGCCGGCCGTTCCTGGACGTATGCCGAGGCCGACGCCGTGTCCAGCCGGTTCGCGCAGCGCCTCGCCGGTCTCGGCGTCGGCCCGGAGACCGTCGTCGCCGTCCTGATGGAACGCTCCGCCGACCTGGTCCTCGCCCTGCTGGCCATCGTCAAGGCGGGCGGCGTCTACGCCCCCCTCAACGCCGTCGACCCGGCCTCCCGGCTCACCCGCATCCTCGCCGACACGGCAGCCCCGCTCCTCCTGGTCGACCGCAACCTCGCCGACCACGAGCTCGTCGCCGAGGCGGGCGACACCCGGGTCCTTCTGGTCGACGACCTCACCACCGACCCCGAGACCGCGGCCCACCCGGCGACCGCCCCAGAGGTTCCGGCCCACCCCGACCAGTGGCTGTACGTCATGTTCACCTCGGGCTCGACGGGCGTGCCGAAGGGCGTCGCCGTCACCCACCGCAACGTGGCCGAACTCGCCCTCGACCACCGCTGGCGGCGCCCCGCGCACCAGCGCGTCCTCTTCCACTCCCCGCACACCTTCGACGCCTCCACCTTCGAGATGTGGGTGCCCTGGCTGACCGGCGGCACCGTCGCCGTCGCACCGGCCGGAGTCCTCGACACCGCCGCCCTGAAATCCGTACTCGCCGATGAGTCGATCACCGGGCTGTGGCTGACGGCGGGTCTGTTCCGGCTGGTGGCCGAGGAGGACCCGGCCGCGTTCGCCGGGCTCGGCGAGGTGTGGACCGGCGGTGACGTGGTGCCGCCGGAGGCGGTGCGGCGGGTGATGGACGCCTGCCCGGACCTCCAGGTCGTCAACGGCTACGGTCCCACCGAGACCACGACCTTCGCCAGCGCCCACCCGGTCCGCCGCCCGTTCGACTACGGGGGCGCCCTGCCCATCGGCCGTCCCCTCGACAACACCCGGCTCTACGTCCTCGACGAGCACCTCGGCCTGGTCGCCCCGGGCGTCCCCGGCGAGCTGTACATCGCGGGCGCCGGCCTCGCCCGCGGTTACCTGCGGCGCCCCGCCCAGACCGCCGAACGCTTCGTCGCCGACCCGCACGGGCCGGCCGGGGCGCGCATGTACCGCACCGGTGACCTGGTGCGGTGGTCGCGGGAGGGTGAGGTCGAGTATCTGGGCCGGGCCGACCAGCAGGTCAAGCTGCGGGGCTTCCGGATCGAGCCGGGTGAGATCGAGTCGGCGCTGGTGGCTCATCCGTCCGTCGCGCAGGCCGCGGTGGTCGTCCGCGAGGACCGGCCCGGCGACAAGCGCCTGGTCGCCTACGTCGTCGGCGAGGACGTCGACACCGCGGCCCTGCGCCGCCACGCGAGCGAAGCACTGCCCGACTACATGGTCCCGGCCGCCTTCGTCCTCCTCGACACCCTGCCCCTGACCGGCAACGGCAAGCTCGACCGGCGCGCCCTGCCCGCACCCGACCTGAGCTCCGACAGCACCGGCCGCGCCCCGCGCGACCCCGCCGAGGAGGTGCTGTGCGGCCTGTTCGCCGATGTTCTCGGCCGCCCCTCCGTCACCATCGACGACCACTTCCTGCGCCTCGGCGGGCACTCCCTGCTCGCCACCCGCCTCGTCAGCCGCATCCGCACCGCCTTCGGCGTCCGGATCACCGTCCGCGACATGTTCCAGCACCCCACGGTCGCCCAGCTCAACGAGCTGATCCAGACGAGCAAGGGAGACAAGCCGCGCCCCGCGCTGGTGGCCGGAGCGCGCCCCGCACGCCTCCCGCTCTCCTCCGCCCAGCAACGGCTCTGGTTCCTCGACCAGTTGGAAGGCCCGTCGCCGACGTACAACATTCCGATCGCCCTCCGCCTGACCGGCCCCCTCGACACCGCCGCACTGCGCCGCGCCCTCACCGACGTCGTCGGGCGCCACGAGGCCCTGCGCACCGTCTTCCGGGTGGCGGACGGCGAGGCGTACCAGCTCGTCCTGGCGGCCGACGAGATCGACGTACCCCTGCCGGTCGTACCCGCCGACGAGGCCACCCTGCCCGCGCTGCTCGCCGAGGAGAGCGCCAAGGTCTTCGACCTCACGGCACAACTCCCGCTGCGCGCGGCCCTGTTGAGGGTGACGGCCGAGGACCACGTACTGGTCGTCGTCACCCACCACATCGCCTCCGACGGCTGGTCGAACGCCCCCTTCTTCGCCGACCTCGACCGCGCCTACGCGGCCCGCACCGAGGGCACGGCCCCGGGCTGGGAGCCGCTGCCGGTCCAGTACGCCGACTACAGCCTGTGGCAGCGCAGTCTCCTCGCCACCGAAGAGGAGCGCCAACTCGACTTCTGGAAGTCGCAGTTGGCCGAGTT